>CAKQHB010000011.1 GCA_934234215.1 uncultured Cuneatibacter sp.
TATGCCTGGAAAGAGCAGGCTGACAAGCTATCTTCTGAAGAAATCAGTAAAGACAAATACGATGAGTGGCGTTACCATTACCCGGAGTTTGATACCACACAAACATGGGCGAAAGTTCCATCACAGGCACTTAACGACGCTCTGGTCGAAATGTTCCAAGACAAACTCAAACCAGATAAATAAAGACGACAAAAAACCCTTAGCTATGAGTTTTATACCCACAGCTAAGGGCTTAATTCGTAATATGGATTTCTTTGTTGCACAACCACCTATCAATCATTCTCTAACCCGAAAACCACCGGGTTACAAGAATAATGTCTCTCATGCAACTGTTATCAATTTGTTATCAAAAGACTTTTAAAAGTGCCGCAAACCCGCATAAACGCTTGGTTTACTAAGCATTTTTGTTTATTCAAACTCAATCGTTCCCGGCGGCTTACTGGTCAGATCGTACATTACTCTGTTTACGCCCTTGACTTCGTTGATGATTCTGCTTGTCACTTTGAACAGCACCTCATACGGGATCTCTGCGCACTCAGCGGTCATGAAGTCGCTGGTGTTGACTGCACGCAGTGCTACGGCGTAGTCGTAAGTACGGAAGTCGCCCATAACACCTACGGAACGCATGTTGGTCAGACCTGCGAAGTACTGACCCAGTCCCTTGTCCAGACCAGCCTTTGCAATCTCCTCGCGATAGATATAGTCCGCATCCTGAACGATGCGAACCTTCTCCTCGGTAACTTCACCGATGATACGGATACCAAGTCCCGGACCGGGGAACGGCTGACGATATACCAGATATTCCGGAATACCAAGTTCCAGACCAACTTTACGAACCTCATCCTTGAACAGCATGCGCAGCGGCTCGATGATCTCCTTGAAATCAACTACGCTGGGAAGTCCGCCCACATTGTGGTGGGACTTGATGACTGCGGATTTACCAAGGCCGGATTCGATAACATCGGGGTAGATGGTTCCCTGAACGAGGAAATCCACTGCACCGATCTTCTTTGCCTCTTCTTCGAAGACACGGATGAATTCTTCGCCGATGATCTTTCTCTTTGCTTCGGGTTCGGTAACACCCTTCAGCTTGTCATAATATCTCTGCTGTGCGTTGACACGGATAAAGTTCAGTTCGTAAGGACCGTTCGGACCAAATACCTCTTCTACTTCATCGCCCTCGTTTTTTCGAAGGAGACCGTGATCCACGAATACACAGGTCAGCTGCTTGCCGATAGCTTTGGACAGCAGAACGGCTGCTACAGAAGAGTCAACACCGCCGGACAGTGCGCAAAGCACTTTACCGTTTCCAACCTTCTCACGGATCTGCTTGATGGTCTCTTCTACGAATGCGCCCATCTGCCAATCGCCCTTACATCCGCACACATCGTATACGAATGCACGCAGCATCTTCTGACCTTCCTTTGTATGCATAACTTCCGGATGGAACTGGGTTGCATACAGCTTTCTCTCCGGGCACTCCATCGCAGCCACCGGGCAAACATCGGTATGTGCGCTGATGCGGAATCCTTCCGGAACCTGTGCAATATAATCGGTATGGCTCATCCAGGTAACGGTGGTAGGTTCTACATCACGGAACAGGACGGAGTCTTTTTCCACCTGTGTCTCGGTGTAACCATACTCGCTGACCGGAGCTGTCTTTACTTCACCGCCGAGGGTGTATGCCATCAGCTGAGAACCGTAGCAGATACCAAGGATCGGGATGCCAAGTTCAAAAATCTCTTTCTGGTAGTGCGGAGAAGTCTCTTCATATACACTGTTCGGACCACCGGTAAAGATGATGCCTTTCGGGTTCATCTCTCGGATCTGATCCAGGCTCAGTGTATAGGGATGTACTTCACAATACACGTTGCACTCTCTGACACGGCGTGCGATCAGCTGATTATACTGTCCGCCGAAGTCGAGTACGATAACCATCTCTTTCTTCACTGAGTATTCTCCTTTACAACTTTTTATCCAACAAACAATACATCATCTGCACTGTCTGTCGCTATAAACAAACGCAGATCACTGCGTGACCTGCGTTCATTATACATAACATTGCGACCCAATACAAGAGCCGAACGAAGTGATTCTTTCGAAAAATCGCAAAGTTTTTCTTTAGTTGGACAGAACTTCGCTCCAATACTGGTTATACAGAGCCTCGGTATCTGTGCCGAGATAATGGAATACTTCGCAGTTGCGGATGGTCTCGTCATCTGGGAAAACAGCGGGATCGTTCAGGATTTCCGGATCGATCAGCTTCTGGGCTGCTTCGTTCGGAGTGGAATAGGTAATGTATTCAAAGTTACGCAGTGCAATGTCCTCACGGCACATGAAGTTAATCCATGCTTCTGCGTTTTCTTTGTTCTCTGCATTTGCAGGAATTACCCAACCATCCAGCCAGAAGTTAGAACCTTCCTTCGGAACAACATATTCCAGATCCGGATTTTCTTCTTTGCAGAACAGATATTCACCGGAATAAATCACACCCAGCGCAGCTTCACCACCGATCATTTTATCACGTACCTGATCGATAACATATGCCTGTACAAGTGGCTTCTGCTCGATGAGCAGATCTCTTGCGGACTGCAATTCTGCATCTACATCCGTATTCAGGGAATGCCCCTGCAGCTTCAGTGCAACTGCAAATGCGTCGCGGACAGACTTCTGCATCAAAATGCTGTCCTTGTACTTTTCATCCCACAGAATGGACCAGCTGTCTACCGGTTCATCTACCATCGTGGTATTATACATGATACCGACAGTACCAAAGTTGTACGGCACTGCATACTCATTTTCCGGGTCAAATTCTTTCGCCATCTCCATATAGATGTCACCCATATTTTTGATGTTCGGAACATTGTCCCAGTTAATCTTCTGGATCAGATTGTTCTGGATCATCTTTTCAATAATGTAATCGGACGGGCAAACAACGTCGTATTTGACTGCACCGGTTTCAATCTTCGGATACATCTCCTCGTTTGTCTCAAACATATCGTAGACAACTTCAATACCGGTCTCTTCCTCAAACATATCGATTACATCTTCATCAATATATTCGCCCCAGTTATAAACAACTACCTGCCCTTTTCCGCTCTTGCCGGAATTGTCCTTGCTTTCCGCCGGTGTATTGCCTCCATTTGCAACAGCACCTGCGCATCCGCCAAGCATTGTCATAGCAAGACATCCTGCCAGAATCATACAAACTCTCTTTTTCATAATCTCCTCCTACCTCTTCTGTAGCGTGTTTTTCCGTGACATTGAGCATCCTGTAAAGCCGGATCCCATTTATTTTGCAGCCTTTTCCTTTTTTGCCGGAAGGAAGTTTACCAGCAACAGCAGAATCAGCACTGTTACAAAGATCAGCGTGGACAGCGCATAGATCGTCGGCTGAATTCCACGACGCACTTCACTGTAGATCAGGGTAGACAGCGTATTGATACCGGCACCCTTTGTGAAGTGTGTGATAATAAAGTCATCCAGTGACATTGAAAATGCCAGCAGGAATCCGGAAATAATTCCTGGAACAAGATCCGGAAATACGACCTTGAAAAATGCGTAAATCGGATTCGCTCCGAGATCCTGAGCTGCCTCATAAGCGCTCATATTCGTCTGCTTCATCTTTGGCATGACGCTCAGGATCACATAGGGAATGTTGAATGTGATGTGCGCCAGCAGGATTGTCTTATAGCCAAGAGAAACGCCGAAAAATACAAACATCAGCATCAGTGACAGACCAGTTACGATATCGGCATTCAGCATCGGAATGTTATTCAATGCCAGGATCGTACTTTTCTGCCATTTCCGCAGACTGTTAATGCCGATACATACAAGCACACCGATCACCGTCGCAATCAATGCGGATAAAAACGCGATCGTCAGGGTGTTTTGCAGCGCACTCATGATTGTGCTGCTGTCAAACATTTTCTGATACCATTCCAGTGTAAATCCACCCCATTTTGAGCGGGACTTGGAACTGTTAAAGGACAGGACGATCAAAGTTCCGATCGGGGCATACAGAAAGATGAAAATGATCGCCATATAAAGTGTTTCAAGCTTCTTTTTCACAGTGCTGTTCCCTCCCCGTCTTTATCTACGAAATTCAGAAATGCCATACACAGCAGGATAAAGATCATCAATACCAGTGACAATCCGGAACCGACATTCCAGTTAAATTCCGTTGTAAATTTGTGCTCGATGACATTACCGATCAGAAGGATCTTTGCGCCGCCCAGCAGGTCGGACACAACAAATGTCGTCAGCGCCGGTACAAATACCATGGTGATACCACTGACAACGCCCGGAAGTGACATCGGGAAAATAATCTTCGCAAACGTCTGTACACTGTTTGCGCCCAGATCCTTTGCTGCATTGATGACATTGTCATCAATCTTAACCAACACGTTGTAGATTGGCAGAACCATGAACGGCAGGAAATTATATACCATGCCGAGCACGATGGCACTCTCTGTATTGATAATGTTGATATTTGGCAAATGCAGTGTATTTAAGATGCCGTTGATCACGCCGTTTTTTTCCAACAGCGTCTGCCATGCGTAAGTACGAAGCAAGAAGTTCATCCACATTGGCAGGACAAAGATAAATACGATAAAGCTGCTGCGACTGAGACTCCGACTTTTCAGGATCAGTGCCAGCGGATATGCCAGTACGATACAGACAACCGTACAGATCAGCGACAGCTTCAGGGAAAGCAACAATGCTTTGACATTTTCCGGTGTTGTGATGGCAGCCAGATTGGACCATGTAAAGGATCCATCACTGCCGGTAAAGGCATAGATTGCGATCATGATCAGAGGGATCACCGTAAATCCAATCATCCAGATCACTCCCGGCAATGTCAGCCATTTTTTTGCAGAACGTCTCTTAGTCATCCAATGCCACCGCCTTTTCGTCATCGGATTCCGGCTTCTTCATAATCTGAATATTGAACGGATCGACCTGAATACCGACCTTTTCTCCTACCGCATGCAACTGTGTGGACTGTACGAGCCACTCGATGCCATTTGCCAGAACTTCCATCTCATAATGGACGCCCTTGAAGATCAGACTTGTAACAACACCGCTGATAATACCATCCTCCGGTTTTGTGAGAACCACATCCTCCGGACGGATCACAACATCTACCGGCGCCATATTTCCGAATCCGGTATCGACACATGCAAACCTTGTACCCGCGATTTCGACCAGCTTATCCTGAATCATTAGACCGTCGATAATGTTACTGTCACCGATAAAGTCTGCAACAAATGCGTTTTCCGGCTCGTTATAAATCTTCTCCGGAGTACCCAGCTGCTGAATGTACCCCTGATTCATGACAACGATCGTGTCGGACATGGTCAACGCTTCTTCCTGATCGTGGGTGACATAGATGAATGTGATACCCAGCTCATTTTTCAGGCGGATCAGCTCGTACTGCATCTCCTGACGCAGTTTCAGATCCAGTGCGCCCAGCGGCTCATCCAAAAGCAATACCTTCGGCTCGTTTACGATAGCACGAGCAATAGCGATACGCTGCTGCTGTCCGCCTGACAGAGACTCCGGCATACGCTTCTCAAAGCCGTCCAGATTTACGAGTTTTAATGCGTAGCGGATCTTGTCCTGAATGTAGGACTTGGACTTTTTCTTGATTTTCAGTCCAAATGCGATATTTTCTTCGATATTCATATGAGGGAACAGCGCGTATTTCTGAAATACGGTATTCAGCTCTCTCTTGTGAGGCGGCAGCTTCGTGATATCCTTGCCGTCAAATAAAACCTTTCCGGTATCCGGTGTCTCAAATCCGCCGATGATACGCAGCGTCGTCGTCTTACCACATCCGCTGGGACCCAGCAGAGTGATAAATTCATTTTCTTTAATATAAAGGTTCAGATCATCCAGAACCAGTGTCTTATCGTAGCTCTTGCTGATGCTCACCAGATCAATCATATGTGTTTCGCTCATTCCGCAATCCCTCTCTTTTCGTAGAAAATCATCTGTTTTATTAAACAATCAAATGCACGCTTCGCAAACATTCTATTGTCGTGAACAAATATTCGCAATCCGCTTCGCTGCTTGCTCATAATCAAGTCACTCGGCGACCTGGTTAAAAACTCGGCGGAGTGCTGACCCAAAGGATCGTTGCTCCTGATTTGGATGCTATAAAGTGCTTTTTGTCTGAGACAAAGTAAAAGGACTCGCCCTTCTTTGCCCGAATGACCCGGTTTCCGATCGTAATCTGTATACTTCCACTGAGCACATATCCAAACTCCTCGCCCTCATGGGGATTATCCGGCCATGTGGAACCCCCGGCCTCCAAAGTCAAAAGGATCGGCTCCATCATGTTCTTCTGTGCATTCGGAATGATCCACTGGATCGTGTTCTTCAATTCCGCATCGTATTTTTCGAAATAGTCCTCTTTTCCAAAGACAACCTGCGCCTCTTCCTGCTCCTGCCCGAAGAAATCGCTGACGTCAGTGCCGAGGCACTGCAGAATATCCATCAGTGTTGCGATCGAGGGAGAAGTCAGATTGCGCTCAACCTGGGAAATAAATCCCTTGGATAATTCTGCGCGGTCCGCCAGATCTTCCTGTGTCATCCCGTTCAGAATCCGCAGTTCTCTGATCTTACTTCCTATATCCATTCTGCTCTCACCTGTACCTGTTTTTTACTGTAAATCTAAATTGCCAGTTTAGTATTACTGCTAGAAAGATAAAACTTAACCTTTAGTTTAGTAAAACTAAACATCAGCCTTTTCCATTATACATACTTTTCCACTGTCGTCAAGATACTTTTGTACATTCTCTGCCGAAAGTTCTGTTGAAAAAAAAGGGGCTGTGTGCTAATATGAAAGAAGGTTAAAAAACGGACGAGACTTGAAGGAGGACTTTGTAGTCATGAGTAGTTCATATGTCGCATATACAGGCTCTTATACCTTTCATGGAAATAGTAAAGGCATCGGAATTTTTGATGTAGATGAGGAGAAGGGACGCCTTTCTCTCCGAAAAGAAATCGAGGTCAACAACTCCTCCTATCTTTGTACATCCCCGGATCAAAAGATGCTGTATTCTCTCGTTGACGAGGGCATCGCTTCTTTCCGGATTGAGCCGGATGGAGATCTGACACCGGTGAATGTCGCCAGCATCAAAGGCATGCGTGGCTGTCATGTCAGTGTAGATCCGCTGGGACAGTTTATTTTTACCGCCGGTTATCACGATGGCAAGACAACGATTCTCCGGTTAAACGACGATGGCTCTGTTGGTGAGATCACAGATGAGGTTTATGACCGCGGCTTTGGCAGTATCGCAGAGCGTAACTTCCGCCCCCATGTCAGCTGTGTTCGCATGACACCGGACAACAAGTACCTGTTGGCTGCTGATCTCGGTATCGACCAGATCAAGGTCTTCTCTCTGGACCGTCACGATGGCAAGCTACGCATGATCGACATCATCCGCTGCGAGTTGGAATCCGCTCCCCGCAGCTTCGGCTTCTCCGCAGATGGACGCCACATGTATGTTGTTTCTGAATTAAAGAATTATATCACTACTTATAACTACAACGGTGAGGGCGAACATCCGATATTCGAGTTCAAGCAGCTCGTTTCCACGCTGCCCCGTAAGTGCAACACCGTCAACGCGGCTTACGCTATGAAACTGGCTCCGGATCAGTCCTCCCTGTTCTGTACAAACGCCGGTGACAACAGCGTCTGCTTCTACGAGCGGGATCCGGAGACCGGTCTGCTGTATATGCGTTCCGTCCTGCCCATCAGCGGCGAATATCCGAAGGATCTCATGGTCTTCCCTGATGGTAAGCATCTGTGCTGCCTGAACCAGGATTCGAACACCATCACCTACTTCACCATCGACTATGAGAAGGGTGTTATCGTGATGGATGGACTGCCGACGAAGTTGGATAATCCGAATTGCGGAATTTTTGTAAAGTTAAATGGATAATTAGTTTTCCTAAAAAAATCGAAAATCGGATAGCAACACTGATCGCAAAACTCGCATTCACGGGGCGTTTTGCTTACCAGTGTTGCTATCCGATTTTTTCTCCATAGGAAAACTTTATCCTGATTGCAAGGTTCGCCTTCGCGGGGTGCCTCGCAATTTGCATATCCATTTTCGAGAGCGAAAAAAAGCCGGAATCATACTGATAAGCAAAACGCCCCGCGTAGCGAGTTTTTTGCGGTTTGTATATCCGTTTCCGGGCGCGACAAAAGAGTCGGAATCATACTGATAAGCAAAACGCCCCGCGTATGCGAGTTTTGCGATCAGTATGATTCCGATTCTTTTTGCCAGTGAAACTTATCACTCTCGTATTGTTTCCTAGTGAGAAAAAACCGGCGGAACAACACCAATAAGCAAAACGCCCCGCGTATGCGAGTTTTGCGATTGGTGTTGTTCCGCCGTTTTCTATTTCACCTAGGAAATCACTCTCCCAGCATCTCTTCTCTATATTTGCTGCATAGTTTCGCACGATATTCTTTCAGCGCTTCTCTCCGCTCTTCGCCGCTCAGTGCCTGCACTCTTGCCAGTTCGCTGCTCTGTGCCCGCTGCTGCACGCGGTACTGCTTTGCCGCAAATTCCTGCTGCCAGGCTGCGACATCTTCCCCGGATGCCTGGATTCCGGCTTCTTCCGTTGTCCTGCCGCCAAGCTGTGCGATCTGCCAGCCCAGTTTCACGGTGTCCAGGTTTGGTTCTGTGCGATACGACTGCTGCATACAATCCAGCGCCGTATCATAATATCCCATGCCGCAGTTTGCCAGCGCCATGTGACTGTAGATCCGAGCCACTGCATGAGGCGTTTTTCCAATCGCCTGCTCGACCTCCAACAGATCCTGATACACTCGCAGCGCCGAGCGGTAACGTCCCTGATACAGGAATGCATCGCCTCTGTCTACATGCCGCAGATAAGCAGGGCGCTTTTGCAGCTGCTCCGCCTGTTTCTGGAACGTATGCAGCACATCCTCCGGGTAATAACCGAACTCCCGCAGAATTGCCATCAGCTGCGACGGCTGATCTCCATTTCCCGCAAATCGGCGCAAACGGTCTGCCGATGCCGGCAATTTCAGCTCGTTCGCCACAAAATGAATCAAATCTTCATTCAGAAAATTCTCCTCGATCAGCGTCAGATTATGATAAATAAAATAACTTAATTCTTCTCCGGAATAGATCCGCAGATTCAGGGATGGAATCACATACGGATGCTTTGCCAGTCCGCTTGTACATAAGAGATTCATAGACACTCCCTTCGCTTTAGTTTGATCCGATCAGGGAAATTTCCTGTCTGGAAACGGCTCCGGATGCCGGGTAGATCTCCCCAAATCCAAGATCCGTCACTTCCACCAGCAATCTGCGCTCGGAGGTAAATACCGTCTGCAGATGAATCCGTGTCGTATAGCCTTCCCGCACCGGAAACTCCGCCAGAGAAATCGGAATCCGACGAATCGGAACCGCTCTCGATGTCGCTGCATAAATCGGCTCTAATACTACTTCTAACGTATCCTCTGCATTGGTCAAAAGCTCTGCTTCGCCCACTGCCTCATACCAGTTGGAGCCAGCCCTTGCCAACACCAGCTTTTTCGGAACACCTTTGCTCAGCACTTCCAGATAGATTTCCACGCCGAGACGTCCCTGACACTCCAGCCGATACGGATAAGCCGTATTCGGTCTGCGCAGATCTGCCGCCTGATAAGCGGCACCTTTTGCGAACACATTGTCCGCTATGTATACCCGACGTTTGTTGCACACTACCTGTAGAAAGCTCTTTGCCCATTCCGTACAGTCCGCCATGCCCTGTCCACTCAGGAATACCGCCGAAAAGATCTTGCGCTGCAGCATCCGCTCTGCGCAGGGCTTTAGGATCGAGTCCGCCAGCTTGCGACCGGACTCCGTGTCCAGCAGATCGAGACTGAATGCTTCTTCTAATTCTGTGCGCGTCACCCGCAGCGCATTGGGATGCTGTCCCCGGACACAGCTGAACTCATAATAAAACAAGCCCTCTTTTGTCAAATCAAACAGACCGACTTCATTTGCCCACAAATCCATTTTCTGACTTACGGTGAAAAACGCAAAGCTTTCTGCATGGCTCTGAAACCGCACACGATCCCGCGCAATACCAAGACAATCCATACAGCGAATCAGCGTATCCATAATCCTGCGCTCCAAATGCTGCAGGGAGAATGTCACCTGTTCTACCCACTCACCGGGTTTGGGCTGCTCGGCTGCCGGATCCTGCATCGTCCCGTCAAGCTCCAGCTCTGTGGCTTCCGACTGCGGCTCCTCTTTTGACTGTTCAGCTTCGTCCTGCTTTTCTCCGTCTTTTGCAGCTTTTTGTTTCAATATATTGATCCTTGCCATTGCAAGGGTTGTCCGCAAATACGTCAGGCACAGATCTTCCGCGGTATAGCGCACTCCTTCAATCGTCGCAGTACCGTCTTTCATGATCTGCTTTAACAGTTTATCTACAATACTTCCGGCTCCCAGCAGTGCACAGCGGGACGCATCTTCCCCGGCAACCCACTGTTCTCTTCCGCGCATCTTGCACACGGCCGTCGCGATCTGGGTCGGGTGATCTCCCTCTCCAAACACGACCGCCTCCGGCTCTTTCATCCCCGGCTGATACCAGGCCACCTGGCTGTAGTCGTCACATAAATCAAATCCCAGAATAAACGTATCCAACCTGGTTCCTCCTCTTATTGATAGCTGCGAAGCAGTTCCTTCAGCAGTTCTTCCTGCATCCGGATCTCTTCCAGCTCCTGTTCTGCTTTTGTGATGGCATCCTCATTCTCATCTTCCAGCAATTTACCGATATGATTTAACTGCCCGTAGCGGCTGCCCTCAATGCAGTAGCTATTTCCGCCCCGCAGCATCACATCAGACAGAAGCACCTCCTCCTGTCCTGCACTTCGCCGAATGATCGACGCTGACATCCATTCTCCCTCAAACAAGATCACAGGCAGCGCATACACACCGGCGCACACCTGTCTCATATTCAAATATCCGGATATCTCTTTCTCCGGATACAGCTCATAATTCAGCAGATATTCCCCTTCTTTGCCGGAGCGGTACTCCACGATCCGACAGCCATTCAGAGATTCGGACAGACGAATCTCCTTCGGAAGCTTCTCAAAAAAGGCAAAATAACGTCCTTCTGCGCACAACTGATCCGTCAGCTTCTGCACAAACGGATAACGCTCCTCCGAAATCTCGCTCTCCGCCTCATGCTCCAGCAACACTGCCGCACACAAAACAGCGCCCTCCGCCACAAACGTATCTGCTTTCCAATATTTCTCCAGATATTCATAAAAATAATCCGGCAATGTCTCTCCATCGGAGAGATAGCGGTAACATTTCCATACAAAGAAAGCCTGTACCAGAATATGATACACACTGGACTGCGCCGCGTACACATAAAAGACCTGATCGATCTCCTCGGTCTTTTCGCAAAACAGCATCTGCGCCAGCAAGCGCTCCGGAAGATCCCACAGCTTTGCACGCACATGGATCGCCCGCTCTAAAATCCGGCACATCTCCGCAGTTCCGCTGTTGTAATGTCTGCAAATATATCCAAGAATCACATCGTCCGCCTGATTACGACGATAAAGACTCAGACAAAGCTCCAGCAAAATCTCTTCCCGCGCCGCATCAATCTGTCCGATTCGTCCACGAACCAGCTCCTGCAGGCGGTCTGAGGAAATCCCCGTGTAACCAAACTCTCCGGCGATGCGACACGCCTTCTCATATTCTCCCGCTTCTGTCAGAAGCTCCAGATATCTGGCACGTTCTTTTCGATACATCGGCGCAGCATCCAACTGCAGGAGGAAGTCTGCCGCCTCCGACTCTCCCTCAAAAATCTTCCAATCCCGCAGCAGTCTGCCAATAATCCGCTGCCGGTACATCGGATGCAGTCCCGCATCTCCGCTGGCAGCAGAGAGTAATCCCCAATCTTTCACATCTGCGATCTTTCGGCTCATCGCTTCCCTGCAGGACAGGAGATTTAGCATCGGGTCCGTACTTTCCCACTGTCTGCAGCGTTCCAAAAGTCCCTGATCTTCCATAAGCGGACGCACCGTTGTATCCGGGCAAATGTGTCGATTGCCCTGACGATCCACGAACATCAGCAGCGCATCTTCTGTGTAGATCGGGCAGCACACTTCCTGACTGCCATTCATAGGCACGCCAATCTCCTGCACAAACTCCGGATAGCGGATCATCAGACGTTCCATCCCCGCAAGCGGACAATAAATTTGCTTTGCAAACAACAGGTCCGGCAAGACCGCTGACAAACGCTCGTCCACCATCTCCTGACACAAAATATGTTGGTAAATCGGTGCCAGATGAGAGCTGATCCGTCCTTTCAAAAGGCGGATAATCGCAAACTGCTCCATCTG
The DNA here is from genome assembly GCA_934234215.1 of uncultured Cuneatibacter sp. Lineage (GTDB taxonomy): Bacteria > Bacillota > Clostridia > Lachnospirales > Lachnospiraceae > CAKQHB01. The sequence continues at coordinate 12,395 of CAKQHB010000011.1, forward strand.
TTCCCGGTACATCTCATATTCTTCTGATCCGGTCTCATAACAACGCAAAATATTGGAATATAACACTTCCTGCAGCTCTTCAGAAAGGTTATTTCCATAAGAATAAAACAGCACGATCTCCCGCGGCAGCGCTCCGGTAAAATGCTCCGGAATTGCCCGCAGATATGCCTCATACAGTCCAGTCAGAGAGACCGACTGTTTCAATGCCTTTTCATACCAGCCAAAGGCGTCCGCATCGGACTTTCCACCGAGAATCAGCTGCCCGGTGATGGCGCGCAGCAGAGATTCCAGTGGAAACTCCTCATATAGCTGCGTCAAAAGTTCCACACACTCCGTCTGATACCGGCGTTCCTTGTATGCCAAAACGCCCACTTGTTCTGCCAGCTCCTCGGAAATGCGAATCCGGGCTTCTGACTCCGTACTGCGTCCTGTGTGCCGCATCGTCTTGCGGCTGACCGGCTTTGTATCCGCTCCATAAGCCAGTCCGAAGAACAGCACCTCCCGCTCAAACGCCCCCAGCTCCTGCAGCAGATCCGGGCGGCTGTTGTATCGTCTCAGTGCTTCCGCATATAAAAACGGGCTTTTCAGTCCCGTCACATATTCTGCTTTCATCCGAGACAGCAATGCCTCGGTATTTTTTGACAAGATACGGTCTGCCTGCATCAGCAGGAAAAACAGACCATGCTTCTCCGACCAGTCTTGCTGATACTTGCGGAACAGGCGCACGATCGTCGCCTCCTGCTCCTCGCTGCATCCCAGTCGAATCCGCAAAAACAAATAAAAGCAATAATTTTCCAATTCGATGCCGCGGCGATCAATAATCACCGGATACAGATCCTCCAGCAGCTTTTCCGCTGCGGTTCGATATCCGCCTTCCAGCGATAAAAATGCCCGCATCAGGTTCGGAAATGTCTCATTCGGATATACTTTTGTGAGACGAACTGCTTCCCGCTCCATTTCCGGGATCAGGCGTTCCGCCGGATAACGTCTGCACTGGTACTCCAGCAACAGATCCATCAGATGTCGGTACGGCTCCATCCCTTCCAGTCCTGCCAGAGAGCTGTAGGAACGATGCGTCTTTTCCGGCTGCGCCGTCTGCTGCTCCTGCTCCGCCTGTTCCTGCTCCTGCACATATCCCATGCCCCGCAAGAACTCGATCATCGCCACAGAGTCCCGGTTGCTCTTTCGAACCCCTTCATACAGAGCCAGCGTCCGCAGATCTTTCATGAACGAAAGTCTCGTGAAATCCGCGGATAAAAACAACTGCAGCGCCTGATCGCCACTCTGCTCTGCCAGTCCGACAAAATCCTCGATCGTGCGGATTGGAGCCTGCATGCCCTCCACCGCCGAAATCTCAAACGTAAACGGGAGCTCCCGCTCACTGCCGTTCATCACCAGCAAAAAAGCTCCGGAAAGCGTCGTCCCTGGCAAAAGATCCGTGCCATGTACCGTATAGGACAGACGACATCTGTTTCCGGAAAACTGTGAATCCGACAATTCCACCTGACGACAGTTGGAATAAATCAGTCCCCGCATCGGTACTTTGTTTCGGCTCACCAGCATCAGCTCCCGATGGTACACATACCCTGCGGTGAGCGTCTCTGTGATCGCCCCCGGCTCTACGAGAACGTCCGGCTTTTCATATTTAATTTCTCCCCGTGCTATCTGGCCGATTCGCTCTTTCACAGTGCTCTCCCTCCTGAAGCGCTGGCAATCTGCTTCTTTTGTAATAATATATTATTTTAACGCAAAAAGGGCTTTCCTGTAAAGACTCATCCCTGACTCTCGCGCAGGAATTTCATCCATTCCTGAATCTTTTTTTCATATCCGTTTTCGGATGGCTCGTAAAAACGGCACTCTGTCAGTCCATCCGGCAAATACTGCTGCTTCACATAGTGATTCGGATAGTCGTGGGCATACTGATACCCGATGCCGTGTCCCAGCTTTGCGGAGGCTTTGTAATGCGCGTCCTGCAAATGCACCGGCACCGGCGGTGTCTTGCCGCTGCCCACCTGACTCATGGCACGCTCGATGGCAACACAGGCAGAATTGCTCTTCGGCGCGGTTGCAATATATGTCGCCGCCTGAGACAAAATAATCTGTGCCTCCGGCATGCCAACGCGCTCCACGGAAGCCGCCGCACTGGATGCCACTACCATTGCCATCGGATCTGCATTTCCCACATCTTCTGATGCGCAGATCATAATGCGGCGAGCGATAAACTTTACATCCTCGCCTGCATACAGCATCCGCGCCAGATAATAAACTGCCGCATCCGGATCGGAGCCGCGCATGCTCTTGATAAACGCACTGATGGTATCGTAATGATTGTCCCCATCTTTGTCATAGCGCACCGCGCGCTTCTGAATGCACTCCTGCGCCACTTCCAGATCAATGTGGATCAATCCGTCCTCGCTGCGATCCGTTGTCAAAATGCCAAGCTCCAGCGCATTCAGCGCCGATCTGGCATCGCCGTTCGCCAGATCACTCAGAAAATCCAGCGCCTCGTCTGTCAGCACCGCCTTGTAACTGCCCATGCCCTTCACCGGGTCGGAAATTGCCCGCTGCAGCAGCACGCGAATGTCGTCCTGAGACAATGCCTTCAATTCAAAAATAATAGAACGGGAAATCAAAGCCCCGTTCACCTCAAAATACGGATTTTCCGTCGTGGCGCCGATAAGAACTACGGTGCCATCTTCCACAAACGGCAGCAGATAATCCTGCTGGGATTTGTTGAAGCGATGGATCTCATCGATAAACAGGATCGTCTTTCTGCCGTACATGCCCTGATTGTCCTTCGCCTTCTGGATGACCTCTTCCATGTCCTTCTTCCCGGCTACGGTTGCATTCAGCTGGGTAAACTCCGCACTTGTTGTATGGGCGATGACCTTTGCCAATGTCGTCTTGCCGGTTCCTGGTGGTCCGTAAAAGATAACCGAACTGAGCTTATCCGCCTGAATCGCTCTCGTCAGCAACTTATCTCGTCCGAGGATGTGCTGCTGTCCTACAACCTCCTCCAGTTTTGTCGGACGCATTCTGGATGCAAGGGGACCTGCAGACTCTTTTTTCGTTTCCCGCATATAATCAAATAAATCCATACCTTAACCCTCCTGCCGCCATGCTTTTTCCGGCAGACAAACACCACCGGAAAGGTATCTCTTATCATAACATAAAACCCGGTGTTCTCCTAGTCTTTTTCCCGCAATTCCATCGTTTTCTCTAATCAAACAGCAGATCCTCTGCCGCCACAAATTCCATCCCCTCCGCCTGTAACACATCTATAACCCGCAGCGCAGCTTCCACCGAGGTTGCATAGCTGTCGTGAAGCAAAATAATGTCGCCATTTTCCACATCTGACAAAATTCGATTCGCCACAATCCCCGCATCCGGTGTCTCCCAATCCAACGGATCCACATCCCACGACACCGGGATCATCTCGATCTGTTCTTCCAGTGAACGGCTCCATTGTCCAAAAGGTGGGCGCATGATCTCCGGCGTTTCCCCCGTGATCTCCCGAATGAGCTGATTTGTCATGTCCAGCTCCGTTCCGCAGATCAGCGCCCCCTCTCTTGGCATCTGCACATGATGATAGGTGTGATTGCCGATGCGATGCCCTTCCTGCCACATGCGCCGCACAATCTCTTCCCTTCCCGGAATATTCTCTCCGATCAGAAAAAATGTTGCCCGGACATTTCGCTCTTTCAGGCCATCCAACAGCACCGGAGTATAGATTGGATGCGGCCCGTCATCAAAGGTCAACGCAACCCGCAGCGGGTCGGAGGTGTAATCCACATCTGCACCGCCGTTCACTGCCTGTGCCGCCTCCGACCAATCGTCTGTTTCTTCTATTTTCTGTCCGGTGCATCCGAGCATTGCCATGCATCCGATCCCCAAAAAGCTTTTTGCAAGCATCCCAACTATCTTTCCCACGCTCCGCCTCGCAAGCAATTCTTTCTATGTACATATGCGCTTTTTTCAGGAAGTAGGCATGAAAAAACAGGAGGTCTCTTTCGAAACACTCCTGTTCCCTCATGTCGTTTTGCTTATGCCTGCGGCAATGCATCTGTTCCTCTCGGAATGATGACCGGGCCGCCGGTCTTGTTGATATAGTCTGCTGTAATGATGACTCTGCCGATGTTGTCGTCCTTCGGAATCTCATACATAATATCCAGCATGAACTCCTCTATGATCGCACGCAGTGCACGGGCACCGGTGTCCCGCTCCAATGCTTTCTTTGCGATGGCAGCCAGAGCGCTGTCGTCAAACTCCAGATCTACCTCATCTAACTCCAGCAGCTTATGATACTGCTTCAAAATCGCGTTCTTCGGCTCTTTCAGAACGCGGATCAGCATATCCTCATTCATCGGATCCAGCACAAAGACAACCGGCAGACGTCCCAGAAACTCCGGAATCATACCGAATGTCCGCAGATCCTCGGTCGTCACCTGCTTTGTGATATTACGGTCATTCTCATACTTATCCTTCAAATCAGCGCGGAAGCCCATCGCGGACTGATGATTCAGACGCTCCTTGATGATGTCGTCCAGATCCGGAAATGCACCGCCGCAGATGAACAGAATGTTCCGTGTGTTCATCGTCGTCATCGGCACCATACCGTTCTTGCTGCTGGCACCTACCGGCACTTCCACCTCGCTGCCCTCTAATAACTTCAGAAGTCCCTGCTGAACAGACTCACCGTTGACATCACGCTGGTTTGTACTGCGCTTTCTCGCCAGCTTGTCGATCTCATCAATAAAGACAATGCCCTGCTCGGCACGCTCTACGTCATTGTCCGCAGCCGCTAACAGCTTACTCAGAACACTCTCGATATCATCACCGATATAACCAGCCTCCGTCAGAGATGTCGCATCTGCAATGGCAAGCGGCACATCTAACAGCTTTGCCAGTGTTTTTACCAGATACGTCTTACCACTACCAGTCGGTCCGATCATCAGCATGTTGGACTTTTCGATCTCAATCTCGTCCATCATGTTCGTATAGACTCTCTTATAATGATTGTACACGGCAACGGAGATCGCCTTCTTCGCATACTCCTGTCCAACTACAAACTCATCCAGCTGCGCCTTGATCTTGTGGGGTGCCGGAATGCTGCGCAGGTCAAATGCAGGCTTCGGCTTCTCATCCGCCTTTTTCTTCTTGATCTTCTGGCGCTTCGGAATCATATCCTCGTCTCCCGGCATTCCAAAGCTCATGATCGGCATGCCCATCATACCGGGGAAATTCATGTTCTGCATCGAGTCAAAGGACTTTTGCAGACAATCTTCACACACGCACATATTTCCCGGCAGATGTACCATCTTTCCCGCCTTGCTCTCCGGGCGTCTGCAGATCTGGCACACATCCTCAAATTTTTCTTTGTTCTCGTCTTTGTTTTCTTTATCTTCTGTTTCTTTCACACGATCGGAAGGCAAAATATCTTCCTGATCTTCGAAATTTTCGTATTCCATGGTCGTCCTCCCATCCGCAGGAGCTTGCATGACATCCTGCCTGTACCAGTATAATCGACACCTTCCGCTCTGGCAAGTGAACTTTTTCTAAAGGATTTTTTCGAAATCTGCTTCTTTTTTCCGATTTTCCCCGTTCTCTTTATAGAAACACCTTTTCAAGGAACAGGAGGGACCCATATGAATATGAATACTTTGCTCGAATCTTTTCTCCGGTCTCTTGGCGCAAGTCAGCGCTATGCCGGATATGATGACATTCTTGTGTGCCTGGAACTGGCACTTCAGGACGAAAATCGTCTTCTGCATCTGCAAAGACAGCTCTATCGCCCCACCGCAGTCTTCCAGCACACCAACATCTCATCGGTCAAGCGCAACATGGACACGCTCGTTTGGAGCTGCTGGCGCAAGCGCGATCCCCGCGTGTGGGACACGATCAGTGGTTGTCATTTAAAATCCTGCCCCACACTTGGAGAATTTCTGGAACTCAGCGTCTGTTATCTGAAAGAAAAAGCCATGCCTTATCTGGACTATGACTATTTTCAGGCGGGTCGCGCCAGCTAACCCATTAAGAAACGGAGACTTCTCCCGCCAGTACCTGCTTGTAATCCTCATAATTTTTGCGAAGCAGCTCCGGCGTATTTAATTCATACGGACATTTTTTCTTACATGCGCCGCAATTTTTGCAGTTTTCGATCTTTTTCATCTCTGCCTGCATCGGCGGCTCCAGCCAGCGGGCAGACGGTGAGCGGCGCAGCATCAGAGACATTCTCGCACAGGTATTGATCTGAATTCCCGCCGGACACGGCATACAATAACCACAACCACGGCAGAATTCTCCCACCAGCTCCGTCTTTTCTTTTTCGATAAATGCACGGATCTCCTCCGTCATCTTCGGCTCCTGCTCCATAAAGGACAGCCAGTCTTCCAGCTCTTTTTCCCGCTGAACGCCCCAAATCGGAAGAACCGAATCAAACTGCAGCATAAATGCCATCGCTGCCTTCGCATTTGTGATCAATCCGCCGGCAAGTCCCTTCATCGCAATGAGTCCCATATTTGCCTCTTTGCACTTTGCTGCCAGCGCCTGCTCCCGCTCCGAAGACAGATAGCTGAACGGAAACTGCAGTGTCTCATACAATCCGGACGCGATTGCCTCTTCCGCAACGCCAATCTGATGTGCTGTGATTCCAATGTGACGGATCTTTCCCTGCGCCTTTGCCTCTAACATACATTCATACATGCCTGTGCCATCTCCCGGTGCATACACCTGCGAAGCGCAGTGAAACTGATAGATGTCCAGATAATCGGTCTGCAGCATTTCCAGAGACTTGTTCAGATCTGCCCAAAACTTCTCTGGTGTCTTCGCCTGTGTCTTGGACGCCAGATAAACCTGATCCCGCATTTCGGAAAAAGCTACGCCCAGCTTCTGCTCACTGTCGCTGTAGGCTCTGGCGGTGTCAAAAAAGCGCATTCCGCCCTCATAGGCTCTGCGCAGCAGACAGACTGCCTGCTCCAGATTTACGCGCTGTACCGGCAATGCTCCAAATGCATTCTGCGGTACTGTGATCCCGGTACTTCCCAATGTAATCTCTCTCATGATTTCTCATCCTTTCTGTGATTCTTTTTCCTGCCTCTGTGGCGGAATTGTCATATTTTTCATGGTTCCTGTCGGTCTTGTTTCTTGTGCTGCTTCTCTCTTCTCGTTATAATTCTATCATAGTCAGAGTTTTTTCTGGCTGTTTTTTTAGAATTTTTCAGAAAGTGAGTCGCTGCCATGAATTTATTTTCTGCGCGTCGCGCACGGAGAGAACGCTCCCCGTATGAATCCTCTTTTTATCCGCAGATCACGCATCTGGTCATCCCCATCATCCTGCAAAATCTGCTCAATGCTGCCGTCAGCTCTGCGGACGTCGTCATGCTGAACTATGTGGGACAATCCTCTCTGTCTGCCGTCTCACTGGCATCCCAATATGCCACCGTTCTGCAGATGGTCTTTTACGGAATCGGCAGCGGTGCGACGATGCTTTGCGCACAATATTACGGCAAGGGTGACCGTCGTGCCATCGAGATCGTGGAGGGGATTGCCCTGCGATTTTCGATGCTCACTGCGTTGGTATTCGCCGCCTGTGCTGCCCTGATTCCACAGCTGATGATGCGGCTTTTCACCACTGATCCGGAGCTGATCTCTATTGGTGTCTCCTATCTGCGCTTTATCAGCGTCAGCTATCTGTGCTGGAGCATTTCCGAAGTCTATCTGTCGATTCTGCGCAGCACCAGTCAGGTCGCCATGAGTACCGCACTGAATATGCTGGCATTCTTACTGAATGTCCTGCTAAATGCCGTCTTTATCTTCGGACTCTGCGGTGCTCCGAAGCTGGGGGCAATGGGTGTTGCTATCGCGACCTCCATCTCCCGCCTCGTTCAGCTCATCGCCTGCCTGATCGTGTCTGCCTCCGGCAAATTCATTCGACTGGACTTCCGCTTCCTGTTCCGCAAGAGCAAGCTCCTGTTTCAGGACTTCCTTCAGATGTCTGTGCCCGCCCTCGCCAATGACGTCATCTGGTCTGTCGCATTTTCTATGTACTCCGTCATCATCGGACACATGGGAAGTGATGCTGTCGCAGCCAATGCCATCGTCGTTGTTGTCCGCAACTTTGGCACGACTCTGAGCTTCGGCTTCGCCAGCGCAGGCGGACTGCTTCTCGGACAGGTCATCGGCAAAAACAATCTCGAAGAAGCTGAGGTCTATGCCCGCAAGCTTGTGTGGCTCACAGTCATCACCGGACTCATCGGCGGCGTTGTGATCCTCATCGCCTCTCCGTTTATCCTGACAAATGTTTCTCTGACGGAACAGGCAAGATACTACCTGAAATACATGCTTTTTATCAACTCCTACTATGTCATGGGACAGGCTGTCAACACAACCCTGATCTGCGGTGTCTTCCGCGCAGGCGGCGACAGCCGGTTCGGATTCATCTGCGACACCATCGACATGTGGTGCTACGCCGTTCCGCTGGGATTCCTCGCAGCATTCATATTCAAGCTGCCGTTCCTGTGGGTGTACTTCCTGCTGTGCACGGATGAATTCGTGAAATGGCCGTGGGTGATTGCACGGTATCGGAAGAAGCTGTGGCTGAAGAATATTACGAGGGAGAATGTGTGAGATTTGCTCCAAATATCGTCAAGTAAGTCGCCGGCTGGATGATGGGCTCTATAACGAGCTGCGTTCTGTGAAACGCCCGGCGGTATTGGTGTTTTTTTGCGAATTTTGAGCTGAGAGAAATCAGAAGACGGCAGGATAGAATCGCATTGTGAGGATTCCGCAGCGCAGTGCTGGCATTTTCGCTGACGCGCGACTGTTTGAGGTACGAGTTTCGCGCGTCAGCGGATTAAAAATGCCGGTGCTGTGCCGGAACCGGAGCACGCGATTGTAGCCTGTCGTCTTCGATTTCTTATTGCACATTATTCGCTGGTGTTTACTGCTCCGGCACGACTCCCAGGAATTTCAGCACTGCATCGCTATTATTCACCAGGGAATGGCTATGTCCCTTCGGACAGTAATGGCAGTTTCCTGCCTCCACTGCTTCTTCGCCGCCCTCGACTTTTACGATGCCTTTGCCTTCGAGGATGTAGATGATCTCGCTGTTTGTCTCATGCAGGTGCATACCGATGGACGCGCCGGGTTCCAATTCGCCGTAGATGATGCGGTTCGTTCCGTCAAAAAACATTTTTGCATTAAGGCTCTTTTCTCCGCCTTTGAAATTCGGGAATTCCTGCAGTTCCTGTTCGTTGAAATTAATAATCATAATGATTCCTTTCCGGGCGTGAAAATGCCCTGTGTTTTCTGTTTTTTTCTTTGCTTTTTGTTACTCTTGAGGTCAGATTTGATTCATTTCGAGGATCCCGTGAGTTCTGCCCAGCGTTCTTTCGGAATGGACGGACTCGTGATCAGACATTCCGGATCGGGTGCCAGCACATGTCTTGTGACCTCAAAGATTTTCTGAGCATCGCAAAGGATGCAATCTGCTGCGCCAAAACGGACTTTTTTCGCTGCGCCGCAATCGTAAAATGCCTGTTCCAGCTTTACGAAATCCTCCGAAATATGCGGCTGATCGGGATTGTAATGCTTGCGCACCCAAACTTGCTTCAGACTGCCGTTTTTCTGCTTGATAAAGAGCTTGGCAGGCTTTGCGGACAGGCGATTTGGAACATTCAGCACTTCCTCCACGCCATGAATAAAGGTGTTGCGCTCATGTCCGACACCGACTAACAGAATCTTTCCGTGTCGGCTGCGCAGTCGGTCGTAACATCCGCCGGGTGTACAGGGCGTGTTGCAATTTTCTTCTCCTGCTAGATATTCCTCCGCGTCCTTTCCATAACCAGCCATGCTATGGGTTGGATGCAGCGAGCGGATCACCCCCGAACGCTTTCGAAACAGATTTGGCAAAATGCCCACGCAAGCCTCCTGCGTTTCCGGATCATACACGGGATTGTCCGCGTTAATGCTCGCCCACGTGTGGGTCGGCAGCAGCAAAAGTCCATCCGAAAAATATTCCATCAGCGCATCCAATACGGTATCTGCACCGCCATCGACTTCTCCAATGGCTTTCATAGAAGAATGCATCAACAGCGTGTCATCCGGGCGCAAGCCCATTTCCGACAGCTGTGTCTGTAACTCTTTTTTTGTCATGGTTTCCTCTTTCCGAAGCGCATATTTTGTTCTATCAGCATAGCGCAAAACAGGCTCCAAGTTCTGCTTTTATTGTAACGCAAACCAATTTTCCAGACAACTCAGAAAACCGGAAAAAGCAAATTGATTTCCGACCTTTCCTGCTGTACAATCATCTTAGAATGTTAATTTTTTTACGGAGCGCGAGTTTACAGCAGACCGGAAATCGTAAGCACGATTTTCGCCGCGCAACGCGCTCTGGAATGGGGGTTTTTATGCCAGTTTCTGAAGCAGATCGCGCCCGTCACGAAAGACGGCGAAGACAACAGGCGGGCTGGGAGCGTTTTCGCTACATGCCCTGCACACCTATGGGTGAAGATGGACGACGCATCACAGCCAGTGACAAGCATATTGAGCTGTCAAGACAGGCTGCCACGGAGGGCATGGTCCTTCTGAAAAATGAGGGCGGGCTTTTGCCGTTTGCCAGCGGCACAAAGCTTGCCGTCTTTGGAAAAGGACAGGTGGATTATGTGCGCGGCGGTGGCGGCAGCGGCGATGTTACGACATCTTACACCCGCTCGATTCTGCAGGGATTGCAGATCAAAGAATCTGAGGGAAAGCTGGAACTGTTTCCGGCGCTCTCCTCTTTTTACGAAGAAAATGTCGCTGCGCAATATGCTTCCGGCGCTGAGATCGGTCTGACCGCAGAGCCGGAGATTCCGGAACATCTGATTTCCGATGCAGCTGCTTTTACGGACACGGCGCTCATCACAATCTGCCGCTTTTCCGGCGAGGGATGGGATCGCAAAGGCATTCCCGGCGACGGCGATTTTTATCTGACCGCTGCAGAGGATGCAATGGTAAAGTCCGTTGTTGCAAACTTTGCGCATGTCGCAGTCGTTTTGAATGTGGGCGGCATGGTGGATACGTCCTGGTTTTATGACAATGACCGCATTCCCAGCGTGCTGCTGGCATGGCAGGCGGGCATCGAGGGCGGTCTGGCAACCGCTGATCTGCTCTGCGGCGATGCCACACCTTCCGGCAAGCTGACGGACACCTTTGCGAAAAGCTTTGACGACTATCCTTCCAGCGCAACCTTCAACGAATCCGAAGATTACGTAGATTATCTGGAAGACATTTATGTGGGCTATCGATATTTTGAGACTATTCCCGGCGCTGCTGCCCGGGTCAATTATCCGTTCGGTTACGGACTTTCTTATACCACATTTGCGATTACCGAGCAGACGCTTAGTCTGTTCCACGACACGGTAGAAATGTCCGCCCTTGTCACAAATACCGGGCATTTTTCCGGAAAAGAAGTGCTGCAGGCATACTACAGCGCTCCACAGGGAAAGCTGGGCAAGCCCGCAAAGGTGCTGGCTGCCTTCCACAAGACTGCGCTGCTTGCTCCCGGCGAATCCGAGCGGATCGTTCTCACTTTCCCGGTGACGCAGATGGCAAGTTACGACGATCTCGGCGCGATTACTGCCTCTTCTTACATTCTGGAAAAGGGCAACTACCACTTCTATCTTGGAACCAGCGTGCGGGATGTGCATGCATTTTCCGACACATGGGATTTGGCAGAAGACTGGATCGTACAGACGCTGCGGCGCCGCGTTGCTCCGACGCAGTTGAAAAAGCGTATGCGTTCCGACGGCACATTTGAGGAACTGCCCACGGCACCGCAGGAAGCGCCTCATTATGAACCGGAAAACTTTCTCGAAGTTCCCCGTTACGCATTTGCCGTACCGCGTCAGGAGCTTCACAATGCGGTTTATCTTGCAGACGTTCTCGAAGGACGCATTTCGGCACATGATTTTGTTCAAAAATTGCCCGACACGGTACTTCTGGAACTCATGAGCGGCCGTCCAAATCACGGTGTTTCCAATACATACGGCTTCGGCGACATTGAGGAATACGGCATTCCGCCGATCATGACTGCGGACGGTCCTGCCGGACTTCGCATCCTGCCCGCCTGCAAAGTCACCGCAACGGCATGGCCTTGCGCCACGATGCTTGCCTGCTCATGGAATCCGGACCTCGTCTTTCAGGTCGGCGCTGCTGCTGCCCGCGAATTAAAAGAAAACGGCATCGGCATCTGGCTGGCTCCTGCCATGAACATTCACCGCTCTCCGCTGTGCGGTCGTAACTTTGAATATTATTCCGAAGACCCGCTCATTTCCGGAAAGATTGGCGCTGCCATGTGCAACGGCATTCAGTCCGAAAAAATTGCTGCCTGCGTCAAGCATTTCTGCTGCAATAACAAAGAGACGAACCGCAAGCGCTCCGATTCCCGCGTTTCCGAGCGTGCGCTTCGCGAAATTTATCTGAAGCAGTTTGAGATTGCTGTGCGCGAATCTCAGCCCTGGACGCTCATGACAAGCTACAACCTCGTCAACGGCGCATACCCGTCCACCCGCAAAGATCTCATGCAAGGAATCCTTCGGGAAGAGTGGGGCTTTGAGGGCGTTGCCATGACCGACTGGTGGAACGAAGCAAAACAGGATCTCGAAATTCTCGCCGGAAACGATGTCAAAATGCCCGTTGGATACCCGGAAGCAATGCTGGCGGCATTGCAGGAAGAACGAATCACGAGAGAGGCGCTGGAGAGGAATGCAACGAGGCTGGTGGAGTTGTTCCTGCGGCTGGCGTGATTTCTTGTTTTCTCATGAAAAGTAAGTGATTGACAGAAGCCGGTCCTTACCAATCGAAAAGCTCGCATACGCGGGGCGCTTTTCTTATTGGTAAGGACCGGCTTCTACTTCGACTTTCTTTCTAAGAAACACGCCCCGCGTATGCGAGTTTTGCGATTGGTGTTACACTCAGGTTTTTCTGCGCAAGAAACTAGAGTTTCGCTAATGCGGTCACGCACTTTGCAAACATCTCGCCGCCCATATTCAGATACGGATCGTAAGCTTCCGGCTCCCAGTCTTCCGCCAACACGAAAAGGACTGCTTCCAGATATCTTGCAAGCGGCTCCGTCTCTTCCGGCGCTGCACCCTGTTTCTGCATCCGATCTGCCAATACACCGATCCGCTCTGCCAGACAGACCAGCGCCGTCTTTCTGCCGCGGACAGACTCCTCTGCCTCATACATGCGGTTCATATCATAATCATCGGTGTTGCCGCATTTTGACATGCAGGTTGCGCAGCCCGGCGCTACCTCATTCTTCTCCGCGCGCACCCGCAGGCGATAATTCACCAACTGCTCCTCGTCAAAACCTTCGTCCCGATTCAGAAAAGCCAATGTCTTAATAAACACCTGATCCGTATTCTCTGTGCGCGGGTTGCTGGAGCACGCCCGCGCCAGACCGATCAGACCGCCAAACAAACGATCCCGCTGCTTCCAAACTTCCATCTGATTCATTGTAAAACCTCCTCGTAAATGTTTGTAATATCTTGTAATGTTATCGCAAGTCGGCATGTCAATCACCAATCGCAAAACTCGCATACGCGGGGCGTTTTGCTTATTGGTGATCGACAAAGCCGTCCTCCTGATATCCAATATCCCAACAAACTTTTCCTTTATGCCTTCTGCATTTTTCTGCTGTCGCGAAATTTGTCTGCTGCATTGACGGTAGGGGATGTAGCAAATATCATTTCCCGATAACAGAAAAATGCCCTCACAGCATTCGCCATGAGAGCATTCTACCTGAATTTCTTTCTTTATGCAACTGCTTCTCCCAGTGCCTGACAAGCGTTCAGTCCATCATCATCGGGAGTGTCGTTACAGATTACGCTGTCGCAAGCCAGTACAGCGCCAGCTTCCTTGCACTCGTCTTCCCAGGTGCGCATCCACTCGCCGTCGCCCCAGCCGTAAGAACCGAACAGGGCGATCTTTTTGCCAGCCAGCTTTGCCTTGCAGTCATCGAACATCGGGCGAAACTCGCTCTCTTCCAGCTCTTCGCCACCCATTGCAGGGCATCCGAATGCGATTGCATCGTATGCATCCATTTGATCTGCACCGAAGCTGTCAGGAGTTGCTACCATTACTTCTGCTCCCTTGCCCTTTGCGCCGTCTGCAACTGCGTTTGCCATTGCCTCTGTATTGCCAGTGCCGCTCCAAAATACAACTGCTACTTTACTCATCGTGTTTTCCTCCATATGATACTTTTCTATGCTGCCACCGTCAGATCGCGGACACTTCGTCCCTCTCTCCACAGGCGACCGTAAACGCTGGTGCATTTGTCATATCGGGCAAATGTCCGCCGCGCTTCGCATTCATTACAATAAACCTTCCAGCATCCCACGCATTTACAGTTCTGTCCCCGGTTTCGAATAAAACCAACTACATCCCCCAGCGGGTAGCTCAAAAACAATCCGATCTCGTGCGGGAATGTATCGCTTTCCGCGATCCGTTCTTTCAGATGTTCCAATGCTGTCTTGGGATCATGTCCGCAGTAGCCGCTCTTTTTCAAAAAGGTTTCCACCCCTTTTCCGGAAAGATCCGCCGAAAGGCGTTCCGGACGATACACATAGATCAATGCGTGCTGCTCCCATTTGCGAAGAACGCAGATCCGAATGCCCTTGTTTTCCAAAATCCGGCTCCACAGCTCCTGCTGCTCCTGCAATTCTGTCTCTTCCTCGTAAGCATATTGAAACAGGCTGGCGGTTTTCAGGGATGCCAGTGTGGGGGCACAAAACTCGATCAGGTGTTGTTCAAATGTGCGATGCGTTGCCATGCAATGTTTTTCCATGATCCATCCACCTGCTTAGTTTGCCGCATATGATGCAAATAATTCATTCAGTGCAGATGCGCTGCTGCTGTGTACATGTGCGATGGGAACATTGTTTCTCCTTGCTTCCTTGGAAGCGCTGATTGCCATCTTGTGAGAAACGGTGTTTGTGAACAGGATCAGCAGATCCGGACATCCCATCTTTTTCTTGACGGAGCCATTCTCCTTCGTAAAAATCTTCGCTTTATGTCCGTAGCTTTTGCAAATATCAGAATACTGACATTCCATCCGCTCATTTCCTCCAATGATTACAACGCTCATTCCGGTGTTCTCCTCTGCTTGACTGTTAGTATGTGCTAACTCTAGTGGAAAATAGAAAGCGGATGCGATCATCCGCTTTTCTATTTTCGTTAGTCTTGTCTAACTTTGTATATACAATAGCATACTGCCTTTTTGCTGTCAAGCTTTTTTTACATCAGCAAACGCGTTCTTATTTTACAAATGTGAGTAACTGTTCTACTGTCTTTCTCTTCGGAGCAACGATTTCCTCATCTTCGCGGTAGCCAACTGCCATCAGCGCTGCAACTTCCTGATCTTCTGGAATCTGGAACAGCTCGGTCGCACGGTCAAAATCAAAGATTCCCATGGTCACAGTATCCAGTCCCAGCTCATGGCATGCCAGTGCAAATGTCTGGGACGCGATGCCGCAGTCGAACATCTGCCAGCCTTTTTCTTTTTCATTTGTGAAGCTGCCGTCTCTCTCATAACCGGAACGGTTGCGAACCATCGCGGTTGCGATGATCATCGGTGCATTTTCAATAATTTTGGCATTATTCGGGAAAAGGTGGCCGCAGCATTCGTCTGCGATCTTTGCCTTCAGCTCCGGATCATCTACCACATAATAGCGCGTTACCTGCGTATTCTTCCAGGAGGGAGCATAGGCTGCCGCTGCGATTGCCTGCTCGATCAGCTCATGAGGCACTGGCTTATCCGCATATTTTCTTACGCTTCTTCTCGTCTTGATACAGTCTAGTGTGTTCATTCTCATTCTCTCCTTTTTTAGATGAATTTTTATTTTGCCAGAGAATAGAAATCCTTCCAGTCCGTCTTTCCCATTGCATACACCTGCTCGATCTGCCAGTCCTCATTCATCAGGATCACATCCGCATCACTTCCGGCTGCCAGATGTCCCTTTCCCGGATACAGATTCAATGCCTTTGCGACGTTCGCGGTCACAGGTGCCAATGCCTGCTCCACCGGAATGTGATGATTCCAGATCAGCGCCCGGACAGTGCGGAACAGTGAAGAGACGCTGGAAACGCCCATTCCGATCAGTTCTTTGTCCTCGCCCCAGATCGGCATACTGCCATTTGCATCGGAGCTGAGAGTCAAATGTTCCGGCTGCGCATGCTCCATCCAATACAGAATGTCTTCCTGACGTTCCTCCGTATCGGCTCCGGTCGTAACGTCGATGTAGCCGCCTCTTGCAGCAAACTCATCGGCTCCGGGCTGATGGGTGATATGTGTAGGACGGAAATGCCATACCGGGATATCCGTCCGATCCAGAACTTCCAAAATGTCCGTCAAACCCGCCTTACCTCTGCCGGTATGCAAATGTACCACACCCGGTTTCTTTGCCAGAAGGCTCGCGATCCGCACCTGAGAAGTCAGACGAATCAACTCCTCTACCGTCGGATAAGAACAACGGTGGTCGGAAATTGCCAGCTTCACACCGAGAACTTCCTCGATGAAGGAAATGTCCCGGCTGACGCTTCCGCAAATATTGACGGAAGGATATTCATAACCACCGGTCAGACACCAAGCGCTCATGCCTTCCTGACGCAGTCCTTTTACTTTGGACACAAGATTTTCCACACTGCGGGTCACGGAATCTGTTCCCAACAGTCCGACAACACTGGTGACGCCGTTTGACACACACTCACTCATGGTGATTTCATGGATCTTGCTGGCGAAACCGCTCTCTCCGCCACCGCCGGTGATGTGAACGTGCTGGTCGATGAGACCTGGAATTGCGATCTTACCGGTGCCGTCAATCACTTCCGTCTTTTCCGGCAGGAAAAGTGACAGATTCGGGCCGATCTCAGCGATTTTATCATTGACGATCAGGATATCGCAGACTCCCAGATCTTCCGGTGCATATACATGTACATTCTGGATGCAAATCATAATTTCTCCATTTCTATGATACAATATTTTTGTCCTCTACAGACAAATTCTACATACCGCCATGATACACCGGAACACGCTCGTTGTAAAGAAAGTCTTGCTTACTATTTTTCCTGCAGCTGCTTCCGGAACAATGTCCGGAAAATCAGACGGCTCAGCGGTCCGCAATATAACATCTGCCAAATCAACGCCATCGGCATGTTCATTCCCCAGGTCTGAATCCAAGTTCCAAAGCTCGGCTCCTTAAACAGCAGCGTTGCGACCAGACTCATGCAGGGACACATGATACAGATGATCATCAGAGAAATTGCATAGGTGATAACCTGCGGACGATCGGTCGGACGAACAACGGTGAATGCCAGCTTTGTCGCCAGTTTTTCTACCACAAAGAACTCCAGCACACATGCAACGGGCACCATAATCGGCAGCTCATGAAGCGCCATCACAAAGGTCTGATCCGTCACACCTCCGGTGTTCAATGCAACATTGTACACAACCATTCCATAAACCATGATCATTGCCATGATAATCGTAAAAATAACACTCTGAAACTTTGTCTTGGGCATTTTCTTTTCTCCTCCAGTTTAAAAATAAAATTTTTATGGCACCATTTTCTGCATAAAAGGGCAAAAAAACAGGAGCAAAGCAACCAAACTTTCATCTCGTTGCTTCCGCTCCTGCGACTACCATTCATTGTTCTTATCATAGCATACTCTCACAGTCTCTGTAAGTACTTTTTTTCATACACATATATTTTGTCACTTTATCCAACTACTAATTTTGTTTTTTTTCAGCCTTTGCACGCCCATATCTGTTTGGCTGATAAATTTCTCTCAACTTTCTTGCAACTTATTGTACACAAACCTCTTTTTCCCTCTCTTTTTCTCGTCACTTCTTCCATTGACTTACTTTTTTCAGTATGTTATCATAAAAATCGTTTCATTATGGACATCGTGTGTGGAACGGTATAGAGGAGGAACAGCTATGGTAGAGAAGACAGTGATTGTTGACACACCTCATGCGCAGAAGGCGACACCTGCTGCACTGTTAGTACAGCTCGCAAGCCAGTATCAGAGTCAGATTCATCTGGTAACTGATCAGGCAAAGGTGAATGCAAAAAGCATCATGGGGATGATGGCAATCGGTCTGGTTCCCGGAGATTCTGTTACGATCACAGCTAGTGGAGCTGATGAGGAAACCGCAGTTTCTGAGATCGGAAATTTTCTGACGAACGCATGACATTTTACTGACAACGACGATTTTTTTATAGAGATATGAATTTTTCGTCCACACAAAATTAAATATTTTGACGAGTCAGGTATCCGGCCGGGTGGGGTCGGATACCTTTTTCGTAGCTGCTCCCGCAGCTACGAAAAAGGTATGGCGAATGACTTTTTATAAGGTCGCCAGGAACCTTCCAAATGCTTCTCTTCCCTCCGGCGTGCACTTGTATACACCGGCATCCTCCAATACCTGCAAGAAGACCTTTCCAATCTCCTGCTCCAGGATCTGGGGCAGGTTTTTTTTTGTCACCTGATCGTACTTCGGTAAAAATTCTGTTACCCAGTCCGCATGCTTTTCCAGTTCCGGATAGTCGGCTGGATTTTTACCTGCTGCCAATACCTCTGTCAGCAGATCCATCTCTTTTTGTAGGCGGGCAGGCAGGATTGCCATACCCATGACTTCGATCAGGCCGATATTTTCTTTCTTGATATGGTGCAGCTTTTCATGAGGATGGTACAATCCCATGGGATGCTCCGGCGTTGTGAGATTGTTCCGCAGCGTCAGATCCAGCTCAAACAGCTCTCCCCGCTTTCGCGCAATGGGAGTGATGGTGTTGTGCGGAACGCCATCGGTCTCTGCATAAACCATCGCAGCTTCATCGGTGTACCCTCTCCAGCAATCCAGCACATGTGTTGCCAGATCGATCAGGCGCTTCGGATCGGCATGGCGGATGCGCAGAACGGACAGCGGCCAGTGCACAATACCAGCCTCCACATCCTCATAACCGGGAATGGATACCATCTGTTCCAACGGCGCTCTGCCCATTGCAAAGCAGTCCGCACCGCCCTGAAAATGGTCATGGCTCAGGATCGAACCACCGACGATGGGCAGATCTGCATTGGAACCCAGCATATAGTGAGGGAACTGTCCTACAAAGTCAAACAGCTTTTCAAAGGTCTTTCGCTCAATCTTCATCGGAATATGTTCGCCGTTGAACACAATGCAATGCTCCGGGTAATACACATAGGGAGAATACTGAAATCCCCAGGGCTGTCCGCAGATCGTCAGCGGTATGATACGGTGATTTTCTCGTGCCGGGTGGTTGAGCCTGCCTGCATAGCCTTCATTTTCCATGCAGAGCTGACACTTCGGATAGCTCGTACTCTTTGCCGCACCGGCTGCTGCAATGGCACGGGGATCTTTTTCCGGCTTAGACAGGTTGATCGTGATGTCGATGGGACCATAAGAGCTGTCCACCTTCCACTTGCGATCCTTTGCAATGCGGTCACGTCGGATATAATTGCTATTTTGGCTGAATGCATAGAACCAGTCCGTTGCTTCTTTCGGACTCTCGGCGTAGTGCTTCGCAAACTCCTCCCGCACCTGAGCAGGTCTCGGCATAAGACAATTCATCAGCTTTGTGTCAAACAGATCCCGTTCTGTCACAGAATCCCCGATCTTTCCCCGGCGCACTGCCTCCTCCAGCAGATCATTTAAAATATCTACCAGAGGCCGCTCCGACTTTGCCGCATCTTCCCCTTCTGATGTGGCAAAATCAGGCTCTTCAAAGCAATCCAACAGCAAATTTCTCGTATAGATTCGCTCACATTCCGGCGTTAACCCTGTCCGAACACCATACGTTACCAGTTCCTCAATCCAATCACCCAACATGTATTTCCTGTCCCCTTTCTGCCTTTGTCTCAGTTTTCTTTGCTCTCCTGCTCGGTCAGCTTATGCGCACCGGCACCGACTTCCACCACATAAAACTCCGGTGTCTTGCCGACCTTCTTCTCATAGCCGCTCCGCAGCGTCTCAATGAAATTCGGAATGTCTTCATTCTTAACAAGGCTGACGGTGCAGCCTCCGAAGCCGCCTCCGGTAATTCTGGAACCGTACACGCCCGGTACACTCCATGCCAGCTCCGCCAGAATATCCGTCTCCTCGCAAGAGGTCTCATAGTCGTCCCGCAGAGAAATGTGGGATTCGTTCATCAGCTGTCCAAACGTTGCAATGTCTCTTTTTTTCAATGCTGCCATCGCGCGAATCGTTCTCTGATTTTCATACACTGCATGCTTTGCACGCTTTCTGCAAACCGGATCTGCGATTGCATCCTGATGTGCGTCAAACTCTGCCTCCGTCAAATCTCCCAGTGTTTGAATATCCACTACCTTCTGCAGATCCTTCAATGCGGTCTCGCTCTCTCTGCGTCTGTCATTGTAGGCAGAAGAAACCAGACTGTGCTTTACTTTACTGTTTGTGATGACAATCTTTGCATCCGGCAGTACGATGGGCGCATATTCATACTTCAATGTGTTCGTATCCAAAAAGATGGCACAGTCCTTCTCTCCCATTGCCGATGCGAACTGATCCATAATACCGCAGTTCATGCCGTTGAAATTATTCTCCGAATACTGACCGATTCGCGCCAGATCCACTCTGCTGATGTTCAGTCCGAAGGTATCCCGCAACATCAGTCCTGTCAGTACTTCCAGAGAAGCAGATGAGGATAGACCGGAACCTGCCGGAATATCGCCTGCAATCAGAATATCCATGCCGGAGGGAATCTCATACCCCCACTTACCGAACGCCCAAATCACCCCCTTCGGATAATTCGTCCATCCGGCTTCTTTTTTCATCACCAGATCATCCAGTGATGTCTCTATTACACCCAGATCTGCAAAATTTGCAGAATACAGATGAATCTTACGGTCCTCTCTCCTGCGAATGATGCCGTAAGTGCCGATGGTCAAAGCGCAGGGAAATACATGTCCGCCATTGTAATCGGTGTGCTCTCCGATGAGATTCACACGACCCGGTGCAAAGTAAACTTCATAGTCCCCAGCACCATACAGCTCTGTAAATTTCTGTTCCAGTTCGGAAATCACAATATTCATACCAAAAATCCTCCATTTTTTGAAAATTTTAAGTTTCGTTCTTTTCTTTTCCTGCTATACTATAACTATAGTGCGTAGAAACCATATTTTCTATAAATATATTTACAAATAATGAAAGGATATTGAGATTATGCAGATTCTCACGGATCACGACCAAAAAGAATTGAAGCCCCACGGCAGTTTCGCATTTCCCCTGCTCATCAGTCACGAGCGCCTGTCTGCGTTTGACCTGCGTTCTTTTTGCTGGCACTGGCATCCGGAGATCGAGCTGACGTTTGTTACCTCCGGCGATATTCTCTATCAGGTCAATGACAAGGTTTATCATCTCCACGAAGGGCAGGGACTTTTCTGTAATCAAAACGCCCTGCACTCCGGACAGCGAGCGGACTCGCCGGACTGTCACTACCTGTCCATCACATTCCATCCCCGTCTGTTGTACGGGTATTCTTCCAGCCTCATGCAGGAAAAGTATGTGAACCCGATTCTGCAAAATCCAGATTTGTCCTCTCTGCTGCTCTCCCCGGAAATTCCGTGGCAGATGAGCATCCTGTCCGCACTGCGGCAGTTCCCGATTCTCGGACGAGAGCATCCGGAAGCGCCGGAATTTTCTCAGCTCATGTCACTTCTGTCCATCTGGCAGCTGCTTTTTGAGCATACAAAAATCCCGGCAGAAGGGCAGCCCTTCCGTCGGGATCGCGATACGGAACGTATCCGTATGATTTTGGAATTTATTCAGGCACATTATGCAGAGTCCATCACGCTGCAGGACATTGCCGATCAGATCCATCTGTGCCGCAGTGAAGTCTGCCGTCTGTTCCAGCGTTACATGAACCAGACATTGATTGCCTACCTCACTTCTTATCGCATCGAGCAAAGCCTGCCGCTGTTGCGGGACACGTCTTACAGCATCAGCGACATCGCCGCCCGCTGCGGTTTTGCAGTGCCAGGTTATTTTACAAAGACTTTCCGGGAACACATCGGCTGCTCGCCACGGAAATACCGAGCACAACCATCAATGTTTTCTCCAGGTGCTGCGGGTCAGAAGGATCAGAATCGGGAAGATTTCCAGACGACCTGCCAGCATATCCAGAATCAGAACGATCTTTGACAGTGCATTGTAAGTGCCGTAGTTTCCGGTAGGACCGACTATTTCCAGACCGGGACCGATGTTATTAAAGCAGGACAACACGGCGGTAAAGTTCGTCGTCATGGAAAAGTTCTCCAGTGACAGGATCAGAAAACTGATTACAAGGATGATCACATAGGCAGACAGATATGCCGCTGTATTCGATACCACACGGTCATCCACCATGATGCCGTTGACACGCACCACCTGTACCTTCTGGCTGTTCTTTAACCGCTGGACATTGCAGCCCAGATTCTTGAACAGGATCAGCAGACGGCTGCATTTCAGACCACCGCCGGTGCTGCCCGCGCAGGCCCCGATTGCCATGAGCATCAACAGAATCGACTTGGAAAATGTCGGCCACAGATCAAAGTCTGTCGTGGCAAATCCCGTCGTTGTGATAATACTGGATACCTGAAATGCAGCATGACGGATCGTCTCCCCCAGTGTTCCGTAATATCCTTTCAGGTTGATGACGATCAGAATCGTGCTGACTGCGATCAGTCCGAGATACACATGCAGCTCCTCATCCTTTGCCACATTGCGGAACTTCCGCAGCAGCAGGAAATAATAGCAGCTGAAGTTTACACCGAACAGTATCATAAAGACAGTGCACACATTCTGGATATAGGGGCTGTAGCTCGCTATACTGTCATTCTTGATACCGAATCCACCAGTACCGGCAGTACCAAATGCCGTGCAGACGGCATCAAAGACCGGCATTCCGCCAACAAGCAGCATAAAAATATTGATTACCGTCAGTGCAATATACATGACATACAGAATCGTTGCCGTCTCACGCATCTTCGGCACCAGCTTGCCGACACTGGGGCCAGGGCTTTCTGCCCGCATCAGATGCATCGTGAAACCGCTGTTGCGCTTTCCCTCGTTGTTGACGATCGCCAACAGGAATACCAGCACGCCCATGCCACCCAGCCAATGGCTGAAGCTGCGCCAGTACAGAATTCCCTTCGACAGGGATTCCACTTCCGGCAGGATCGAAGCGCCGGTTGTTGTAAAACCGGATACAATCTCAAATAATGCGTCAATATAATTCGGGATCTCACCGGAAATCACAAAAGGCAGACAGCCCAAAAGACTCATGATGATCCAGCTGATGCCGACGCAGACCATTCCTTCTTTTGCAAAGAATCCGTTTCTTGCATTTTTGCAGACAAACCAAAGGATCAGAATGACGACCGCAAGAACCGCCAGCGCCCCCAAAAATCCCCTCACTGCCGCCATCTCTCTGCAAAATATGCTGATGAGCAGCGCCGGGATCATGAACAACGCTTCCACCAGAAGAATTCTGGCAACAAAGCGTCCCATCATTTTGTAGTTCATAGTTATTCAAACCCGCTCTTTCTTACTCAAAAATGTCATTTAGCTGATAGATCATATGCTCCTGTCCGCGCACTACAATGACCGTATCACCCAGCTCGAACTCAGAATCACCATTGGGGATCTGTGTCTTTCCGCCGTGGGTAATGCAGACGATCAGGATATTCTTTTTCAGCTTCAGATTTTTCAGCGGAATACCGCAGTTGCGCGTGCCTTCATCCACACGAAACTCCAGTGCTTCCATCTGTCCGTCCGCAATCGTATGTACCGCCCTTGCCGCACCGGTCTGGTTGCGCATGGCGCGGACATACCGCACGATGCTGTTGCTGCACAGTTCCTTCGGACTGACGATGCTGCCCAGCTGCAGGCTGTCCATGATGGCGGTGTTATCCACATGACCTACCTTTGTAACGACCATCGGAACGCCCCTGGAATTGGCATACATAGAAAGGATCATGTTCTGCTCGTCAATACCGGTCAGTGTGATAAAGGCATCACAGCGATCAATGCCTTCGCTCTCTAACAATGTCTGATCCCCGGCGTCGCCATGAATAATATCTGCATAAGGCAGATTTGCCGCCAGCTCCAGACACCGATCATAATTCTGCTCGATGATCTGCACCTGCATGCCGCTCTTTTGCAGACGCTCCGCCAGATAATAGCTGACACGGCCGCCGCCGCACAGCATGACATGCTTTACCTTGTGGGACAGAATCCCCAGGTTTTTCAACAGGCTTGCCAGATTGTTCGTGGAAGCCGTTACGAACAGGCGATCCCCCTCGCGGATGATAAAGTTACCATCGGGAACAATGGCTTTTCCGCTGCGCAGAATCGTACATACCAGTACCTGGACTCCCACGATGCGGTAAATCTCATTTAATGCCAGATTTTTCAGATGGCTGTTTGCATCAATGCGCACTTCCACAATCTCCACACGACCCTTGGCAAAGGTATCTCTCTTGCGGAATCCGGGGAATTTCAGCAGACGCTCGATTTCCACCGCTGCCTGCTTCTCCGGGTTGACTGTCATGGACAGCGCGAACAAATTGCGCATCTCAAAGATCTGGTCTGTATACTCAGGATTCCGGATACGTGCGATCGTATGCAGGTTCGGATTCATGCCGTGCGCCGTCATACAGCACAGCAGGTTGATCTCATCCGCACTTGTCGCTGCGATCAACAGATCGGTCTCCTTGACATTTGCCTGCTCCAGAACTGCCATGGAAGCGCAGTTTCCGGTGACTGCCATACAGTCATACTTCTCTACCATACCTTCCAGAACCTTCTGGTTCGTATCGATCAGTGTCAGATCATACCCTTCTGCGGAAAGCTGTCCCGTCAGGGCTGCGCCAACCTTTCCGTCTCCGGCAATTATAATTTTCAAAGCTCTCTCCTCTTTTCTCAGACAGACAAAAACTGTCCCTTTCGCTCATTCTCAAACTCAGCTCTGCTATTATAACAGAACTCTGTAAAAAGTAAACCAGAATTCTGTAAGGCAAGAAAAACGCATCAGACATTTTTATTCAAATGTCTGATGCATCTTGCTCGTTCTTATCTGATTTTATTCTTTTTATTCTGCTGCGGATTCGCTCTCCGTCTCGGTCTCAGATTCCGACTCTGCTGCGCTCTCGGACTCACCCTCGCTCTCTGCGGAAGTCTCTGTCTCGGACTCAGACTCAGAAGAAGCTGCCTCCGTCTCAGTCTCGTCTGCTGCGGTGGTCTCCGGGACCTCATACAAAGCAGTGCTCATGGTAATGGATGCCCATACGTCCTCGTTTACCTTGAACTTCGGAGCGTCTGCCTTTAACTGCTCATACTTCTCGTTGAACATATCGGATCTGCGGGTCTTCAATACGGACTGTACTGCATCGTCGGTAGCAGCCTCATCCTCATGCTCCTCACAGTAGATGACGTACCAGCCGTCTTCCTCTACATATGCGGTAGCATACTCGCCGGTCTCCAGCTCAAAGCTGGCAGTACCAAATGCATTCTCATGATCGGTCTTACCGAATGTCTCGGTCTTCTGGGTAACCGTCAGGGTGTCGTCTGCTTCCAGCTCTGCCTTGACATCATCCATAGACTTGCCGGACTTCAGATCTGCAGCTGCCTGCTCTGCAAGCTGCTCCAGCTCCTGATACTCCTCGGTATCCGCATAAGCGGTCTCTGCTTCGGTCTCGGTCTCGGATTCTGTCTCTGCTGCGGTCTCAGTCGCGGACTCGCTCTCAGTATCGGTGCTTGTCTCATCCTCTGTCTGAGTCTTGTCAAACTTCAGATAGCTGACCTTTACCTGACGCTGCTCCTCACGGTCTACATTGGTATCAATATCTGCTACCATGTACTCATATACGCGGTTTGCCAGAGCGTTGTCATGATAAACCTTGCTCAGAAGCTCGTCGGTGCCGCCCATCTTCTCGAAAGCGCCGTCCTGCAGGTTCTCCTTGTACTGAGCCATTGCTTCCTCGATCTTCGCCTCATCATCCTCGCTCAGAGAAATGCCATACTCCTCTGCCTTGGAATCCAGAATGCGCGTCTGAAGGATACGCGCCATAACGCCTTCCCTCGTGGTATCTTCGATGGTTGTGCCATTTCCTACATCGTAGCTCCAGAAATCAACCGTTCCGGTAATCATGCTGTAGTAGGACTCCATGAGGTACTGTTCGCTCTTTGCAAGGAAGTTTGCCTCATCCAGATAAATCTTCTCATCGCCAAACGTTGCAACTACGGTGGTCGCGTAGTCTTCCGTCTTCACAGTCTTGGAGCAGCCCATCAGGCTTCCCAGTCCAAGAACCAATGACAGCAGCGCGGCAGCGCCTGCACAGTGTTTCTTCTTCATAAATATCCTCCAAATTGTCCGTCAGAGTTTCCTGACGCTATTGCTCACCTGTTCGAGTATACCTCTTTTTTACGGAACTAGCAATATTTTTATATCAATTAACAGTTTTTTCACCGTTTTCCACGTCGTTTCCCAGTCACTTTGTTCCCCGGAGCGGAAGCGGAATGTCAGCTCCGGCTCCTCTCCCGCCAGAATTTTCAACTGGTTGCGGTAGCGGGTCAGAAGCTCCGGAATCCTGCTGCCGTCAAGCGGCGCTTTCGGATACAGCTTCATGGTCATCACATCGTCTCTGCAAGTCAGATCCGTCACATAAACTTCGTGCGCCATCGCGCGGATCAGTGCGATGGACAGCAGATTCTCCACTGCCTTCGGCGGTTCTCCATACCGATCCAGCAGTTCATCCTGCAGATCCAGACGCTCATCCTCGGATGCCACGCCGGAAATTCGACGATACATATCCAACTTCTGATATTCGTTGCGGATGTAGGACGACGGGATATACGCATCGGCGGCAAAGTCCACGGTCGTCTCGAAGTCTTCCAGCTGTACCGGCTCACCTTTCAATGTCTGCACCGCTTCGTTCAGCATCTTGCAGTACAGATCATATCCGACCGCTTCCATGTGACCATGCTGCTTTGCTCCCAACAGATTGCCCGCGCCGCGGATTTCCAGA
Source organism: uncultured Cuneatibacter sp. (assembly GCA_934234215.1). GTDB lineage: Bacteria > Bacillota > Clostridia > Lachnospirales > Lachnospiraceae > CAKQHB01. The sequence goes on from CAKQHB010000011.1 coordinate 39,479, forward strand.
TCCCGCATCGCAATACGCAGTCCGGATCCCAGCTCCGTAAATTCCCGGATCGCTTCCAGACGCTTCTGGGCATCTTCCTTCAGAACTTTGTTGTGCTTGTACAAAATAAACGCATAGGCAGTTCGATTTGACCGTCCCACACGACCTCGCAGCTGATAGAGCTGCGACAGACCGTATCGATCGGAATCATGGATCAGGATCGTGTTTACATTGGAAATATCCAGACCGGTCTCAATGATAGTCGTGGATACCAGCACATCAATGTCTCCATTGATGAAGTCCATCATGATCCGCTCCATCTCCCGCTCCGACATCTGCCCGTGGGCAAATGCCACATTGGCGTCCGGCACAAGCTCCTGAATTTTCAGTGTCATCTCCGCAATATCCTTGACGCGGTTGTATACATAAAAGACCTGTCCGCCCCGCGCCAGCTCACGGTTGATCGCCTCCCGCACAACTTCCGGATTCCATTCCATAACATAAGTCTGGATCGGCAAACGGTCTGCCGGCGGCTCCTCCAGCGTACTCATATCTCGAATTCCGATCAGACTCATGTGCAGCGTTCGGGGAATCGGTGTCGCCGTCAGTGTCAATACATCCACGTTTTTCTTCATCTGCTTGATCTTTTCTTTGTGGGTGACACCAAATCGCTGCTCCTCGTCAATAATCAGCAGTCCCAGATCTTTGAACTGCACATCCTTCGAGAGAATCCGGTGCGTACCGATCACGATATCCACAAATCCCTTTTTCAGATCCTCCAGCGTATTTTTCACCTGCGCCGGAGTCCGGAAACGGCTGAGCAGATCAATGCGCACCGGGAAATCCTTCATTCGCTGCACAAAGGTATTGTAATGCTGCTGGGCAAGGATCGTCGTGGGCACAAGATACGCCACCTGCTTGCCCTCCTGCACTGCCTTGAATGCCGCGCGGATGGCAATCTCGGTCTTGCCGAAGCCCACATCTCCGCACACAAGGCGATCCATGATCTTTGTACTCTCCATGTCCGTCTTTGTCGCTTCAATCGCAGACAGCTGATCTTCTGTCTCCTCGTAGGGGAACATCTCCTCGAACTCTTTCTGCCAGACCGTATCCTGTCCAAAGGCATAGCCTGTGCCGTTCTGTCTCGCGGAATACAGTTCCACCAGCTCCTTTGCGATATCCTGCACCGCGCTCTGCACCCTGCTCTTTGTCTTTTTCCACTCCGGTGTGCCGAGACGGTTCAGCTTCGGCTGCTTGGCATCCGCATCGGCATACTTCTGAATCAGATGGAACTGCGTTGCCGGAATATACAGCTTGCCGCCGTCTCCATACTCGATCTTCATATAGTCGCGAGTCATCTTGTCCATTTCCATCTTCTCGATGCCCCGGTAAATACCGATTCCGTGGGTCTCATGTACCACATAATCTCCCACGGACAGATCGGTATAGCTGCTGATCTTCTGTCCCTGATAAGCCGATTTGCGGCGCTTTTTCTTCTTTTGTTCTCCGAAAATATCCGACTCACAGATCACCGCAAACCGGATCTGGGGATAGCAGAAGCCTCTGTGCAGACTGCCCCGCGCCACCTGAATCGTGCCGGGGATCAGCTCGCCTCCCGTCTCCGAAAACCATGCCCGCAGATCATACTCTTCCAGATCCTTCGCCATACGCTCCGCTCTCGTCCGGGATGGGCACAGCAATACAACACGCCAGCCCTCCTTGCGGTACATCTGCAGATCTTTGATGAGCATCTCGAAGCTGTTTTTGTATGCATCGGCATTGCGGACGGAAAACTCCACCCGCTCCGCGCCGGACAACATCGGCAAATTCTGATCCAGTCCGGTGAGCGCCAATGTCTCCGCAGTATGCAGCGCCGAAAAAACAGCGCTGACACTCTGCAGCACCTTTGTCTGTCCCGGCAGCAGATAACCTTTTTCCAGACGATGACTCATACTCTCCCGAAACTCTGCTTCCACCGCATCCGCCTGCTCCTTCAGGCGCACCGGCTCGTCGAGACAGATCAGTGTCTGCTCCTTCGGAAAATAGTCCAGAAACGATCCCGCCTTCGGATAAAAATAGGATAGAAACGACTCCAGACTCGCGCTGTGGATGCCGCTCTCCAGCTCCTCCAGCAGTCCTTCCGTCGCCTCTTTCAGACGAAACGCCTCCTCGGTCTTCATCGCTTTGCGGAACGTCTCGTAATTTTCCTGATATTCTGCCCGAATCCGGCGAATCGCTGCCTGCTTGCCCTTCTCATCAAACACAAGCTCCGCTGCGGGAAAGATTTCTACCACTTCTACCCGCTCGATGGAACGCTGGCTCTCCGTCTCAAAGCTCCGAATCGAGTCGATCTCGTCTCCCCAGAACTCGATTCGCCACGGCGCTTCCTCTGTCAGACTGAACAGGTCGAGAATGCCGCCTCTGGCGGAATACTGTCCCGGGCCTTCGACCTGTGCTACCTGCTCGTAGCCCAGCTCCGTCAGTTCTCTGCGCAGCTTCTTGGGGGACAGCTCCATACCTTCTTCCAGAATCAGTCTGCGGTCCAGCAATGCCTGAAACGGCGGAACGAGGTTCATCAGACCGCCGATGGTCGTCACGACCACGCCGCCCTGCTGCTCGCTCATCTGTTTCAGCGTGCGCAGGCGCTTCTGTTCCAGTGCCTTTCCCTGGATATCTGCGCTGTAAAAAATAAAATCCTTCGCCGGATAGGAGCATACCTGCGGACAAAACAGACGGTAATCTTCCTCAATCTCCCGCACGCGCTGCTCACTGTAGGTGATAATAAGCTGCCACGGGAGCGTCTCTTTCGTCTCATTTCCGACCTCTGCAAGCAAATGGACTTTCTGCGAATCCATACATCCTGCCGCTTGCAGCGGTCCTTTTCTTTTTTTCAGAGCCTCCACAAGGTCTTCATAGCTCTTCAGTTCGTGCAGCGGACTTTGAAAAATAGCAGACATGTGCTGACTCCTTTCTATGACCGCAACTGCGTCCGCGCAGTTACGCTTTCTTCTTATTGTATCGGTTCATTGCCTCGGACATACCATCCGTCAAAAATACTTCCACTGCCTTGGACGCACCCAGAATCCCGTCTGCGATCGCGCTCTTTTCCTCACCGTGGAAATGTCCCAGCACATGATCCGCCAGATCCATCTGTGCCGGCTTATCTCCCACGCCCACTTTGATCCGGGGGAAATTCTCCGAACCCAGTCTCGCAATGATGCTCTTGATTCCATTGTGACCGCCTGCGGAGCCCTTCTGTCTCAGGCGAAGCTGTCCTACCGGCAAACTGATGTCATCAAAAATTACCAGCACTTCCTCCGCTGGAATCTTATAATAAGCGGCGATCTCCGCGATCGCATCTCCGCTCAGATTCATAAAAGTCTGCGGTTTTACAAGCAAAACCTTTTCACCGCCGATGATGCCTCTGCCCACAAGTGCTTTGTGTTCTTTGCTCTGCACGGGGATGTGATGCTTTGCTTCCAGCTCGTCGATCACGGCAAAGCCCACGTTATGTCTCGTGCCCTCGTATTTTTCTCCGGGATTTCCCAGACCTGCAATCAAATACATATCCTTTTTTCTTCTCCATTTCCTGTAGATCGTCAAGCGGATATTGTATCATAGAAATGCCTAAAACTCAAGGTCGGGAGCCTTTTCCGTCTCCGAAAAAAACTCCCGACCCGATTCGCTTTTGTATGCTGAAAATCAGTTGTCAGCTTCTGCTGGCTTCTCTGTCTCCGGCTCTTCCTCCGCATGATACCGTTCCAGAATCACGTTCTGGATACGCTCTCTTGCGGCCTGGTTGATGGGATGTGCAATGTCTCGATACTCTCCATCCGGAGATTTTCTGCTGGGCATCGCCACAAACAGTCCCTTTTCACCCTCAATCACCTTGATGTCATGTATCACAAACTCGTTATCCATCGTGATAGATGCAACCGCTTTCATCCTACCCACTTGCGCAATGCGCCGCACTCTTACATCTGTAACCTGCATAACCCCTCCAGTCATCTGTAAGTCAATTTGCCCCCGACTTACAGCACATATCTCTCATTTTTTTCTACGATAATCCGGATATCTCCATTCTCCGCAGTGAAGGTGCTGTTCGCACGGATCGTATCGTGGCTCTCCACGATGCAATTCTCGATGCGGGAGTTATCCCCGATATACACATCGTTCATAATGATCGAATTTTTGATCACGCAGTTGTTTCCAATGTAAGCTTTCTTGAACAAAATGGAGTTCTCCACTTCGCCGTTGATGATGCTGCCGCTGGCTACCAGACTGTTCTTGACCCATGCGCCGGGATTATACTTTGCAGGCGGAAGATCTTCTACCTTGGAATATACATCCGGCAGTTCCTTAAAGAAGTGACTACGCACATCCGGCTTCAGGAAATCCATGTTCGTCTCGTAGTAAGACTCTACGGAGGAAATGCTGTTCCAGTAGCTGTCCATCTGGTATGCATAGATTCTCTTGAGGTTCTTGTAACGGATCAGGATGTCCTTTACAAAATCATAACGATCCTCAGCTGCGCAGCGCTCCAACAGCTCGATCAGCTGACGTCTGCGGATGATGTAGATACCGCAGGAAACATTCGTGGAAACAACTTCCATCGGCTTCTCCTCGAACTCTACGATACGTCCATCCTCATCGGTCTTGACCTGTCCGAAACGGAGCAGCTTGTCCGACTCCGGCATCTGCTTGCAGACAACGGTAATGTCGGCTCTCTTATCAATATGGTACTCCAGTACCTTATTATAGTCTAACTTATACACACCGTCGCCGCTTGCGATTACGACATAGGGCTCATGGCTCTTCTTCAGGAAGTCGAGGTTCTGAACCAGTGTATCTGCAGTACCGCGATACCAACTGTTGTTATCTGCGGTAATCGTAGGTGTGAATACATACAGACCGCCCTGCTTTCTTCCGAAATCCCACCATTTGGAGGAACTCAGATGCTCGTTCAGGGAACGGGAGCTGTACTGGGTAAATACTGCTACTTTCTGAATATGAGAATTGGTCATATTACTCAGTGCAAAATCAATGGCACGATAGCTGCCTGCCATCGGCATCGCAGATACTGCACGCTTCTTCGTCAATTCTCTCATGCGTTTGTTATTTCCACCCGCTAAAATGATTCCGATCGCCCTCATTTATCTGCACCTGCCTTTACTATATAGTCTCCGCTCTCCAGCTTGCCGTCCGGATAATCCTCCGGGGTCGTCACGCCGGAAATCGCTACGTTCTTGCCAATCGTTACATCTGCCGGGATGTAAGTGCGCTCGCCTACGGTTACAAGATCAAATGCGTAGATCTTCTCGCTCAGCTTGCTCGGTGCGAACTCGCCAACACCCATCACAACACGCTCGCCTACTTCGCTGTCTTCTGCGATGATCGCCTTTGTGATCTGGGCACCGGCACCAATCACCGTATTCTTCATGATGATGGAATCCCGGACAACCGCGCCCTCTGCAATTACAACGCCGGGTCCGATAACGGAGTTGTAAACTTCGCCATAAATCTCGGCGCCTTCACCGATGATACTGCGGCTTACGACTGCGTTTGCTGCCACATACTGAGGCGGCAGGATGTCGGACTTGGTATAGATCCGCCAGAACTCTTCGTACAGGTTAAATACAGGAATGATATCGATCAGCTCCATGTTTGCTTCCCAATAGGAACCCAGTGTGCCGACATCTTTCCAGTATCCGTTATATTCATAACAGAACAGGCGCTTGCCGTCTGCATGGATCTTCGGGATAATGTGCTTACCAAAGTCACATTCCGGAATATCCTTCATCTCGATCAGCGCTTCTCTCAGCACCGGCCAGTTGAAGATGTAGATACCCATGTTTGCCAGATTGCTTCTCGGATGAGCAGGCTTCTCCTCAAAATCATCAATTCGGTTATTCTCATCCGTGATAATAACACCGAAGCGGCTGGCTTCCTCGATCGGAACCGGCATCGCTGCGATGGTCAGGTCTGCGTTCTTGGACTTGTGGTAGTCTAACATCACCTCATAGTCCATCTTATAAATATGGTCACCGCCTAAAATCAGGACATAGTCCGGATTAAAGGAATCAATGTACTCAATGTTCTGATAAATCGCATTCGCCGTACCGGTATACCACTCACTCTTTCCATTCCCCTCATACGGAGGCAGAATGGAAATACCACCTACGTTACGGTCAAGATCCCACGGAATACCGATTCCGATGTGTGCGTTCAGCCGCATCGGCTGATACTGGGTCAGAACACCAACTGTATCAATTCCGGAATTGATACAGTTGCTCAGCGGGAAATCGATAAAACGGTACTTACCCCCAAAGGAAACTGCCGGTTTTGCAACTTTCGATGTCAAAACACCAAGTCGGCTTCCCTGTCCACCCGCGAGCAGCATAGCAATCATTTCTTTCTTAATCACGATATCACCCCTTGTTGTTAGTTATTAAAAAGTCCTGCTCAAGTATTGTTTTTATTATACCACAGTCTTCCAGAAAAGCAAACAATATTAACAAATTTCTTACGTGTTTTTTTCTTTGATTATACATTTTAACCATTTTACACAATATGTGTGTTCCTGTCTTTTTTCCTTTGATTTTTTCATTTGAAACAGCTATAATGAATGCATAATAAATAGGAAAAGCAGAGGATAATTCCATGTATCAGATAAATTTTAAGCAGCCACAGGCAATTCACTTTATCGGAATCGGCGGTATCAGCATGAGCGGTCTCGCGGAGATTCTGCTGGATGTCGGATTCCCGGTATCCGGTTCTGACCCCCATCCGTCCCCGTTGACGGATCATCTCGCCAGCCAGGGCGCAACGATCTATTCCACTCAGGTAGCTGAGAACATCACCGATGATGTCCGCATCGTTGTGTACACCGCAGCGATCCATCCGGACAACCCGGAGTACAAAGAGGCAGTGCGCAGAGAGCTTCCGATGCTCAGCCGTGCCGATCTGCTTGGACAGATCATGGAGAACTACAAAAACTCCATCGCCATCTCCGGTACCCACGGCAAGACGACAACCACCTCTATGATTTCTGAGATCCTGCTTGGCACCGATCTGGACCCCACGATCTCCGTTGGCGGCATCCTGCCCTCGATTCACGGCAACATCCGCATCGGCGCTCATTCCGTCTTTGTCACCGAAGCATGTGAGTACACAAACAGCTTCCTGTCCTTCTATCCGACTCAGGAAATCATCTTAAACATTCAGGAGGATCATTTGGATTTCTTCAAGGATCTGGAGGACATCCGCCATTCCTTCCGCCGTTTTGAGGAGAATCTGAAGAAGGGCGGCACTCTGATCATCAACGGACAGATCGACCGTCTGCCGGAGCTGACTGCCGGACTGACCTGTCCTGTTGTGACATTCGGTATGACCGGAACAGAAGATTATTTTGCAACCAATATTACTTATAATGAACTGGGCTTCCCCGGATTTGCGATCCACAAGAAAAACACCGATGGCTCTGACATCCTGCTGTGTCAGGTACAGCTTCAGGTTCCCGGCGATCACAACATCGCAAATGCACTTGCCGCCGCTGCTTCCGCAGACCAGCTGCATGTCGCTCCGGAGCAGATCGCAGCCGGACTTTCCGGATTTTCCGGAACTGACCGCCGCTTCGAAAAGAAGGGCGAGCTTGGCGGTGTGACGATCATTGATGACTATGCACATCATCCTCAGGAGATCACCGCTACCTTAAAGGCTGCAGCGCGTTACCCGCACCGCAAGATCTGGTGTGTGTTCCAGCCTCATACTTATACCCGTACCAAAGCATTTCTGGACGACTTCGCAAAGGCACTTTCCATGGCAGACGAAGTGGTACTTGCCGACATCTATGCTGCTCGTGAGACCGATACTCTGGGCATCAGCTCAAAGGATCTGGCAGAGCGGATTGCCGCACTGGGCACATCCGTTCACTATTTCCCGTCCTTCGACGAGATCGAGACATTTTTGCTGACAAATTGTATCCACGGTGATTTGTTGATAACTATGGGTGCCGGAGATGTGGTAAAAATAGGCGAATCCTTACTTGGACTCTAAGTTATCCACATTATCCACAAGAAAATCCACGAAATCGCATTTTTTGATTTTGTGGATTTTTCCTTGTTCTCCACCGAATTTATGAAATTGTCGAAAATGGCTTAGAATAAAGAATTTTAAGAGCTTTTCCGTCGGATTTTTATTGGATATCCCCGTAGTTATCCACTTATCCACAATCTACCTCGCGAATTTCTTACACATTTCGGTGGAAACAGGCTCCTATTTTCAAAAAGTGGTGGATATGTTATACTTGCAACCAGTACAAATCATGCAGAAAGAAGGAGTTTCATGTCACCATTTATCCTGCATCAAAAAGGCGCCGGACCGTCTTTATCTGTTCCGATCTGGTTTTTAACTGAATATATGCCGGAAGCCAATGGCGATTTTGTCAAAGTCTATCTCTTTTTGCTCCTGACCGCCAGCCGCTCCGAGGCCAGCCTGTCTGTGGATACGATTGCAGATGAGCTGTCCTGTACAGAGTCCGATGTGATCCGTGCTTTGAAATATTGGGAGAAGCGCGGTCTGCTGCTCCTTGTGACCGGCGCGGACGGCTCCCTCCACGAGGTCGAGCTGATCGACCCGACACCGGAGGCTGCCGCCCAGACAACGACATTCTCCACTCCGGTCTCCGCTGTAGCACAGACTGCTGCTGCGATGACATCCGCTCCGCAGCCCGTGACACCGGATATCCCGAAGGAGCCGCAGGTGGCTGCCCGCAAAGCGCCACAGCCTGTCTCCTCCGCTTCCGTGCTGAACGATCCGGAGTTCCAGACACTTGTGATGGTTTCCGAGCAGTATCTCGGACGCACGCTGTCCCGCTCCGATGTGGATATCTTTGCGAGCTGGTATCACGATACCGATCACAACTTTGATCTTATCGACCACCTTGTACAATATTGCGTGGAGAGACAGATCCCTCGTCTGGACTATATGAACAAGGTCCTGATCAACTGGCAGAACGCCGGCATCAAGACCGTCCAGGAGGCGAAGGATTTCAGCAAGCAGCAGTCCGAAGACATGTGGGCTGTCTTCCGGGAACTTGGCATTACCAACCATCGCCCGACTACGGAAGAAGCCGGCAAGCTAGACTACTGGCGCAAGAATCTGGGTTTTTCTATGGAGATGATCCTGGAAGCCTGCCGCCGCACGATCCGATCCATTCAGTCCCCGAACTTTAACTATGTTCAGGGCATCCTGGAGGACTGGAACAAACAAAATGTACATGATATGGAGGCTCTCAAAAAAGCCGACGAAGCATTTGATGCGGAGAAGGCTGGACGAGGCACCGGCAAGCGCTCCTCCGCGGAACGCCGATCCGGCGGAGCCAGACGCTCTGCTTCCTCTCCGAACCGCTTCCATAATTTCGAACAACGCTCCTACGACTATCAGGAATGGCAGCAGGATCTTCTGTCTCCGTATCAGAACCAGAATCCGACCCCCGATCCTGTCCCCGACACTGCGGGAGACAGCTGGGCGGATACGCTGCTCGCCTCTTATAAAAAGAAGGGTTAAATTATGCCATTAAAAAATTCGCAATACGATGCCCTCATGCGGGAATATAACCGCAGACAGGCGGAAGACTACAGACGTCAGGCTGCCTGTATCGAGGAGATCCATGCCCGAATCCCGGCAGTTGCAGAATGTGAGCGGCAGATCCGCGCCCTCTCTCTGGAGCAGGTTGCAAGCCGCGTGCAGGGCGACGATTCCGGCAGGGCGCTGTACCGTGCCAAGCTGGATGATCTCATCCACGAAAAAGAAAAGCTTCTGACCGATGCCGGATATCCAGCCGATTACATGCAGATGCATTACACCTGCCCCGACTGCAAGGACACCGGCTACATCGGACAGAAGCGCTGCCATTGCTTTATCCGCGCCGCAGCTGCACTGCGCTATGATCAGTCCGGTCTGCAGCAGGTCTTAGAAAAAGAAAACTTCTCCACCTTCACCGATCAGTATTACGATGATAAGGTGATGGTACCGGAGCTGGGCATGACCGTGCGGCAGCATATGCGCCATATCGTGTCTCAGTGCCTCGCTTATATCGACCAGTTCGGGGAAAAACACGACAGTCTGCTTTTTACCGGCAACACCGGTGTGGGCAAGACCTTCCTGACCCACTGCATCGCAAAAGCGCTTCTGGATCAGGGCTATTCCGTTGTATCCTTTACCGCGTCCCAGCTGTTTTCCCTGTTTTCCAGTCAGATTTCCCATCGGGAGGATGATGATCTGGCAGAGTTGGATTCCGACATTCTGGACTGTGATCTGCTCATCATCGACGATCTGGGCACGGAGCTGGGGAATACTTTTGATAACGCCAAGCTGTTTCACTGTATCAATCAGAGACTTCTCCTGCAGAAATCTACGATCATTTCCACCAACCTCTCTCTGGAGGCTGTGACGGATCGCTATTCTGTCCGGGTGACTTCCCGTCTGTTCTCCGAATATCAGGTTCTGCCGCTTTTTGGCTCTGATATCCGAAAAGAGAAGGCGCGCACCCGCGATCTGCACCGGAACTCTTGACGAAACCCGCTTGTTCTGTTATAAAATGATAACGTTGACTTTTTGTAACTTACTTATGGAGGATAATCATGCAAAATCAGACGAATTCCCATCCACTGTACACAATTCCGGTCGGTCCTCTGGGTCTGATCCCTATGAACGGATGCCAGCCTCTCGGAGAGAAGGTTGATGCATACCTGTCCATGTGGCGTCACCAGCGCGAGCAGAGTCCGGAAAACCGCCTTTCTTTCCTGGAATACCAGAAGGACTCCTACATCGTAGATGCAGCCGTTCCGCGTTTCGGTTCCGGTGAAGCAAAGGGTATCATCAACCAGTCCGTTCGTGGTGATGATCTCTACATTCTGGTGGACGTCTGCAACTACAGTCTGACTTATTCCCTCAGCGGACATGTAAATCATATGTCACCTGACGACCATTTTCAGGATCTGAAGCGTATCATCGCTGCTGCAGGCGGCAAGGCAAAGCGTATTACCGTTATCATGCCGTTCCTGTATGAGAGCAGACAGCACCGCCGCACCGGCAGAGAGTCTATGGACTGCGCTATGATGCTGCAGGAGCTGGTTCACATGGGCGTTGACAACATCATCACCTTTGATGCTCATGATCCCCGTGTCCAGAATGCGATTCCACTGCATGGCTTTGAGGACGTTTCCTGTACCTACCAGTTCATGAAGGCGCTGATCGCTGCAGAGCCGAATCTGCAGATCGATGCCGATCATCTGATGGTTATCAGCCCGGATGAGGGCGGTATGTCCAGAGCTGTCAAGTACACCAACTACATGGGCGTAGACATGGGTATGTTCTACAAGCGCCGCGATTATACCCGTATCGTAAACGGTAAGAACCCCATCGTTGCTCACGAGTTCCTTGGTTCCAACGTAGAGGGCAAGGACATGCTGATCATCGACGATATGATTTCTTCCGGTGACAGTATGTTAGACGTTGCCAGAGAGCTGAAACGCCGCAAGGCTCGCAAGGTCTTTGTTGCAGCTACCTTCGGTCTGTTCACAAACGGTCTGGCAAAGTTCGACGAAGCTTATGAGAATGGTCTGATCGACCGTGTTCTGACGACCAACCTGATCTACCAGACTCCCGGTCTGCTGTCCAGACCTTACTATGTCAGCGTAGATCTGTCCAAGTACCTGGCACTGCTGATCGATCATCTGAACCACAACGCAAGTATTCAGGATCTGCTGATCCCCACCGATCGTATCAACCGCCTGCTGGCAAAGCACAAGGCTGCACAGAGCGAGCAGAAGGAAGAGGCTTAATTCGAATCCCTTCGATAAAAAGCAATTTTATTTTCTCAGATGAAAAAGAATGTGCCTTGGCACATTCTCGCGCCGAGCGCGGTCGCTTGCGACATATTTCTTCTTCGCGCGAGTGCGCATCCCGCGGAGCGCTTTTTTACTTTATAGGAAATGTAACGCAATTTCCTATAAAGTAAAAATAGAATCCTGCGATACAGGATTCTCCGCCTGCGGCGGGTCGCGAAGCGACAAATTCTTTTCCGCCGCAGTGCGATCCACGCGTAGCGTTTTTTTTGCTTTATAGGAGATGCGACGCAATTTCCTATAAAGCAAAAAGACGCGATTTCCAGTTTTGATTTGGAAATCGCGTCTTTCTTATTTTTCCTAATCTGCTTTAGTCCATCAGCGTATATGTGAACATCGCATAGTGCAGGCGACTGCCCTCCCGGATTTCCTCCGGCAGAAGCGCTCTCGCCACCAGCTTCCACTCTGCAGACGGATCGTCCGCCTGCTGCAGCTGTGCATAGTCGCCGTCGATCTGTGCTACGATATAATCACACTCAAACATCTCGTTTCTCCTTATTCCAGACCACAAAACTTATAACCAGCTTCCTCTACAACAGCCTTGAACTCGCCCTCGGCAACTTCTCGCTCGCAGGTTACAACAGCATTCTTCGCCTCGTGGCTGACGGATACTACGGTCACACCTTCCATTCCATTCAGTGCCTTTGTCATCGCTGCTTCGCAGTGCGGGCACATCATACCCTCGATCTTGATTGTCTTTGTCATTGTGGATTCCTCCTGTTTGTTTGTCTCTGTTTCTCCCAACAGCTCCGGACTCAGCTCGGCTCTGTGTTTCATCGCATGATCCCGCTTGCTGTCATAAATCTTCTTCCAGTTCAGGCGCAGCGCATTTGTCACAACACAGAAGCTGGATAAACTCATCGCAGCCGCTCCCATCATCGGATTTAATTTCAGTCCAAATGCAGTATACCATACACCTGCCGCCATGGGAATGCAAATAAAGTTATAAAAGAATGCCCAGAACAAATTCTCGTGAATGTTGCGGATGACCGCACGGCTCAGACGGATTGCAGCTGCCACATCCAGCAGATCGCTCTTCATCAATACCACATCCGCCGCATCTACTGCCACGTCCGCGCCTGCTCCGATGGCAATCCCCACATCAGCTCTCGTCAATGCCGGCGCATCGTTGATACCATCGCCGACCATTGCCACCTTTCCTGCCTTCTGCAGCGTGCGGATTTTCTCTTCCTTACCGGCCGGAAGTACTTGCGAGATCACGGCATCCACTCCAACCTGTCTGCCGATGGCTGCTGCAGTGCGCTTGTTATCACCGGTCAGCATGACAACGGAAATGCCCATCTTCTGCAGTTCGGAAACCGCCTGACGACTCGTCTCCTTCATGACATCTGCCACGGCGATCACACCGAGAAGCGCTCCATCTTCGGCAAAGAACATCGGTGTCTTGCCTTCCTCTGCCAGCGCCTCCGCTCTCTTCTGAACTGCCTCCGGAATCTGTGTCTGTGCAGCGATATAACCGGCATTTCCGCCATTTACAGAATGGCCGTTCAGCATGCCCTTCAGACCATTCCCCGGAACTGCCTGAAAATCACTCACTGCTTCCCCCTGCAGCTTGTGCGCTGTGCCATATTCCACGATCGCACGGGCAAGGGGATGTTCGCTGAGGCTCTCCAATGCCAATGCCTTGCAGACAAGCTCCTCTTCGGTATGTCCCTCTGCGGGAAGAATATCTGTCACCTGCGGATGCCCGGCAGTGATCGTACCGGTCTTATCCAACGCTACGATCTGCACTCTGCCTGCTGCCTCCAGAGAAGCAGCGGTCTTAAACAAAATACCATTTCTTGCGCCCTGTCCGCTGCCGACCATAATAGCAACCGGCGTTGCCAGACCAAGGGCACACGGGCAGCTGATAACCAGCACAGAAATACCACGTGCCAGTGCAAATCCAATGCTTTCGCCTGCCAGAAGCCATGCTGCAATGACGATCACCGCAATGGCAATGACAACGGGAACAAACACACCGGAAACCTTATCCGCGATCTTTGCAATGGGCGCTTTGGTCGCTGCCGCATCGCTGACCATCTGAATGATCTGAGAAAGGGTCGTGTCCTGTCCGACCTTTGTTGCCCGGCAGGTCAGATAACCGGACTGATTCAAGGTTGCGGAAGTAACCGTATCTCCCGGCTCCTTGTCCACCGGAATACTCTCACCGGTCAGCGCAGACTCATCCACCGCACTGTTACCAGTCAGGATCACACCGTCCGCCGGAAAGCTCTCGCCGGGTCTTACTACAAATGTATCCCCGGTCTGTACCTCTGTAACGGGAACTGTCACTTCCACACCATCCCGCAGCAAAACAGCGGTCTGCGGAGCCAGCTTCATCAGGCTCTTCAATGCATCCGTCGTCTTTCCCTTAGAATGCGCCTCCAGCATCTTACCAACCGTGATCAGGGTCACGATCATCGCTGCGGACTCAAAATACAGATCATGCATGTAATGCATGGAATTCTCCGGATCGCCGGTCATGGCAAACAGCATCACAAGACTGTAGCCATATGCTGCAGCGGAGCCGAGCGCTACCAGCGTATCCATATTTGGAGAGCCATGCATCAGGCTCTTCATACCGCTGATGAAGAACTGCCTGTTAATCACAAGAACGATGGATGTCAGAATCAACTGGAGCAATCCAAGGCCGATGCAGTTTCCGTCAAAAAATGCCGGAACCGGCCATCCCCACATGGAATGTCCCATGGAAAAATACATCAGCACAAGCAAAAATCCAACACTCGTGTACAGTCGCTTTTTCAAAAGCGGTGTTGCGGTATCTTTCAGCGAATCCTCTGTCTCCTGATACAAAGAAGCGCCCTGTCCGCCGGAAGCGCTGCCCTGCGACCCCTTTTCCTTTGCGCCATATCCGGCATTCTCAACTGCCCGGATAATATCTGTGGGGGCTGCACTTCCCTCGACCCCCATGGAATTTGTCAACAGGCTGACCGCCACCGTATCCACACCGGGCACAGCGGAAACAGCCCTCTCAACCCGCGCTACACACGCGGCACAGCTCATTCCCGTCACTGTGTACTGCTTCATAATGACTCCTTTCCTTTACTTCATCAGCTTCTGCAGAACTGCGATGACTTCCTCCAGCATCTCATCCTGTCCTTCCCGGATGTCCTCGGAAACACATGTCCGAAGATGATTCGCCAGCAGTTCCTTATTAAATCCATTCAGCGCTGCAGAGACCGCTGCGGACTGTGTCAGAATATTAATGCAATAAGCATCCTTCTCCAACATGCCGCGCAAGCCTCGGATCTGGCCTTCGATCCGGTTCAGACGATGGATCAGCTTCTTCTTCTCCTCCTCCGTCCGGTCTGTATGATCTCTGCAGAAAGGACATTCCTGCAATTCGTGGTTGTGTTCGCTCATGATCGATTACTCCTTTCAGATACCCCCGGTGGGTATCTATGTGAGTATTATACCCCCATAGGGTATTTTGTCAAGTGCTTTTTCAGCGATAATGTCCGATGACAATGTCGGTGTATTTTTGCAGAATCGAAGCTTTTTTCAGAAACGGAGCTTCGTAGTCCTGTCCATATCGTTGTCTGTTCCGCTTTCCTTCGGAAAGGTTCGCGTCCCGTACTGTGCTGCCCGCACCTCTCCTGCATCCGTTCGAACCGGCTGCAGCCAGATTTCCCCATACGTTCCCTGAACCAGGCCCTTCCAGTCTCCCACGGCGTGTAACTGTCGTTTTCCGCCTTCTGTCTGTACAAACAGTTCCTGTTTTTCCTCAATAATCGTGAAATGGTCGCCTTCTCCGGAGGCATACGTTCCCACGAGCTTCTGCCGCTGTTCCTCACTCCATGCACACTCCGGCAACACAGGTGCTTTATATCGCACCGGCTCGCCGCACCATGCCCGCATACAGCTTTCTGCCGCTGCTGCCGCCGGGACATCCATCGTGTTGCATAAAAATACGACCGCAATGCCCGCTTCCGGACATAGTAAAATCTGTGAGGAAACTCCCGGCAGACTTCCACCGTGTCCCACCAGCGTCCGGACACCCATCTGACTGCGCTGCAGCCCATATCCATATGTCACACCCGGCTTTACCTGCTGTCTCGGAAGCATCATCTCCCGAATCCCGGCGCGGGACAAAATCCGTGTTCCGTCCTCGGAAACGCCGCCCCGCAGATACATACTCACATAGCGCATCAGATCTGCCAGAGTGGACTTCATCGCTCCGCCGCCATGCAGTACAAATGCATCATTTTCATAGTTGCGGTCTGCTCTCCACAGCCCCGACTCCTTCGAATATAAAATTGCAGCATTTTCGTCCAGACTATTCCGCAGGAATCCCAAATTACTTCGTGTCATGCCAAGAGGCTGCAGGATCTTCTGTTCCACATATTCCGCAAACGAATCATAACCGCCATATCGGCGCACAATATCGGAAAGCACGCCAAATCCATCATTACAATAGCTGAACTGCTGTCCCGGCGCTCCGGTAAACTCTGTCTGCGCCGCCAATCTCTCCGCCACGAGGCGAATACCCTGCTCTGCAAAATCTTTTCGATAGACAAGTTCTTCCTGTATGCTGTCGGAAATCCCCATCTCCTGCGTGGTTTTGTCCACAACCAGACGAGGCAGCGGGAAAAATCCGCCGCTGTGACACAACAAATGCCAGATCCGCACCGGAGGTCTTCCTACCGGATCCCTGTATTCCGGAACATACTTCGCAATCGGGTCTTCCAATGACAAAATTCCCGCCTCCTGAAGCTGCATGATTGCCAGCGCTGTGAAAGATTTTGTGACCGATGCAATTCCGAAAATCGTATCCGCATCAATCGGAAGCTGCCGTTCCGCATCCCGCCATCCGAAAAACCTTTGATACAACACTTTACCATCTGCATTGACGACACCAAGCGCCGCACCTCTGGCATCCGCACCAGTCAGAATTTCTTCGATGTAATTTTCTAACTCAATCCTCGTTTGTTCCCTCATCTTCGTCCTCCAATATAATCCGAATCTTCGCCGAATAGTAGCCCTCCTGCCCCGGATCTTTCGGACTGATCTGCCAGCCGTCCTTCGTCCGTTCACAGTTCATTCCATCTAACACAATCTCGTAAATGATCCGAATCGAATTTGCATGAATCTCATAACTGCTGTCTGCATAATCATACACATTTTTTCCAATGATCTGCATCGTGCTCCAATCCATCGATTTTTTTGCACCAAGAAACGCATACACGGCAACTTCCAGCTCCTCAACATTCATCTGCACTGTCTCTGTACCCTGATAATCTTCCTGATACACAATTTCTCTCAAAATCCGATTCTCGTCCGGAACATAGTAATAGTTGCCTTCCGGCTTCGCGTCATCCGCAAAATCCTGTAAACCCGGCAGCGAGACACGCATCCATTTTCCCGCCGGAGACAGCTTTTTCCACGGTGTTGCGTCATAATGCTTCGCGTAGGTGTTTCGGTTCGTTGCGAACTCCCGAATCGTAATGTTGCCCCGATACACCGGCAGACTGCCGCGATCCCATCCCGCGAGGATTCCGATCGCCAGCAGTCCCATCGCCGCATAAGCGAATCCTTTTGCAACCGGTTCGGAACATTTGTATTCGTACCAGTCCTCATTTTCCCATTCCAGCGTATCATAAACTCCGTGAACATCCAGACGCTCGTTCACCACCTTTTCCGACTGCATCATGCACCACAGGTTCCAGACCGGCAAATTCCAGCCCATTCCGTAGGCAATCACGCGGAAACTGCGCTTCAGACTCTCTTCCCAGGTGAAATAATTGCCGACGAGCGTATAGACTCGGATACCGGTGAGAAATTTGCCCGGTGTCGCGCCAAACAACGTGATGAACGATGCATCCAGCAGCAAATACAGTACTGTATGCAGCCCCCACATGCCTGCCAGACAGAACACATTCATCGACGGCTGCACCGAAAATCCCACATAAATGACCCAAATCAGAATCATCCACAAGAGCATGCAGTCGATCATGCGTGCCCAGAAGCGTCGTTTCGGATATTCCCGCTCCGGTTCTGTCTCAATCCAGTAGCCGAGCCACCATCTGCCACGCTCCTTGTACATACCGCCTTCTTTTTTGCCCTGCAGCCGCACCAGATACGGATATGCGTTCAAGGTCTCAAATGTCGCATCCGTGCTGAGGATCTCCTCGCAGGTGTGTTTCAGGTCTCTCGCATGCTTCAGATCCGGCGATCCCTCAAACACTTCCAGACAACATTGCAGAACATCCTTTAGATTATAATATCCCTTCTGGACCTTTCGAATCTCGACCTCCGGCACCATCAATTGCCTGAGCAGCCGCACCCGGAGCAGAATTTTCACCTGCTCCTTCGTATAAGTGCGCCCATCCGTCCGTTCCGGTTTCGTATGAATAAACCCAAGCCGCTCATAGCGCCTGATCAAAGTCCGTCTCAATCCGGTGATCTGTTCTGTTTCCTGTAATGTCATCTGCTTCCTCCTGCACCGATCCCCCCAGCAGAATCCGGCTTTTTCTATATTTTAGTTCTCTTTTTCAGGCTTTAAATACTGATCCATCCATTTCATGATCTCTTCCAGTCTTCTCACACGATGCTTCGGCTGACCGGAACGGGACAGTTCATGATTTTCTCCCTTGAAAATGCACATTCTTGCGGGCACTCCCTGATCTTTGATTGCCGTAAACATCTGCAAGCCTTCTGCCAGTGAGCAGCGGAAGTCCTGACTGGAATGTACAAACAGTGTGGGCGTTGTCGCATTGTTCGCATACTTCAGCGGCGATCCTGCCCAAATCTTCTCTACATCATCATACATATTTGCTTCCTGGCGCTCCCAGTTGCAATAATACCCGATGTCGGCAATGCCATATGTTGTGATGCGGTTCGAAACAGAGCGCTGGGACGCTGCTGCCGCAAACCGGTTGTTGTGTCCGATGATCCAGTTCGTCATAAATCCGCCGTACGAACCGCCGGTCACGCCGAGACGCTTCTCATCGATCTGCGGATACTTTTTCAGAACCGCATCGGTAAAGTCCATAATATTCTCATAATCCGGCTCTCCGCAATGTCCGTAAATATCCGCGAACTGATATCCCTTGCCATCTGATCCAATGGGATTGCAGAAGAAAACGAAGTATCCCTCGTTCGCCATAACCTGCATCTCGTGGAAGAAGACCGGACCGTAGGCAACCTTCGGACCACCGTGGATCTCCAGAATTGCCGGATATTTCTGATTTTCATCAAAATCCTTCGGCTTCAATACAAAGCCGTCGATCTGAGCTCCCTGAGACTGGATGGAAAGCGGCTCATAATCCGCAATGTATGTATCCTTCAATACTTCCTCATTCAGAGAAGTCAGACGTTCTACCTGCCGTGTCTCCAGATTCAGACGATACAGCTCCTGCAGGCGATTGTCATACATGCATACTGCCAACACCGTCTTTTCGGATTCCATTTCGAAGCAGTCGATTGTTCCGGGATAAGCAAACATCTCCGTCATCTCACCCGTCTTTGTCATCCGATACAGCACCGTATCGCCGCCCTTTGTCACAATGTAATACAGATTCTCTCCAAGCTGGCGCATCACATAGCCGCCGCCCAGTCTGCAATCACTGGAAACGGAACCGCCGACAGACAGCTCTTGCTCTGCGATCTGCGTCATCTCACCCGTCTTTGGATCTACGGTGTAGAAAATGCCATCCTTAGACATCGAACGGGGAGTTCCCTTCTTCAATGCCTTAATCAGCACCTTCTCGCCCCACGGCTGCAGGAAATAAAACCGATACTCGTCCTCCGGCAGCAGTTCTCTCGTCTCATTCGTCTCCGGATTCCAAACATGAATACCGCCGCGCGGGCACCACTTATCCTTGTATCCACTGCCGGAGTAAATCACCTCGTCCCCCAGCACCAGACACGTTCCCACCTTGAAATAAGGATCGGTTACGCGTTTTGTCTCGCCAGTCTCCGTATCATATACAAACAGTGCAATGCGGCGCTTATTTACGAATCCATTGCCATTCTCGATGAAGGGAAGCTCATCCACAATCTGATAATCTTCTTCCTCCTTGGACTTCGTATAGGCTTCCTGTTCTTCTTTTGTCATCTGATAAAAATCCGGGCACTCCGCGTCAATCGGCGCAGTCATCACATACTGATGCGTTCCCAAAGGCTGCAGATTCATCGCTGCCACCGGCAGACCAAATGCAAACGTGCCTTCACCGCCGTAGATGGAAATGCGGTACAGACTCGTCACCGTCGTCTCCTCTGCTTCCTCGGACTTTCTGGAAGATGTGAACAGCAGATGCTCGTCATCTTCCCAAAGGAAAAATGCTTCGGAATCCATTGCTGTCAGCTGACGCAATGCTCCATTTTCATACAACCAGATATTACTCTTGTAGGATTTCAGTTCTTTTCCCGCCCGCTTCACCACAAATGCGGCCTTCTTTCCATCCGGAGAAAGCTTCAGGGAGGACAGCATCCGATAGTTCAGAAATTCCTTTAATTCCAGTTTTTTCATGTTCTTTTTTCCCTTTCTATGTATATAACGATGAGCGATGAAAAAAATAAGCAGCGTGTGAACTATTTTTTCGCACTTTCAAGCTTTATTCTATCACATGGGGAGGGAACACTTCAATCCTCAACACCAGAAGAACAGGACCATTCTCCGCTGTCTGGACACCGCTTGTCCGCAGGATCAGAAAGAGAGGGAGACAGCCACTCCGGTTCCTGCTCAGTGCTGCCATGTTCATTTTTCGACAGAGAAATCAGAGAATTTTCTCTGGTATAGAAAAAGTCGGAAGACCTAATTAAGATCTCCCGACATTCATATCGCTGATTTCCAAATATTATTTTTTCTTCTCTGTTTATTCAAGAAGTTTAGATTTTATTTCGATATTTGACACGTTTTCTTCAAACTCCTCTGGTATCTTATAACCATAGAACAAATCACGAAGCTGCTTGCGTTTTGGCAGGTTGCCGGAGTTCATTCAGCTTCGACTAAAAATTCCTGATGACAGCTCAACACTTGAAAAACTTGAGAACCCCCTCATCAGTTTTCATACACTCCCCTCTTCGCGCAGGTGATAATTCTTTCCCCCTTAGAATTATCACCTGCCTTTCTTTTTGTTTTTTTCACAAACAACGAGCATATTCTCCTGAAAAAAACGCATAAGATATTTATCTTTCCTCTAATCCGAACATTTCCCTGCAAATTTCCCTGCCTGTCTCCGTCCGGAAAATGTTTTTGTATGCAGCCTGAACCGCTTCTTTTGACTTCTGGCCTTCCATCAGATTGACCAGGAAATCTGCTTCCACCAGGATCTGATAGTCGATTCCGTCAATGTTGTCGTAAGTATGATGATGTGCAATCAAATATTGCACCCGCTCGGACACTTCTTCGGAAAAGTGCAGCTTTTCCAACAATTCCTTTGCGATTGCCGGACCATACTGCTCCTGCAGTTTTCCGTTGCAATCGCCAAAATGCTCCTCACAATAATGGATTCCGATATCGTGTGTCAGCGCTGCCGCTTCTAATGTAAATAATGTATCGGTATCCACATGCTCCTGCTCTGCAATGAGTTTGGAGTAACTATGTACTTTACAAAAATGCTGGATTCTTCTCGCATCGCCTCGATACAGGCGGATCATTTCCAAATGTAACGCATTTAACATGTCTTTTCCTCCATCACGATTGCCTGATATCCCTGCAGCGTAGTCTGATTTTCCTGATGCTCCACTGTCTCCAGATTGTTCAAGATCACCGTTCCATCCATCGGCAATGTCACAGTCTGCGACTCTTTCTGAAAGTTTACTGCAATGAGCAGCTTCTGACCGTCTCCCTGTCTTTCGTAGGCGATGAGATTTTTCTGCTCTCTCGCAAAAGGAACGAGCTTTCCAAAGGTAAATGTCCCGTGGTAAGCCGGATCTTTATACAACTGAATCAATTCTTTATAAAAGGCATAAACCGAATTCGGATCTGCCTGCTCCGCCTCGACATTAATCGTCCTGTAATTGGGATTGACCCGCATCCAGGGCGTTCCCGCCGTAAATCCGGCATTGTCCGCGCTGCTCCACTGCACCGGCGTCCGGGCATTGTCTCTGCTGAACCGGTATGCATACTCCAGCGCTTCTTCTTCGGAATAACCTGCATCCACACAGGTCTTATAATTATCAATGGTGCTGACATCATCGTAGGCTGCGATATTCGGGAATCTGCAGTTTTCCATGCCGATCTCCTGTCCCTGATATACAAACGGGATTCCGCGCAGGAAAAAGTAGGCGCAGGCAAGCGCTTTCTTACTCGTGTCGGACAGATCCTCCGCCGGAATATAACGGCTCACGCCACGGGGCTCGTCATGATTTTCGATGATATTCGACAAAAATCCGATCTCTCCGGTGAGCTGCTGTCCCGCAAAAATTGCATTTTTATACATCTCGGCGCTAACCGGCTCATTGCGATACCAGACGCCGTGCTTACCGCACAGCTCCGGCCCAAACTCAAACATAGAAGAGAAATAACCGTCTTCGCCAATAAAATTCGGCAGCTCCGATTCTTTTTCATCAAATACTTCGCCAACAGTGAACGCATCGTACTTCTCGAATGTCTCCCGCTTCATCTCACCGAGAAATTCTCCGATACCCTCTGCATCCTGCAGCATCCGCTGTACCGATACCAGTCCATCCTCTCTGTCCGGCTCGTAATCGCAGAATGGCAGCTTCTTTTTGATGTTGATGATCGCATCAATGCGGAATCCGGCAACACCGCGCTCCAGCCACCAGTTGATCATCTTATAAACTTCCTGCCGCAGCTTCGGATTTTCCCAGTTCAGATCCGGCTGCTTTTTGTGGAACAGATGCAAATAATACTTTTCGGTACCGGGAATCGGCTCCCACACACTTCCGCCGAAATACGAGCGCCAGTTGCATGGCAGCTTGCCGTCCTTCTTTTCTGCAATATAAAAATATTTTCCGTATTCGCCGTCCGGGTCCTGCAATGCCTTCCGGAACCATTCATGCTCGTCGGAGCAATGGTTTACCACGAGATCCATGATGACGTACATGCCGCGCTTTTTCGTCTCCTGCAGCAACCGATCCATCGTCTCCAGATCCCCAAATGCAGGATCGATTCCATAATAATCCGCAATATCGTAGCCCTGATCCGCAAACGGAGACGGATACACCGGCGAGATCCAGATTAGATCGATGCCCAGATCTTTCAGATAATCCAACTTTTCAATAATTCCTTCCAGATCTCCTATGCCGTCTCCGTTCGCATCCCGAAAGCTCTTTGGCCAGATCTGGTAGGCAACCTTGCCCATCCACCACTTTTTCTTCATCGTTTTGTTCCTTTTTCCTTATTTTTATGATAACGAATAGCGATATACTTTTGCCTCATAAGGGCGCAGCATCGTTTTTTGACCATTTTCCGGATAATTGCAGATCATACAGGTTGCCTGCTCCGGAATCTGTTCCGATACTGCCTGCGGAATGGTCTGCTCCTGCTCCGTAAAGTTGCACAGCACCATGAGCCGTTCCTGTCCCCATGTGCGGATGTACAAAAACAGTTCTTCACTGTCCGGCTCCAATGCCTCGTAGGTACCGTATACGATACTCTCGTTCTCATGACGCAGCCGAATCAGCTTCTTATAATAAGAAAAGACGGAATCCGGATCGTGCACCTGTGCAGCCGCATTGATTTCCGGATAATTGGAATTCACCCTGATCCAGGGTGTTCCCGTCGTAAATCCCGCATTGGCGCTGGCATCCCACTGCATCGGCGTTCTGGCATTGTCCCGACTGATCCGTTTCAGATAGCCGATCATCGTCTCCGGCTTCACACCGCACTGCTCTGTTAATTCATGGTACGCATTGATACTCTCGATATCCCGATAATCCTCTAAATGATCGAAGCAGGCATTCGTCATACCCAGCTCTTCGCCCTGGTACACATACGGCGTTCCCTGCATCATGTGCAGACATGTTCCCAGCATCTTTGCCGACAATACACGATACTTCGGAGCATCATTGCCAAAACGGGAAACACACCGCGGCTGATCGTGATTGGACAGATACAGACTGTTCCATGCCTTTCCCTCCAGCTCTGTCTGCCATCTGGATAAAATGCCTTTCCATTCGGACAATGGCATCTTCTCTCTGTCCCACTTACCAAAGTGACTCTTGGATGCAACTCCCTCGCCCATATGCTCAAACTGGAACACCATGTTTAACTCTGTGCCTTCCGCATTGCCATATTTCTTCGCCTCTTCCAATGTCACACCGGCAGCCTCTCCCACGGTAATCAGGTCATAATGAGACAATACCCGGCGGTTCATCTCCTGCAGATATTCATGCACATGTGGGCCGTTCGCGCTGCCGCTGTCCGCATATCCCGTCTCTCCAGCGACTCCATCCGGCAATCCCGGCTGTTTGGAAATCAAGCTGATGACATCCATGCGGAAGCCGTCTACGCCTTTTTCACACCACCAATTCATCATATCAAAAACGCGGTCCCGTACTTTAGGATTGTCCCAATTCAGATCCGGCTGTTTTTTCGAAAACAGATGTAAGTAATACATGTTCGTCTGCGCATCGTATTCCCACGCGGAACCACTGAAAGCAGAGCCCCAGTTATTTGGCTCTGAACCGTCCGCTTTTCCTTCCCGCCAGATGTAAAAATCGCGGTACGGATTGTCCACGCTCTTGCGGCTCTCCACAAACCACGCATGTTCATCGGAGGTGTGATTTACGACGAGATCCATCATGATCTTAATTCCCAGCTCGTGTGCCCGCGCCAGCATCCGATCATAATCCTCCATCGTTCCAAAATCCGTCATGATCGCCTGATAATCGCTGATGTCATAACCATTGTCGTCGTTTGGCGACTGGTACACCGGCGACAGCCAGATTACATCAATCCCCAGCTCCTTCAAATACTCCAACCGCTGCGTGATTCCATTCAGATCACCGATTCCGTCCCCGTTGGAATCCTGAAAACTCCGGGGATAAATCTGATAAACAACCGCTTCCTTCCACCATGCCTTCTGCATCTTGATAAACCTCCTGCTCCAAAACATCCACAAAAGGGAGATCCATGAATCTTTCCATGAATCTCCCGGCGTGTTCCCGACTACAATCGGGATCTCTTCTTTTTAATAATTCTCTTCGTGTACTTCAAAATAGCTCTGCGGGTGAGCACATACCGGACATACTGCCGGAGCCTTCGTGCCAACTACGATGTGACCACAGTTGCGGCACTCCCAAACCTTCACTTCGCTCTTCTCGAAAACAGCTGCCGTCTCAACATTCTTTAACAATGCACGGTAACGCTCCTCATGATGCTTCTCAATCGCACCAACCATGCGGAACTTTGCAGCCAGTGCCTTAAAGCCCTCTTCCTCGGCGGTCTTTGCAAACTCTTCGTACATATCGATCCACTCGTAATTCTCACCGTCTGCTGCAGCAGCCAGATTCTGTGCAGTATCACCGATGCCCTCTAACTCCTTAAACCACATCTTTGCATGCTCTTTCTCATTGTCTGCAGTCTTCAAAAACAGAGAAGCAATCTGCTCGTAACCTTCCTTCTTTGCAACAGATGCGAAATACGTGTACTTATTGCGTGCCTGAGACTCTCCTGCAAAAGCAGCTTCCAGATTCTTTTCCGTCTTTGTTCCAGCGTACTTACTCATCGTAAAACCCTCCATATATTCTTTATTTTCGGCAGCAGATGCCGTTTGTCGTTCGGGAGAGACATCTGCTGTACTGTTCTTTGCATGGTTTAATTATAGTAATGGTTACTGATTTTGTCAAGTGACTTTTCTGCGGGTCTCATACATTCTTATGGTTTCACAAACTCAACCTGATACTCTTTTCCCTGCAATTCTCCGATGTCTCGGACATACTCCTCCAGAAGCGTCTCCGCACGCTGACGGGCTTGGAGAAGAAGGGATTTGTCATTTTCGGCGGTTTCTTTCATCTTTTCTTCTGCGGCTGCGAAAGCATCACTCTGTTTCTCTGCCGAAATCTCCGGAGCAAAAAGCCCCGACTTTCCCACCAGATAAGAATCCTCTGTCAGAGAAGCTTCATCAACTTTGTAGTCCAACACCTTTGCTTCCGGAATCGTGATCTGGATAACATCACCCTCTACCTTCATCGAAACTTCACTGAAATCAACACCAACTTTCACAATACCGGAATATTCGATCCAAAGCTGCGTTTTCGTGTCCCACCATAATACTTGTTTTTTATCATCCATCCTTACAGTATTATGATAGTACGTCTCTAGTGTCGCCAATTCACAGACGGACTGCAGCTGACTTTCTTTTAACTCTTCCTGCGGAAGTTCTTCTTTCTTTCCACATCCAACTGCAGAAATCAACAAGATTCCTGCAAGTATGTATCCAATCTTTTTCATCTGCATTCTCCTCGTATCACGGAATAATCTCCAGCTCGTATCCACCGTCTTCCGCTAACGGACTCAACACCGCGCGGATCGCATTTACCGCATTTTCCTCCGCTCGACTCAGAATCTCTTCGTTGTCCGCACTCTCTTCTGTGACATCTGCAATACACGCCTGATAGGCTTCTCGTGATACTCCCGCTGTCTCTGATTTACTGTCCAAAAACATGTATTTCAATGATCCCATATCCACAGAAATATCTGTAATTTCTACTGTCGGAAGCGTAATCGTAATTTTCTTTGTTTCCGGATCTGCTGTGATCTGCAGCTGATCCATCTTGATTCCCGCCCACACTTCTGCTTCATAAGAAACACGATACAGCTCCTTCTCATTAGACTCGGCCGCGTAAACTCTCGCAACTCCATTGTAGACACACTTGCAGGTCGATAAATCACTGATTGGCATCACCTTTTCTAAAATGGACGATGCTGTATATGTAATCGTTTCCCGATTCGGTCTCGTCCACTCGTAGACCTTCATGCCAACCACTGTCAATCCCGCTACGACTACAATCAAGATCACGGTATTCCGTATTCTTTTCAGTTTTTTCCAAACAGGTTTCGGCTTTTTCTCTGCTTGTTCCTCCTCTTTCATCGGCTCTGTTTTCTCAATATCTTCCTTCACGATGCCCTCCGTCTTTTGTACTCGATTATGTCCGCCTTATCTTACATTTCCTTCGACAGATGGCTCTCCAGCAACGCCTTTACTTCCGCCAATTCCTCTGCTGTCAGCCTGCTCTCGTCTACAAGCATCATCGCATTGCTCTTCATCCGAACATACAGATATCCCTGGCATTCGCCCCATGCGTCAAGAGAGTTCCAATAATGATTGCCCTCGCCGTAATCCGAAGAAATCTGAATCCCATCTTCTGAGAACGTATACTCACGGCGTCCATAGCGCAATGACGGATCTACCTTCGCTAATTTCACTGCAAGCTTCAGCACACCTTTTTGAAACTGCTTTGTGCGCAGAGCCAGCAGAGCGCTCACACCTGCCAGCAAAATCCATTCAATCCTCTGAGCGGTTCCCACATACCGCCAGATCCAGAGCAAAAAGCCCAGACAGACAATTGCCAAAATTCCAAAGAAAATCCGGGCAAACTTCCGCTTTTTCACATTTACCGCTTTGGAGAGCTGGATCTCCATAAGAACCGCCTGCTCTTTTTCCCCCACATCCATTCTGCAATGTACCATGATGAAACAATTCCTTTCTTCAGATAATTTTCTTATCACCTTTCATTATAAAGAAAACGCGTAAAAAAACAATTGAATTTTGCGGTTAAAATCGGAATCATTTCGTTTCCTCTTCTTTGTGATCTTCCATCTCTGCATCTTCCTCCAACAGAACGGCTTCCTCTTCTTCCTCAGCAGCCTCTTCTTCGATCTCCTCCGGTGTCTCATTCTCCGGAGCACTCTCGCACAGACCAATGATCACTCTTGCTCCGAGAAGCGGAAGAAATGCAACATACGCTCCACTCGCTGCAAACGTATTTACCGACCAGACGCCCAGCAAGCATCCGAGAACAAAGCAAATCACACTGTTCGTGTACATCACTGCTTTTTTTCGGAACACGCGATCTTTTGTTAATACATACTGCGTCCAGCCGATCACACACTGCTTAAAGTTGTTCGTTGTAAAAATGGAAGAACTGTTAAAACCGTCTGCTGCAGAGTAGACTCCCCACTGAAATGCTGAACAGAAGAAAATCGGATAAGTACCGATGAATACCGGTTCCAACGGCAACAGTGATGATGCAAGCAACCCAAATGCATCCACCCACAACGCCAGTTTTCTCATGTTTAACTTTGTATAGTTTGTCAGGATATACGCAAGTACAATTCCTGTCGCAAAAATCAGAACAGCCAGCAATCTGTAACCAATCATCCCCGTTTTCAGAGAAACTAGTTCTACCGCGATTTCCATTACATTACCGGTCTGCGCCGATGCAAAAATTCCGGAGTGCTGCGTAATTGCAAACGTACCCAGAAAACCTCCAACCAACGTCATCAGCCATTGCAAATAGGCTTCATTTCGTTCTGCCAGTTTCTTTCTTGTCATTTTCCTGATGCCTCCTCTTTGTTTTCCAGTCACCTATCATAGCACTTGGGGAAACATTTTGGAACAGGCATTTTCCTGATTCTTTTCTCCTTCTTTGCGTAAATTTCTACTGCAAACCTGCCAGCGCCAGGAATTTTTTATCTGACTGGATACTCTGTGTCAGAAACTGACCATCCCGAAACAGAGCATAGGTCGTGACCGGTGCAGGGACATTCTGTGCAGATTCTTTGTCCGTGATATGGATGGCCTTGAACGGGATACCATGTTCCTTCGCCGCTTCCTGCACCCTCGGCACCCAATAATAGGTGTAGGGGCACTGATCGGTGTAATAAAGAACAAAGCCTGCTTCTTCCATCACCGGATACTTCGCACATTCCTTAAAATGCGGCGGCTGCGCGCCTGATTCAATGGGAAGATACATGAGATTGATCCCGCAGTCGGATATGTCTGCCACACGGAATCCCTTGTAAGCAAGGAACTTCGGGTCGGCCAGAAATTCTCGCTTCCGCCCCTCCGCGCACAAAATGCAAATCCCCCTCTTTCCCTGCGCCTTGGCATCACAAATACATGCCTCCAGCAAATCATTCGCGTATCCGTGTCCCTTCATGGAGCCGGATACCCATAAGCAGTTAATGTAAAGGTAGCCCTCTGCCGCAATAGGCACCCAGGCGTTTTCAGCCGGAATGTATTCGATAAAGCATTTACCGCGCTCCTCGCTGCGATAGAAAACAAGTCCATCATCAAAGCGCTGCCGCAGCCATTCCTTTTTTGCAACACTCTGCTTGCCGGACATGGCGCAGCAGATATGTTCCCTGTCAATATTTTCTTTTGTGATCCGAATATAGTTCATCCACTATTCCTCCAATGCTGCCGATTTTACTTTTCCTTTTTCCTTGAATGTGGTTTCTACCGCACCCCGTTGTTCTTTTGTTTTTGTTTTGGTAAGGGCAATTCATCGTACATTGCCGCAGGCATAAGCGCCAAAGCAGAGCTTGTTTTCTTTACGAGCAGCCGGTCATCATATATCCCGCCGACGATTTTACCGCGATAATAAAGGATAAATTCCCCCATCATCGACCGGTAAGAAACCGCTTCCAAATCCGATAGCTGTTCTAAAATGAAATGAAGATACTCTTTACTGGATGTCATTATTTCTCCTGTTTAACAAAGCTGTCCCGGCAGCTTCTGCTTTTCTTTTGCCGAAAAAGTGGCTTCAAACTGCTCAAACCCCTTCGGATCTTTCTCACAGACAAAATACCCCTCGGGGTCTTTGTAAGTGCCGGAAATGCCATCCAGAAATCCGGGGTTCAGTTCTTTGATGAGAAAATAGTCTGCCTCCGGGTCGTCGGCATAGCGTACACCCTTGGTTTTGGCCGGAACAAAGCCAGACTTGCCGTAAAAATCAATATTGCCGGTAATGGCAAGCGCCCCTGCACCCATTTCTCTGGCTTTTTCCATGGAATAGTCGAACAGCTGCTTTCCGTAGCCCTGCCGCTTGTATGCGGGTGCAATGCTGATGGGGCCGAAGGTCATGATCGGTACCTTTCGTCCATCGTCACAGTCGATCTCTGACCGCACATAAATGACATGCCCGATCAGCTCGCCGTTCAGCTCCATCACAAAATCCAGCTCCGGCACAAATGCCGGGTCATCCCGATAACAGTGCAGCACATAGTGCTCCATACAGCCGGGGCGATAAACATTCCAGAATGACTCGCGAGTCAGGTTTTCGACGGCTCTGTAGTCGTCTTTCGTTTCCCGACGAATGATAATATTCTTTTCTGACATAGCTATTCTCCTTTCCTTCCTTCTGTAACCAGCCTCAACCTTGGCAATAAAGTGATCAATATGTGTCGCCAGTAAAGAAGAAACCGATTCTTTTTCCTCTGCACCGTCGTAGACACTGTATAAAAGATACATCGGTCCATAGAACTCCAACGCCAGCTGCATAGCCTCCTCATCAGAATCTGCCAGCTTGCGGAAGATGGCCGCCATGTACTCCAAAGGACCGCCCGCCAGATAGTCGTGGTGGAGCTGTGCAAGCTTGGGATCACGATACTGCTCCAGCGTCAACATCTTACGGAAATTAGAAGAAAACGGTTCCTTTGTCCAATGATCAAACTGTGCAAGGCTGTATGTGCGAATTTTTTGAATCGGTGTATGCAGATATGCTTCCGCAAAGCCGTCCGGTTCCGTTTCCGGCATTTCATATGTCTCAGCACGCTCATAGTCCATCCTGTTCATCCGCTCCACGATCTTATCTAATATTTCTTGTTTGCTGGCATAGTGCTTATATAAGGCAGCTTTCGTAAATCCCAACTGCCCTGCAATATCATTCATAGATGTCCCCAGATAACCGTTCTGCGCAAACAGTTCCAACGCGATTCTCAAAATCTGTTCCTTTGTACCCTCTGCCATAATTATCTCCTTTATCAAAGTAACCACTCGGTAACTTTATTATAGTTACCGAGTGGTTACTTGTCAAGAACTAATGAAAAAATATACTTTTGCATGAAAGAGCCGCAAAATGGCAGCTTACTTAGATTTTCTCCGCAATCGTAGACAACTCCACTTTCTCAGTCGGCCAAGATTTTCTGAGCGCCGCATAGGAAACCAAGAAGTTGGCAAGCCAGCCGGCCGGCACAGCAAGCCAAACAAAATCAATGCCAAAACGCGGCGCACAGATCAAAGCCACAGACAGGCGAATCGCAAGATTTACCATGTTGGCAATAAGGAATGGCCGCATGATTCCAAGTCCGCGAAGAACTCCATCGGTCGCCATTTTAATTCCCATAAAGATGAAGAAATAACCAAGCCATCTCATATAATCCCCAGACACCTGATAAGCCAGGGCGGTTCCATCTTTTCCAAGGAACAGCGAAGAAATCTGCGTGTGCAGCGTTTCAATGACAAGGAAGGCAAGAACCGCAAAACACACGTCTAACACCAATGCAGCATGATAACCTTTTTTGATACGCTGAGTCTTGTTTGCACCAAGGTTCTGGGAAACATATGGCGAAACCGCATTGCCGATGGACACAAAAATCAGAGAAAAGACATTCTCCACCCGCATCGTCGCCGCATACCCGGCGAGCGCCTGTGTGCCGAAGGGATTTACCACCGCCTGTACGATCATCATACCGATAGACACAGTAGACTGCTGGAGAACCGACGGAACAGCAATCCGAAGCATGGAGCGCAGCTCCTGCCCGTTAAACCAGGCAAAGGTGCTCTTATACCGCCGCATCCGATAGAGGAAAATCAATAGTGAGAACACAGC
The DNA here is from genome assembly GCA_934234215.1 of uncultured Cuneatibacter sp. Classification (GTDB taxonomy): domain Bacteria; phylum Bacillota; class Clostridia; order Lachnospirales; family Lachnospiraceae; genus CAKQHB01. The sequence continues at coordinate 71,137 of CAKQHB010000011.1, forward strand.
GGAAATACCTTGGGCAATCAGGGTTGCCAGCGCCGCACCGAACACACCAAGTCCTAGACCGGCTACCATCCAAAGATCCATCACAATATTGAGGAGTGATGAAAAAATCAGCAGTCCCAGTGGAATTTTTGATTCACCGATGGAAGTGAACATGGTAGAAAGAATATTGTACATGAACAAAAACGGGAAACCCACAAAATAGACCCGCAGGTACAGTACCGCTTCCTTCATAATATCGGCAGGAGTCTGTAATCCGCTCATCATCACATGAGAAAAACAAAAGCCAAAGATACCAAGAATGATGCTCAGAAACAAAAAGCTGATCAATGATGTGGAAACAATGGTTTTCATTTTGCCATACTCTTTGGCACCGAAATAGCGGCTCACAAGCACACCTGCACCAACGCCGGCCCCCAGTGCCACACAAATGAAAACATTCGTCAGAGCTGCACAGGCGCCAACCGCCGCCAGAGCGGAGGAACCAACAAACTGACCGACGATAATGGAGTCAGCCATATTGTATACCTGCTGAAAAAAACTGCCGAGAATCATCGGCATTGCAAAAACCGTCAACGCCTTCAGTGGCGTATCGGTAATCAAATACTCATCTTTTGACATAATCCTATTCCTTCACAACTTTCTGCTTTTTATCCGAAAGCGAGGTGCTATTCACATTCTCACTTAATTCGCGTACAAAAAACGTACCTTCAAGATAGATGATCAGCCACTGCTTGCCTTTTCGGAGGCGCGCTTCCCTTCGTTCTGCCTTCGTCAGTCTCTTTTTCTTTGCCATTTGCGGACTCTCCCGGATTTTTTGCTGATGACTTTGGTTTGCGTTTTTTCGGTGCTGTCAGCTCATAGCTCAAAGAAAGCAGGTCTTTGATGGCATCATCCAGCTCCGGTTTGCCGAGCTGAATACTGAGCCATTTCTCCTTGTTCATATGATAGGCCGGAAAATAGCCGTCCTGCCCGCGAAGAGAGCCAATCAGCAGCGGATCGCTTTTCACATTGAGAACATCAACGATGCCTGCCTCCGGCAATCCCAACTTATCCGCAGATACCTCCAGAACCACACCATACCATTTATTATTGTCTTTGTGCCGCAGCACCGCATTCCAGTCATGCCAGGGGTATTCCGGCTCTGTGCCGTACCGCTGGCGTATCCATGTAAATAATTCTTGTCGTGTCACTCCATCGCTTCCCCGCTATTTTATGTGTAGTTTTGTGCAACAACCTGTTGCACAAATTTTTGCCTCGGATAACTCTCCACGCTGCATTGAAATCAGAAATCATCCAGCGCAGCATCTATCTCTTCCGTCCCGAACAGACCTTTCACCTGAATTCTGAAATCCGGATTGTTGTTGGTCAGTCCCTGAAACAGCTTCACGTTTTTATAGCGAGAAAGCAGAATCTGGCAGATTGCAGCAATGTCCCGTCCATGAACCGTCGATTGTGCCATAAAATGTTTTGTAATATACGGTTTTATATCGTCCATGACCCGCGACATGGATGCCTTTTTGCGCAAATCTGCCATATTCTTCTCCTATCACACGTTATTGCAGCACCTTATTCATCAACTCCTGATAGCTGTCTACATGGTCATATGTCACAAGACCATCCGACAGTTTTGCGAAGAGTTTCTTGGCGCAGTCGATCTTGGACTTCTCGATTGGGCGTAGGTTCAGGCTCTCCATCGTACCTTTTGTTTCTGCTACAAAATAGATGTGCTTTACCCTACCCTCATGGAACACGATTGCCCAGTCCGGGGAGTAGTGTCCTACCGGAGTCGGAATAAAGAAGCCTTTCGACAGCTTTGCATAGATAAAGACCTCTTCCGCACCATCCAGATTCTCCGCAAACTTACGCTCCACGCTCTTTTCTGCCGTGCCATCCGTGAAAACATAATCCTGAATCGCTTTTTGCGCCTTATAAGCCTTGTCCATCGTCAGAGCGTGCTTTTCTGCCGTGAAGATACTGCTGTCGTAGCTGCCTTCAATGGTATCGTAGGTAATATGCTCCACGATCATCGTAGCTTTCTGTTCTTTGATCAGACGAATTGTCTTGGTAATAAACTCTTCCGGGTTGTTCTGATACATGGCAAAAGTAGTCGGCTTGATACCCTGCAAAATGCGAGCTGTTGTACGGCGGGTCAATGTTGTGCCCTCTGCAATCTTACCGATCAGGTCATATGCCACCTGACTGGTATGTGCATTTTTCAGTACAGTCGTCTTGCTTTTTGCGTCATAAAAGCTGCTGCCCTCCCGTACCATGTCAGCATTCAAGGTGTCTTTCTGCCCGGCATAGGTAACAGTATATTGCAGGCGGCTGACATATAGTTCGCTGTCGATGTACGCAATCGACTTCCGAATCAGCTCTTCAGAATCAAAATCCACCGTATAGGCGTATTTGTGGTTGATGGTCTGCCAGAGCTTCTGGAATTCTGCTTTTTCAAATCGGTCGTTCAGAGGATTTTCCAGTACTTTCGGCTTGTTGCCATCCTCGAACATGGATTTGAGCACACTATCGTCATAAATCGCCTGAACCAACGAGTGCACGCCCTCTTCGATAGGTTTCAGCGTCTCCGGCACAGGTACAAGCGTTCCGGCCTGCACATCGTCCCGGTAGTCCTGCGTGACATTATCCTGCTCATCTACATAGTTGTTGCGGACAAGATACTGATAGATAGCCCGTGCCTGACGGTCATCCACTTTGATTGTTTTTCCATCGAGCTTGATGGCCTTTCCAACAAAGTAGTCGATGTCTGCCTTGCGTGGGCGGTCATACAGCACAGCTTCGGTCTGCTTTTGCAGCCCGTCCACAAATCCGGCGTAGCTCTCGCTTGCAATAACGGTCAGGACGTTGATATCCTGAACCTTCTCCCCCAGAACCTCGGCATCCATGCGGTTTCCGTCCTTATTTACGCACAGACGCAGACCACGGCCTACTTCCTGCCGCTTCTGCGTGGTGCTGTCGCTGTGTTTTAACGTGCAGATCTGAAACACATTCGGGTTATCCCAGCCCTCACGCAGCGCGGAATGGGAAAAGATAAACCGGGTTGGCTCTTCAAAGGACAGCAGTCGCTCCTTATTTTTCAGAATCAGATCGTAGGCCGAAATATCATCGGACATATCCGTGCCACGCTTAACCGAACTGTTGACGCTGTGCCCTTTCTTATCAATGCTGAAATAGCCCTTATGCACATCATGTACATCGGTGGCATCCAGATAGGCAGTATACTCCGGCTCAAGAATAGAACGATATTCGTTCATTACAGCCATGTATTCCTGCTCAAAAATCTTGCCATACTCGCCCAGAAGCTCATCGCCGTCTTCATCGTACTGACGGTATTTAGCCACTTCGTCAATGAAGAACAGGGAAAGGGTCTTGATACCCATTTTGAACAGCTCATGTTCTTTTTCAAAGTGGGAAATGATCGTCTCCCGAATCTGCACCCGGCGCATATCATCCTCAGAGACATCGCCGGTTACATCACCTTTGCGGATGGTATCGCCATTGGTAAATGTCACAACGCCAGTAATCGGGTCAATTTCAGAAACGACAAAGCCTTTATACTGCTCCATCTCGCCGGAGATATAGTAGAGATTATCACTCACATCCAATGTACGGAATTCCCGCTTTGTGCCGCTCTGGTGTTTAACCTCCAACTCCACCTTTGCCCGCGGCGGATTCTTGGGGGAGATAATGATGCTTTCCAGATACAGATATTTGTCTGTACCACGCAGGTTCTTGACCTCAAAGCCCTTGACCTCGATCTTCTTGACCAGACGCTTATTGTAAGCATCCAACGCATCCAGCACATAAATCAGGTTGTGCTGCTTGGCGTGGGTAGCGGAGTAGTTCAGCGTGAACAGAGGATTGAATTTCTTCAACGCTTTCTGGGTAGCAGAATCCTCTTTACCCATCTTCTGCGGTTCATCCAGAATCAGAATCGGGCGGTTGGCCGCAATCACATCAATGGGACGGCGGGAGCCGAACTCGTCCCGCTTGGTGTAAATAATTCTCGCAGCGGCATCACCCTTGCGGCCTTCCACGTTCTTGTCCTCGTTCATGGAGGCAGCAAAGGCCTGTGTATTGATAATCATGACGTTGATGCCGGAATTGCTGGAGAACGAGTCCAACTGGTTCAGGTTGCTGCTATTGTAGATAAAGAACCGTGCTTTTTTGCCGTAGCACTCCATGAAATGATCGGCAGTGATCTCAAAGGACTTCTTTACACCCTCACGAATGGCAATGCTCGGAACAACAACGATGAATTTGCTCCAACCATACCGCTTGTTCAGCTCGAACATGGTCTTGATGTAAACATAGGTCTTGCCCGTACCGGTCTCCATCTCAATGTCCAGAGAGCATCTACCCAGCGGGGCAACCAGCTTGTCTGACTGATGAATATTGCTTTCTGCCTGTAATGCACGGATATTCTGTACCAAATCCGCATCGGTTAATTGCAGTGCTTCATTCTTGAACCCGGAATCGTTGATCAAATCCTGCAATTCCAACTGTGCTGCATCGTCGGCCATCGGCATAAGGCTCAACTGCTGGGGCTTTGCAGACAGGCTTCCCATATCACGCAGATAGGACACTCCTGCACTATAAGGCTGACCCTGAAAGACACGAGCCACGGCATCCACGGCATCGGTCTGATACTGCTGAATCTTGAAACTAAACTTCATCTTTGTGGTTCACCTCCTGCTCCAGCATCAAAAAACGGTCAAAGTCGCTTTCATATAGGCGATCCTGAATGATACGGTATTTTTCATATTCCGTTTCCGCATGGAGTTTTGCCTGTTCTGCGCTGATTTTACCCGGCCCGGTCAGCAGCTCGTTGCCGTTGAACTCCAGAAAACCATCAAGCCGCTTTGCCCAATCTTCCATGCTCATTGGGATTTTGCGTTCGGCCTGCAACTCGGCATAATCCAGATAGAGCGACACAATGCGCTCCAGATAATTCATTTCTTCTTTGCTCAGATAATTCTTTGCAATTGTCACATCTGCTTTCAGGATTTTCCCATCCGGGGCATTCTCCCATGTGGTCAGCCCCATGTGTTCCTTGTTGGCATCTGCCCGCTCCACGATCAACTCCGCCGCTGTGTGTCGATGGACGGCATAGTGCATTTTGTTCTGTACCGTCTGGAAGAACAGACGGGTCGTCTTTGCGTTTTTGTCGTAGTCAAACGCAGTGGCGTACAAATCTGTCACTTTCTGATAGAATTTACGTTCAGACAGGCGAATCTCCCGAATCTGCTGCAACTGCCGATCAAAGTATTCGTCGGTGAACATATGGCCTTTTTTCAGCCGCTCCACATCCATCGTCCAGCCCTGAATAGTGTGGTCTTTGACGATCTGTCCCGCCCATTTGCGGAACTGCACCGCCCGCTGGTTATTCACCTTGAAGCCTACGGCAATAATGAGCTGTAAGTTGTAGTGCGTCACTTCACGGTTGACCTGCCTTACGCCCTCTGTCTGAACTATTCGGAATTTCCGAATAGTTGCCTCCTCTGTCAGCTCTCCGTCAGAATAAATCTTTTTGATATGCTCATTGATAGTGGGAAGCCCAACATCATATAACGCTGCCATCATCTTCTGCGTCAGCCAGATGTTCTCATCCTCATAGCGCATTTCAAAGCTGGCATCGCTCTCACCGGTAGAGGCAATGAAAGTCAAGTATTCTGCTGCGGAGCTGCGAATGGCAAGTTCTTTTTTCTTCTTATCATCCATATCACAGCACCTTCCTTACAGTATCAGGGCTATATGCCTCGAAAATCTGCTCGAAGTTTGTGGCTACGCTGTCATTTGCCATACTGCTGTCACGGAACACGGCATAGTAGGGTTTCATCTGTGCAATGGCCTTGACGGTTTCCTCGGTCACATCATGGTCGAAGCAGGCCAGCAGGAACCCATCTGCCACACTGAACACCTTTTTGCCTGCGATCTCTTTCACCTCAATGGAGCTGGACAGCAGCACGCCCAAATCCAGCATCACCTGGAACAGCAAGTCCTCCGGGGTACGGTCTTCCTTCACGTTGTCCACCAACGAGAACAGATCCTGCTGACCGACTTCATCCGGCGTGTAGTATACAGGCTTCATATTGCTTTCATCCAGACGCAGGCAGCGGAAGCCGATGTCCAAATCAGCCGGAGCCGTCAAACCGGCATCCTCTTTGATTTTCCGGCCCGCACAACGGATACGCTCCTTGCCGATTTCGCAGATGTTCTTGTAGCCTGCCTTGTAGGCTTCGCTCTTTTCGCCCGTCTTTTCGGGCAACTGCACCAAAATAAACTTGCGGTGTCCACCGTCCTCGGCATTCAGTTTCATCACAGCATGGGCGGTAGTAGCGGAACCAGAGAAAAAGTCGAGAATAATAGAATCATCCTTCGTGTTCGCAATCTTAAGCAATACATTTAAAAGACGAACTGGTTTTGGACCATCGAAAACCCCACATCCATTAAACAGAGCTTTTGTTTCTTGTTTTGCTTCTTGATTATTTCCGACACTATCCTGGAAAAGGATTGTATTCGGACGCAGCCCCTGTTGAACTTCGGACAAGAACGTTTTCTTCCGAGGAGTTCCATCACCGTTAGAACCAAACCAAATTCTACCATCTGCTTTCCATTTTTCAAATGTGTCCTTACTGCAGCTCCAATATCTGCCGCTTGGAGGAAGAACCTTTCGCCCGCTTGGCGTTTGAATCTCATAAAGCAGGGAGTCCGAACCAGATTTAGCAGACAAAATCACAGAAGTCCAAACTCCGCGAGGGTCATTGTCAGGATTAGCATATCCATTTGGGATTTCACCGTCACGGGGCAGCAACCCAATTCGCCAGCCATTTTCATTTTGCATAATATTGGATTTACAATAGCACAGAATATGGTCATGCATTGTAGAGAAATATGTTGCATCATTTGAACGAGAAAACTTTTTTTGCCAAATCAGATCTGCAACAAAATTGGATTCTCCAAATATATCATTGCAAACTTTCAACAAATTGGCAGCTTCTCCATCATCAATGCTAATGAAGATAACACCATCCTCTGCCAGCAAATCCTTTGCTAGTTTCAACCGAGGATAAATCATATTGAGCCAATCCGTATGAAAGCGGCCATTGCTTTCGGTATTCGTCACCATACGGTTGCCTTCTTCGTCATACTGACCGCTGTTGCCCATGTAATCCTCGGTGCTCTGTGCAAAGTCGTCCTCATAGACAAAATCATTGCCGGTGTTGTACGGCGGATCAATGTAGATCATCTTGACCTTGCCCAGATAGGTTTCCTGCAAGAGCTTCAGCACTTCCAGATTGTCGCCCTCGATGTAGAGGTTCTCACTGTCAAAACCGCCGGGTGTGCCATCTTTGCCCACACTGTCAGCTGCCACCGGACGCAGCGTTGCCGTAATGGGCGCATTGGCCGCCAACATCGCCTTTTTCTTATCCGGCCAAGTAAACTGATAGCGTTCCTCCCGACCTTCCACGATGGAATCGGAAAGCTCCTGCCGCAGAACGTCAAAATCAATGGCGTGTTCTATCTTGCCGTCACGCATTACTTCGGTGATGGCATTGGGGAACAGCTTGCCGATCAGTTCTATATTTCTCTCCACGCCGTCAAGGCTGTGCATTTTCAGTTTGTCCATATCGTTCTCCTTTTATAGAATCGTTGGTATATTCCATTATTAGTATGAGTTCCGAATCCTTATAGCATTTTCAATCCAGTTTTCGAGATTGTTACGAATGTCATTATAGGCATTCCACGGATTTGGATCATAGCAAGGAACTATATCAGCGAAATTCTTACCATTAAGTTCAAATTGAGAAAACGGATTACTTCCTTTTCTGCAGCACCCTGTTCTTGGATCTCGAATATTATGTATATAGATACCAAGCAGTCCCTTTCCATCTGACCACGCTTTTCTTATTTCATACTTTACCCAAGGGCGTGAAGCGGTTTCCTCACCAATCAAAACCACAACACAGGATCTATATTTCATATTGTCGTCGATCCACTTTTCTATTGCGCTATCGCCAGATCTTTTTACCTGCTCCCATTCATTCGGAGATACGGGTGAGTTGCCCTCGACCATACCAATATTCCTAATCTGCTGAACTCTCATTACATCGTTTGCATAATGAAAGCTGTAAAATACTTGTCGTTTTGCCATAATTATATTTTTCCTCCAAATTTCAATCCTATGATTATCATGCCAATTGCGATAATCGGTATATAAAACATCCAGATGCTCGGAGATTTGAGGCATTGTATCCACGAACCATTTGCATCTAACAATTCACTATTCGCACAATTTGCATTCATTGAAAAGTCAGCAGGAACTTTCTCTAATCGGACCTTCTCATATAGAATGCGATATTTCTTTTCCAGTCTAAAATAATACACATCCATCAGGAAGAAACATATTACTGGAACGAAGGCCAATAATAGAATCCAAGGATTTATGTCAACAAAAGAAATTGCGGAAACTCCTGTCACAATCGTTGCAGAAAAGCCTTTATATAATGCCGATGTTGTTGACATTCTTTCTATAATGCCCTGAATCATCTGTAAATGCACTGCTTTGTGTTCATTTGATATTGACGTTTGTTTCTCGGCTTCTGTTACCATCTAAACCTCCTCCGACTGCTTTTTCAAAGTATTCAATACTTGCACCAACTCGAATTTCTTCTTCGGCTGTTTTTCCTTACGGATTTTGGATTCCAAAGCCGCAATCTGCTTCTCCAGTTGCTCTTGCTGCTTCTGCTGCTCTACACTTTCTTTCAGAGTAGCGGATTCATCTGAACCGAGAGCCGTCCCCGCAATCTGCCGCACAAAATTCTCATACACGGCATCCAGCGAAAGCCCATCCAGATGCACCGGAAGTTCATCCGCTTCGAGCCATTCTGTATAATAATAACGATCAACCTTAAAAGCCGTCTTCCCCTCCGCAGCTTCCTTGTAACCGATAGCAGCCCGATGCCTGCCCTCGTATTCCAGTAAAAAGAGAATGTGATACGGAATCTCCCGGTCAATCTGGCGCAACACACTTTCGTCCAGATCCGGGGCAGATAACCGAACCTCGAACACCTCAATCTCTGTCACCTGTTCGCCAGCAGCCAGATTCAGGGTGGTGGCAGCAATCTTATTGCGCCAGTAGATGATCCTTATCTGCTCCACGAACGCTTTTTTCATGGCCGGTGTCACAGCAATGTTTTCATAAAACTTCTGCTTGGGGATACGCTTGTTAAACTCCGTGGATTTCGGCAATCCCAGCATGGCATCTCACCTCCAGACAATCATTTCACAACAAGGAAGCAAATCAGTTCAAAATCATCCAGCCCGGATATATTGCTCATCAAAGCGGATGTTCCACCGGCAGAGAACAGACTGTCAATGTCGCTTTCCTCTTTCACATCAATGATGGAATTGATTGCTTCGCTCAGCAGCTCGGACATCTCTGCCATATTCCGCCCATCATCCGTTTCGCGGTTAAAGCGTTCGTATGCCTCTTTGATCGGTGCGGATTTTCCGCGGCAAAGTAAGCGGATATCATCCAGCATCTTTTTCGGATTCAGGTAATCGCAGATAATCTGACCGTCCACTCCGATATAAACCATGTAGAACGGATGGATGCGGTTCCGGTTATCCACATTGACACTGTTGTTGATGTTTTTCAGCACAAAGATCACACCATCCGGCAGTTCATCCGTGGCAGGCACCACAGCATGAAGCCCACGAGGCTTTTTGTCCATGTCTCCGTTCCGTTTTATGTAGTCCAATAAGTCGAGTCGGAATTCGTTCAGCCCCAGATCCATAATGGAGATTCCATCGGACATATCCTCAATATCAACCACTTCTTCCTGTAAGCGTTTGAGCTGCGCCTTGCGGTATTCCAAATCACCTTTTTCTTCCGGATTGATCAGGTCATCATCACCGGTAGATGTCATAACAGTGATTTTCATGCGGGTCTCCACACGGGATTTCAAATTGATGTACTCATCCAGCGTCAAGTCCGGCCAGAAATTTACAAGCTGAATGTACTGGTTGCGACTGCCGATACGATCCACACGGCCAAACCGCTGAATAATGCGAACCGGATTCCAGTGGATATCATAGTTGATCAGATAATCGCAGTCCTGCAAGTTCTGACCTTCTGAGATACAGTCCGTTGCGATCAGCACATCAATTTCGGTGGTGCTGCCCGGCATCAGAACATCCCGACCTTTGGAAACAGGTGAAAAGCAGGTCAACACATTATTCAGTGTTGCCTGAAATCCTTTGATCGTTGTTTTTCCATCAATGGAGCCGGTGATGACCGCTGTATTCAATCCATAGTTCTTCTTGATATACTCGCTGACATGGTCGTACAGATACTCGGCCGTATCAGAAAACGCCGAGAAGATCAGGACTTTCCTATTCTGATTATTGATGGGATGCTCGATTTTATCAGACACCAGCTTTAACAGTTCCTGCAACTTGATATCATGTTCCGGGGTAATGTCCGCAACCATAAAGGTCAGCAGTTCCAGAACCTCCGCATCTCGTTTGAGCTCCGTGCGCCAACTCTTCCAGTCCATATCCGCAAGGTCGATTTTTACCTTTTTGCCAACGGTGAAGAAATCCGAATTTTCATCATCTATATCAAAGTCATCGCCACCAGCATCGTACATGTCCAAATCCGCCCGACCGTATGCCTCAAACTGATTGATGGACTGAATCGTACCATTGATCAGTTCCTTGATTCGGGTCAGTGTCAGTTGGAAAGAATGTACGGAGCTTTCCAGACGCTTCAAGAGGTTGATGCTCATCAAGCGGCGGATACCTTGCTCACGTCCTGTCTGGGTCAGGTTCTCACCCTTATTGTGGGTCAGCTCTTTATATTTCTGGAGCTTGCTGGAAAAAATGTAATTGGAGGGCGCATACACACACAAAGAGAGCTGCATGAGTTGCTCATAAATCTCGTTATAGTTGATGGCGTTGTTCAAATCCGTCAGGCAGGGACGTTTGGAAATTGGCTTGAGCCGTTCGGGAAATTTTCCAATTTCGTTAGTGTCATAATATTTTTCAATATGTTTACGGGAGCGGGCAATGGTCACGCTGTCCAACAGCTCAAAAAAGTCAAAATCCAATGTGCGCAGTAGCGCATCTGTGGTTCGTTCCTCCTGAGGCAGTTTGCTCCATGCATTGAACGCCTTTTGCGCCTGCTTGAAAATATCCTCCACGTTTTTAGATGTATTCAGCCGCTCGTCAAGGAATTCCGAATTACCCTCATAGGCAAGGGCAAGTTGGTTCTTCAAATCAACAAAACGGTTATTGACTGGCGTTGCAGAGAGCATCAAAACTTTGGTTTTTACTCCGGAACGGATCACCTTATCCATCAGACACTGATAACGGTTATCCTGTGTCTTGCTGTGCGTACCAATACCGTTGCGGAAGTTGTGCGATTCATCAATCACCACAAGATCATAGTTGCCCCAGTTCAGGCGATTCAGGTCAAGACCATTGGACTGTCCGACATTGCGGGAAAGGTCCGTATGGAACAAAACATCGTAGTTCAACCTGTCCGATGCAATCGGGTTATTGACATAGTTGTCCTTGTATGTATTCCAGTTTTCAGCCAGCTTTTTCGGGCAAAGCACCAGCACCGACTTGTTTCTATTTTCGTAATACTTTACAACTGCCAACGCAGTGAATGTTTTACCAAGACCGACGCTATCAGCAAGGATGCAGCCGTTATACTTTTCCAATTTGTTGATGATGGCAAGCACGGCATCCCGCTGGAAATCGTACAGCATACTCCAGATTTTGCTCTGCTTGAAACCAGTAGCCTCGTTCGGCAGTTCATCTTCAGAGATATCATCCAGAAATTCACTGAACACATGATACAAGGTCATAAAATAGATGAACTCCGGAGAATTTTCCGCATAGGCCGTGCTGATGTTTTCCAAAACCATGTCCGTGACATCCTGCATCTTTTCACGATCATTCCACAATCCATCAAAAAGCTGCATATATTGCTGGGCGAACGGAGCTTCCATGCAGTTGACCATATTGTAGCTGTTATTGCCACGCTCACAGCCGATGTCCACCGTCGTAAACCCATTGATTGGCATATAGGCCGTTTGTGCTGTTTTAGAATCCACAGTCATAAAGCCAGCCATGTTTTCGCCGGTTGTGTTTGATTTGAATTTCGCTTTCTTTCTGATCCAGTCAGCACACTCTTTTGCGATAGCTCGCTGGGTCATCTCATTGCGCAGCTTGATTTCAAACTCTGTACCGTATAGGCTGGTCTCTCGGGAAAGACGGGGAATATAGAATTCTCGTTTCTGCTTTTCCGCTTTCTCTTTGACAAAGGTGGGCGATGTGAAGATAAAACGAAACTCGTCCACAGATTCCAACTGCTTCTTCAGCTCTTTATACGCATACATCGAAAAGCAGGCTGCCGCTATTGACACCTTGCTTCCCTTTTTGATTTCCACTCGCAGATCATCCCTGACCGTACTGGTAATATTGTCAAGAATCTTCAAATTGCTCACCCGCCTTTGTTCTCAGTCTTTATTTTACATTTTTTGATGTCCCGTTATCAGGACTATCAGGCAGAATTTCAAGAACCTCCTCGACATTACAATTCAATTTCTGACAAATTCGATCAATGACTTCCAGCGAAACGATCTCGTCCCGCCCCATCTTGCTCATAGTGCTTGTGCTCACACCGGCAAGCTCACACAAATCTTTTTTACGCATTCTTCTGTCGATCATGAGTTTGAATAGTCTGTTGTACGATACTGCCATTTTTTCCTCGCCTTCTATCTTTCTAAGTGGTTTCCAAGCCATCAAAAAACTCTATTGACATTATAGCACAACACGCTTTAAGAGTAAACAAAAAATGCCGACTTCTCATAAGCCGCAAGTCTTCTGCAAGCAGGGCTTTCGTGTCACGAAAGCCCTGCTTGTTGGAGAAGTCTCCACTCCACTCCGATCCGCACAAAAGCCGGAGTGAATCATCACCCCGGCTTCAAAAAAACATTTACTTGTGCTTGCGGCCTCCACGCTTTTTGTAGTCCTCGTCTA
>CAKQHB010000012.1 GCA_934234215.1 uncultured Cuneatibacter sp.
TGAACCATTTTGATATAGTCTGAGCAGTCGATTATCGCTTGCTGAACTGCGGAGCGCGACGAGCTGCTTTGAGACCCGGCTTCTTTCTTTCCTTCATACGAGGATCTCTTGTCAGGAAACCAGCCTTCTTCAGTGCTCCACGATACTCAGGATCTGCCTGCAGCAGAGCTCTGGAAATGCCGTGACGGATAGCACCAGCCTGGCCGGTAAATCCACCACCGCGAACGGTTACGTTTACGTCGAACTTATCAACGGTCTCAGTCAGAGTCAGAGGCTGACGAACAACAACCTTCAAGGTCTCCAGACCAAAATACTCGTCGATGCTTCTCTTATTAACGGTGATCACGCCGGTACCGGGTGTCAGATATACTCTTGCAACGCTCTTTTTTCTTCTACCAGTTCCATAAAAACTTGCCTTAGCCATGGTTATTCTCTCCTTTCACCCGATTAAAATGTGATTACTTCAGGCTTCTGTGCTGCGTGCTTATGATCCGGACCAGCATATACATGAAGCTTGGTAAACATCTGTCTTCCCAGAGGTCCCTTCGGCAGCATGCCCTTTACTGCGTACTCAACAGCAGCGGTAGGATGCTTTTCCATCAGTTCCTTCAGAGTGCAGGACTTCAGACCACCAACGTAATCGGAATGACGATAGTAAACCTTCTGGTGTAACTTCTTACCAGTTACATGGATCTTGTCAGCGTTTACAACGATAACATAATCACCAGTATCAACATGAGGAGTGAAAACAGGCTTGTTCTTACCTCTTAAAATCTTAGCTACTTCAGAAGCCAGACGACCTAATGTTAAACCGTCAGCATCAACAACATACCACTTTCTTTCAACCTTATCAGGGTTAGCCATGAATGTAGTCATAGTACGACCTCCTTAATCAAATTCACAATCTGTAACCACCACCGGCGGCATGTCCGAACCGCGTTGGGTGTAGTCCATCCAGCAAAACTGTTTGAGAAGAACAGCATCTCCGGAAAGGAATCAGATCCGCACCCGATTCCGTCCGCCTGAACGGTCTATGAAAATGATCGGCCGGGGCTTTGGCCTCACATTTTATTACATCATAAAAATAGCTGATATACACATCAGCTTTCATATTATAGTACAAAACCACACGCTGTGTCAACAAATATTTTCAAATAAATCACGCTTTTTCGCCGTTTTTTTGCGTTTTATCTGCCTCATATTCGATTCCGACCAGCATCAGTCCCTGCGCCGGGGCTTTGGGGCCCGCCGCATTGCGATCCCGTGCCTCCAAAATGTCTTTTACGTGCTCCGGTGCATAGACACCAAGTCCGACTTTCACCAGTGTTCCCACAATAATGCGCACCATATTATAGAGAAATCCACCGCCGGTCACGGTAATAACGATTTCTTCCCCAACCTTTTCCACCGTAATGGAGTACACTTCCCGCACGGTGTCCTTTACCTGTGCGTGGGCGGAACAAAAACTGGCGAAATCATGCTTTCCCACCAGATAGGACGCTGCCTTCTGCATGTTTTCCACATTTAACGGATAATACACAAAATAAGTATAATTACGCTCGGTGGGAATTGGCATCCGACGGTTCAGAATGCGATAGCGATATGTCTTTGTGCTGTTCTGCCGTCTCGGATGAAAGTTAGGTGGGACTTCTCTGGAGCTTTGAACGGAAATGTCCTCCGGCAAACGCTGATTCAGCGCAAAGCAGATCTTTTCTGCCGGAATCCGCGTTTCCGTGTCAAACACCGCGCGGTTACCCAGCGCATGCACTCCGGAATCGGTGCGGCTGGCGCCGATCACCTGAATGTCCTCTTTCAGCAAAGTGGACAGATGCTTGTTCAGGACTGCTTCCACAGCCGTTCCGTTCGGCTGCACCTGCCATCCACAATAATTTGTCCCATCATAGGAAACTGTCAGTTCTACCCGTTTCATGTATGCATCCTTTCTTCCTGTCCCGTCTTTATGCCAGCCACGGAACGGTATAGCGCAGAATCAGCATGATCCCCAGCATTCCGAACAGCATTCCATATGCCTGATGATCTGCCTTTGTGTAATGCAGAGGCTTCATTTTGGTACGACCTTCTCCGCCGTGATAGCATCTGGCTTCCATCGCCAGCGCCAGATCCGATGCCCGTCGGAACGTCGAGATAAACAGCGGCACCAACAGTGGCACCATATTCTTGATCTTCTGAATCAGCTTTCCGCTCTCAAAATCCGCACCGCGCGCCATCTGTGCTTTCATGATCTTATCGGTTTCTTCCACAAGAATTGGGATAAAACGCAGCGCAATCGACATAATCATCGCCATCTCATGCACCGGAATGTGGATTTTCTTCAAGAATCCCAGTCCTTTTTCCAGACCATCCGTCAGATCATTCGGTGTCGTCGTCAATGTCATCAGGCTCGCACCGGTGATGAGAAGCACAAGACGCACCGTCATGTAGATTGCCATTTTTAGGCCTTCCACGGTGATCTGCACTTTTCCGATCTGGATCAATGGTGTTCCCGCCGTCAAAAACAGGTTAAAGCCGACGGAGAACAGAAGCAGGATCAGAATGCCCTTCAGACCGCGCAGCATGTAAGAAAGCGGTACAGTGGACGTCCGTACAGCAGCCGCCAGAAACAGCACGGCTAATAAGTAACAAAATACGCCTTTTGCAAAAAACAGACTGATGATAAACAGCATCGTTCCTGCCAGCTTTGTGCGCGGGTCTAAGCGATGAATCCAGGAATCCGCTGCATAATATTGTCCTATTGTTATTTCTCGAAACATCTTTTTCCTCAGCGGCCCAATGCCCGCAAAATCTCCTCTTTGGCTTCCCGCAGGGAAGTGATGGATTCATCGACTGCAAAGCCTTTCTCTTTCAGCTGATGCATGATGTCCGTCACCTGCGGAGCTGCCAGCCCAATCTGCTTCAATTCCTGATAGTGGGAAAATACTTCCCGCGGTGTTCCGTCAAAAGCGACTTCACCGTGGTTCATGACGATAATGCGCTCTGCATATTCTCCCAGATCTTCCATACTGTGTGACACGAGAAGAATCGTGAGATGGCGCTCCTCGTGCAATTTGCGCAGCTCGCCCAGGATCTCGTCCCGCCCCATGGGGTCGAGTCCCGCAGTCGGCTCATCCAGAATCAACACCTCCGGATTCATCGCAAGCACACCCGCGATCGCCACACGGCGCTTCTGACCGCCGGATAATTCAAACGGGGACTTCGTATAATAAGACTCATCCAGACCCACCTGTGTCAGTGCTTCTTTGGCCCGCTGCTTTGCTTCTTCCGGGGACAAGCCCTGATTTTTCGGACCGAAGCATACATCCGTCAGCACATCCACCTCGAAAAGCTGATGCTCCGGATACTGAAAGACAAGGCCAACCTTCGTTCGCAAGTCTCGCAGGGAGTACCCCTCTGCATAAATATTTTCTCCATTGTAGAGGATCTCGCCCTCTGTCGGGCGGATCAGCCCGTTCAAATGCTGGATCAGTGTCGATTTTCCGGAACCGGTATGTCCGGCAAGTCCAATGAACTGCCCGTCCGGAATTGTCAGGTTGACATTTTTCAGCGCATGCATCTCATCCGGTGTGTCCGGTCCGTATACCGCGCTCAGATTTTTGATTTGTATTGACATAATGCCTCCACGAATTCCTCCGGCGTCAAGATTCCATCTGGAAGCGGAATCCCAGCCTTTTTCAGTTCATATGCCAGCTCCGTCGCCTGTGGAACGTCCATCCGGTACTGTTTCAGTTCATCCACTCTGGAGAAAATCTCCCGCGGCGTTCCATCCATCACAATATGCCCGTCATCCATGACGATCACGCGATCTGCGTCCGTCACTTCGCTCATATAGTGGGTGATCAGAACGACCGTGATACCTTCCTCCCGGTTCAGCTCATGAACCGTGCGCATTACTTCGTCACGACCGTTTGGATCTAACATCGCAGTCGGCTCATCCATAATGATACAGTCCGGCTTCATCGCCATAACACCAGCAATCGCCACACGCTGCTTCTGACCGCCGGAAAGGCGATTGGGCGAATGATAGCGATAAGCAGTCATTCCAACAGCTTCCAGGCTTCGATTGACGCGCTCCCAGATCTCCTCGGTCGGAACGCCGATGTTTTCCGGACCGAAGCCCACATCTTCCTCCACGACATTTCCGATGATCTGATTGTCCGGATTCTGAAAGACCATACCGGCGCTCTTGCGCACATCCCAGAGACGATCTTCGTCTTTTGTGTCGATATTTTCCACCCAGACTGTCCCTTCTGTGGGCGTCAGCAAGGCATTGATATGCTTCGCCAGCGTGGATTTTCCGGAACCGTTGTGACCCAGAACCGCAACAAAGGAGCCCTTCTCGATCTCCAGATCCACGCCGTCAATGGCGCGTACCTGCTCCTCCGGTTCTCCCTCATCATTCAGTCTGAAATATTCATACACCAGCTTAGCTGTCTTGATAATCCCCATACTCATCTCCAGTTCTTATCTTGCTCTTTTCAGATAGTAAAAAAGAATGTGCCAAGGCACATTCTCGCGCCGAGCGCGGTCGCTTGCGACCTATTTCTTCTTCGCGCGAGTGCGCATCCCGCGGAGCGCTTTTTGCTTTATAGGAAATGCGACGCAATTTCCTATAAAGCAAAAAAGGGGCTGCGCCGCAGTGGCTCGCCCCCATTTCACTTCGTATAACCGGATTATACCAGCTCTAATACAACTTCCAGAGCACCATCACCCTTACGCTGTGCAATCTTTACGATTCTGGTGTAACCGCCGTTACGACCTGCGTACTTGGGAGCGATCTCGTCAAACAGCTTGTTCGGCATATTTACGCTCTTGGTGTTCTTCTTCTTGCCTGCTGCTTCAGCCGGAACTTCTGTAACATTATACAGAACCTTCAGCATCTGTCTTCTTGCATGCAGTCTGGAAGGATTGTCCTTCTTGATGGTCTTCTCTACTTCATCGTATACGGTAACCTTCTTGCCGTCTACAACTTCCTTTACATTCTTGCCATCTTTATCCTTACGAGCAACCTTAGCGGTAACGGTAACAGTCTCGTAATTATCCTTTTCCTTGACAGCAAGTGCAATCAGACCCTCTGCAATCTTCTTAACTTCTTTTGCTCTAGCCTCGGTGGTTACAATCTTGCCGTGGTATAACAGCTCAGTAACCTGTCCTCTTAACAGAGCTTTTCTCTGGCTGGATGTTCTGCCCAGCTTTCTATACTTTGCCATTGCTCTGATTCACCTCCGTGCTTATTCTTCACTGGGGCTCAAATGAAGTCCCAGATCATTCAACTTTGCCAAAACTTCTTCCAGAGACTTACGTCCCAGATTACGAACCTTCATCATATCCTCAGAGGTGCGGTTACACAGCTCTTCGACTGTATTGATACCAGCTCTCTTCAGACAGTTGTAAGAACGTACAGACAGTTCCAACTCGTCGATGTTCATTTCCATTACTTTTTCTTTTTCATTGTCCTGCTTCTCTACCATGACGTCTACTTTTCTGGCATTCTCAGACAGGTCAATGAACAGGTTCAGATGCTCGCTCAGCACCTTTGCTGCCAGGCTGACTGCTTCGTCCGGAGCGATAGTACCATTCGTATATACATCCAATGTAAGCTTGTCAAAATCAGTGATCTGACCAACACGAGTGTTCTCAACCAGCAGGTTTACACGCTCGATTGGAGTGTAAATAGAATCTACAGCGATCACGCCGATCGGCAGATCATCGCTCTTATTACGATCAGCTCCTACATAGCCGCGTCCCTTTGTGATGGTCAGCTCCATGTACAGCTTGCAGTCTGCGCCGCCGCTCAGGTGGGCGATTACCTGATCGGGATTCATAATCTCGATATCCGGATCTGCCTGAATATCAGCAGCGGTAACGACACCTTCTCCCTCGAACTCAATGTAAGCAGTCTTTGCTTCATTGGTTTCACTGTTGTTCTTGATTGCCAGACTCTTCACGTTCATGATGATCTCAGTTACATCTTCCTTTACACCAGGAATCGAACTGAACTCATGCAGCACACCATCAATCTTAATCTGACTGACAGCAGCACCCGGCAGAGAGGAGAGCATGATTCTTCTCAGGGAGTTACCCAGAGTCGTACCATATCCTCTTTCCAGAGGCTCTACCACAAATCTGCCGTATCTCTTGTCATCTGACATCTCTACGATCTTAATTTTCGGTTTTTCAAAATCGAACACGCGAATGCCCTCCTTTGGGTTCGGCCTAGCTGCTACTCGTCAGAGATTACTTGGAGTACAACTCGACGATCAGCATCTCGTCAACAGGAACATCGATAGCGGATCTTGCAGGAACTTCCTTAACAACACCGCTCAGTGCTTCCTGATTGGACTCTAACCATTCCGGAACAAGTCTTGCACCGGTAGTAGCAAGGATATCCTTATATCTCTGGGAATCCTTTACCTTTTCCTTAATCTCAATGGTATCTCCAGCCTTAACCAGGTAAGAGGGAATGTTTACGCACTTGCCGTTTACTAAAACGTGCTTGTGGTCAACGATCTGTCTTGCTTCCATTCTGGTTCTGGCAAAGCCAAGGCGGAAGATAACGTTGTCTAAACGGCACTCCAACAGAGTCATCAGGTTTTCACCGGTCTGACCCTTCATTCTCTCGGCTTTCTTATAGTAATTTCTAAAAGGCTTTTCCAAAACACCGTAGATGAACTTTGCCTTCTGCTTCTCGCGGAGCTGCAGAGCATACTCGCTCATCTTTCTGTTTGCTCTCTTCAGTTCTCTGTTAGACTTCTTATCAATTCCCAGATACATGGGATCCATGCCTAAAGATCTGCATCTTTTAAGAACCGGAACTCTATTAACTGCCACGAATTTCTACCTCCTATCAGACTCTTCTACGCTTCGGCGGACGACAACCGTTGTGAGGAACGGGTGTTACGTCACGAATGCTGGTAACCTCCAGACCACATGCCTGAAGAGCACGAATTGCTGCCTCACGTCCTGAACCAGGACCCTTTACCATAACATCTACTGTCTTTAAGCCGTGCACAAGAGCTGCCTTGGTAGCTGTCTCCGCTGCCATCTGTGCTGCATAAGGAGTAGATTTTCTTGAACCTCTAAAGCCCAGACCGCCCGCACTAGCCCAAGATAAAGCATTACCCTGGTTATCGGTTAACGTTACGATAGTATTGTTAAAAGATGACTGAATGTGTGCCTGTCCGTGTTCAACGTTTTTCTTTACACGCTTTTTTGCTGCAGTTTTCTTTGCTGCTGCTACTTTCTTAGCCATACTAAAACTAACCTCCCTTATGGGTTCCTTTCTGAATATTTTTCGAGCTTTTCGCTCACCAAAATGCAAATCAAGCTTATAAGAAGACGGTACTCTTTATATACTAATTATATAAGAGACCACCAGAGAACAAAAATGTCTCAGGTTGATTATTTCTTCTTATTCGCAACTGTCTTACGAGGTCCCTTGCAGGTTCTTGCATTGGTCTTTGTCTTCTGACCACGAACCGGCAGGCCCTTACGATGACGAATACCACGGTAGCAACCGATTTCCTGTAATCTCTTGATGTTCATAGCGATTTCTCTACGAAGATCACCTTCTACAAGCTGAGTTTCGTCGATGACATCACGGATACGGCCAACTTCTTCATCGGTCAGATCCTTACAACGAGTGTTAGGATCTACCTTTGCTTCGGCCAGAATACGGGTTGCGCTTGTTCTACCGATGCCGTAGATATAGGTTAAACCAATCTCCACGCGCTTTTCTCTGGGTAAATCAACACCTGAAATACGAGCCATTGTGTTTTGCTCCTCCTTACATTATTTTTTTGACTCTGACTGTTATCAGCCCTGTCTTTGCTTGTGCTTGGGATTCTCACAGATAACCATGATACGCCCTTTTCTCTTGATAACCTTGCACTTTTCGCACATAGGCTTAACAGAAGACCGAACCTTCATCTTGCATTCTCCTTTCCGATCTTATGCCCTCTACGAGCAAAGTAATCTGTGCTAGACAACGGGTTACAAAAAAGTCCGCATAACAGTATAACATCAGACCCTGCCCCCGTCAATACTCTTTTTATTATTTTTTTGATCTTTTTTCTTGATCTTTCTTTATTTAT
Source organism: uncultured Cuneatibacter sp. (assembly GCA_934234215.1). Classification (GTDB taxonomy): domain Bacteria; phylum Bacillota; class Clostridia; order Lachnospirales; family Lachnospiraceae; genus CAKQHB01. Next base: position 8,109 of record CAKQHB010000012.1, read on the forward strand.
TTATCACGCCAGATGATTCTGCCCTTAGATAAATCATAGGGAGACATCTCCAGTGTAACTTTGTCACCGGGAAGAATTCGAATGTAGTTCATTCTCAGCTTTCCACTGATGTGCGCCAGCACGATGTGACCATTTTCCAGTTCGACTTTAAACATGGCATTCGGCAGCTTCTCTACTACCTTACCTTCGATTTCAATAACATCTGTCTTAGACACGTAACAAAACCTCCTGTTCGTTATGGGGATTAAGCTTTTTTCAGAGTCAGAATTTCCGGCTCACCTTCTGTGATCAGAATGGTGTTTTCGTAGTGTGCGGAAAGACTGCCATCAGCGGTAACTACCGTCCAGTCATCATCCAGCCACTCAACATCCGGACGACCCATGTTGATCATGGGCTCGATTGCCAGTGTCATACCGGGACGCAGCTTGATGCCTCTTCCCACCGGCTTGAAGTTCGGGATTGCGGGATCTTCGTGAAGATGTCTTCCGATTCCGTGACCGGTCAGCTCTCTTACAACTCCATATCCGTAGCTCTCTGCATATGCCTGGATCGCTGCGGAAATATCATGCAGATGATTGCCGGCCTTCGCATACTTGATACCTTCGAAGAAGCTCTGTCTGGTCACATCGATCAGCTGTCTTGCTTCTTTGGAAATCTCACCGACTGCATGCGTTCTTGCTGCATCCGAATGATATCCCTGATAAATCAGGCCTGCATCCAGGCTGACGATGTCACCTTCCTGAATGATCCGCTTCTTGCTGGGGATTCCGTGAACGACTTCGTTGTTCACAGAAACACAGATCGATGCGGGATAGCCATTGTAGTTCAGGAAATTCGGAATGCATCCAAAGCTGCGAATCATCTCTTCTCCCATATGGTCGATTTCCCAGGTACTCATACCCGGATGAAGGGCTTTGCCCAGCTCATCGTGAACGATCGCGATCAGCCGGCATGCCTCTCTCATTTTTTCAATTTCAGGTTCCGATTTGATGGTTACTGCCATTTCATTGCCTCTTTCTTTTTACGCCAGAACTTTTACAATGTCAGCAAATACGTCTTCCATATCCTGAGTTCCGTCTACTTCTCTCAGAACGCCCTGCTTGCTATAGTAGTCAATCAGCGGCTGAGTCTGATCGTGGTATACATTCAGACGCTTCTGCACGGTTTCGGGCTTATCGTCGTCACGCAGTACCAGGGCGGAACCACAGGTATCACAAATGCCCTCTTTCTTCGGAGGAATGTGTACGATGTGGTAAGTTGCACCACAGTTCAGGCAAGCTCTTCTGCCGGACATACGCTTTACGATGTTCTCATCCGGTACTTCTACATTGATTGCATAATCAACGTGTGCACCCAGTGCTTTGTCCAGGCATTCTGCCTGAGGAATCGTGCGGGGGAATCCATCCAGTACATAACCGTTTGCGCAGTCATCCTGTGCTACACGGTCCATCAGAAGACCTACGGTCAGTTCATCCGGTACCAGCTGTCCCTGATCCATGTATTCTTTCGCTTTCTTTCCCAGCTCTGTTCCGGCCTTGATGTTTGCACGGAAAATATCTCCGGTGGAGATGTGCGGAATCTGGAACTTTTCTGCAATTTTCTTCGCCTGAGTTCCCTTACCGGCACCCGGCGCTCCTAACATGATAATCTTCATTGGTTCCTCACCTTCTGTCGCTACTGCGGCCATCAAAACTTTTACCTTTAAGAGCAGAAATTGCGGATAGGCAGGTCTCCCTCCCCATCCGCTCTCTGCTCGGACTATTTAACATCAGTTGTTCAGGAAGCCCTTATAATTGCGCACCATCATCTGAGACTCGATTGCCTTCATCGTTTCCAGAATAACACTGACTACGATGATCATCGAAGTTCCGGTGAAGGACAGGCTGCTCATGTTCATCAATCCGCTGAACACGATCGGGATCAGACAGATCAGAGTCAGACCAACCGCACCGATAAAGATGATGTAATGCAGGATCTTCTGCAAGTAATCTGATGTGGGCTTGCCGGGACGAATACCCGGAATAAATCCGCCCTGTTTCTTCATGTTGTTTGCTACTTCCATCGGGTTAAAAGTAATATAAGTATAATAGTAAGCAAACGCGATGATCAAAACAATATAAAGAATCATTCCCAGGGAATACCAGGGAGTGGATACTCTGCACCAGTTCGAGGTATTCAGTGCCAGCAGAATCTTGCCTCCAACGGAGGAGTAATCTACATTAAAGAACTGTGCAATGACAAGCGGGAAGGACATAATGGACGATGCAAAGATGACCGGGATAACTCCGGCTGTATTGACACGAAGCGGAATGTTGGAGCTCTGTCCGCCAACGCTTCTGCGTCCCTGAACCTTCTGCGCATACTGCACAGGGATACGGCGCTCACCGCCGTTTAACAGCACTACAAAACCTACGATCAGTAACAGGATCAGAGCGACCAGAACAACGGTTACAAGAATCATTGCGGTGCTCTTACCTTTGATAAAACGCTCATGAATAACAGCGAAATCCTGCGGAATACGAGACAGAATGTTGATCAGCAGGACAATGGAGATACCGTTGCCCACACCGTTTTCTGTAATTCTCTCACCGATCCACATCAGGACTGCACTACCAGCTGTCAATGCGATCACAGCTACAAGTACATTGTACCAGGTATAATGAACAAGCAGACCCTGTGCACCGAAGCCTACTGCCATAGCGATAGACTCGATCAATGCCAGAGCGATCGTCAGATATCTGGTGATCTCCGCGATCTTCTTGCGGCCTTCCTCGCCATCCTTCTGCATCTCTTCGAGCTTCGGGATCGCGATTGTCAAAAGCTGCACGATAATCGACGATGTAATATACGGTGTGATGCTCAACGCGAATACAGAGAATGATTCAAAGGAACCACCGGTAATCGAATTGAAGAATCCGAAAATACCTTCTGATGAATTCATCATAGATGAAAGAACGGTTGCGTCCGTTCCGGGAACCGGCAGGGTAGACCCGAAACGAACAACAACGAGCATCATCAACGTGTAAAGAAGTTTTCTTCTTACCTCTTTGATCTGTAACGCGTTCATGAATGTCTTAAACATTCTCAGATCTCCTCTGCAGTTCCACCAACAGCTTCGATCTTAGCCTTTGCACCTTCACTGTATGCATCAACCTTAACGGTCAGCTTCTTGGTCAGTTCACCGCCGCCAAGAATCTTAACGCCATCCCTAGGATTCTTAACGATACCTGTCTCAACTAATGTCTCAACAGTTACCTCAGCACCATTCTCGAAACGCTCAAGAGCGCTTACGTTGATGCCTACGATTTCAAGAGTATTTCTGTTTGTGAAACCTCTCTTAGGCAATCTTCTATATAATGGCATCTGACCACCTTCGAAACCTGGTCTTGGAGCTCCGGAACGAGCCTTCTGACCCTTGTGTCCGTAACCGGCTGTCTTACCATTTCCTGAACCGTGACCACGGCCTCTTCTGAAGTTATCGTTCTGTACAGAACCCTCAGCAGGATTTAAATTAGATAATTCCATAGCTGCACCTCCTACCTTTTTATGCTTCAACTTCTTCCACTTTAACCATGTGATTTACCTGACGGATCATGCCTCTAACAGCTGCGTTGTCCGGTAATTCAACAGTCTTGTGTAACTTTGTCAGACCCATAGCCTCTACAGTCTTACGGTTCTTCGGAACTGCACCGATGGGAGACTTAACCAGTGTTACTTTTAATGTTGCTGCCATGATTTCGCTCCTCCTTAACCTAAGATTTCTTCTACGGTCTTACCACGTAACTTAGCAACAGCCTCAGGAGTCTTCATGCTCTTCAGACCTTCGATTGTAGCCTGAACAACATTCTGCTTATTGTTGGAACCCAGAGACTTGGTACGGATATTGGTGTAGCCTGCCAGCTCCAGCACGGTACGTGCAGGACCGCCAGCGATGATACCAGTACCTTCTGCGGACTTCTTCAGCAGTACGCTTGCGCTGCCGAACTTACCGATGAAGTCATGATTTACGCTACCGTTCTCATCGAAATTAACCTCAACCAGGCTCTTAACAGCTGCTTCCTTACCCTTGCGGATAGCTTCCGGAATCTCGGCTGCCTTACCAACACCTGCACCTACATGACCGTTCTTGTCACCAACAACGACCAGAGCGGAGAACCGCATGTTGCGGCCGCCCTTTACAGTCTTGGATACGCGCTTGATTGATACTACTTTATCTTCTAATTCATACTGACCAGCATCAATGATTGTACGTTTCATGTTCTACCTCCTATTAGAATTCCAGACCAGCTTCTCTTGCTGCGTCAGCCAGTGCCTGGATCTTACCCTGATAAATGAATCCGCCTCTGTCAAAGACAACTTCCTTGATGCCAGCTTCTACTGCCTTCTTACCGATAACGGTTCCCAGGTAAGCAGCTGCTGCTACGTTGTTTGTCTTTTCCAGCTCAGCCTTCACATCTTTCTGGAGGGTAGAGGCTGATACCAGAGTTACACCCTTGGTATCGTCAATGATCTGTGCATACATATGATTGTTGCTTCTGAAAACAGCCAGACGAGGTCTTTCAGCTGTTCCGTTCAGGTTTCTGCGTAATCTTCTGTGCTTTTCTGCACGAACTGTGCTTCTGGATACTTTACTAACCATCTTTATTCTCTCCTCTCCTTAATTATTTCTTACCGGTCTTACCAACCTTACGTCTGATGGTCTCATCAGCGTACTTGATACCCTTGCCCTTATACGGCTCAGGGCGTCTCTTGTCGCGGATCTCGGATGCGTACTGACCAACCTTCTCCTTGTCAATACCCTTGACAATGATCTTGTTCTGGCCTTCTACTACAACTTCCAGACCTTCCGGATCTTCCATTTCTACCGGATGAGAATAGCCTAAGGAAAGGTTTAAGATCTTACCCTGCTTTGCTGCTCTGTAACCAACACCGTTGACTTCCAGAACCTTCTCAAAGCCCTGAGTAACACCGATCACCATGTTGTTGATCAGTGTTCTGGTCAGACCATGCAGAGACTTCATCTTCTTCAGATCGTTCGGTCTGGAAACAACTACAGTTTCACCTTCTACCTTAATGTCCATCTCAGAGGGAAGTACTCTTTCCAGAGTTCCCTTGGGACCTTTTACAGTCACTTTATTATTTTCTGCAACTTCTACAGTTACGCCTGCAGGAATCGCGATTGGCATTCTTCCAATACGTGACATGCCCGTACCTCCTTAAAATAAGTGTTGATTACCAAATGTAAGCAATGATTTCGCCGCCGACGTTCTGCTTTCTAGCTTCCTTGTCGGTGATAACGCCCTTGTTGGTGGAAACAATTGCAGTTCCCAGACCATCCAGAACCTTCGGCATCTCCTCAGCGTTTGCGTATACACGCAGACCCGGCTTGGAGATTCTCTTAATACCGGTGATAACCTTTTCGTTCTTATCCTTACCATACTTCAGGGTAATGTGGATAGTCTGGAACGCACCGTCATCAACCAGATCATACTTCTCAATATATCCTTCGTCAACCAGGATGTTTGCGATAGAAATCTTCATCTTGGATGCAGGAACATCTACTGTATCGTGTTTTGCAGTATTTGCATTACGAATTCTTGTCAGCATATCTGCAATAGGATCGCTCATAGTCATTTTCGTGTCCTCCTTTCGAAACTCTACTCTTTACCAGCTGGCCTTCTTCACGCCCGGGATTTCTCCCTTGTATGCCATCTCACGGAAACAAATTCTGCAGATACCATACTTTCTTAATACGGAATGAGGACGACCGCAAATCCGGCAACGGGTATACTCTCTGGTAGAGAACTTCTGCGGACGCTGCTGCTTGATCTTCATGGAAGTCTTAGCCATGTTATATTTCCTCCTAATCTATAAACAAAACGATTATTTTGCAAAAGGCATATTGAATAATCTCAGTAACTCGCGTGCCTCTTCATCGGTCTTAGCGGTGGTAACGAAGATGATATCCATACCGCGAACCTTTGTAACCTTATCGTACTCGATTTCGGGGAAAATCAGCTGCTCCTTGATACCCAGAGCGTAGTTTCCTCTTCCGTCAAATGCGTTCGGGTTTACACCACGGAAGTCACGTACACGGGGCAGTGACAGGTTAATCAGACGATCAGCGAACTCGTACATCTTGTCGCCTCTCAGAGTAACCTTACAACCAATCGGCATACCTTCACGGATCTTAAAGTTAGCAACGGACTTGCGTGCCTTTGTGGTAACGACTTTCTGGCCGGTAATGGTTTCCAGTTCCTTCACTGCTTCTTCCAGAACCTTGGCATTTTCCTTAGCTTCGCCTACGCCCATGTTGACAACGATCTTGTCTAACTTCGGCACTTCCATGATATTCTTATAACCAAACTTCTTGATCATTGCATCAACGATCTCGTTGGTATACATCTCTTTCATTCTGTTCATGCCAGAACCTCCTCTCCAAATTAGTCGATAACCTCGCCGTTTTTCTTGTTGATACGAACCTTCTTGCCATCCTTTACAGCAAAACCTACGCGAACTGCTTCGCCCTTAGCGCTGTACATAACGTTGGATGCATGGATAGGAGCTTCCTTCTGGATAATACCACCATTCTGGTTCTGTGCGCTGGGCTTGGTGTGCTTTGTAACCATGTTTACACCCTCTACAAGAACGGTGTTCTTCTTCTGGTTTACAGCGATAACCTTACCCTCTTTATCCTTATCCTTACCAGCGATAACCTTTACGGTATCGCCCTTCTTAATCTTACTTGCCATTGGGAAGACCTCCTTATAATACTTCCGGTGCCAGGGAGACGATCTTCATGAACTGCTTATCTCTCAGCTCTCTTGCTACCGGTCCAAAAATACGGGTTCCTCTGGGGGTTTTATCCTCCCTGATGATAACAGCTGCGTTCTCGTCGAAACGAATGTAGGAACCGTCCTTACGACGGGTTTCCTTTACGGTACGTACGACTACAGCCTTTACAACGTCGCCCTTCTTTACAACACCACCGGGTGTTGCATCTTTAACGGAGGCTACGATTACATCACCAATATTTGCATATCTTCTGGTTGAACCGCCCATAACACGGATACAAAGTAATTCTTTCGCACCGGTATTGTCGGCAACCTTTAATCTGGTTTCCTGCTGAATCATATCAATACTCCTTTCGTTGCCAGTAATTACTTCGCACGCTCAATAACTTCTACCAGTCTCCATCTCTTGTCCTTGGACAGCGGTCTGGTTTCCATTACACGAACAGTGTCACCAACCTTACAGGTGTTCTCTTCGTCATGAGCCTTTAACTTGTAAGTCTTCTTTACAATCTTACCATACAGCGGATGCTTTACATGGTTCTCAACTGCAACCACGATAGTCTTATCCATCTTATCACTGACAACTTTGCCTGTACGGGTTTTTCTCAGATTTCTTTCTTCCATTACAGTTCTCCTTCCTCAGATGTGCCAATCAGTTATTAGCAACATTTGCCTTCTCAGTGATAACGGTCTGAATTCTGGCAATATTTTTGCGAACTTCCTTGATTCTGCTGGTATTGTCTAACTGATTTGTAGCGTTCTGGAATCTCAGGTTAAACAGTTCCTTCTTAGCCTCAACCAGGGCTTCATTCAATTCAGCAGGAGACTTAGCTTTTAATTCTTCAACATACTTATTTGTCTTCACTGATTATCACCGCCTTCTAAATCTGCACGAGTAGCGATCTTGCACTTGCAAGGTAACTTGTGCATAGCCAGACGAAGTGCCTCACGAGCAGCTTCTTCCGGAACACCAGAAACTTCGAATAATACGCGACCGGGCTTAACAACTGCTACCCAGTACTCCAGGGAGCCCTTACCGGAACCCATACGGGTCTCAGCAGGCTTTGCTGTTACAGGCTTATCGGGGAAGATTTTGATCCAAACCTTACCACCACGCTTTAAGTAACGGGTCAGTGCAACACGGGCTGCTTCGATCTGATTGGACTTGATCCAACAAGGTTCTGTAGCGACTAAGCCAAACTCACCGTAGGAAATGGTATTGCCTCTTGTAGCCTTACCAGTCATAGAGCCACGGAACTGCTTACGACGCTTTACTCTCTTCGGCATTAACATTATTTATCGCTCCCTTCCTTTGCTGCTCTGGTAGGAAGGACCTCACCCTTGTAGATCCAAACCTTAACGCCAACCTTACCGTAGGTGGTGTTTGCTTCAGCAAATCCATAGTCAATATCAGCTCTTAATGTCTGCAGCGGAATAGTACCCTCGCTGTAGAACTCGGTACGTGCAATATCAGCACCGCCCAGACGACCTGCACAAGCAGCCTTGATACCAAGAGCGCCAGCCTTCATTGTTCTGGACATGGTGGACTTCATTGCTCTTCTGAAGGAAATACGGTTCTCCAGCTGAGATGCGATGTTCTCTGCAACGAGCTGAGCATCTCTGTCGGGTCTCTTAACTTCCTTGATGTCTACGAATAACTTCTTATCAGTGAACTGCTGAACTTCAGCCTTCAGCTTTTCGATTTCAGCACCGCCCTTACCGATAACAACACCGGGCTTTGCAGTGTGAATAATAACTTTAACGCGATCGGACGCTCTTTCGATTTCGATCTTGGATACGCCGGCGCTGTATAACTTCTTCTTCAGGTATACACGAATCTTGTGGTCCTCGACAAGGTTATCTGCAAAATCTGCTTCTGCATACCACTTGGAATCCCAGTCTTTAATAACTCCGACTCTCAAGCCATGAGGATTAACTTTCTGTCCCATATTGTCCTCCTTTTATCTCTCATTCAGCACTACAGTGATGTGGCTGACTCTCTTCTCAATGCGATATGCTCTACCCTGAGCTCTCGGATGAATACGCTTCATCGTCGGTCCCTTGTTTGCAAAGCACTCTTCAACATAAAGCTTTGCAGGATCCATACCGTTGTTGTTCTGAGCATTTGCGATCGCTGACTTTAATAACTTTTCGATTAAAGTGGAAGCGTATCTGGGATTATAGGTGACAATAGCAAGTGCAGTCTGCACATCCTTGCCTCTGATGGCATCTAATACAAAACCAGCCTTACGAACAGAAACTCTTGCGTAAGACAAGGTAGCTGAGGGTCTGGTGTCTTTCTGAGCATTTCTCTCTCTCTTAATCTGAGATCTATGTCCTTTAGCCATGAATGAAGCCTCCTTTCAAAAAAATGATGTTACCGAGATTTCTTCTCGTCTTTTCCATGTCCTCTGTAAGTTCTGGTGGCAACGAACTCACCCAGCTTATGTCCAACCATATCTTCGGTTACATATACCGGAACGTGCTTTCTGCCATCATGAACTGCGATTGTATGACCAACCATCTGCGGGAAAATGGTAGAACGACGAGACCAGGTCTTAATAACAGCCTTTTCTCCGGATTCGTTCATAGCTGCAACTTTCTTCAGCAGGGATTCATCTGCAAATGGTCCTTTCTTCAATGAGCGAGCCATATTAAACCTCCTTAATTATCTGCGAATTACTTTCCGTTTCTTCTTCTTACGATAAGCTTGTCAGAAGACTTCTTCTTTCTGGTCTTCAGACCCATAGCAGGCTTACCCCAAGGAGTGGAAGGACCGGGACGACCGATACCAGCCTTACCTTCACCACCACCATGAGGATGGTCGTTAGGGTTCATAACGGAACCACGAACAGTAGGTCTGATGCCCATGTGACGCTTACGACCAGCCTTACCGATCTTAACCAGGGAGTGCTCGCCGTTACCTACAACGCCGATAGTTGCCTTACAGATAATCGGAACCATTCTCATCTCGCCGGACGGAAGTCTCAGAGTTGCGTACTTACCTTCCTTAGCCATCAGCTGTGCGCTAACACCTGCGGAACGAACAAGCTGTCCGCCTGCACCAGGATAAAGCTCAATGTTGTGAACCTGAGTACCAATCGGGATCAGGCTCAAAGGCAGGCAGTTACCTACTCTAGCTTCTGCCTGGTCACCATTCATGATCTTCTGACCAACCTTCAGACCTTCGGGTGCCAGGATGTAGGACTTTTCACCATCTGCATAACAGATCAGTGCGATATTTGCTGTACGATTGGGATCGTACTCGATGCTTAATACTGTAGCCGGTACGTTTTCCTTCTTTCTCTTGAAGTCAACCAGACGGTACTGAGTGCGAACGCCGCCGCCCTGATGTCTAACGGTGATCTTACCCTGGTTGTTACGTCCGGAGTTCTTTCTCAGAGAAACTGTCAGAGACTTCTCAGGAGTAGACTTTGTGATCTCAGAGAAATCCAGACCAGTCATGTTTCTTCTGGACGGGGTATAGGGATTATAGGTTTTAATTCCCATTGTTCTTATCTCCTTTTCTTGCTTATTTTGTCGCGGTTATGCTCCGCATAATTGAGCTGATCCATAATCAGCTCCACCCGCAAACTGTCAGGTCACAAGACCTGCGACCCGCGTTTGCTGATCTTCTGTCTGAATTACAGGCCCTCGAAGATCTCGATATCTGCGCTGTCAGCAGTCAGCTGAACGATCGCCTTCTTGGTCTTAGCAGTCTTGCCAACAACCATGCCTCTGCGGCGATTCTTACCATCACAGTTCATGGTGTTTACAGATGCAACCTTTGTTCCGGGGAACATCTTCTGAACTGCGTCTTTGATCATGGTCTTATTTGCTTCGGGATGAACCAGGAAGGTGTACTTCTTGGAAGCCATACCGTCCATGCTCTTCTCGGTGATGACGGGTTTGAGGATTACGTCATAATACTGTACGTTTGCCATTATGCATATACCTCCTCGATAGTCTTAACAGCATCGGTAGTAACAACCAGAGTATCGTACTTCAGGATGTCATATACGTTGATGTTGTTGATCTGAGCAGTCTTAACGGTAGGAATGTTTCTAGCGGACAGGATTACATTCTGATCCATATCGTTCAGAACAACCAGTGCCTTCTCTACATTCAGTGCGTTCATAACTGCTGTGAAGTTCTTTGTCTTAGCTGCTTCGAACTTCAGCTCGTCCAGAACGACGATCTTGTTCTCAGCTACTCTGGAGCTCAGTGCGGACTTCAGAGCAATTCTCTTTTCCTTCTTATTCAGCTTGAAGGAGTAGTCACGAGGCTTCGGAGCGAATACTACGCCACCGCCAACCCACTGGGGTGCTCTCGTGGATCCCTGTCTTGCATGACCGGTTCCCTTCTGTCTCCAAGGCTTTCTTCCGCCGCCGGAAACCTCAGAACGTGTCTTAGCACTCTGAGTGCCCTGACGATTATTTGCAAGCTGCTGGGTAACTGCCATCTTTACCAGATGCTCATTGGGCTCGATACCGAATACTGCATCGTTCAGCTCAATTTCCCCAACCTGCTTTCCTTCCATATTTAAAACAGATACTTTAGCCATTTATACGTCCTCCTTTCTCGTAAAAGCTTACGCCTTTACAGTTTCCTTCAGTGTTACCAGAGACTTCTTAGGTCCGGGTACTGCACCCTTAACCAGAATCAGGTTCTTCTCTGCATCTACGCGAACTACTTCGATGTTCTGAGTGGTAACCTTTACATGACCCATGTGACCAGGCATCTTCTTGCCCTTGAATACACGGCTCGGATCGGAAGAAGTACCGTTAGAACCAGCATGACGATGGTACTTGGAACCGTGAGCCATAGGTCCTCTGTGCTGTCCATGTCTCTTAATAGCACCCTGGAAGCCCTTACCTTTGGAGATCGCAGTTGCATCCACCTTATCGCCTGCAGCGAAGATGTCAGCCTTAATCTCATCGGCTACTTTGTAATCAGCAGTGTTCTCGAAACGGAACTCTCTGATGTATCTCTTTACAGAAACGCCAGCCTTCTCAAAAAGGCCCTTCTGAGGCTTGTTCACCAGTTTCTCTCTGATGTCGCCAAAACCTACCTGAACGGCTTCGTAACCGTCGTTCTCAACTGTCTTTACCTGAGTTACTACACAGGGACCAGCCTGAAGAACAGTTACGGGAACTAATGCGCCGCTCTCGTCGAAAATCTGTGTCATTCCGACTTTTGTTGCCAAAATCGCTTTCTTCATTTTTCTTACCTCCTGTTAATCTACAGCGGATTGCCCGGCTGGGCAATCATCCTAGAATAGCAGATATAAGTGGAACAATGTCTTGTTGCTTCTATATCAACCACTTCAGGATTTTCAAAATTGATTTGGGTGAATTACTTTGTCTTCATCTTGATGTCGATGTAGACACCTGCAGGCATTTCCAGTCTGGACAGAGCATCAACAGTCTTCTGAGTCGGATTGATGATGTCGATCAGTCTCTTGTGGGTACGACGCTCGAACTGCTCTCTGGAATCCTTGTACTTGTGAACAGCACGCAGGATCGTAACAACCTCTCTCTTAGTAGGTAACGGAACGGGTCCGCTCACCTGAGATCCGGTCTTCTTAACAGTTTCGATGATCTTACCAGCAGACTGATCTACCAGCTGATGATCATATGCCTTCAGGGTGATTCTCATTACTTGACTTGCCATAAAAAAAGCCGCCTCCTTTTCGCACTTTTGGGTAAGTACGACAAGTGGTGACTGTACACGTTGCCGGGTGTTTCTCAGATCGACGCACACCCATGCGCTCTACTTTCGCAGATCTTTGCTATTGGTACAGTGACTTGTCGCCAGTTTCCTAACTTGACATTCGCTCCACGGAAAACCGGCTCTACTGAGCCGCAACCTCACGCTTCATTGCTATCATGCCACAGCACTGTCAGTTATACCATATGTATCAAGAAAAAGCAAGTACTTTTTTTTAACTTTTTCAAATTATTTTTCCAACGGCAAATCCGCCCTTACTCTTCGTTGACACTGTCCCACTCAGCCGTTATTATATATAGAAGAAACTCAGTTTTTTTGAGTTGCATTGGAAGAATCGAAAACAATGGAACGGCTTTCGTTCCGGAATGGAGTATATGATGTGGCTTGCAAATGATTGGCAAGATTATGAAGTAATTGACACTTCCAGCGGCGAGAAGCTGGAGCGCTGGGGTAAGTATCTGCTTGTTCGTCCCGACCCGCAGGTAATCTGGAACACCTCGCATGACAATCCCGGCTGGAAGAAAAAGAACGGACATTATCACCGCAGCTCCAAAGGCGGCGGTCAGTGGGAGTTTTTCGATCTGCCGGAGCAGTGGCAGATTTCTTACAAGGGACTGAACTTCCAGTTAAAGCCTTTTAGCTTCAAACACACCGGATTATTTCCGGAACAGGCAGTCAACTGGGATTGGTTCTCCGAATTGATCCGCAACGCAAACCGCCCGATCAAGGTTCTGAATCTTTTCGCCTACACCGGCGGTGCAACTCTGGCAGCTGCACAGGCTGGTGCCGCTGTCACCCATGTAGACGCTTCCAAGGGAATGGTAGCCTGGGCAAAGGAAAACGCCCGCTCCAGCCATCTGGAGGATGCGCCGATCCGCTGGATCGTGGATGACTGTCAGAAGTTCGTAGAGCGTGAGATCCGCCGTGGCAATCACTACGATGCCATCATCATGGACCCGCCTTCCTACGGCCGTGGTCCGAAGGGCGAGATCTGGAAGATTGAGGATGCGATTCATCCCCTTGTACAGCTCTGTGCACAGCTGCTGTCTGATGATCCGCTGTTCTTCCTGATTAATTCCTACACCACCGGTTTTGCCCCTTCCGTCCTGAGCTATCTGCTCGGTCTGGAAGTACAGGCTAAGTACGGCGGTGTGGTACATTCCGATGAGATCGGTCTTCCGGTCACCGAGAGCCACCTGGTACTGCCTTGTGGTTCCTCCGGACGTTGGAGTAAAATTTGAAAAAAGGTCGGTTGAGAAGAGCTTTTCTCAACCGACCTTTTTATATATTATTATTTACTATAGAAGAAACTTGTTTATTCGTGACGCAGTGCATCGATGGGATTCAGATTTGCCGCCTTAATTGAAGGAAGCAGACCAAAAATAATACCGATAATCATCGAGAACAGCACCGCCGCCAGCGAAACACCCATACTGATTGCCACTGGTGTTTGAGTCAGACGGGAGATCAGCTCTGCCAGTCCGATACCTGCCAGCACGCCCAGCAATCCGCCAAGGCTTGTCAATACTGCCGCCTCTGTCAGGAACTGCATCAGAATCCGACTCTTTCTCGCACCGATCGCCTTTTTCAGACCAATCTCTCTCGTTCGCTCTGTGACGGATACGAGCATGATGTTCATAACACCAATACCGCCGACCAACAGGGAAATACTTGCGATCCAGATCAGCTGCTGATTTGTGGAAGCACTCAGGTTCTGCAGATCTTCTGCCTGCTTCAGCAGATCCTCTGCCTTATAGCGGATCGAATTGGAATTTGTCACATTCACATTCAAAATGTCCTGCGCTGCTGTTCCGGCATTCGCCATGTCATCTGTGCTGGTTGCCCGCAGCACGACATTCTGCGGCTCATCAAAGGTATACAATGTCGGCCAAAGTGTGGACGGAACAAATAAAGTTCCCGCGCTGGAACTGCCCTTGTACTGATAATAATCCTCCATGGAATTGATGACCGGCTCAAAGCTGTCTTTCTCGCAGACAACACCGATGATCTGAATCGGAGTCCCTGCGACCTCCACGATCTTGCCAACCGGATATTCCCCGGAGAACAGCACATCCGCCAGCGCCTGATCCACCAGACCAACTGCGCGGAAATTCTTGAAATCATCTTCCACAAATCCCCGACCGGATTTCAGCTGATATCCACAGGTCTCTAAATAAGTAGAATCAATTCCATTGATTGTCGTACCGGATGCGCCCTGATTCTTATAGAAGACAGAATTGTTGTAATCCTGTCTCGTTGTGTAGAAAGAAGCCGCCTCTACTTCCGGAATCTGCAGCAGCTGTTCCTTCACGCTGTCATTCAGAACCGGCACACCGTCCGGAATTCCGTTATACAGAATTTCATACTGGCTGTCTTCCTGATATAACTGTACCTTCACCAGGTTATTTCCGGCACCGACCAGATTCTTTTTGATCTGCTCATTCGTACCCTTGATGGTGGAGACGATTGCGATAATCGCTGCGATGCCGATGATAATACCCAGCATCGTCAGAAATGACCTCATCTTGTGAGACCAGACTCCCTGAAAGGAAAGTCGAATATTTTCCAGCATCTCTCCACCCCCTTATTCTGTCTCAGTCGAAGGAATCTCTTCCTCCAGACCATTTGTTCCGATTTCTTCTGCGCTTTCAGCGCTGTCGCCATCAATCTCTTCAAGACCACCGTCGATTGCGCCATCGTCACCGCCTTCGAGCATACCGTCGTCGATGCCGCCATCATTTATCATGCCATCATCGATGCCGCCATTTGCATCCCCGTCATAATGGTCGGGATACTTCACCGTCGCACCGTCCTTTACATTCTTTCCATAGGGGAATGCAATGTAGTCATCCAGCGTCAGTCCGGAAAGAATCTCGGTATACTCGCCATACATGGTACGTCCTGTCGTAACGATCTGCTTCATAAGCTTTCCATCTGAGCCGACTTTGTAGACATACTTGCCGCTGTCATCGCTGCGAATGTACGGATTATACAGGAACAGAGCATCCTCAACCTCTGAATCCATTGTCGTCAGAGTCAGATCCAGATAAGTGCCATTCTTCAGATCACCGGGTTCCGAGATCAGTGCAGTAAACGCATAGTTGGAAGTATTGGGATTGCCGTCATAGTAATAACTATTGCCATCTTCCGGATAATCGGAAATCTCGATGATTTCCGCATCGTAAGTAGAACCGTCTTCCCAGTTGCTCGCGGTGATGTGACTGCCTACTTGGATCTGATCCAGATTGCCCTCGTTGATCGTTCCCTGTACATAGAACCCCTTCTCACCGGACACTACAAGGAACGGATCACTCGTTCCAAGAACCTCATCAATATCACGCAGCGTCTTTACCACGCCATCGATCTTACTCGTCACAGTGGCATTCTCCAGCTCTTTCTGTGCTGCTTCCAGCGCCAGAGCTGCTTCCTTCTGGTGGTACTGCTGTGTCTTCAGATTCTCCTGCTCTGACTGAATCTGCTGCGCGATGTCTTCTTTCGTAAGCAGATTCGGGTTGCCGGGAATCACCGGTGTCTCGGGAATCACGATATCACTGTCATCACTATCGTCGAACTCTTCCGGCAGGAACATCAAACTGCCGCCCTCTGTCAGCTCCCAGCCATACAGCATTCTCGCATTTTCATTATCGCCCTCATGTACTTCGAAGCGATAATTTGCATTGGAAGCGATCGTGCCGGTCTGAGCCTTCGTTTCCGTTTCTTCTGTGGAATCTTCAGTGGAATCTGCTGCGTTATCATCCTTTTTCTGCTGCACGACCTGCAGTAAGCTGTTCAAAGAAATCTGACAGGAACTGCTGCACAGATACCGATATGGATTGGCACTGCTGCCGTCTCCTGCAAAGTATGCAGACAGAGCGAAGGCATCAATACTATCACACAATGTCGCGGTACTGTCCGGAATCGGATCCGGCTCTACGGGCTGAGGCTCCGGCTGCGGCACATAAGGTGTCATCGCCTGCAGTCTTGCGATCTCCTGCTGGCTCTTCTGGATCTCGTAATCCGTCTGCTGTGCATCCAACTGACAGCTTTCTAACTCCAGCTGCTGCTTCGTCGTATCATAGCGCAGCAAAACATCGCCTTTCTTAACTTCCTGTCCTTCTGTGACGGTGATCTCCTGGATTGTCTTGTCCGTCTCCGGGTACAGCTCCTGCACATAATCGCTGGTCGCCATACCATAACTGCTGGTCTGGTCGCCCCAGTAAGAAGTAGAGTAACTCTGCACGGAATCAACTTCCACCGGAGAGCCCTTTCTGCCATAGCGGTTCCATGCAAAGAGTCCGCCTCCGATCGCGCCGACTCCCAACACCACACTCAGGGTAATGGCTACAATCTTCTTACTCTTCTTTTTCATGTGCCTCCCCCTTTCCGGTCTCCACCGCGTCCATCACCGCAGACGGATCTACAAACTTCGTTGGATCATCAAACTCTGTACTGGGATCACGATCAACCGTCTCCTTCGCCGCTTCTATCATCTGTCCGTCACGGATGCGCATGATCCGATCCGCATGCATCGCAATATCCTGATCATGCGTGATCATAATGATTGTCACACCCTCGTCATTCAACTGACGGAACAGCTTCATGATCTGCTCACCGGATGTACTATCCAATGCACCGGTAGGCTCATCCGCCAAAAGAATCTTCGGATTATTCACCATCGCTCTCGCAATCGCCACACGCTGATTCTGTCCACCGGACATCTGCGTCGGCTTAAACTCGGTACGATCACTCAGTCCAACACGGCCAAGCGCCTCTTCCGCCAGACGTCTGCGTTCTTTCTTTTTGACACCTGCGTATAACAGAGGCAATGCTACGTTGCTCACCGCACTCTCCCGCGGCATCAGATGAAAGCTCTGAAAAACAAATCCAATCTCATGGAGACGAACATCCGACATCTCCCGCTCTGACAGCTGATTCAGATCTCTGCCTGCCAGACGATAGCTTCCGGATGTAGGACGGTCCAGACAGCCGATAATGTTCATCAGCGTCGTTTTGCCGGAACCGGAAGGTCCCATGATTGCCACATACTCGCCTTTTTCTACGGAGAACGAAATGTCTTTCAATACCGGTACTTCCATCTTACCCTGTTCGTAATTTTTGTAGATGTGTTCCAGTTCGAGAATCATTCCGTCACACCTCCTTCATCGCTGCCTAAGAAAGCATCGGAATAATGCGCCGTCTGCGCACCTTCGGTAATGTCCTCGGACGGGAATGCAATGTAATCTTCCGCGCTCAGTCCGGAAACGATCTCGTAAGTCATCTGATCCGCGTCATACTCGCCCAGCTCCACACTGCGCCTTTCGATGCGTCCGTCTGCACTCTCTGCCCATACCCAGGCATCGCCATCTGCATCATTCAGATAATACTCCGACAGCCACAAACCTTCCTTTTGTTCTGCCTGCTGTGCTTTTACATAGACATGCTGTCCCAGCATCAGTCCATCGTAGTTGTCCAGTGTCACATAAAAATAATACTTGGAAGCTTGTGTCATCGTATCCTCGGAACCATAGCTGATTCCGCTGTTATTGCTCTCATTGGCTGCTTCACGATCAATGCGATCGATCTTTCCGTTCCAGGTCTGTTCCGGATCCACACGCGAGATCACGGTCATCTCCATCCCCTCAGACAATGCTCCTACATTCAGCTCTGAGGCCTTACACTTGATCTGGTAATTTCCCTTCGAAAGGATGCTCATAAACGGCTGTTCGTTACCATAATTATCCGTGCCGCCGTTCTCATTAATCGTCTTAACAGTGCCGGCGATGGTGCTCGTTACTTCAGCGTTGTCAATGGACTTCTGAATGCGGTCTGCCTCCGCCTGTTTGGATGTCTGGTTGTACTCCTCGGTACGAACCTGCAGCTGCAGATCCTGAATCTGCAGGGAATAAGACAGCTGCTCAGATGCCGGTGCAGCATTCTTCTCTTTTTGAAGGGCTGCGAGCTGGTTGTTTAATGTCTGGATCTTATTTTGAATTCCTTCAATCTCCAGCTTTGCCTGATCTAAGGACAAAGATAATGCATCCACATCGTAGCGGAACAGCGGTGTACCAGCTTCCACCTCCTGTCCTTCCTCCACATAAATCTCGGCAACCTTTTTATCTGAATCAACTTTAATATCTACGGTCTTCTGTGCTTCAACTTCTCCGGTAAAGGTGCTGTCTGTCCCAACGTTCATGCCGGTCAGTTCTGCCACGGAATCCACATAGATGGACTCTCCATCCGCTGTCTGCCCTCCGGCTTTCCGCGACCGTACAAACAGGACAACCAAAATAAGGGCAACAATCACAACTACTGCCACTGCTACCCCGATTCCGATTTTGACTTTTTTGTTCTTCATAGTCTTCCTCCGCTCCGAAGTCCGGCGTGGAGGATGCCTTTAGACTCCTGCACCGCCGGCTTCTACATCATTTTTATTGCTCCATTGCTTCACGCAGTTTGCGCTCGATCTCTGCCATCTTGGCTTCCTCCTCTGCCGACAGCTGGTGCTGCTGTGCCTCCCGTTCTTCGCCTAAGCGGTGGATTGACTCATTTAGCGACCACATCTTTTCATCCAACTCGTCTACAATGTCTGCACAGAGCTTCAGCTCCTCCTGCATACTCTCTGGCGCCTGCCCCTCCAGCTTATAATAAATCTTATGTTCCAGACTTGCCCAGAAATCCATCGCAACCGTGCGGATCTGGATCTCTACCTTTGTCTGTACCGGACCGTCCGATAAAAAGATCGGCACCGACACAACCATATGGTAGCTCTTATATCCATTCGGCTTCGGATTCTCAATGTAATTTTTGATGATCAGAACTTTTACATCATCCTGATTGCTGATCATATCTGCAATCTTATAAATATCCGGCGTGAAGGAACAGATGATCCGAATTCCGGCAATGTCGTTCAGATATTTCAGCATATTCTCCGTCGTAACCTCGTGCCCCATGCGCTTCAGCTTCTTCACAATGCTCTCCGGCGTCTTGATCCGGGATTTTACATGTTCAATGGGATTATAATGATGAATATGCAAAAACTCATTGTTCAGAATCTCAATCTTTGTATTGATCTCTTTCAGTGCTGACTCAAAGAGAAACATAGAAGTCGTCCACTCGTCCAACTGATCAAATCTCTTCGGAAGCTTCATCGGCACGATCGGCACGCTGTTTAAATCTTCGTTGTCCACGTAATATCAATCCTCCTAAAGCATACATTTTACGTGAACATTATACCATAACTTATAAAGAACTACTATGAACATTTTATGAACTGCCCCCAAAGAAATCTTTAAGGTTTTTTAATAATTTTCATTGACAAAGCATTGCTTCCACTGTTATGATGAAATTGTTCTAAATTAGGAATTGTTACTGATTATTATTCTATATGGAAAGGAGCAATCCATGCAAAAGCACAGCCGCCAGAGAGAAGCGATCAAGGCTTATCTGGACACTCATCGCACACATCCGACTGCAGAGCAGGTTTATGCGGATGTACGAGTAGAGTTTCCAAAAATCAGTCTTGGAACCGTCTACCGCAATCTGTCCTTGCTTGCCTCCATCGGCGAAATCCAGCGCATTGTGTGCGGCGATGAATCTGATCATTTTGATGCAAATATCACACCCCACGCTCATGTGTGCTGCTGCCGCTGCGGAAAAGTCGAGGATGTGGAGTGCCAGATTCCCCGTTCCCTGATGAAGCATGCACAGTCCAATTATGACGGCGAGATCCTGTCTCAGTCCGTTGTATTTCAGGGCATCTGCGTCACCTGTCTCACAGAGGAAGAGGACGTCCGGACCCGCTGAGTGCTGCCTGTTTTTCGGAAGAACTTTTCCGAGGATTTTTCGAAAAATTCTTCCGAAAGACTTGACAGTTCTGGAAATCCATGATATCTTAAAACAGTAATGATTACTGTTTTTAAAGCAGTGATCCACAGAAACTGAACCCTTAAATCTCTGAATAGTTTCACAGTAACTGTTCAGACTTATATTACACAAAAAGTAAAGGAGAAACAAAAATGGCAAAGTATGTATGTTCTGTATGTGGTTATGTTTACGAAGGCGATTCCGCTCCTGAGAAATGTCCTCAGTGCGGCGTAGGTCCCGATAAGTTCGTAAAGCAGGAAGGTGAGAAGAGCTGGGCTGCCGAGCACGTAGTAGGCGTTGCACAGGGCGCAAGCGAAGATATCATGGCTGATCTGAGAGCAAACTTCCAGGGTGAGTGTACCGAAGTTGGTATGTATCTGGCTATGGCTCGTGTTGCTCACAGAGAAGGTTATCCGGAGATCGGTCTGTACTGGGAGAAGGCTGCATACGAAGAGGCTGAGCACGCTGCAAAGTTTGCAGAGCTGCTGGGTGAGGTTGTAACCGATTCCACCAAGAAGAATCTGGAGATGAGAGTTGAAGCTGAGAACGGCGCTACCGCTGGTAAGTTCGACCTGGCAAAGAGAGCAAAGGCTGCAAACCTCGACGCAATTCATGACACCGTGCATGAGATGGCAAGAGACGAGGCTCGTCACGGAAGAGCATTCGAAGGTCTGCTGAAGAGATACTTTGGTGAGTAATTCACAGTAGAAGCAAAACAATAGAATGCACGCTTCGCGAACATTCTATTGTCGTGCATAGTTAAGGGGAAGCGAAATCAAATCGCTTCCCCTTTTTATATAATCCTTGTATTTTAAATTACAACAATAGCCGTTCATTTCGAACAACACATTTATAGATGAAAGAGATTATTTGGCAGGCGTCGCGGCTCCTGCATCTCTTTTAACCCATAGGGTGCGTGGTTGCAACGAAATTTACCACCTCAAATAATCTCTTCACCATCTTATGTATATTATAACGCCATTATGCCTTTTTGTAAATAATCTCCTTGTTCCGCAAGTAGTTATTCAATCTTTTCTCCGTTATTTTCCAACTGGTAATTACCGAATTTTTATAATTTGTATCATCCTCAGAAGTTATAATTTTAAGAACCAGAAGAGAACATTCTTCCTCATTCAAGATCTTTTTCACAACTAAGCCAGTATTTGGACGCCTATCCCTAAAAATATAATCCGGGTCTTTTAATATTTCTCTTACATAATGTAACGTGTCTATGTATGCTTCCGGATGTCTTTCACGAATATGTGCCATTTGTTCTTCTGTGATAATCACCTCATCCGTTACAGAGTCAGAGGAAATGCACCCATATATATTCCAATCCAGTCTTCCAAGGTTATAAATCACAGCTTCTTTTCTTCTATCGATAATGTCATCTCCCCTACGAACCTGATTCCGCTTCATACCAGCTCGTCTTTCTGCCTATAACTTTTCCAATTTATGGTGAAAACAGTATAACATACAGAATAAAGAAATCAATATAAATTTACCATTTTATATTTTTTTAAGAAAGATACATACAAAAAGCCAGTGCCTTGAGATTTTTGAAGGATTCCCTCATTTCCTCACAGCACTGGCTCTCTGTTTATTTTACTTTTGATTCCATTACAGCTCTACGGTCATTTTATCCAGCTTCCAGATATCATCCACGTATTCCTGGATGGTACGGTCGGAACTGAACTTGCCGGAGTTTGCAACATTCAGGATTGCTGCCTTTGCCCAACGCTTTTCGTCGCGGTAGAACTCTTCCATCTTCATCTGTGCTTCGTGGTATGCACGGAAGTCTTTCAAAATGAAGTAAGTGTCTGCGCGATCGCTGGAATAGGTGTTCAGCAGCGAATTATAGATGTCGCGGAACATTTCCGGATCGTTCGGTGCATAGTAGCCGTTGATGAGCTGCATCAGCACGCGACGGATCTCCATGTCATTGTTGAAGATCTCCATCGGATCGTAGCCGCCGTTCTTCTCGTAGTTGATGACTTCGTCACTGCTCATACCGAAGATGACTGCATTTTCTGCGCCAACTTCTTCTACGATCTCGACGTTTGCACCGTCCATTGTGCCGAGGGTCACTGCACCGTTCAGCATGAACTTCATGTTACCGGTACCGGATGCCTCTTTACTTGCAGTGGAGATCTGCTCGCTGACATCAGCAGCGGCAAAGATCAGCTCTGCGTTGGAAACGCGGTAGTTCTCGATGAAAACAACCTTGATCTTGCCATTGATGGACTTATCGTTGTTGATTACATCTGCAACTGCGTTGATCAGCTTGATGGTCAGCTTTGCACGGCGATAACCGGCTGCAGCCTTTGCGCCAAAGATAAAGGTACGAGGATAGAAGTCCATCGTAGGATTATCCTTCAGCTGATTGTACAGGAACATAACATGCAGAATGTTCATCAGCTGTCTCTTATACTCATGCAGACGCTTTACCTGTACATCAAAGATAGAGCGGGGATCTACATCGACACCGTTGTGCTCCTTGATGTAAGCAGCCAGACGCAGCTTGTTCTGATACTTGATATTCATGAACTCATGCTGAGCCTTCTCATCATCTGCATAAATCTCCAGCTCTTTCAGGCGAGGCAGGTCTGTTACCCACTCCTTGCCTACATGCTCGGTTACCCAATCTGCTAACAGCGGGTTTGCGTGTAGCAGGAAACGTCTCTGAGTGATACCGTTTGTCTTGTTGTTGAACTTCTCCGGCATCATCTCATAGAAATCATGCAGCTGCTCGTTCTTCAGGATCTCGGTATGCAGGCGCGCTACACCATTGACGGAGAAGCTGCCTACGATTGCCAGATGAGCCATCTTGACCTGACCATCGTATACGATTGCCATCTTTGCAACCTTATCCTGATTGCCCGGATACTTTGTCTGGATCTCCATAACAAAGCGGCGGTTGATTTCCTCAACGATCTGATAAATACGAGGCAGCAGACGGGAGAACAGCTCGATGGGCCACTTCTCCAGAGCCTCGGACATGATCGTGTGGTTCGTGTAAGCACAGCACTTTGTGGTGATATCCCATGCTTCGTTCCACTCCAGACCTTCCTCATCCATCAGGATACGCATCAGTTCTGCAACTGCTACGGTCGGATGGGTATCATTCATCTGGAATACAACCTTCTCATACAGCTTGCGGACATCGCCGTGCTTTTCCTTATACTTCTTCACCGCAGTCTGCACACTTGCAGAGATGAAGAAATACTGCTGCTTCAGACGCAGCTCTTTACCGGCATAGTGGTTGTCGTTGGGGTACAGAACCTCTACGATGTTCTTTGCCAGATTCTCCTGCTCGACAGCTCTCATATAATCGCCGCGGTCAAATGCATCCAGGTTGAAGGTGTTGATTGCCTCTGCATCCCAGATACGCAGGGTGTCGATGACATTGTTCTGATAACCGACGATCGGCAGATCATACGGTACCGCACGAACGGACTGATAACCCTCCTGAATAAACTGGTTGCGTCCGGTTGCCTCGTCATACGCAACGCGCACATATCCGCCGAACTTGACTTCACAAGCCAGCTCTGCGCGGCGTACCTCGAAGGGGTTGCCGTCCTTTAACCAGTTATCCGGAACTTCTACCTGATAGCCGTTCTCGATCTTCTGTGCGAACATACCGTACTTGTAACGGATACCGCAGCCATATGCGGAATATCCCAGTGTTGCCAGAGAATCGAGGAAGCAGGCAGCCAGACGACCAAGGCCGCCGTTTCCAAGCGCTGCATCCGGTTCCTGATCTTCGATCACGTTCAGATCAAATCCCAGCTCATCCAGAGCTTCGCGGATCTCTTTGTTGATGCCCAGATTGATGATGCTGTTGCCCAGTGCACGGCCCATCAAAAATTCCATGGACAGATAGTAAACCCGCTTCGGATCTGCCTTGTCAAATTCCTTTCTGGTTGCGATCCACTGGTCAATGATTTCATCCTTAACTGCATAGGCAACTGCCTGGAAGACTTCCTGAGTCGTTGCCTCGTCAAGTGTCTTCCGGTACAGTGTTTTTACGTTTTCTACTACTTCTTTTTTGAACTCTTCTTTGTTGAATTCCAGTTTGCGATCACTCATGTGACACTCTCCCTTTCCGATACGCCAATCAGCGCTCTACACCAAGTGTTACAGTCTCGCCGTTGATGTCCCATTCTTTGCTGTATCCACCCTGACCGGAGACAATGTCATCCGCCAGAACGTCCGACTGAATTTCTTTTCCATATTTTGCAAAGATCTCTTCCAGCTTTTCGTTGCCGGCATGATATACCCGAATGTGATCGGTTACTTCAAAACCAGCTTCCTTACGCATGGTCTGGATCTTACTGATGATCTCGCGGACAAAACCTTCCTCGATCAGCTCCGGGGTCAGATTTGCATCCAGAACAACGGTCACATCGCCGTTATTTTCGGATACATAGCCTTCCATCTGAGTCATATCGATCAGCAGATCTTCCTCGGTCAGAACAACCTCGGTATCGGCTACCTGCAGGGTGATCTGTCCCTTTTCTTTTAATTCATCCATCGCTGCGTTGCCGTCCAGTCCCGTCAGAGCAACCTTGATCTGTCCAAGGAGCTTGCCGTACTTCGGTCCAACGGTACGCATCTGCGGCTTGAAGGTGTAGGTCGTGAAGTCACGCACGTCCTCGGTGAAGGTCAGCTTCTTGACATTCAGCTCTTCCTCTACGATCTCAGTAAAGAACTCCGGCAGTGTGTGCGGTGCCTTTACAAACATCTGCGCCAGCGGCTGACGGTTCTTCAGGGATGCGTTATTTCTTGCAGCACGACCCATAACAACGATCTTCAGAACTTCGTCCATGTTTGCTTCCAGATCCTTGTCGATCCATGCCTCATTTGCTTCCGGATATCTGCACAGATGTACGCTCTCCGGAGCGGATGCATCGAGGTTCTTCACCAGATTCAGGTAGATCTCCTCGGACATAAACGGAATCATCGGAGCTGCCAGCTTGCAAACAGTTACAAGAGCGGTGTACAGAGTCATGTAAGCGTTGATCTTATCCTGCTCCATGCCCTTCGCCCAGAAACGCTCTCTGCTGCGGCGAACATACCAGTTACTCAGATCATCTACGAAATCCTGCAGTGCACGAGCGGTCTCGGTGACACGGTACTCAGACAGGTTCTTGTCACAGGTCTTGATCAGGCTGTTCAGCTTAGACAGCAGCCACTTGTCCATAACGGACAGTTTGTCATATTCTAACGCATGCTTGGTTGCGTCAAATTCATCAATATTCGCATACAGTACAAAAAATGCATACGTGTTCCACAAAGTACCGAGGAACTTTCTCTGACCTTCGCTTACAGCACGATCGGAGAAACGGTTCGGCAGCCAGGGTGCGGAATTGCTGTAGAAATACCAGCGGATGGAATCTGCGCCGTGCTGGGACAGTGCTTCCATCGGATCTACGGCATTGCCCTTACTCTTACTCATCTTCTGACCGTTCTCATCCTGTACATGACCCATAACAAGGACGTTGCGGTACGGTGCACAGTTGAACAGCAGTGTGGAAATTGCCATCAGAGAGTAGAACCAACCTCTTGTCTGGTCAACACCTTCACTGATAAAGTCTGCCGGGAAATGCTTCTTGAAGTATTCCTGATTTTCAAAAGGATAGTGATACTGTGCGAAAGGCATTGCACCGGAATCGAACCAGCAGTCGATAACGTCCGGAACACGCTTCATGAGCTTGCCGCACTTCGGACAGGTCACATGCACACCATCGATGAAGGGACGATGCAGCTCGATGTTCTCCGGGCAATCCGGGGACTTCTGTTTCAGTTCCTCAATGCTTCCGATGGACTCGGTATGACCGCACTCACACTCCCAGATATTCAGAGGAGTACCCCAGTAACGGCTTCTGGAAACGCCCCAGTCCTGAATGTTCTTCAGCCAGTCGCCAAAACGTCCGGAACCGATGCTCTCCGGCATCCAGTTTACTGTGTTGTTATTGCGGATCAGATCGTCCTTCACTGCGGTCATCTTGATGAACCAGGACTCTCTCGCATAGTAGATCAGAGGAGTATCACATCTCCAGCAGAACGGATAGCTGTGCTCAAACTTCGGAGCGTCAAACAGCAGACCTTCTGCATCCAGCGCCTTCAGGACTTCTGGATCAGCAGCCTTTACAAACATGCCATCCCACGGAGTTCCTCCGCACATCTCACCCTTAGCATCTACCATCTGTACTAACGGCAGGTCATACTTACGACCTACGTTTGCATCGTCCTCACCAAATGCAGGAGCGATGTGTACGATACCGGTACCATCGGTCAGGGTTACATAGCTGTCACATACTACGTAGTATGCTTTCTTGTTCGGCTTTGCATAAGGGAACAGCGGAACGTACTCCCTGTACTCCAGATCCTTACCAACATAAGTCTCCAGAACGGTAAACTCTTCTTTCAGAACGGAGGTCAGAGCCTCTGCCAGAATATACTTCTCACCATTTGCAGACTGTACCTTTACATAGGTCTCATCCGGGTTTACACACAGTGCAACGTTGGAAGGCAGTGTCCAGGGAGTTGTGGTCCATGCTAAGAAGTAGGTGTTCTCCTCATCCTTTACATGGAACTTTGCAACTGCGGAACGCTCCTTCACATCCTTGTAGCCCTGTGCTACTTCGTGGCTCGCCAGAGGGGTGCCACAGCGAGGGCAATACGGTACGATCTTGAAGCCCTTGTATAACAGACCCTTATCCCAGATCTGCTTTAATGCCCACCATTCGGACTCAATGAAGGTGTTTTCATAGGTAACATACGGATGATCCATATCTGCCCAGAAGCCAACGACTCTGGAGAAATCCTCCCACAGTCCCTTGTACTTCCAGACACTCTCCTTACACTGTCCGATGAAAGGCTCTACGCCATACTCTTCGATCTGCTCTTTGCCATCCAAACCGAGCTTTTTTTCTACTTCCAGCTCTACCGGCAGTCCGTGGGTATCCCAACCAGCCTTACGAGGAACCTGATAGCCCTTCATCGTGCGGAAACGCGGGATCATATCCTTTACCGCACGGGTAAATACATGACCGATGTGGGGCTTACCATTTGCAGTAGGCGGTCCGTCATAGAACATATAAGTCGGATCTCCTTCCCGCTCTTCCACACTCTTGCGGAATACATCATGGTCTTCCCAGTACTTTGCAATCGCTTTTTCGTCTTCTACAAAATTACGATTTGTTGAAACTTTGTTATACATCGTCTCTTCCTTTCTGTCCTCCGTGCCACCGGAGGCGTGTTATTGGATGGTACAAAGCTGCAGTTCTTAGATATAAAAAAAGAGTCCATCCCTGTAATAGGAACGAACTCAATAAAACCACCTCTTACAGCATACCATCATATGCGTTCCCGATAACGGCGGGATGCCGGCTCAGCCTACATATCGACCTGCTGCTCAGGAGTGATTTTCTGCTATCCGCTACTGGCTCCGGGCTATCACCATCCCCGGCTCGCTTTGGCACTTCACGAATACATACTGTCTCCATCAATGCATTTTACTATACATACTGTTTAAGTATATCCACCTGCCGAAATGTTGTCAATCCCGATTTCCTGCTATTTTTCACTTTTTCCCGCAATTTCCTACACCTTTTTCGCTACAGTGGCGCAAAAACCAATCGCATTTGCAAAAGCAGTCGAACCGTACTTCAATCACCTGCGAGATTTCCTGCTGCGATGGTGCAGCTTTTTTCTCGTCATTCACGATAACTCGCCTTACGGCTCAGGCAGATCGTTCATGACGAAAGCTGCACCTACTCCGCTACGGAAATATCGCAATGTGATTTACAGCACGGTCCGACTGCTTTTCCTAATCGCTGCTGATTCGATAGCTCTATCGTGGCGCGATTTTTCGGGAAACAAGAAGAAACCGATAGATGCTGGCGCAAGCAGCAGGGCGAATTTTCGAGAAGCGAGGAAGAACGCTCATTGGCGATAGCATTGCGTGAATTTCCGTCACACATTTGAGCTGCGCTGCCAGACGCAAACTGTTTGAATCGTAGATGAGTTTTTGCGTCTGGCAGAAAAAGCAGCAAAAAAGGTGTAGGAAATTACGCACGCTATCAAAATGAGCGTTCTTCCTGCTTCTGCAGAAAAAAGCCTGCCGCTTACTGCGGCAGACCTTCCATTTCTTCTAGCATATTTTCGATGAGCTTCTGCGTATACGCCCCACTAAACTTCCGATCCTCCGGCGCTAAATCCTTGATGTAAAACGGTTCTCCGAAGCGGAATGTAACGTGTGTGCTCCGGATGAACGGGAAGTGTGCCTCAAAGATCTGATCGCTGCCAACGATTGCCAGCGGCACAACCGGGCATCCGCTCTTTTCGGCGATTTTCAGACTGCCCTCTTTAAAGGGAAGCATCTTGCCATCGGGTGCGGGACCGCGGGTACCTTCCGGGAAGACCCACATAGAGACACCGGACTTGACCTGGGCGATAGCTGCCAGAATGACTTTCAAGCCCTGACGGGTATCGTTTCGATCGAGGAACAGGCATCGGATCAGCTTCATCCAGGAAGACAGCAGCGGAACTTTTTTCAGTTCGATCTTAGAAATATATCCGCTGATGCCGGGAACCAGCGTGTAACCGATGATCGTATCGAAGATACTCCGGTGATTTCCGATGTAGAGAACTGCTCTGTCGGTCGGAATGTTTTCCTGGCCGATGACAGTAAGCTTCACACCGGACAGCCACATGATCGCCTTAAATGCAAAGTTGATCAACGCATGCGCCACGCGGTCTTTTGCCTCCTGTCCCTTCCATTTTCCGATCAGAAATTCTACAAACTGCATCGGAATCATGCAGATCAGAAAAATCACTGCAAAGAGCAGTGTTATAATAGCTCGAATCATACTATTCTCCATTCCGGAGCGTTTCTCGCGACGGGGCGACGGAAAATCGTGTATACGAGTTTTCGTCTGCCATAAATACCATGTTTGCGACGCTCCGGCGCAAACTGGATGGGTGAAAAAGAGCGCATCAGCGGCTTTTTTCACACTATCTCCTGAAATCATTTCTTATTATAGAAATGGGGATCATGTGCCTCGTTCAGTAAACGGTTCTTCATATCAAACAGCTTCTGGGACAGATCCACATATACACGATGAGGATTTGTCAAACGCTTTGTCTCCGGCCACAGCGTATCCAGCTCGCTCTTGCAGTAAGCCTGAATATCCATAAGCTTCGGAGTCTCGTATATGCAGGTGCCGTTCCTGAAGATCGGAACCAGCATCTCGCGCATTTCGTAAGTGCCGCCTTCCAGATAAGTCTTCTTCCAGGTGTCAATTGGATCGAACAGCATCAGTGGCTCATTTGGATCGTACTCTTCACCAACCAGACAGATCAGATCTGCGATAATCTTGTGATCGTCCTTGGAATAAATACGGTAAATCGTCTTGTTGCCTGGGTTTGTGACCTTCTCGGTGTTCTCGGAAACCTTGATCTTCGGGCTGAACTCACCGGTCGTGGGATCCTGAATGGCAGCCAGCTTGTAAACGCCGCCGAAGGAAGACCAATCTGCGGAAGTAATCATCTTTGTACCAACGCCCCAGGAATGAATCTCGCAGCCCTGACTCTTCAGGCTCTGGATGATGAGTTCGTCCAGATCGTTGGAAGCCGAAATCACTGCATCGGGAAATCCGGCTTCGTCCAGCATCTTGCGAGCCTTCTTCGATAAGTAAGTCAGGTCACCGGAGTCAAGGCGGATACCGTAGAAGGTCAGCGGAATGCCTGCCTCACGCATCTCTTTGAAGACCTGAATCGCATGGGGAACACCGGAACGCAATGTATCATAAGTATCTACCAGCAAAATACAAGCGCTTGGATACTGCTTTGCGTAAGCACGGAATGCGGTCAGCTCATCCGGGAAACTCATGATCCAGCTGTGCGCATGGGTTCCCTTGATCGGAACATCAAACATCTGACCGGCCAGTACATTAGAAGTGCCGATACAGCCAGCGATCATCGCCGCTCTCGCACCATAAATACCGGCATCAGGACCCTGTGCGCGGCGCAGTCCAAATTCCATGACACCGTCACCGGCAGCTGCATGTACAACGCGGGAGGTCTTTGTTGCGATCAGGGACTGGTGATTGATAATATTTAAAATCGCAGTCTCCACAAGCTGTGCTTCCATGATCGGCGCAACCACCTTTACCATCGGCTCGCGGGGGAACATCACAGATCCCTCCGGAATCGCATACAGGTCGCCGGTGAAGTGATAACTTCTCAGGTAGTCGAGAAAATCTTCCTCAAACAGACCTGTGCTGCGCAGATAGTCGATGTCGTCATAATTAAAAGAAAGTTCCTTAATATAATCAATGACCTGTTCCAGACCTGCAGAAATGGAAAATCCGTTGTCGCAGGGATTCTGGCGGAAGAAGGCGTCAAAAACAACGACTTCTTTGATATTTTCTTTAAAATAACCCTGCATCATCGTCAACTCATATAAGTCGGTCAACAGGGTCAGGTTACGTCCTGCCATTGGTACTATCCTCCTTTACAGTCTGCTTTTAGAGCAGAGCAGACCTTTTTAACAGTATAACATTTCGAAGGAAAAGTGCAAGAAATTTCTGTTCTTTCTTTGCCCTCGGAAACAGCCGGACCAGCTGCAGTCTTGAAATTCGCGACTGTAAAGAGGCCCCAATTTCACTTCTCCTGCCCCAGCTTTCGATACTGCAGCGGTGTCAGCCGATGATGCTGCCGAAAGATTTTTCCGAAGTAGCTGCTTGTCCCAAATCCGGTTTCCAGAGCGATGTCCAGGATGCTGCGATCCGTGTTCATGAGAAGCACCTGTGCATTTTCGAGGCGCACTGACAACAAATATTCTGCCGGAGTGATGCCGATGCTGTTTTGGAACAATCGAAAGCATTCCCGCTCGCTGATGGGGATACATTCCGCGATGGCGCGGACGGTGAGCTTTTCCCGAAAATGCTCCTGAATGTATCCCATCATCCGTTTCATGCGCTCGTCTTCCGCAGTGCGGGAGCTTTTTTCGCGAAGGCCCTGCAGTGTCATTGCCCGACTGTAAACTTCTTCCCAAAGGTCGGAAAATAAGGTTCGCATGCGCATTTCAAAGAAGGGCTTACGCTCTTCCAGAAGCGCCGGTCCCTGCTGAATCAGCTCCAGAAACGGGCGGCTGCCCGGATCTCCCACGAAGAAAGGGATTGCGTCCAGTTGCTCACTTTCTGCTACCGGCGCGATATATTTCACATCCAGTAAACTGCCCGCAGTACCGGCAAGGAAGGTACAGTCAAAAAACTGGATCTGCATCCGCGTCTCCCGCTTTGGTTCCTGCGACTGCAAATAATGCAGAACGCCAGAATTGATGAAGATGGCATCGCCCTCGTGCAGTAAATAAGAAGTACGGTTCGTCTTATACAGAACGCTGCCGCCTGTCACATATCCAATTTCAAATTCTTCATGCCAGTGCCACGGAATATCCGCCTGAAATGGTCTGCTATATCCGGCAGTATACATCCCGTAGTGCAGCATCTCACTCTGATAGTTAATGGTTTCCTTCAGTCGTCGATCCAGATCGACCGGTTGCTGCTGTCCCATGTTTCTTCTCCCAGCAATTCCCGTGATGGCGGAAATTTAATATTTCAAGTCAGTATAGTTATTTTTGTTCTGATTTTCATGCGGTATAATGATATCAAATTCAAAGACATTCTGCAATCATGTTCTGTATTTTTCTCAAAAATCAGTCCGGATTGTAAGCCAAAATATCTTTATAGAATGGAGGGTTTTCCTATGATTTATTATGTTTCTGCAGATGCTGCACGCACCGGAAACGGCTCCAAGGAGCATCCGTTCCAGACGATCACGGAAGCAGCGAACCTCGCAAAAGCCGGCGATGAAGTCATTGTTGCTCCCGGCACTTACCGCGAGTATGTCAATCCCATCAATGGCGGTACAGATGATGAGCATCGCATCACTTACCGTTCCGAGGTACCGCTTGGCGCTGTTATCACCGGAGCCGAGCGTATTCAGAACTGGACACAGGTTGATGGCAATGTCTGGATGGCACGCATCCCCAACGGACTATTCGGTTCTTACAATCCCTACACCACCGTGATTCATGGTGACTGGTATCGCGCAAAGGTTCCGGTACATACCGGTGAAGTTTATCTGAATGGCAAGGCTCTTTACGAAGTCTTCTCTATGGAAGATGTCAAGAATCCCGTTGTCTACAAGGCTTCCTGGGATCCGGAATTTACGACACATGTGTGGTACACCATTCAGGACGGCGACTACACTGTGATCTACGCAAACTTCCAGGGCGCTGATCCGAATGAGGAGATCGTTGATATCAATGTGCGCCGCAACTGCTTTTACCCGGACAAGACCGGCGTAAACTACATCACTCTGTCCGGATTTGTAGTAAAGCAGGCCGCTACCACATGGGCACCGCCCACCGCTTATCAGGAGGGTATGATCGGCCCGCATTGGTCCAAGGGCTGGATCATCGAAGACTGTGAAGTGTCTGATTCCAGATGCTCCGGTATTTCCCTCGGCAAATATTTGCAGCCGAATAATGAAAACAAGTGGACGACCGGCTATTTCAAGGATGGTACGCAGACCGAGCGTGATGCCATCTGTCAGGCGCAGAGAGAGGGCTGGCTGAAAGAGAATATCGGTTCTCATATCATCCGCCGCTGCAACATCCACGATTGTGGACAGACTGGTATTGTCGGACACCTAGGCGGCGTTTTCTCCATCATCGAGGATAACCACATTCATCATATCAACAACAAGCAGGATCTGGCCGGCGCTGAGATCGGCGGCATCAAGATGCACGCAGCCATCGACGTTGTTTACCGCCGCAACCACATCCATCACTGCACCCGCGGTCTGTGGCTTGACTGGCAGGCACAGGGTACTCGTGTGACCCAGAATCTGTTCCACGACAATATGCCTCCGAAGGGCACGGAGATCAAGGATGGTCTGGCACTGGCAGAGGATATTTTCGTTGAGGTTTCTCACGGACCGACGCTGATTGACAACAACCTGCTGCTTTCCACCTGCGCAGGACGTCTCAGCACACAGGGTCTTGCCTTTGTTCATAACCTCATCGCAGGCTCCTTCACCTGGGTCGGCGATGGTGTTGATAATGGCGGCAGACGCCTGCCCACCCCGCGCTACACGCCTTATCATGTACCGCACCGCACAGAAGTTGCCGGATTCATGACGATCCTGCACGGCGATGCCCGTTTCTACAACAACATCTTCGTACAGCAGAGCTACCTGCCGGAATACGAGGAATTTGCAAAGGCAACAAACAATTACTCCATGCAGCGGTTCCAGTTTACCTGCGGCACCAAGCCCTATGACGGCTACCTGACTGCGGACGAGTATTTCGTACAGTTCGACAAGAGTGCAACCGAGGATCGCGAAGGCCGCGATATTTATTACGACCACCTGCCGATCTACACCGGCGGAAATGTGTACTTCAACGGCGCACAGCCCTGCGACAAGGAGCAGAATTACAAGGTTGACACTGAGCATACGATCACACTGAATCTGGTCGAAAAGGACGGCAGCTGCACATTGGAGACCAATCTGTACGACTATCTGCCGAAATTTGAGACCCAGATCATCAGCACCGAGCTGCTGGGCGAAGCTTTCGAGCCGGAGCAAAAATTCGAAAATCCGGACGGCACCCCGATCCTGTTCAATCAGGACTACTTCGGCAAGAAGCGCGACATCATGCCTTATGCCGGACCGTTCGTATGCGGCTGTGAAGCAAAAGATGCGTTATTCTAAAGACGTTTGGTCATGATCTCTCCTCCCTGAGATCACGGTTTACCCCGAAAAGAGGATTCCAAAGCAGGTCAAAAGCCTGTGGGAATCCTCTTTTTCTATACAGCAAAATAGAATCCTGCTCCGCAGGATTCTCCGCCTGCGGCGGGTCGCGAAGCGACAAATTCTGTTCCGCCGCAGTGCGATCCATGCGGAGCGCTTTTTTACTTGATAGAAAATGCGACGCAATTTCCTATCAAGCAAAAAAGCTGGTACAGGCAAATGCCCATACCAGCTTCTATTATCACTCGTAAATAAAATTATTTCAGAGTAACCTTTGCGCCGATTTCTTCGAACTTCTTCTTAACGTCCTCAGCTTCTTCCTTGCTTACAGCTTCCTTCAGAGTCTTCGGAGCGCCTTCTACCATCTCCTTAGCTTCCTTCAGGCCCAGACCGGTGATCTCACGAACAACCTTGATAGCCTTGATCTTTGCGGATGCGTCAACCGGCTCCAGAACTACGTCGAACTCGGTCTTCTCTTCCTCAGCTGCTGCGCCAGCACCTGCTGCTGCAACTACAACGCCTGCTGCTGCAGATACGCCAAACTCTTCTTCACATGCCTTTACCAGGTCATTTAATTCCATAACGGATAACTCTTTGATAACGTCGATAATCTCGGCAGTAGTCATCTTTGCCATTTTTGTTTCCTCCATTTTTTAATCAATATTTTTTGTTCTTAGTAACAGATCAGGCAGCATGTACCTCTCTGTCGGTTACGATACAGCAATCTATTATGCTGCTTCGCCTTCTCCGTCTTTCTCTGCAATCTGCTTGATAACACGAGCGAAATTTGCGATAGGAGACTGGATGCTTCCAAGCAGCTTGGACAGCAGTTCGTTTCTGGACGGAATCTTTGCGATTGCCTCGATACCCTTAACATCGTAATAAGTACCTTCAACAACACCACACTTCAGCTCCAGAGCATCTGCGGTCTCAGCAAACTTAGCCAGGATTCTGGCAGGAGCGGATGCATCATCCTTAGATACTGCGATAGCAGTAGGTCCCTGCAGAGCCTCGCTCAGGCACTCGAACTCGGTGCCCTTAATAGCCAGATTCAGCATGGTGTTCTTGTATACCTTGTAGGTTACACCAGCTTCTCTTAACTGCTTACGCAGCTTTGTATCAGCTTCTACGGTTAAACCACGAGCGTCTACCAGAACAACACCCTGAGCGCCATCTAATAATGCAGAAATCTCTTCTACGATCGGCTTCTTTAACTCAACTTTTGCCATTACGGTTACCTCCTTTATATATTTGAGGCCAAAGAAAAACCTCTCTGTCAAGACAGAGAGGATAATAAGCATAACTGAGATATTCTCAAAACTTATCCTCGGCTGGCGGTAATTTCTTACGCTTACGTCTTGCGGCACCTGCTGTCTTCGGCATTTCCCAAATATACTATCACAGTTTTTCGAATAAGTCAACTATTTTGTTGTATTATTTTTATTTTTTGTCCCGACGGCAGATTTCACATTCCATGCTTTCTGCCCGCCGGAACAAAATTTTTCTAAATCGCATCGACTGGCGATATTATGCCTTCGCTTTCGAAGTCATTCCCCGCAGCACCGCCTTCGCCAGATTTTCTTTGCAGCTGTGATACTGCTTTCCGGACAGATATAAGCGCTCTACCCGGATTTCCTTCAAATGCTCCGGAGCCACCTCATAGGGATTTGCAGATAACACGACCATGTCTGCGATCTTTCCGACTTCCAGACTGCCCCGCTCTTTCTCATCAAAGGATGTGTAATATCCGTTATATGTACACATCCGCACTGCATCCTGCACGGAAATTGCCTGCTCCCGATTACTGTTGTTTACAGCACGGTCAATCCACACAATCGGATCCGGTGTTGTGCACGGCGCATCCGAACCAAGTGATACCACGATCTCATTTTCCTCAAACATTCGCAGCGGATTCAGGCGGGATGCCCGCTCGCTTCCGAGAATGCTCTCCAGATATTCGTCCGGTTCCTGCTTCCAGTTGATGAAAGCACTCTGCACCGGCATCGCAATGTGATACTCCTTGCAGATCCGGATGCCCTCTTCTGTCGGCAGACAATCGTGAATGACCGCGTGTCTGTGATCAGTTCTCGGATAATCGTCCAATGCTGCCTTCAACGCTCTTGTTGCCTGATCGAATGCTTTGTCACCAATGGCATGCATCTCGATCTGCAGCCCGGCGCGATTTGCTTCCTTGCAGAACTGTGTCACTTTCTCATCGGTATAATACAGCACACCGCTGTCCGCATCTGTGC
Organism: uncultured Cuneatibacter sp.; assembly: GCA_934234215.1. Classification (GTDB taxonomy): domain Bacteria; phylum Bacillota; class Clostridia; order Lachnospirales; family Lachnospiraceae; genus CAKQHB01. Next base: position 44,575 of record CAKQHB010000012.1, read on the forward strand.
CTTCATATGGCTCGTTCAGCGCTGCATCCTTCGAACCAAAGCACCCATCCAGCGCACACTCGAAGCATCCGCCAATCCGGGGCAATCCGCGGGAGGTCGCTACTTTTACATCCATGGACTGCGGGAAAACGCGGATCTGGAATCCATTGTTCAGGGACTTCGCAAATACCTTCTCCATCGTAATATCCAGATTTCCCACAAATCCAACGCCGCTCACAGTGTGAACGCAGCCAATGCCCTTTGATGCCTGATAATCCACGGCCTGCTGCATATTGTGAAACAGCTCCGGAATCGACAAAGACGAAGTGATGTAATCCGAGCAGGCAAAGAACGCTTCCTGATTCATCTCGCCGGTGTCCGGATGATATCCCCGCAGCTTTTTCAGCTTTCCATCCAGCTTTTGCAGCAGCTTGCTGTTCACGATGCAGGCATGTCCATCATACTTGACAACCATGATTTCTTTTTCCGGACACACCTGATCCAGCTCCTCCCGATGGATCAGCCGACGCTCTTTTACGGAATAGGGCGATGCACCAAATGCAATCAGCGTCTTCTTTTTACCGCTCTCCGCAACAAACTTCCGAACCATGTCCATGATCTCGGTATTGGACTCTGCATCCATGACATTCAGACCGGCATGGAACGTGGAAAACGATGCAAAGTGCTGATGCGTGTCCACAAATGCCGGAAGCAATGCCCGACCTTTCAGATCCACCAGCTTTCCGTTCTTCCCATACTCCTCCGGAAGTTCATCTCCCACATACACGATCCTGCCCTGATCCTCCACAAGATACTGGTATACCGCATCTTCCGGATTCACCGTCACGATCTTTCCTTTATAACACCTCATGTCGTCCCCTTTCCGGAGCGCTCTGCGCGACGGGGCGACGGAAAATCGTGTATACGATTTTCTATCTGCCATCAACACCATGTTTGTGACGCTCCGGCACAAACTGGATGAGTGAAAAAAGAGCGCATCAGCGGCTTTTTCACTCACGCTTCTTTGTAACTGTATAAGTCTTCTCACAGTCACGGTATTTTCTTTTATTGTAGCACAAAAATAGAATCCGCAGCGCAATTTCCTATGGCGCAAAAAAGGAGCCGTACAAAAGCACGACTCCTCTTTTCGTCAATATGACATCGAAATTCGACTGTCAGACCGACAACATAATCAGAAATTAGCTAAACTGAATCGGATTCAGCTTGATTCCAGGACCCATGGTAGAGGTCATGGTAACACTCTTCAGGTACTGACCCTTCAGACTGCTGGGCTTAGCCTTAACAATCGCATCCATCAGTGCCTTGAAGTTCTCGTTCAGCTGCTCTTCGGTGAAGGAAGCCTTACCGACCGGAGCATGTACGATGTTGGTCTTGTCCAGTCTGTACTCGATCTTACCAGCTTTGATTTCCTGAATAGCCTTGGTAACATCCATAGTTACAGTACCAGCCTTCGGGTTCGGCATCAGGCCCTTCGGACCCAGTACACGACCCAGACGTCCTACAACACCCATCATATCCGGAGTTGCAACAACAACGTCGAAATCTAACCAACCTTCGTTCTGGATCTTCGGAATCAGATCCTCAGCACCTACGAAATCTGCTCCAGCTGCCTCAGCCTCATCAGCCTTAACACCCTTTGCAAATACCAGTACACGAACAGTCTTACCAGTTCCATGAGGCAGTACAACTGCACCACGGATCTGCTGATCTGCGTGACGGCCATCACAGCCGGTACGGATATGAACTTCGATTGTCTCATCAAACTTAGCAGCACTGGTCTTCTTAACCAGGCTTACAGCGTCTTCGGTAGTGTAAAGTGCAGCGCGGTCTACTAACTTAGCAGCCTCTGCGTACTTCTTTCCTCTTTTCATTCTAAACCTCCTGGTGGTGATTACGGGAATTGCCCTCCCACTCAAAATTGATTATTAGTCTTCTACAACGATACCCATGCTGCGAGCGGTACCAGCGATCATGCTGATAGCAGCTTCTACGGATGCAGCGTTCAGATCAGGCATCTTCAGTTCTGCGATCTTGCGAACTTCTTCCTTGGAGATAGTAGCAACCTTAGTCTTGTTCGGAGCACCGGATGCTGTCTTCAGGTTGCAAGCCTTCTTTAACAGGACTGCAGCAGGCGGAGTCTTAGTAATGAAGCTGAAGCTTCTGTCTGCATATACAGTAATAACAACAGGAATGATCAGGTCGCCCTGATTAGCAGTTCTTGCGTTGAATTCCTTTGTGAACTGTACGATGTTTACACCGTGCTGACCAAGTGCAGGACCTACAGGCGGAGCTGGTGTAGCTTTGCCGGCAGGAATTTGCAGTTTAATATAACCTGTAACTTTCTTTGCCATTTTGGCACCTCCTAAAATAATGTGGTAATATCGGGAGTTTATTCACCCTCCCACGCGACACTGACGCGGATGCGTCATTAGCTCAAGGTTCTGCTTACTGAGCAGCGCGAACCTCAGAAAAGCTAAGTTCAACCGGTGTTTCACGGCCAAACATATCAACATTGATGCTGACTGTCTGCTTCGCGGGATTGATCTCGCGGATAACGCCGACAGTACCTTCCCATGCACCGCTGATAACTGTGATCATATCGCCGACTTCAAAGTCAACAACCACATCAGCAGTTCCGCCGATGATACCGAGATTACGCATTTCTGCCTCGGTCAGCGGTACAGGCTTGCTTCCCGGACCAACGAATCCGGTAACGCCGCGGGTATTCCGTACGACATACCAGGTATCGTCATTCATGATCATGTTCAGCAGAACATATCCGGGGAACATTTTCTTCTGGACGGTCTTCTTCTGTCCGTTCTTCACTTCCACTACTTCCTGCAGCGGAACTGAGACCTCCAGGATCTGATCCTGAAGCTTCCGATTCTCGATTGTCTTTTCAATATCGAGCTTGACCTTATTCTCATAGCCGGAATAAGTATGAGCTACATACCATTGCGCTTCTGCCATTTGAAACCTCCGATTATTTCATTAAGAATCCGATACCTGTCGAAATCACGGTATCGAGTACGGTGATTACAAGGCACAGAGCAATCGAAATCAGAACGACTGCGATGGTCTGTTTGATCAGAGAATCTTTATCGGGCCAGATAATCTTTTTGAACTCAGCCTTCAGACCTGTCCAAAAGCTGACTTTCTTCTTTTCCGTCTTTGCTGGTTCTCCCATGATTCACATCCTCACAATCCTAATTAGCGGGTTTCCTTGTGCATCGTGTGCTTCTTACAGAACTTGCAGTACTTCTTGGTTTCCATACGATCAGGATGAGTCTTCTTCTCCTTGGTCATATTGTAGTTACGCTGCTTGCACTCTGTACATGCTAAAGTAATCTTCACGCGCATGACTTTTACCTCCGATCTCCGATTCAGCAGTAATTTCTGCCTCTTTTTGCTTTGCTATTTTCTGTTATGTTCTCTCCTCAGCGACTGGGTCTGTCCCTGATTTGAGCGCACAAAAAAAAGACCTCTGTCTTCCATATGCCTACCTAGCATACCACACATTTTTTTTGCTGTCAATGTTTTATTTCAAAGAAATGCACGCATTTTCGTGGTTTTCCACACTTTTTCTCAGCTCGCAGCATTTTCTCCACAAGCCAATGTCACGATCCACACATTTTTTGCACCAAATTTTTTTAATGCGGTGGCACAGGCATGTGCCGTTGCCCCTGTCGTGTAGATGTCATCCAGCAAAATCACGCGCTCCCATCTGACTGCGTTTCTTCCTATATGAAAGGCATTCTCCAGATTTTTTGCCCGCTGTCTGGCATTCAGATTCTTTTGACGATTTGTATGACTACTGCGGATCAAAGTGTGAGTATCCACCGGCAGATCCAGATAGCGCCCGACCCGTTTTGCCACAAGCTCGGTCTGGTTATATCCCCGCTCCAGTCTACGGCTCCAATGGATCGGCACCGGCATAATCACCTGCGGCTCCAGCGCCAGCAGCTTCTTTCCGTGTCGGCGCACCAGCTCCAGCGCAAAGAAATCCGCATATTCTCTCCGGTCTTTCTCCTTCATTGCCAGAAGCGGACGCTGTACCTTCTTATAAGAAAAGACACTGAATCCACGGTCAAATGCCCGCTCCCACTGCCTGCAGTCAAAGCAATACTCCTGCGTCTCAGACGGAATCGGCTTTCCGCATTTCATGCAAGTCGGTCCCGTTATGTAAGGCAGCTTTTTTTGACAATCCGGGCAGCAAAACATACCGTCTTTGTGGATCACCCGCTCACACAACGGACAGACCCGTGGATAAAACAATCTTATCGCAGCCTCTTTCCAGAATGTTCTGCTCAAATTTCCTTTTCGACCTCCCAAATCGCCTCTTTCAGTCCGGAATAGCGCTTCTGCTCAGATTCATTTGCGATCATCTCCTGAAAGGTCGCCGGGCTTCCCACGATAGTGACGCAGTTTTTTGCTCGCGTGACTGCGGTGTACAGCAGGTTTCGCGTCATAAGCATCCGTGGTCCTGTCAGCAGCGGCAAAATCACCGCCGGGTACTCACTTCCCTGGGATTTGTGGATTGTCACAGCATACGCCAGTTCCAGCTCCTCTGCCAGTTTGAACGGATAAACAACACGGCGTCCTTCTTCAAACTCCACGGTCAGCTCCTCCGAAAAATGGTTGATGGACACGATTGTTCCGGTGTCTCCATTGAAGACACCAACGCCTTTTTCCAGCGGAATGTTGTATTTTCCGATGATTTCCCACTCCAACTGATAGTTATTGCGGATCTGCATGACTTTATCCCCCTGCCGGAAAATGCCGTGAGGAAATTCTTTTTCCATCTTGCCCGGTGCAGAAGGATTAAGACTCTCCTGCAGCACTTTATTCAACTGCTCCACGCCCAGATTGCCCTTGCGCATTGGCGTCAGCACCTGAATTTCCTTCCATGTCGTTCCAACGTACTTCGGCAGCTTGTCCTTCATGAGTGTGATCGTCGCACCGGTGATATTGCCCGGATTATCCCGCTTTACGAAGATAAAATCCCGGCTGCGGATGTCCGGCTCCACGATCTCTCCGCGGTTGATCTTATGGGCATTGACGATAATATCACTCTCCGATGCCTGTCGGAAAATCTTTGTCAGCTTCACCACCGGAAACTCTCCTGCGTCAATGACATCCCTCAGCACGTTGCCGGGACCGACGCTGGGCAGCTGATCCACGTCGCCTACCAGAATCAGGCGTGTGCCAACTGCGATTGCCTTTAATAACGAGTTCATGAGCAAAATATCCACCATAGACATCTCATCAATGATGATAACGTCCGCCTCCAGCGGATTGTCCTCGTCTCTGCCGAACACGCCCCGCTCGCTCTCCTCGGTATTGCCTGCGACTTCCAGCATGCGGTGGATCGTCTGCGCCTCGTAGCCTGTCGCCTCGGACATGCGCTTTGCCGCACGGCCAGTGGGCGCTGCGAGACGGATCTCCCGTCCCTCGTCCTGAAAATAACGAATAATCGTGTTGATCGTGGTCGTCTTACCGGTACCGGGGCCACCCGTCACAATCAGTAACCCACAATTCACCGCCTCCTGCACTGCTTCCTGCTGCTTTTCATCCAGCTGCACCTGTGTCTTTTTCTGGATCTCCGACAATTTTGTCTCAATGACCGACTGCGGCACATCCCCGCGCACGTTCAGATCGTGCAGCATCCGCGCCACCCGCAGCTCCGTCTTCCAATAAAGAGAGGCGTACACCATCTCCTGTCCTTGTCGGTTGCGAATGACAATCTTTTTATCAATGGTCAGATCCATGAGCTGCTGCTCGATCTGCTCCGGCTTGACCTGCAGAATATTCGCCGCCTCCCGCATGAGCTGCGCCTTCGGAAGACAGGTATGTCCTTGCCCCTGCGCCTGCTGCAGCGTATACAACACACCGCTGCGAATACGAAAATCGGAATCTACCGCCAGTCCCGCCTTTGCTGCGATGGCATCTGCAACGCGAAATCCAACGCCGTCAATCTCCTCCGCCATCCGATACGGATTCTCCCGCACGATCTGGTACAGATTCATGCCGTACTGGTGATAAATTTTCGCCGCAAGATTCAGAGAAATGCCATACTCCTGCAAAAACAACAGCGCCTGCCGCATGTCCTTCTTCTCAGAAACCTGTTCTGCGATCTCCAGCGCTTTTTTCGAGCTGATGCCCTTAATCTCCGCCAGCCGTTCCGGCTCTTCCTCGATGATCCGAAAGGTATCATCACCAAATGCTTTGACGAGGCGGGCTGCCATCGCTTTTCCGATGCCTTTGATCACGCCGGACGCCAGATAACGCTCCGTGGATGCCGCATCCGCCGGTGCCGTGAACTCATAAGATGTCACCCGCATCTGTTCCCCGTACATGGGATGCTCCGTCATCTCGCCTTCCGCCTGCAAATACTCCCCTTCCGACACGGTAAAGAACGTCCCGGTCAGCGTCACTTCTTCGTTCTGATTCGTCAGGATCAGTACCGTATAGCCATTTTCTTCATTATGAAATAAAATCCTCTCCACGAATCCTTCCGCAACTGCCATCCGTCCCCTCCTGTGTCAGTTTGTGTAATCTGGTAAAATCACTACAAGGTCAAAGCAGTCCCCTGCCTTGACCCTGTTTGTCTCTGTCTCTATGTCCGTTTCCGCGCGAAAAATCAATCCATCTTTGCTCCGGTCGGATTGCTCAGAAATTCGATGTATTTGCCGGTACCGATGGCTACTGCAGTCATCGGCTCCTCTGCAGTCATGGTGTTAATGCCGGTCTTCTCCTCCAGCAGATCCTCCAGGCCGCGCAGCAGAGCGCCGCCACCGGTCAGAACGATACCTCTGTCAGAAATATCTGCAGCCAGTTCCGGCGGAGTCTTCTCCAGAACGCTGTGTACCGCATCGACGATCTGCATTGCCGGATCGCGCAGTGCCTCTAATGTCTCATCAGAGGTAACGGTGATCGTCTTCGGCAGACCTGTCACCAGATTGCGTCCACGGACATCCATCGTCTCAACCTCCGGAAGCTGATAGCAAGTACCAATGCGGATCTTGATGTCCTCTGCGGTACGCTCACCAATCAGCAGGTTGTGCTTCTTTCTCATATAACGAATGATCGCATCATCAAAATCATCACCTGCCAGCTTAATCGAAGCGCTGACAACGGTGCCGCCCAGAGAGATAACAGCAATATCCGTCGTACCACCACCGATATCTACGATCATGTTACCGCAGGGCTTTGCAATGTCAATGCCAGCTCCAATCGCAGCTGCTACCGGCTCCTCAATGATGGAAACCTCTCTTGCACCCGCGCTGTAAGTAGCGTCCTCAACTGCCTTACGCTCTACCTCTGTTACCTGACTCGGAACACAGACGCAGATACGGGGCTTTCTCATGGTCTTCTTTCCCATCGCCTTGCGGATGAAATACTTCATCATCTTCTCTGTCACGGTATAATCAGAAATAACACCCTGTCTCAAAGGACGGACTGCTACGATGTTACCCGGAGTACGTCCGATCATCAGACGGGCATCCTCACCAATCGCCTTGATCTCGTTTGTGTCACGGTCGAACGCAACAACGGACGGCTCCTTGAGGACAACACCTCTCCCTTTTATATATACCAAAATGCTGGCTGTTCCCAAATCAATTCCAATGTCTGTTGAAAGCATATCTGCTCCTTTCTTCTACCTCGTAGACTCTATGTATTGTTACCCGGAATGGGCTTTCGTAACCACTTTTTGCTTATTCTTAGCAGGTATCATTATATCGGATATTCTCGAAATATGGAAGAACTTTTTTCTGAATTTTGCTGATGTAAAGAAATTCTTTCGGAAATTCATTTTCTATTTATATTCAGGACAAACTTCTGTCACATTTTCCCCCTATACTATAGGCATATCGGAAAGGAAAGATCCGATATGCTTCAAGAAGTTTCCCACCTCTTGATGCACAAAGCTTTTTCATACTCATGGCAGGCGGCTATGCCGTCTGCCTCCCCCCTCTTAATAAATTTGACGTTATCTTTAATTTCATATATATGTTACCCCCTTTACAAAAAAGAGTTTCGCACAGCGAAGCTCTTTTTTATTGCCTCCGCAGGAATCATAAATCGCAGTTATCCCACCTGTGCTTCCTGTTCGTGGCATCTCTGATATTTTTCTTTTGTTGCAAGTCCGCCGCGGATATGCCGCTCAGATTTGTTGATATCCAGAATCTCTCTGGCCTCCTGTGCCAGAAGCGGATTGATCTCCGGCAGACGTTCTGTCGCGTCCTTATGCACCGTGCTCTTACTGATTCCAAATCGTTTCGCCGTCTGGCGCACCGTCGCATGATAGTCTACAATATACTTTCCGATTTCCACAGCTCGTTCTTCGATATACTCTTTCAATAGAAAAGCTCCCGCCGCACTGTTTTGGTACAGTCTATGCGGCGGGAGCGAGGTTATGTCTTACATTTATTCACTCTTTTGGGGCTTTTCCCCCAGATAATCCAGCCGGAAGCTCTCACCCAGCGGCTTCTTCTGATATACTGCCAGCAAAAACTCCTCCAGCATCGCCGGAGTCTCCTCCAGTGCTCTCGTGTATGCGCCAGCCAGCTCCTGCACCGTCGGCTGCAGCGCTGCGATGGGCTTTTTGCTCATGATATGTCCCCGCAGGCTGCGCTTCGCCGGACCGGTCAGGAATGTTGCACCCTGCAGCAGCGCTCTCTTCGCCTCATTCTGCGGCAGCATCAGCTCCTGAAAAACTCTGGCGGAGCGGATTGCCTCCGCGATATGATCCGGTGTCAGAGGCGGATAAAATGCTGCGATCACTTCTTCTGTCTCGAAAGATCCATCCGTCTCCAGATTGCCGCCAATGGCAACGGTCAACGGATCCAGTCCATCCCGCACCATCAACGCACGGTCAAACGCCATCTCAATCTCGGTATGAACAAAATCTCCAGCCTTGCACCGATGCTCCACGATGGGATGACATGCCACATCCAATGCATAGTGACACACGGAACCCATCAAATATGCCAATCCCTGATCGTTTGACTCTCTGCGCTGCACCTTTGCGCACCGCGTCAGGAAACGTCCGCCGGACATATTATGAACTCTGCCGCCAATCTTCTGAATGCTGTTCGGCAGCAGCGGCTGATAGTAATACAGCAGATCCGGTCCCTGCAATCCCAGATCAAAAGCAACTCGTTCTACCGTCACCAGTTCCTCCAGTGTCCCGGATAATTTCGTGATCACATCCTGTCCAAATCGATCATGCGCATACATTGCTGGCATTGTTTTTTCCTCCTGAATCTTCGTTATAATTCTGTCTGTTCCTGATCTGTTCCGTCTGTTTCTTCCCTCAGCATCGTCTCATACTGTTCTATCGCACCTTCGATCATCTGTTTCCATTCTCCAGGAACAACAAACGGATTTGTGCCATCCGGATTCTGTCCCATCACAGCACGTTTTTCCATCGTATGATTCTGCCCGGTATGATTTCCCAATACCAGATCTACCGGCAGATTCTTTATCTTCTGCATACTGCTGACAAAATATTTCCTGTATTCCGGCACCTGATATCGCTCCTGAAAATCTCTGCACAGTGTATTGATTCCAATTCCCCCGCAAAGCCCTGCAAGGTGTTTCTCTCCGTTTTCTTCCAATGGGATCAGAAATGTCAGAACCCCCATTGTATGTCCGGGTGTCGCGATCACCCGGATTGCCGTACTTCCAAGGCAAATCTCATCTCCATCCTGGAGGATCACATCCGGGCTGAAAACCTCTACATGTGCCGGTCCTGCATCTTCTGCCAGCATCAGTTCCGGACGTTCCGCAAACATTTTTGCGTCTCCCTCTCCAAGAAATGTCTTTGCTCCGGAAAGGCTCTTCAAAAATGCTGTCGTCCCAATATGATCAAAATGACCATGCGTATGTACGATATACTGAATATTTTTCGGAGAAAATCCAGCTTCCCAGATCGCTTCGATCATCTGTGCCTGCGAAGTCGGATACGTCGTATCGATCAAAATCAGTCCTTCCTCTGTATCCAGAAGATAGGATCCCACATCCTTGTTCCCCACAAAATAAAGGTTTGCAAAAATCCGGAACGGTTTAACATAATACTTTTCCGGATGCTCGTAAAAGTCTTTCATACGTTCTCTTGAAAATGCATATTTAGATGCCATTTTGTTTCCTCATTTTCTTTCTTGCGATCAAAAAACAAATTGCCTGCGCCACCGTCGTCAGCGCCCATGTCAGCGGATAGGAAATATACAGCACCCTCAGCTCATGCCACTTTGCAAACACCGTAAAAATCCAGATCAGACGGGCGCCGCAGATCAGCGTCAGCGAGATCACCGTCGGTGCAATGGACATGCCCATGCCTCGCGTTGCATTTGGGATCATATCCATCAGTCCACAAAATGCATACGGAATCAAGATTACCGAGAATTTAATCATTCCATAAGACACAACTTCCGGATCAGAAGAATAGATATGTAAGAATGTCTCGCCGTGGAAATACAAGATCATCGGCAAAATCGTGCAGATCGCAATGACTAAAGCTCCGCATTCCAGCACGATCTTATCTACACGTTTGTAATTCTTCGCACCCACATTTTGTCCCACAAAGCTCAGGCACGCCTGTGCAAACGCACTGGATGCCGTCCACAAAAAGCTGTCCAGATTTGTCGCTGCCGCATTTCCTGCCATTGCGATCGCACCAAAGGAATTGAGGGAACTCTGCACAACGATATTGGAAAAGTCGATGACGATGCCCTGCAAGCCCGCCGGAATCCCCAGCACCAGAATGCGCTTCAACGCTCTCGCCCGGAAGGAAATCTGCCGCCAGTCCAGACGATACGGCGCCGCGTCCGTCAACAGACATCGCATGACCATGACTGCGGAAAACGCCTGAGAGATCACCGTCGCAACGCCGACACCGATCACCCCCAGATGGAATGTGACAACCAAAAAGACATTCAGCCCTGCATTTAAGACACCGGAAATCAGCAGATAATACAGTGGTCGCTTCGTATCTCCGATGGCCCGCAGAATTGCCGCACCGAAATTGTACAGCATGAAAAACGGCATGCCGGAAAAATAAATTTGCAGATAAATGACTGCCATATCCAGAACATCCTCCGGCGTATGCATCATCTGCAAAATCGGACGTACCGAGAAGATACCCACAAAAATCATAAGAATTCCGCACACAATTGCCAGCGCAATGGAAGTGTGAACTGTGTCGTGCAGCGCTTTTTCATCGCCTGCACCATAGTTTTTTGCCGCCTCGATATTCGTGCCCAACGACAACCCCGTGAACAGATTCGTCATCGTGTACACCAGCGCACTGGTGGAGCCAACGGCTGCCAGCGCCGCGTTTCCGGAAAACCGTCCGACAACGACCATATCGATCGCATTGAACAACAGCTGCAAAATGCCCGATATCATCAATGGAATTGAGAACTGAATCAGTTTCGGAAACAGCGATCCATGCACCATATCAATCTCATGTGATTTCATACTTTTCCTTTTCTCCCCAATCGTATTTGCTTACGTCATATAATCTTTATTATACTGCATCTACCCACTGTCGGTAAAGACAGAAATCCGCTCCTATAATGTAAAAATAGAATCCTGCTCCGCAGGATTCTCCGCCTGCGGCGGGTCGCGAAGCGACAAATTCTGCTCCGCCGCAGTGTGATCCATGCGGAGCGCTTTTTTGCTTTATAGGAAATGCGACGCAATTTCCTATAAAGTAAAAAAGCTCCGGAAACAGTTCTGCTCCCGAAGCTTTCTTACTCTCTTTGTATTCCTTATCTGCGGCACTTTTCCCACAGCACAGGCTCGTGAGCCGCCAGCGTCTTTTTCATGTCGAGGATTCTCTGATTTTCTGATCCACGGAACTGCAAAGAAATGTTTTTCTTCTCAGCCACGAATCGTCCATCCACGAGAATGTCGATCAGCGACAACAGTTCATCCGTATACTCACATCTTGGATGGCTGCCGTCAGTCTGCAGCTCCTCTAGTGTGAATCCAGAGAACATCCAAATATCCTTTTTCGGATACGTCTCCCGAATCCGGTGAATCAAAGGCAACAGATCCCGCTGATTCTGCGGCTCAAACGGTTCTCCGCCCAGCACGGTAAATCCTGTGATATAATCTGGCTTCAACAGATCCATAATGTATTCTTCTGTCTCTTTTGTGAACGGCTGTCCGTAACAGAAGTCCCATGTCTGCGGCTGAAAACAGTCTTTGCAGTGATTCGTGCAGCCGGAGACAAATAACGTAATACGGACACCAACACCATTTGCAATATCACAATTTTTAATTTCACCGTAATACATAATGAATGTCCCTTCTTGTCTCGATTTTTTTCCGGAGATTCTCGAGTTGTAGTTTTACAGGTGCAGTACGCGCTCGCGGATTTCCTGAGTACGACCCTGGTTCCAGAACTGGGTTCCGATGTAACCGCAGGTACGGCGTGCGACATTCATCTTGTCCTGATCGCGGTTACCGCAGTTCGGACACTCCCAGATCAGCTTGCCATCCTCGTCCTCGATGATGCGGATTTCTCCGTCATAGCCGCAGCACTGGCAGTAGTCGCTCTTTGTGTTCAGCTCTGCATACATGATATTGTCATAAATATACTGCATCACCGACAGAACTGCCGGAATGTTGTCCTGCATGTTCGGTACTTCCACATAGCTGATGGCGCCGCCCGGAGACAGCTCCTGAAACTCAGATTCGAATTTCAGCTTTGTGAAGGCATCAATGTGCTCGGTTACGTGTACATGATAGCTGTTTGTGATGTAGTTCTTATCGGTAACGCCCGGAATGATGCCGAAACGGTTCTGCAGGCACTTTGCAAACTTGTAAGTCGTGCTCTCCAGCGGAGTGCCGTATACGGAGAAGTCGATGTTCTCTTTCTTCTTCCACTCGGCGCAGGCATCGTTCAGACGCTTCATTACGGACAGTGCAAAATCCTTTGCCTCTGCATCGGTGTGGGACTTTCCTGTCATGTAACGAACACACTCGTACAGACCTGCATAGCCCAGAGAGATCGTGGAATATCCGTTGAACAGCAGCGGATCGATCACTTCACCCTTTTTCAGACGAGCCAATGCGCCGTACTGCCACAGGATCGGAGCAACGTCAGACGGAGTGCCTAACAGACGCTTGTGACGGCACATCAGTGCGCGGTAACACAGATCCAGTCTCTCGTCAAAAATCTTCCAGAACTGCTCCATGTCACCTGCTGAGGAGCATGCAACGTCTACCAGATTCAGTGTCACAACACCCTGATTGAAACGTCCGTAATACTGGGGCTTGCCCTGATCGTTGATATAAGGAGTCAGGAAGCTGCGGCAGCCCATGCAGGGATAGCAATGGCCCTCTCCGTTTGCATCGACCTTCAGCTCCTTCATCTTCTTTTCGGAAATGTAGTCCGGCACCATACGCTTTGCAGTGCAGCGAGCTGCCAACTCGGTCAGATACCAGTACTTGCTGTCCTCGTGGATGTTGTCCTCTTCCAACACATAGATCAGCTTCGGGAATGCAGGAGTGATGTACACGCCCTTTTCATTCTTGACACCAAGAATACGCTGGTTCAGCATCTCCTCGATGATCATCGCAAGGTCATCTCTCGTGCGGCCCTCCGGAACTTCGTCCAGGTACATAAAGACGGTTACGAACGGTGCCTGACCATTCGTCGTCATGAGGGTGATGACCTGATACTGGATCATCTGGATACCCTTCTTGATTTCTTCTTTTACACGCATCTCCGTCACATGATCGATCTGCTCGTTGTTCAGCTCCAGACCGGCTGCCTGGAACTCCTCCTCAACCTGCTTGCGGAACTTCTGACGGCTGACCTCAACGAACGGTGCCAGATGGGACAGGGATACACTCTGTCCGCCGTACTGGGAGCTGGCGATCTGTGCGATCGTCTGTGTCGCAATATTACAGGCGGTGGAAAAGCTCTTGGGCTTCTCGATCATCGTCTCGCTGACAACGGTGCCATTCTGAAGCATATCCTCCAGATTCACCAGACAGCAGTTGTGCATATGCTGTGCAAAATAATCGGAATCATGGAAATGGATGATACCCTTCTCATGTGCTTCCACGATATCCGGCGGCAGCAGAAAACGTCTCGTGATGTCCTTGCTGACCTCACCTGCCATATAGTCACGCTGTACACTGTTGACGGTCGGATTCTTATTGGAGTTTTCCTGCTTGACCTCTTCGTTCTCGCACTCCAGCAGGCTCATGATCTGCTTATCGGTGGAGTTCGCCTTGCGTGCAAGCTGTCTCTCATAGCGGTAAGTGATGTAATTCCGCGCAACGCTGTATGCCTTCTGCGCCATGATCTCATCTTCTACAAGATCCTGGATCTCCTCTACGTTCGGGGAACGGCGCATGCTGATGCATGCCTCCTCCACGTTGCGATAAATCTCTCCGATCTGATCCTCCCGCAGTCTCTCTGCCGGGATCACACTCTCATTTGCTCTGCGAATTGCTGACACAATTTTCGTGCCGTCAAAATCACACTCGGCGCCACTTCTCTTAATAATCTTCATGGTGTCTGCCCCCTTCTCAAATTCTGAAATGTATTTGTTTCTCTATTTGGAATACGATGTCTTACACATCGCTTTGTTTCAAAAAAAGACGAATCCCCGAAGGGATCCGCGCGTCTTTCTTGTGCATCGCTCCGTAAGTATACACCAGATATTGTGCCGCAGTCAAGCTGTGGACACCAGATTTTGTGGTGTTTTGTAAAGTAGTGAAATTCACTCTGTCAAGTTCCATTCTTACCGATTCTATGAATTTCATTCAGAACATTCCTTATTTATAAAGGAAATATTATTTTTTTGTAAAATAATCATTGACAAACATTTCGAAAGCCCCTACTATTCTCTTTAGGTTTTTACACTATAAGGAGGCATTCCATGTCAAAAGAAAAAAATGTAAGTCTTGGCACGACCGGTATCTATGATGCCAGCGTCCTCGGTGTTCCGAAGATGCTCATCCTCGGTCTGCAGCACACCTTCGCTATGTTTGGTGCGACTGTCCTTGTTCCTCTGCTCACGGGACTGAACATGCAGACCACCCTGTTAATGGCAGGTCTTGGTACTCTGCTGTTCCACCTGATCACCGGCAGAAAGGTTCCGATATTCCTTGGATCTTCTTTCGCATTCCTCGGTGGTTACGCTGCTGTTACCGGTATGGCACCGGAGGGCGCTGCGGCTGCTTCTATGCTGCCCTACGCATGTCTGGGTGTTGCGATTGCCGGTCTTGTTTACCTGATCTTAGCTGCTGTTTTTGCAGTCTTTGATGTCAAGAAGGTAATGAAGTTCTTCCCGCCGGTTGTAACCGGTCCGATCATCATTGCCATCGGTCTGAGTCTGGCAGGCAGTGCGATCGGCAACTGTGAAACCTGCTGGCCCATCGCTCTGATTGCTCTGATCAGCGTTATCATTTTCAATATCTGGGGACGCGGCATGGCAAAGATCGTTCCGATCCTGCTGGGTATTCTGATCTCTGTTGTATTTGCAATCGTTCTGGCTCTGCTGTTTGGTGAGTCTGTAGACGGCTACATCACCATCGGCGGCAACACTGCTTTACAGCTCTTCTCCGAGGACAAGCTGCAGGCATTCCGCGATGCAAGCTGGATCGGTCTTCCGATCTACAAGGACTGCATCGTATTTGGCAACATTAAGGATTCTTCTCTGGCTGTCAGCGCTATTGTTGCTGTCGTTCCGATCGCTCTGGCTTCCATGATGGAGCATATCGGTGATATCTCCGCAGTCAGCGCTACCACCGGTAAGAACTTCCTTGCAGATCCCGGTCTGAAGAGAACTCTGGTTGGTGACGGTCTGGCAACTACCATGTCTTCTCTGTTCGGCGGTCCTGCAAATACAACATACGGCGAGAACACCGGTGTTCTTGCTCTGACAAAGGTATACGATCCGAAGGTTGTCCGCATCGCTGCCTGCTTCGCAATCCTGCTTTCCTTCTCCCCGAAGGTTGCTGCTGCGATCAGCCTGCTGCCCACTTCCATCATCGGTGGTATCTCCTTCATCCTGTACGGTATGATCTCCGGCGTTGGTATCCGTAACGTCGTTGAGAATCAGGTTGATATGACCAAGAGCCGTAACCTGATCATCATCGCTGTTATCCTTGTTTGTGCACTGGGTATCTCCAGCGTTGACTTCTCCATCGGCGAATTTAACATCAGCCTGACTTCCCTGGCAGTTGCCGCTATCGCAGGTATTGCTCTGAATGCGATCCTGCCCGGTAACGACTATGTTTTCGAAGCTGCTGAATATAAGAACGGCATTGTAGAAAGCGAGGAATAATCTTTCGGTCTTTCTAAATGCATTTAAAAAAGCCTCAGTTGGAATTTCATTTCCGACTGAGGCTTTCTCTTTGTCCTGTCACAGACGTTTTTATTTTATGCTTCTAACAATTTGAGGATCGCTTTCTTGTAGATCTCCACCTGCTGTGCAAACTGCTCCAGCTTCATAGACTCGTTTGCATCGTGGATGTGGTTGTCCTCTCCGGGGAACTCGCAGCCAAATGCGATGATGCCGGGAACACTCTTTGCGTAAGTGCCGCCACCAATCACCATCGGCTGTGTCTCTGTGTCACCGGTTACTTCCACGTATGCCTCATGCAGCTTCTTTACCAACTCAGAATCTTCCGGATAAAACAGCGGCTCTCCAATGTGGTCGATCTCGATGCGGCCGTTCTCGTCTTCCAGATACGGAGCTACAAGAGCACGCATCTTTTCCGGATTCAGAGTCACCGGATAACGAATGTCGATCGTACCGCTGATGATGCCGTCTGCAGTCTTCACAATACCGTTGTTCAGCGTCAGAGCGCCGTACTCGTCGGATACCTTTGCGCCGATGCCAATGCCATCGCAGGTCGTTCCGAAATGGCTCATGTAGAACTCTACGAAAGCATCCTTCATACCGGCATCCTGCAGTGCCTTCATCGTAAATGCAGCTGCATTGACACCCAGCTCCGGTGTGCTGGCATGTGCTGCCACACCCTGTACATCCATCGTGATCCCGCCATTCTCTTCCGTCACAGCTGCCTCGATGTGATCCGCCGCGAAGCAATCCTTCAACTTCCGAACATCCACTGCATCTGCCGGTACAACAGTCACACAGTGGTTGCACACTGCGTTGCTGACAAATCCACCGTTCATGGAAATAATGTTTGTATGCTTGCTGTAGAAGTTCAGCTTCATGCCGCCCTTCTCACCAAAAATACCAGGGAAGTATCCGTCCGGTGTGAATCCGGTGGTGATCGGCTCGCCGTGCTCGGCGTAATACTGCATGCAGGCAGAACCTGTCTCCTCGTTGCAGCCCATGAGCAGACGAACACGCTTGTTCATCGGGATGCCCATATCCTTAACTGCCTTCATTGCAAACATCGAAGCGATGACAGCACCCTTATCATCGTTGACACCGCGGCCATAGATCACATCGCCCTTGCGGACAACGGTGAACGGATCGGTCTCCCAGCCTTCTCCTGCCGGTACGACATCCAGATGTCCTACGATTCCGATGATCTCCTCACCGGAACCCATCTCGGCGTAACCACAATAATTTTCCATGTTCTTTGTCTCAAAGCCCATCTCCTCAGCAATCTGCAGTGCCTCTGCCAGACACGCTGCAGGAGCTTCGCCAAAGGGCTTGCCGGGCAATGCCTCACCCTCTACGGAATTGTACTTTACAAGACGCGCTAACGCCTGAATCATTTCTTCCATTCTGCTTTTCCTTTCTTCTCAAATATCGTTTTCCAGATACGGAATCCCATCTGCATACAGCTGGCTTCCAAAATGATCGCAAATGCCATACCGGCGGCCTCTACCGACACGAGCTGCACAAAATGAGACATCATCTCCCTATCTCCCAGCACGATGTTGACCGTTGCCCGGTATAAATCCCCTCCGGGGATCAGCGCCATCAGCATCGGCACCATCAATACCGTCAGCGGGGTTTTCAGAATGCGGACAAACACTTCTCCGCTTACGAGAATCACCAGAGTTCCCACAAGAGCTGCCATTCCGGCGCTGTTTGTCTGCTGTTGCACCAGGATCGATGCCACATAGCCAAGACCACTGCCCAGCATGATCGCACCGTACTTTTTCCAGCCAGTTACATGGAACGTAATGCCGTATGCTGCACATGCCAGCATACAGGGAACCAGCGTTCCCTCTATCTGCTGCTTCACTGTGCGGTTTACGATCACCGTCCGCACATCCAGGCCATGACGACTCCACCAAAGCATCGCCATGCCGAAGCCTACGGCAATCAGCATCGCCCGCACAAGAGCTGCCAAAAGCCCTGTCACACCACTTGTGGAGTCTCCGTTGATCATATCCCGCAGTGCGCTGACCAGCGCCAGTCCGGGGATCATCGGCATGATCGTGCCAAGGATGACCTTATCCGTGGACAGTCCAACTCCAAGCCAGGTCATGCCTCCGGCGACAAATCCGATCATCAGGCTGCTGAGTAAAAGCGTCACCATGTCCTGCATTTGCAGCTTGTGGAAAAATTTCTGTAAAACCCACAAAAGCAGACCGCACAGGCCTGCACACACTGCGTCCTGGATTTTTCCGCCAAAGTAGATGGAAAATCCGAAACACATCACTCCATATCCAAAAAACAGAGACCATTCGGGAAACGCTTTTGTCTCCCGGATCTCCTTTACCGAAGCCTGTAAATCCTCCAGCTTCATCGGAGATTTGCAAACCCGTCTGGAAAGTGCATTGCACTTTTCCACCAGTGTCAAATCTGCAGAAGCGCCCGTGATGCGGCGGGACTGTGTCAAAATCTTGCCCTCCGCATCACCGACTGTTACAATAATCGCGGTCGGGATCGCATAGACATCCGCCTTTGTGAATCCATAGGCAGCAGAGATCCGGGTCATCGTATCTTCGACCCGGCTGATCTCTGCGCCTGCGACCAGCATAATCTCACCAATATCCAGAATCGCTTCCAGAATTTGCTCCTGTTTGCTGCTCATAGCACCTCATCGATCACGGCTGCGGATAAAATACCTTGCGGCTCTCCATCAGACCGTCTTTCTCTAATTTTTCAATGTTCATGCGCTGAGGGTTACCGGGCAGATCCGGCTGGCAGTAAAAACGGCCATTCTTTTCTTCAGGCTGGAACATCGTATATTCGCCTACCGGCTTTGTGATCGGCTCATGGTACTCGATGCGTTCGTCTTCTCCGTACAGGCATCCGAAGATGGAGTTCAGGTAGATACGTCCACCAGAGGAGAAGGTTCTGCCATTTGCACGGCACAGATCACGAATTGTCAGCAGGTCATCAATTCTTGTCATACGACCTACGGAAGGCTGCAGGTGATCAACACCCTTTTCGATGTAAGTCTCGTATGCATAGGAGATTCTCATGGATTCACCAAATGCGATCGGCATCGGAACACCCATCTCTTTCAGACGTTTGATTCCGTTCATATCATGAGAATGGATCGGCTCCTCGAACCACTCCAGATGATAAGGCGCTGCCAGCTGTGCGAATTTATACGCATCTTCTACTTCCCAGCGCTGGTTTGCATCAACCGCTACGCCGATGTCCGGGCCAACTGCGGCACGAACCTTTTCCAGACGACGGATATCGCGCTCCATGTTGGTGCCGTTGTCGCTGCCGACCTTGAACTTAACGGTCTTGTAACCCTCTTCTACGTAGCGAACCATATCTTCTACCAGCTCTTCATCGGACAGAAGTAACGATCCGCCGCCCTTGTATGCTGCAGCCCAGTCTTTGGTTGCGCCAAGGAAACGATGCAGCGGCTTGCCTGCACGCTGTGCCAGCAGGTCTAACATCAGCAGATCCAGCTGACCAACCTCACAGGCCTGTCCGCTCTGGAAGCCGGAGTTGCGGATCTTCCAGTACTGCTCCGTACGCCATTCGTTGTAGCTCTTTGTCTCTCCATTCAGAATACGAGGCAGGATGTTGTCTACAAAACTCGTTCCAACAGACAAATGTGCGCATCCACCTTCCTGATCGTACAGTTCAATGAAGCCCTGCTCAGGTGCAAACTTACCCATACCGCCGGTGCCGTCCTTAAAGGGCTTTGGCAGTGGAATCGGATGAATGTGGTAATACACTGCTTTTGTGAAGCGAATCTGGTCTTTGAAATCGAATTTCATACTTAGGAACCTCCCATATCGTTTTATTATATGTGTTTGTTGCTCAATAGAAACCGTTCTTCGTCCCGACAGCTCCGATCAATCTGCATAGCCATTCGGATTTTTCTGCTGCCAGTTCCAGGAATCTGCGCACATCCGATCAATGTCGTACTCTGCCTTCCAGCCAAGCTCTCGCTCTGCCTTATCACACTGGGAGTAGCAGGTTGCAATATCGCCGGGGCGTCTTGCCTTGATCTCATAAGGAATCTCATGTCCGCATGCACGCTCAAATGCGTGGATGACTTCCAGTACGCTGTTGCCCTTGCCGGTACCCAGATTATAGATGGATACGCCTTCTTTGTCTGCCAGCTTCTGGATTGCTTTGACATGACCTCTTGCCAGATCGACTACATGAATGTAATCTCTGACGCCGGTGCCGTCCGGGGTATCATAATCGTTGCCGAATACGCCGACACAAGGTCTCTTGCCGATAGCAACCTGTGCCACATAAGGGACAAGGTTGTTCGGGATTCCCTTGGGATCTTCACCGATCAGGCCGCTCTCGTGTGCGCCGATCGGGTTGAAATAACGAAGCAGAATTACATTCCACTCCGGATCAGATGTATGGATGTCGGTCAGAACCTGCTCCAGCATACTCTTTGTCCAGCCGTAAGGATTGGTCGGGGTACCCTTCGGGCACTCCTCCGTGATCGGAATCTGTGCCGGATCACCATATACGGTTGCAGAAGAACTGAAGATGATGTTCTTAACGCCATGATTGCGCATTTCATCACACAGGATCAACGTGCCTGCCATATTGTTGTAATAATACTCAATGGGCTTCGCTACGGATTCACCAACTGCCTTATAACCGGCGAAGTGAATCACCGCATCGATCTTCTCTTTCTCGAAGATCTCTCTGACACCCTCTCTGTCCAACATATCTGTCTTATAGAATGTCAGCTTTTTTCCTGTGATCTGTTCTACCCGCTCAACTGCCTTCTCGCTGGCATTATAAAGGTTATCCATAACAACAACCTCATAGCCCTCGTTTAACAGCTCTACACAAGTGTGACTTCCGATGTATCCGGCACCGCCGGTAACCAGAATTTTCATACTCGAACCTCCTTCTTGATCCTTTTTTATAATAGCACATGTAAGTGCTTCCATCAATGTGCCCTGTACCAATTTTTTTGCAGGGGAACGGCATTTACATGTGATATCCACGTTGTTTTTCTTGATTTTTTCTACTTATGCTTTCCCTATAGCAAAGCAATGCCATAGAAAAGTTCCCAGACAGCACCGATAATTCCGAGAAGCACCGACAGGATGCTCAGGAATTTCCATTTATTGCTTTTGGTACGCAGCACAACCGCTATAATTGCCACGATCAGTGCCGCTATCGTCATGCCATTTATGACATCCGCACCAAACAAAAATATGCTGAAAAAAACTGCTCCCAGCCCCGGAGCTGTGCCGTTCTTCTTCGTGCCGCCCCGCACCTGGCTTGCGGTTCTCCGGGCAGTATTTGTCGTCTTTGTACCGGACATGGTGTTTGTCCCCAGACTTGCCCGCTCTGTGCCGTGATCCATCGGTGTGTAGGGCAACGGTGTCTCGTGCACATGACTGTGCTCCTCCGAGTGCTCCGACTGGTACTCTTCCTTTGTGGAAGTCGTCTCCGTCTCCCAGTCCTCCATCCGGTAGCGGGAATCATCCATCTCCCAGCAATCGGTATGTCCGTATGTGCCGGTAAAATCTCCGATGCCCTTGTCATCATACTTGGTTGGAATCCGCGCATGGCATACCGGGCAATACTCATCCTTATCCGGTATCTGCGCACCGCAATACATGCATTTCGGCATTATTTCTTCCCCCTTTGCTCTCGTTTCTGTCTGCGTTGCTCTTTTTTCTCCTCATGCTTTTCTTTGAGCACCCGCTGTTTCCGGATGCGGCGATCTCTCAGAGCTAAGAATCGCTCAAACAACCAGATATATCCTTTCGTCACCACCGGAGAAAGCTGCACCATGATAAGCACAACTCCTACCAGCTCCAACGGCAGATCCGTCATATCCAAAAAGCTTCTTCCGATCACCATCGTTGTCACAAGGAACAACACCTGCATCGAGTAGATGATCATGCCACGGTAATGTGTCATCGGCGAATACACCCGCATCTGCGCAATCGTGTAATTAAAGCCTGTCGCCAGTACACATGCTGTCGCCAGCTGCTCCACACTGTATCCCGCCAGCAGTCCTATGTTTTGTACCAAAAAAACGAACGTCGCGATCGTCAGTGCTGTCGGCACGGCATTGTGCAGCACCGGTCTGAGGAATCCCGGTTCGATCCGCTCAAAGCTTGGCTCCAGCTGTAACAGGAACGATGGAATCCCCACCGCAAACATACTGATGATCGACAACTGCACCGGCTGGAACGGATATGCCTGTCCCAGAATAATCGTCATAAATGCCAGTATAATCGAGAACGTCGTCTTTACTAAGAACAGCGACGATGCCATCTTGATATTGTTGATGACGCGGCGACCCTCGTTGACAATATGCGGCATAGAGGCAAAATTGGAATCCAGCAGCACGACATTGGACACATTCTTCGCTGCATCGGAACCGCTCGCCATTGCAATGCTGCAATCCGCTTTTTTCAGCGCCAGTACGTCATTCACGCCATCACCGGTCATGGCGACGGTATGTCCTTCTTCTTTTAACAGCTCCACCATCCGCTCTTTCTGAGCGGGCTTTACACGACCAAATACCTTTGATGCGGCAAGCGCCTGCCGCATCTGCTCATCGTCCGCAAGCGCTGTGGCATCCACCGGTGTTCCGATGTCCTGCAGGCCGCATCTCGCTGCGATGGCACCGACTGTATTTGGATCATCACCGGAAATGATCCGTACATCCACCTCCTGCTTTCGGAAGTAGTCCAGAATCTCCGGCGCTTCTTTTCGGATCACATCCGTCAGCAGCAAAATCGCATCCAGAACAAGTCCCGACGGATGCTCCTCCACCTGCAGCATCTGCTCGGTGTGCGCCATGACAAGGACACGATAGCCCTGCCCTGCATATTCTGCGATCTCCGCCTGCACAGCTGCATCCTGCTCCTCTGCCGGAAACAGGAACCCATATGCACCGACGTACCAGGTTCCCTCACCTGCATAAGATGCACCGCTGTACTTTCGCTCTGAGGAAAATGGAATCTTCTGAACGCATTCACCGCCAAGCGGCGCAAAGTTCTGTCCGCGGACATACTCCTGCAGCGCTTTCGCCGTCTCATTCTCCTCTGCCAGAGTCAACACAAGCCGCGTCAATGCACAATTCTGCTCTGTCTCCACTCCCTTGGGTAAAGTGCGCTCTACCTCGAGACGTCCTTCAGTCAGCGTACCGGTCTTATCCAGACACAGCGTATCCACACGCGCCAGCGTCTCAATACAGTATAACTCCTGCACCAGTGTCTGTCTCTTTGCAAGACGCACCACGCCCAGCGCCAACGCCACGCTCGTCAGCAGCACCAGTCCCTCCGGGATCATCCCGATAACCGCCGCTACGGTATCCAGCACCGCCTGCTTGTATCCGACTTCTGACACAAAATACAACTTGCAAAACATCAGCACGCCCAGCGGCACAATGATAATGGAAATGATCTTTAAAATCTGGTTAATGCTGTTGCGCAATGCCGAGTTGTGCTTCTGATGCTCTTTCGCCTGTCTCGCGATCTGTTCCATGTAACAGTCGCTTCCGGTCTTTGTCACCTGACAGATTGCCTTTCCCGCAGTCACAAAACTGCCGGACAGTACGGAATCCTGCTTCGCTTTCGCGATGGAATCCGACTCTCCGGTTAAAAGAGATTCATTTACTTCGATACGTCCCCGCAGCAGCACACCGTCTGCCGGAATCTGCTGCCCCTGTCTCAGCAGGATCACATCCTCCGGCACAATCTGTGTAACCGGAATCGTCACCTGTCTGCCGTCCCGCACGGCATCCGTCTCACTGGCGGTCAGAATCCGCAGCTCGTCTAATGTCTTTTTTGCGCGAAGCTCCTGAATGATTCCGATGATTGTATTGAAAAAAGCGACGCCCATGAATGCCATGTTCTTCCAGGAAAAGACCGTAAAGACCATGACGAACAGGATCACATTGATCAGGTTGAACAGCGTGAAAACATTTGACAGCACGATATCCCTTACGGAGCGGCTGCTCTCATTTTGGATCTCATTTCCCTGACCTTCCGCCAGACGTTTTTCTACTTCTTCCGTCGTCAGACCACGGATTTTCTCTCCCGTCTCTTCCACGTTATGCTCCTTGTGCCGACTGCCGCCGGCGTTTTATTTTATGCAGCGAACGAACATCCCGCTTACGTTCTCTTGCGGAAGCATCTGCCACATTTCGGACAGGTAATCTCGATCTTGCCCTTGCCCTTCGGCACGCGAATCTTCTGCTTGCAGCTCGGGCAGGTAAAGATCTTATGATTCGGGTCTGTCTGCGGCTTGCTGCGGAAATTGCTGTAACCGCCCTGACTGCCGTAGCTGCCATAGTTTCCGCCGTAACCGCTATTGCGTCCGCGGCCGAGCTTTTCACGAATTCGATCTGTAATGTCCAGATAGCGGTCATTCTCTAAGGAACGCCTGCCGCAATTTCTGGAAAACATCCGGAACATCTCATAAAAAAACAGGATCATCGCCGGATAGTATAACACCCGGAACCGGGAAAACAGGGACAGAATCAGGAATACCATCACCACACCGTTCAGGAAACGTCCAAACGGATCCGTTCCGTATCTTCCCTGCATGAATTCTTCGAATTTTCTTCTCATTTCTTTTTCTCACTTTCTGCTTTACTAAAGTCCTGCTTTCCAGTATATCCCTATGAAACAAAAAGGCAAGAAACAAGTTGGAAATTTTTTCTTAAGATTCCGTGAACTCAGCCGCGCACTTTTTCAGCATCTCGCGGATCGGCAAATGGTACGGACAGCGCGGCTCACAGGCACCACACTGAATGCAGGCATCCGCCTTGACCGGAAGCGTCGCATAGCGCTCTTTTGCCCAGTCTGCCAGACCATAGCGCTCCAGATATCCTGCAAACAGGAACACACTGGGAATCGCAATGCCCACGGTACACGGCGCACAATAATTGCACCGGCGGCAGAAATTTGTACCCAGCTCCTCGCGGATATGGGCGATCTCCTGCTGCTCCTCCGCAGTCAGCGGTGCGGTATTGTCTGCCGCTGCCACATTTTCCGCCACTTCTTTTTCGCTGTACATACCGGGAATCGCTACTGTCACACCCGGATTGGACAGGATATAGCGCAATGCCAGCGTACCATTCTCGATGGCTCCGCCCGCCAGAGGCTTCATGCAGATAAAGCCAATATTACGCTTCTGACATTCTTTGATCAGCTCTTCCGCCTGAAACTCTACGATATTATACGGGAACATGATCGTCTCTACCCACGGCAGCTCCAGCGCCCGGCGGAATACTTCCACCGAATGTGCTGTCAGTCCGATGTGTCCGATCTTGCCAGCCTCTTTTGCTTCCATCAGCGCTTCCAATGCACCTCCTGGTGCAAGGATCGTATCCAGCTGCTCCATGCTGGGATTGTGGCACTGATACAGATCAATGTAGTCGGTCCTCAATGCTTCCAGACTGGAAGCAATATCTGCTGCCATCGCCTCTTTTGTGCGGGACATGCTCTTTGTTGCCAGAACGAACTGATCTCGCATCCCCTCCAATGCACAGCCCAGATACTTCTCACTGACGGTGTAGCCCTTCGCCGTGTCAATGAAATTGATCCCGGCATCTGCCACACGCTTCATCAGCTGACAGACTTCCTCCTGTGTGATTCGTTGGATCGGAATTCCTCCAAAACCAACTCTGGAAATCGAAAGTCCGGTATTTCCCAAAATAACTCTGTCCATCTTCTGTTCTCCTTTTATTCTTTGTTGGAGTCTTTCTTTTACTCTACCGTTGCTCTCACGGCTGCTTCCAAACCTCTTGTGATGTTCTCCAGAGACATGGACGGCATATTGCTCTTATCCAATACCTGTTCGGTGCAGAACGGAACATGAATAAATCCGCCGGTCATGCCCGGAAATTCCTTCTGAATGTAATACAAAACGCCGTACATGATGTGGTTGCACACATACGTGCCGGCGGTGTTGGAAACAGCTGCCGGAATCGACTCTGCGCGGATCGCTTCTACGATCTTTTTGATCGGAAGTGTTGAGAAATAAGCATTCTCCCCGTCTGCAAAAATCGGCTCGTCCGTGGGTGTTGCACCGCCATTATCCGCAATCCGTGCATCGTCTACGTTGATTGCCACACGCTCCGGTGTGATGGCGCTGCGGCCGCCTGCCTGTCCGACACAGATTACCACATCGGGCTGCTCCCTCTTCATCGCCTCATACACAACCGGGATTGCATCTGCAAACGTCACCGGCACCTGTACCTTCACGATCTGTGCACCACAGATTTCTTCTTTTACACCTGCAACAGCCTCCCACGCCGGATTCATCGTCTCACCGCCGAAGGGCTGAAAACCTGTCAATAAAACTTTCATAATGATCTCCTTTGAGGAGCGCTCCTCGCTGACCTCCATACAGCGGACATTCACATTCCGCCTACGGTAGTAAGTGTACTATAATAAAAGAGGGGATACAAGCACATTTTCGTGCTCATCCCCTCGATTTCAAAAGTTATTTTGCAGCTTTTCACACTCTATTACTCTGCTGTAGTTTCTGTCTTGGTTTCTGTTTCTGCCTCAGAAGCTGCCGCGGTCTCACCGCTTACGGTTACGATACCATCCATATAGTCCAGCACTTTGTTGCTCAGAACTTCAAAGCGGTAATCCTCCTTTGACAGAGAGTAGGTCGTCAGA
This sequence comes from uncultured Cuneatibacter sp., assembly GCA_934234215.1. Taxonomy (GTDB): domain Bacteria; phylum Bacillota; class Clostridia; order Lachnospirales; family Lachnospiraceae; genus CAKQHB01. Next base: position 71,588 of record CAKQHB010000012.1, read on the forward strand.
TACGTATCTGCATCCACACTTGCTGCATCAGCGTCCTCCTGCAGCGCTGCATCGACCTCCTCATCGGTGACTTCGATGCCTTCCTTTGCTGCGATTGCGGAGCAGATCAGATACTGCTTGCAGGACTCCTCTGCCATCTGCTGTACCCAATCCTTGTAGGTATCCTCGTCCATGTTCTGCAGAGACAGGTAGCTGTCCAGATCATAGCCATTTACCTTTGCCAGGAACTCAACATAGTTCTGCCAGTATTCGGTGTACTCGGTCATCTTATCCTCCGGGAAGGACTTGAATGTTGTCGCATCGGAAAGCGCTGTCATGATCTTGGTACGCTTTGCACGAGCAGCATCGGTGTCATTGGAGGTTGTCAGGCTCTCACGAATATACTCGCGATATGCTTCTACAGTATCGAATTCACCGTCGGAAGTTGTCTGCATCATTTCGTCCGTCAGCTCCGGCAGAATGTTCTCGGTGATCTTGTTGACCGTAACGGTGAAGGTTGCTTCCTTACCAGCCAGATCCGGGTTGTTCTTGTAAGGATCCGGGAAAGTTGCGGTAACGTCTCTTGTCTCACCCAGCTCTGCGCCGATCAGACCATCCTCAAAACCATCAATGAATGCGCCGGAACCGATCGTCAGATCGTAGCTGCCCTCGCCGCCTTCAAATGCAACGCCATCTACATATCCCTTGTAGTCGATGGATACGGTATCGCCTTCCTGAACCGGGCGATCGGTAACTTCCTGCTGCTCTGCATTTGCCTGCAGATACTGCTGCACATGCTCCTCGATCTCCTCGTCCGTTACTTCCGCTGCGTCAGTTGCCTCGATCGTAATGTTCTTGTAATCTGCCAGATCCATATACTGTGCATACTCGTCGCTGCTCTTCTTGTTACATGCTGCTGCACCAAGCACCATGCTTGCTGCCAGCACCAGTGCCATGATTCTCTTTTTCATCAATGTGAATCCTCCATTTCAAAAAGCACTTCTTTGCTCTCCGTTCCCGAAAGGAACGCTAACGCTCATATTAGCACAGGAACGGCTGTTTTGTCCAGTGATTCCACCGGATTTTGGTCACTCCCAGTCCCGGCTGTCCCAGACCAGCGTGAACGGACCGTCATTTTCCAGATCTACAAGCATATATGCACCAAACTCTCCTGCCTGCACGCTGCCGAAACGCTTTTTGACACCTTCCAGAAAATATTTGTACAAAGACTCCGCCAATTCCGGATTGCCTGCCTTTGTGAAACTCGGACGATTGCCCTTGCGACAGTCCGCATAAAGCGTAAACTGGGAAACCACCAGCACACTGCCGTCCACCTGCTCCAGCGAACAGTTTGTCTTGCCATTCTCATCGGGAAAGACCCGCAATTTGTACAGCTTATCGAGAAAACGATCCGCCATCTCCTCCGTATCGCCCTCTCCAACGCCCAAAAGTACTACATATCCCCGGCCAATCTCACCGGTACGTCGTCTTTCGCCTGTCTGTTCGTCTACCACATCTACAGAGCCGCAGCTCACGCACTGAATCACTAATTTCATATTTTAAATTCCTCTCTTTTTTCTTTTCATTGCCTAAGCAAGCCTATCATATTTTTCTGTTTCGGTAAAGCAGAGATTTTTCCTGCGGCGCTCTTGCAATGCTCTGCCTTTCCGCTGTATACTGGAAATAGAAAACTATAAATACGATGCCTGCCATTCAGGAGAATCGCAGACCCATCGTCATAATTTCTTTGAAGAACATATTGCTGTGTTTTTCAGATTGGAGGGCTTTATGTTTCATGAAATCAGCTTCCCGTCGTTTTCCGGTCAGGACACGATCCATGGCTGGATCTACGAGCCAATCCGAGAGATCCGCGGCATCGTGCAGCTTGTGCACGGTCTCGGTGAACATTCGAGACGGTATCTGCATATGATCCTTGCCATGACCGACGCCGGTTTCGTTGTAGCCTGTGACGATCATATTGCTCACGGCAAGACCGCCATTGAGAATGACAACTGGACAAACTGGGGCGACCGCGGCTACACCGTCATGGTGGAGGATGAGCATACTCTGCACAATTTTGTGAAAGAGCGTTATCCCGGTCTGCCGATGTTTTTCTTTGGGCACAGCCTGGGCTCCATGATCACGAGACAGTACATGATGCGCTATGCGGACGATCTGTCCGGCGTGACGATCTGCGGCACGATGGGTGCTCTCGATGGTCCTGATGTGGTAGCAGAGCGTCTGGAAAAGCTCGTTTCGGAGGGTCACGGCCACGACACCGACTATTCCTTCAATAGTCTCGATTGGATGAATGAGCGCATTCCCGATGCCAGGTTCGGCAATGAGTGGGTATGCGGCGATCCGTATGTTCAGAGAGATCACCGACTCGATCCGTTCAACAGCCTGACAGAGCCGAACGATCCGCAGTCCATGCTGTACATGCAGCAGATGCGGGCAGAGATTTCCGGTCTGGAATGGGCAAAGAAGGTTCCGAAGGAACTGCCGGTCTATAATATTGCCGGTGATCAGGACCCCGTGGGCAATTACGGTGAAGGCGTTTACCAGGTCAGCAACTGGCTGGCAGCTACCGGCCACGAGGTTTCCACAAAGCTCTATCCCGGCAGACGCCACGAGATTCACAACTACCCGGATCTGCGGGAGGAAGTGGAGCAGGGAATCCTTGCTTTCATGAACGCACACATTTAATTACTGAAAAGGAGTACACACCATGGATTTACTGCACGCTTATCAGGCAGCGGAAAAGCTGCTTCCCTGGAATGCAGGACATTCTGTCCTGAACGGAGAACCGGACATTACATGGCTGGATGACACCCATTTCTATTACGGAAAGGAATCACGGGAGGGTGATAAGATCCGCACCGAATTTGTTCTGACCGACTGCGAGACCGATACTTGCACACCACTGTTTGATCACGCTGCTGTTGCAGCCGCCCTCGGAAAAGAGATGATTCCGTTTACCGCCTGCCAGTTTCAGGACGGCATCCTGTCTTTCACGGACGAAGATACCCGTTATGAATACGACACTGCAGCCGGTACACTGACCGCGAAGGGCTGGGCGCATCCGAAGCCCATTGTATGCTCCCCTGATAAGAAGCAGGAGGTCTTTGTAAAAGAATACGATCTGTACTTGCGGGATACTGCCACCGGCAAAGAGACTCGTCTGACCTTCACAGGACAGAAGGACTTTGCCTGGGCAGATTCCGCACAGTACGGCGGCGTTGTCGGCATGAAGCTCGCGGGGAATGAGCGCACTCCCAATGTTCTGTGGAGTCCGGATTCCACACATTTTCTGACATATCAGCTGGATCAGCGCAACGTCAAAGAGCTGTATGTCATCCAGTCCTACGATGATCCAAATGTGGAGAGCATTCGTCCCCGTCTGCATACTTATAAGTGCGCTTTTCCGGAGGATACTTATGTGCCGATGGCATACTACTATCTGTACGATCTGGAAAGCGGCACGATGAAGCCTCTGGAGCTCAAACCTCAGATGACCGGCGGCGGACTGTTAAATGCTCATTATTCCTACGCAAAATGGCTGCCGGACAGCTCCGCATTTTATATTACCTACATTGCCAGAGGGCACAAGGCAGCAGGTCTTTCTCTCGTGACCCGTGATGGCGATACTCACGAGATCCTGTTAGAAGAAAATGAATTTCTGAATTATAATACATACGGACAGCAGGATGGCTTTGGTGATTACTGCTTCAGCAACTTTGTCACCGATGACGGTGCCTATGCCCTGTGGCAGTCTGAACGGGACGATCTCGCCAGACTGTTCCGCTACGATACCAAGACCGGAGCACTGTTGAACGCAGTGACACCCGCTGACTGCATGGCTGGCAAAATTATCGCAAAGGACGATGTGAACGAATGGGTTTATTTCATCGGCAGCAATCTGTCTGACACCAGCGAGCCTTACTACGAGCGTCTGTGCCGTGCCCATTATGACGGCTCTGATTTCTCCGTACTGACGCCGGAGGACGGCATGCACACCTGCACCGTTCATGGCAATTATGTGACCGATACCTGGTCCCGCGTAGACATCCCGCCTGTCACGGTACTGCGCCGCACTGATGGCACCTTCGTCCGAGACATCGTACAGTCCGATGTGCGGGATCTCATGGAGCGCGGCTATATCATGCCGGAGCGCTTCACTGTCACTGCCAGCGATGGTGTCACCAAGCTGTACGGCATCCTGATCCGTCCGGCAGACTTTGATCCGAACAAGACCTATCCGATGATCGACTACATCTACGGCGGTATGCAGTGCTACAACGTACCGAAGGCATTCACCTGGAAAGCCGGCATCGCCGGTCGTGAGATGTTCGGCGGTCTGGAAGAATTCGCTCAGCTTGGCTTCGTTGGCATCATCCTCGATGGTCTGGGCACTCCCGGCAGAGGCAGAAAACTGCACAGCATCAGCTATGAAAATATTCACGGCTGCGCCGGTCTCGCTGACCATGTCTATGTGCTGCCGCAGCTGAAAGAGCAGTTCCCGTTCCTCGACCTCGACCGCGTGGGTATGTGGGGCAACTCTGGCGGCGGATGCGCAACATCCCGCGCAATGCTCGAATATCCCGATGTTTATAAAGTCGGCGTTTCCTCCGCGGGCAACCACGACCAGCGGATGTATAACACCACCTGGACCGAAAACTACTACGGTCTCTACAACAAAGAGATTTATGAAAAGGGCGACAACACCGCTCTGGCAGCAAATCTCAGGGGACACCTGTTCATCGTACACGGTGCAATGGATGACAACGTAACCATGCCGCAGAGCATTCGTCTCATTGATGCCCTGATCCGCGAGGATAAGGACTTTGACTTCCTTGTACTGCCGCGCACCGATCACAATGTCCCGGCAAATCCGTACTTTATCCGGAAGAAGCTGGACTACTTTGTGCGGTACTTGTTAGAAGAAGAACCGCCGAAGGACTATCGGTTCAAGCAGAAAGAGAACTAAATTTTCTATCCGTAAAATGGAATCCTGTAGGTCAAAAAGGGCTGGAAATCAAAATTCATCGATTTCCAGCCCTTTTTCTATTTTTATTATAAGAATGGCACCATGTATACTGGTATATAATTTATTCCATTTTCCCACTTATAATCTTTCGTATGCACAACGTATTTGTCCTTTACACGACTACTGAATTTTTCGCAAAATACATCCAATGATTTATGTCCTCTATAATTACTAGACTTCACTTCTATCGGACACACCTTGTCTCCCTCAGAAATCAAAAAATCAATCTCATATAAATGATTTGAAGTTTTACTCTCCATCGTATAATAAAACAAATTGTTTCCTTTTGCTATTAGCATCTGTGCGACAACGTTTTCATATACATATCCTAAATTTACATCTAGTTTATCAAAGAGTAATTTGTTATATATTACATTTTCCGTATAATTTTTATCCTTAAATGCTAATGTAATAAACAATCCTACGTCTGATACGAACAATTTATATCTCCCGGCATCCTTTTCCAACGACATTCCCACATTCGGATTATTTGCATGATAAGCAATATTCACAGTATAAGAGCTAAGCATGTCCGGAATCAATTCCCGCACCTGCTCGGAACGTGTTCCTTCTCTTGCATTCGATAACACATATCTTGATGCATTTCCATTCAAATTTGCTGGAATTGCATCATAGATATCGCCCGCAAGCCCGGTTCCATCTATTTTAGTAAAATCCTCCTCATACAAATCTACGATTTCTCTCTTTACCTCATCAACTGCCTGCAAATTATTTTGCTCCAAATACATTTCAATTGCCTGCGGCATTCCTCCAATCAACATATACAGTCTAAATATCCGCATCAAATTTCTGTGCATTGCATTACCAGCAGCCTTTTTTTTCTGCAAAAGCAATTTGATTGTTTCAGTTGAAATTTCATCCCCTATCGCCCACAAAAATTCTTCGAAATCCATCGGATACATTGAAATCTTATGTTCTTCACTCGGAATTAAGATATCCTTTGTATTCTTTTTAATAGACAAAAGAGAACCTGTCTCAATATATTTATATCTTCCATCAGCTACAAGATATTTAATTGCCTGTCTGGCTTTCGGCAGCAACTGAACTTCATCAAATATAATCACAGACTCCTTTTCATATAATCTAACTCCCGTCAGCTGCTGTAATTGCAAAAAGAAAAAGTCCAGATCATACATATCCTCAAACAATTCTATAATCGACTTGCTGGTATGAGCAAAATCAATCAATATATAGGATTTAAACTCTCTCTTTGCAAATTCTTCTGCAATAGTTGATTTGCCAACACGTCTGGCTCCTTTTATCAAAAGAGCATACTTATCACTCCGTCTCTCTTTCCATTCAAGTATTTCATGATAAATTTTTCTTTTAAAAACTGGCTTATCCATACATAATACCGCCTTTCAAGAAGAGTATATCTCAAATCCCCGTTCCTGTAAACGTAATTTTAGCGCAAATCCCCATTCATTTTATGCTGATTCTCGCGCAAATCCCCATTTGTTCCAATATTCCACTTCCGTTTCAGTATCTGCAAATTTTACACGATTATCAGTATGTACAGGTCAAACTGAAAAGGGCTGGAAATCAAAATTCATCGATCTCCAGCCACTTTTTTACATCTGATGTCTCACCACCGCATATTCATCATCCAGTCGATAGAACGGACACGCTGCCCGATGGTCGTTCGCCAGACGCGCTACTTCATCCTCGTCCATATAGGCTTCGCAGAAGTAGTCTTCTTCCTCCTCATCATAGACATAATAGACACAGGTATCACAACTGCTCATTTCTTTTCCTCGCTTTCCTGCGAAATCGTATTCATAATCAACATTTGCAACCGGTTTTCCACATTTGCGAAGCTGGTATCCGGAATGATGTCCCGCACACCCTCGTACATATCCCGCGGGCGCAGTGACTTTTCATATAGCGGATGTCTCACTGCCACTTCCTCCAGCTTTTTCTGCACCTGATTGAACAGGAAATCTACCGCAAACGGATATGGCGGAATGTTTGCATGGTATTCCTTGATTTCCGCCATGGATGCTTGAAAGTCCTTGCGCAGCTGATCGGTTACGCGGGGGAATACCGCTTCCATACCGTTCTGCTCCAGATAGGACTCAATATGGAAATTCGAACCCGGATGATAGGTGACAAGCAATTCTTCTTTTTCAAACATTCCTCTTTTCTGTCCGTCCGCGCTTTCCGGAATCCAGGCTCTTATGTACCTTTGTCAGCAATTCGATAAAGGTACGCTTTTCCTTTGCACTCAGATCTTTCAAAATCCAGTCATCCACCATCTGAAGCTCCTTGCTCGCTTCCTCACACAGCTTCCGCCCTTCTTCCGTCAGCTGCACCTTGCGGCTCCTGCGGTCTTCCTCATTCACCCGTCTGGTCAGTAAATGCTTCTCCTCCAGACGCTGCACAATTCCGAGAATATTCTGCTGGGAAACTCCAAAGATCCCTTCCAGATTTTTCATGCATTCTGTGTGTTCCTCTGTATAATAAATCGCCATCAGCGCACGCAGCTGTGCTCCTGTGATCTGATATCTCTTTACGCTCTGATTGCACAAACGCTCGATCTGTTCATTAATCATTTTGATCCGCGTTGCAACTGTAATTTTTGAATCCAACATATTTTCATCCTCATTCCGGAGCCATTTTTTCCCACCGCTCCGTTTCCTCCGTACAGCAGTATACCCTGTTTTTTTGATTTTCTCAACAATATGTTGTGATTCCGGCGGGATTTTGTTATTTCTTTACCGAATCTTAGTCGAAAATTTGCCCGGTTTTCGTTATAATAATTTTAAATTCTTTTATTCCGGGAGGAACTCTCATGTCTGAACCATTTATCCCTACACATCGCAAAGCTACCTGCACCATGCGTCTGACGGATGCCTTCGGAAATCCGCTCGCCCACCATCACATCCATGTACAGCAGACCCGCCACGAATTTCTCTTTGGCTGCGGCGCATTTGACTTTCTCTCTTATATCACCGCAACAAACGAGGCCGACAGGCAATTTCTGAAAGACCGCACGGACAAATGGCTGGACGTCTTCAACTATGGCACGATTCCCTTCTACTGGGGACGCTTCGAACCACAGGAAGGATATCCGGAAACCGAAAGCCGCATGAAAACCGCAAAATATCTGCAGTCTCATGACATCGCCGTCAAAGGCCATCCGCTCTGCTGGCACACCGTCTGCGCGGACTGGCTCCTGCAGTATGACAACGATACGATTCTCCGCAAACAGCTGGATCGCATCACTCGCGAAGTCAGCACGTTCCGCGGAACAGTCGATCTCTGGGACGTCATCAACGAAGTCGTCATCATGCCGATCTTCGACAAATATGACAATGCCGTGACCCGCATCTGCAAAGACAAAGGGCGCATCGGACTTGTAAAGGAAGTGTTTGCCGCCGCAAAAGAAGCCAATCCCAATGCTACTTTGCTTATCAACGACTTCAACACCTCAATTTCTTATGAGATCCTGATTGATGGCTGTCTGAACGCAGGCATTCCCATTGATGCCATCGGCATCCAGTCCCATCAGCATCAGGGCTACTGGGGTGCTGACAAATTAGAAGAAGTCCTGGCACGCTTTGAGCACTTCGGTCTGCCGATCCATTTCACCGAAAACACACTGATCTCCGGTGATCTGATGCCCGCCTACATCGAAGATCTCAATGACTGGCAAGTACCGGAATGGCCCACAACACCGGAAGGTGAAGAACGCCAGTGTCGGGAGTGGGAAGAAATGTACCGCATTCTCTTCTCTCATCCCCTCGTGGAAGCTGTCACCGGCTGGGACTTTGCTGATGGCGCATGGCTCGGCGCTCCCAGCGGTCTCATCCGCAAGGACAATTCCGTAAAGCCAGTCTACGAACGTCTCAAAAAGCTGATCCGCGAAGAATGGTGGACGGATACCTTCGTCACCACCGATGAAAACGGATTCGCTACCTTCGAAGGTGTCCTCGGCGACTACCTCCTTTCCGATGGTCCTCGCTCCTATTCTATGGTACTGTCCCGCGACATGCCGAAAGTGTTGGAGCTGCAGCTATAGGATTAAAAAACCACCATTCAGAGCAGTGAAGGATCTACCTTCGTATCTGAGTGGTGGTTTTTCTTTAATGTTCTCTGATCTGATGTACATCCAGCTGATTATACGGGATACTGATGTTCTCATCCGCCAGACGCTCCTGCACAACACGGAGCGCATCCCGTCTCCGCTCCGGCATCTCCTCCGGCAGACAATAAAAACGGATCTTATAAATCACGGCAGAATCCGCAAAATCCTGTGTGCCCTTATACTCGCATCGAATGATCCCCGGAAGCTCCCCGATCTGTCGGCTCACTCCCTGCAGCACGGCATGAATCCTCCTGCAATCCTCCTCATACGGAAGCGGCAGATCCAGATCTACCATCATCTGCTGCGGCATCTTCGTGATCTCGGAGATATTCCGATTGCAGACCGTCGTGATCGTCTGGTCGTAGATATTGCGCAGTCTCGTTGTCTTCATCGTAAATCCAATTACAACACCCTCAATATCTCCATATCTTACAACATCTCCCACGGAAAAGAAATGGTCAGTGATGATGTGAATGCCCATAATCACATCCTTCAGAAAATCCTGCAGCGCAAGGCCTACGATTGCACTCAACAATCCCAGTCCGGCAACGAGAGAAGTGACATTCACTCCATTCACTTCCAGAATCACCAGACCAGCGCCTCCCACGATCAGAAAACGTGCTGTGCTGAACAGCACTCGCACCAGTGTCGTCCGCTCGCCCTTGGAATTGCCTATCTGAATATACTTTTTATATAACCGCCTGACGGTCTTCCACAAAACAATCGCCAGAACAACAATCACCGCACTCGTCAAAGCCTGCGGCGATTTCAGCCATCTCCAAAAATGTTCGATCACAGTGAGGTCCTCTCCATTCAAATTTATCAAATAGATACGAAAAAAGCTTGGAACTAACAATTGTCAATTCCAAGCTTTTACTTTTCTGAGCCACGCGGGACTCGAACCCGCGACAACTTGATTAAAAGTCAAGTGCTCTACCACCTGAGCTAGTAGCCCATGATACTTACTCAACCAACTACTGCTACTACATAGCTGGGCTAGTTGGATTCGAACCAACGAGTGCAGGAGTCAAAGTCCTGTGCCTTACCGCTTGGCGATAGCCCATAAATAAGAAAAGGGTGGGTACAGGGATTCGAACCCTGGGCCTCCAGAGCCACAATCTGGCGCGCTAACCAACTGCGCTATACCCACCATGATTACTTACTCTTATTTCGCCAAGACCTTTTGAAAAATCCTGCGCTCTCTGCTCATCCGAAAGACGAACAGAAAGCGGGTGATGGGAATCGAACCCACGTATCCAGCTTGGAAGGCTGGTGTTCTACCATTGAACTACACCCGCAAA
>CAKQHB010000013.1 GCA_934234215.1 uncultured Cuneatibacter sp.
ACATCAGTTTAAACTCGTAACTATAATGCATAAAAATACCCTCCTTACTGGTTGTCCAGTAAAGAGGGTACATATCAGAGCGCTCTGCTTTTACACAGGCTTTTATTTTTTAGGAAGATAGTTAGAGGTGAAAAAAGATGATAGAAAATATTAGTGAAACAGGGAAAAAGAAAAACAAACGCAGAAAAAAGATGATCCGCTGGCAGGAGTGGCTTCTCTTAGTTGCAATTGCAGCGATTATCCTGTCGCTTGCAGAATACTATCACCGGACGACATCGTGCACATATCAACCGGTGAATATACACTATGAGAACAGCGAAGGGACAGATTAAGGATGGTTGTGTATTCCAACCCTGCATGTTATACTGAATTTATCAAAAAAGCGGGAAATCGTTTCTCATAGAAGGATAAGGGAGAATCACATGGAACAGAAGCAGTATTTATCAGATGCGGAAGCAAGAGCTGCCATTATTGAAGTCGGCAAACGGATTTATCAGAAAGGCTATGTGGCAGCCAATGACGGCAATATCAGCTGCAGAATCAGTGAGAATGAGATTTTAGTAACGCCTACAGGTGTTTCCAAAGGATATATGACACCGGAATCTATGGTGCGGATGAATCTGGATGGAGAGATTTTGAGCGAAGGAAAGCCTTCCTCAGAAGTAAAGATGCACATTCGCGCGTATCAGGAAAATCCGGAAATCAATGCAGTGGTGCATGCGCATCCCATTGTCAGCACAAGCTTCTCAATCGTAGGATTGGAAATGGCACAGCCGGTTGTGTCCGAGGCTGTTCTGGTAACAGGAAATATTCTGATCGCGCCTTATGCAGAGCCAGGTAGTTATGAAGTTCCGGAGGCAATTGCACCGTATGTGAAGGATTACAATGCAGTATTGCTGGCAAATCACGGTGCACTGAGTTGGGGCAGGGATCTGTATCAGGCATTGTATCGGATGGAAGCGCTGGAGCATCAGGCACAGATTTACTTCCATTCTCTGCTGTTAGCACATATCACAGGCAAGGATGTAAACTATCTGTCCAAAGAGGCAAATGAGAATCTTGTAAAAATTCGAGAGAGAATGGGAGTAACGACCGGAGGTTTTCCGAAGGCAGATCGTTAAGAAACTGGCATTCTGGTAAAATTGCAGAGAAAAAATCGGGAAAATTGAAAAAAAGACATAAAGAACATAACGAAAATGTCAAAAATATTAAAAACGCTCCTTTACAAATTAGTAAATGTGATATATAGTTATATTATCAAATCGCGATACGTGAGAGTTACAACAACTTTCACAATGAGGGGTTAGTGAGAAAACGAAACTCTCATAAGGATGAGAGGAAAGTGTATAAGGGGTTATCAAGAGAAGCACCGCAGGAGCGGTGCTTCTTGCGTTGCTTGATAGGAAATTGCGTCGCATTTCCTATCAAGCAAAAAGCGCTCCGCGTGGATCGCACTGCGGCGGAAAAGAAATTTGTCGCTTTGCGACCCGCTGCAGGCGGAGAATCCTGCGGAGCAGGATTCTATTTTTATAGAAAAGGACAAACTGTGGGAATCACCAGATGGTGTGCTTCCACAGTTTTTTTCGTTCCGGATCTTCGTGCTGTTCGTTGAGCCAGACGAGTGCCTGAGAAATACCCTCCTCGCTGAAGGGAAATTCTGCTGAGACGATCAGTTCCGGGTCCGTGGCTTCAAAACAAAAAGGCTCCGGCCAGTTGAATGCTTCGAGGGCGACGTTGCTCTTTCCATCTTCTCCACCTTTCTTTGCGCGGAGCATGAAGCGCATTCCGTCATCGCTGCCCTTGAAGGATAGCTTTTTAATAAATTCTAAATGCATGACAAGTTTTTCTGTAATCATAAAATTCTCCGAAAAGAAAAGCGGACGTTTTCACGCTGCCTTTCTGTCTGGCTCCGTTGTTTAGAAATGGGTATACAGGTATGGTTCACCGATGCGAAGGATATGCCAGGCATGATCCGACTGTGTCTGTTCCATATAATGAGCGAAGATTAAGGGATCCTCCTCGTTGCCTCGCATCATATCATAATGGGTGGGAATGACCGTCTGACAATCAATCTCCTGTGCAAAAAGAGCGGCTTCCTGGGGTGTCATGTTGCCGATGATATTGTGAGACTCCCGCACCCAATCTCTGCCGTTGATGGGCAGAAAAGCGAGATGAACCGGACCGAGAGCGCGAACATCTGCAACAAGGCGCTCCGTTGCAACGGCATCTCCGCAATGAAAAACGGTGATTTTTCCAAGATGGAACGCGTAGCCGAGAGCTTTTTCATTGCCGGCGGCATCAGTACGGTACACATCGTGGGGAACTGCCACTGCTGTAACAGAAATCTCCGGGAACAGATCGCGGGACTCGCCCTGTCGGAGTCCGGTGACACGATCGGCAAATGGTGCGATCACATCGGAAATCTCATCGAGGATTCCGGCAGGAACAAAGAACGGTACCTGCGGATGAGAAGCAGCCAGTCTGCGGATCGTATCCGGCTGAAAATGATCAAGGTGATTGTGCGTGCAGAAAACGGCATCTACCGGAAACTCTGCGCCTGCAGAAAAGGGCGGTGCAAAGTGTGTGCGGCAGACTCCTTCTGCATTGTAGATTGGTTCCAGAACCGGATCGATCAGAAGAATCTTTCCGGCATATTTCAGGAAGACACCGCATTGTCCGATGCGCCAGATCGCAATAGAATGAGACGTTGTCTCCAGCTCATTCAGAGCACGGATCAAAGTCTCTCCACTGCAAAACCAGTTTTGGTCCAAATACATAGTTGAAACCCTCCCAATTCGATTTTTGTTACCGCTATTTTACCATGACCGATAATGGAAAACAATAAAATTAACATGACAAAAGACCATGAGAATGTTAAGATAGCGGTAGAATACTTCGTGGAAAGATCACTCTGCTTTTTTTGCTTCTGGGGGGAGTAAAGAAGTGGAGCAGATCGGATTGGAGGGTTTATGAAACTCAATTACAAGCGGACATTTTTTGTCGGACTGGCGTTTATGTCGATCTGTGCATTTTGGCAGATGTACGATTCCATCATACCGCTGATTCTGCAAAATACGTTCCATCTGAAGGAAACCGTGACGGGCACGATCATGGCAGCGGACAATGTTCTGGCAGTCGTATTGCTGCCGCTTCTCGGTGCATTGTCGGATAAGGCAGATACGCCGTGGGGCAGACGGACGCCGTTTATCGTAGTCGGAACGGCGCTGGCGGTTCTCTTTTTGATGCTGATCCCAATCGCAGACCGCACAGAAAATATGGTGCTGTTTATCTGCAGTCTCGGTGCGCTGCTCGTGAGTATGGGATTATATCGTTCGCCTGCGGTTGCGCTGATGCCGGATCTGACACCCAAGCCCATGAGAAGTCAGGCAAATGCGGTCATTAACCTGATGGGTGCAGTCGGCGGTATTTACACCCTGATCATGATAAAAATTTTAGTTGGTTCGGATTCAAAACCGGATTACTTCCCGCTGTTCCTCAGCATTGGACTTTTGATGGTAGCGGCTGTTGTGGTTCTTGTGCTGACGATTCGTGAGAAAAAACTTGCGATGCAGATCGCAGCGGAGTATCCTGATGAGCCGGAAACAAAAACGGAGGCATCCAAACAGTCAGAAGCAAAGACGAAGCTTCCCGCAGATGTACGCCGCAGTCTGAACTTTATCCTGCTGTCGATTTTCTTCTGGTTTGCCGCGTACAACGCAGTCACAACGGCATTTTCCAGATACACACAGAAAGTGTGGGGACTGGAAGGCGGCGGCTTCGCAAATTGTCTGATGGTAGCGACGGTTGCTGCGATTCTCAGTTATATTCCGCTGGGTGCGCTGGCAGCAAAGGTTGGTCGAAAGAAGAGTATCTTCCTCGGACTTTGCCTGATGCTCGTCAGCTATTTTGCAGCAAACTTCTTTAACGCTTATCACGGCATCATCAATGTGTTCTTCGCTCTGATCGGTGTTGGCTGGGCGGCAATCAGTGTCAATTCGCTGCCGATGGTTGTAGAAATGTGCTCCATCGGAGATGTGGGTCGCTACACCGGATTGTATTATACATTCTCGATGTCGGCACAGATTATGACGCCGATCCTGTCCGGATTCCTGCTGCAGCATATTTCCTATCGGACATTGTTCCCGTATGCATGCATTTTCACCGTTTTGGCAATGCTGACAATGACGCAGGTGCGCCACGGCGATTCCAAGCCGGAAAAGAAGGCGAAAGTGTTGGAAAACTTTGATGTAGATGACTAAAAAACGGAGGTATCAAACATCATGAAACGCAGAAAAAAGAAAAAGTTACCCTGCTTGCTCCATACTGCTGCACTGGCATATCTCGGTGCGATCACGCCGCGCCTGATCCATCGCCCACAGCGTGCATCTCAGATTTACTATGCACACAGAGGATTGCATGATAATGAGAGTGAGGCTCCTGAAAATACGCTGGCAGCTTTCAAAAAGGCAGTGGATCAAGGTTATGGCATCGAGTTGGATGTTCAGTTGACAAAGGATGGTCAGGTTGTAGTGGCACACGATTTTACGCTGAAGCGCAACTGTGGTGTGAATCTGGATATTGACACGCTGACCTATGAAGAACTGCAGCGCTTCCCGGTCTTCAAGTCCAACGAGCGTATTCCGCTGTTCACTGACGTTCTGCAAGTGATAGATGGGAAAGTGCCGCTGATCGTAGAATTGAAATACAAAAACGGCAGTAAGATCTGTGAAAAAGCGGACGCGATCCTGCAGCAGTACCATGGCGATTATGTCATCGAATCCTTCCATCCTCAGGCAGTATTCTGGTATCGAAAAAATCGCCCGGATATTTGCAGAGGGCAGCTGTCTTCAAACTACGACAAAGATGGCGACCACAGCCCGATCCATTGGGCGATGCGCCATCTGCTGACTAACTTCCTGACAGCGCCGGACTTTATCGCATACAACTGCCGGGACAAAAAAGCCCTGTCCAAAAACATCTGCCGCATCCTCTATGGAATCCCGTGCTACGCATGGACCATCAGGAGCCAGGAAGAACTGGAAGCGTGCAGAGAATACTTTGATTATTTTATTTTTGAAGGGTTTATACCAGAGGATACAACCAATTAGTCTACGGAGTGCATTGTAATCACAAGAAAGAGACCCCATGAATCCCCGTGCATTTTCTCCAGAATTTTCGCAGCTTTTCCCGCACAGGAGCGAAACTCGCCTGTCGGCTCAAACAGTCGCTCCTGCACGGTCGCTGCATCAATTCTGTATCGAAAAATTGCACGAAGGGATTGCATGAGTTCTCTTTCTTGCTATACATGCATCGGTAGCCGAATCAAGTGTTGACTCTGGCAGGGGAAGCATTTGATTTGGAAATGAAAAATTGTTTATATGTGAGAAAAAGGAGGATTATTTCATGGCGAAGGATGATAGATTTGAGAAAGTATATTCGCAGGGAGTTCTGACAACAACAGAAATCTGGGTGGATAAAGAGACGGGTGTGAATTATCTATTTCACGCCGAAGGAAATGCAGGAGGACTGACACCACTGCTGGATCGGGAAGGAAAGCCCGTAATCTCTCCGAAAGTAAACTGAGAAGTCAAAAGTAAAAATAAAAAAGAACACAGGAACACCTAACTAACAAACCAATCTTTTGCTTTTTGGTTTGCGAATTGTGAGTGGTAAGTAAGCTGGAAGAGACTTATTTGGCATCACAGTAGCTAAGGTTGAATAAGCCGCGGGAAATACACGGGTTTTTCCCGCGGCTTATTCGATCGGGCTATGTGAGAAAGGCAGAGAACTTACAGTTCGAAACTCTCTAAATCCTCCGGTACATACAGGTTTCCCTTATAGTACGCCTTGCCTTCCGCCGTATATTTCTCTTTTCTATCCGCCAGGTTTTTATCCTCGGTGTGATACAGGATGAGGTTTTCTGCGCCCAGCTGCTCCGCCAGTTCGCAGGCATCTTTGACGGTGGAGTGATGTTTTTCGTAGGGCTTGAAGCGGTCGCGCTCGCCGTAGAGGCAGAAGGCTTCGTGAAGCAGCCAGGTGCTGTCTTTGGCATAAGGCTCCTCGATGGGATTGTAGGGTTCGTCGCCGCAGCAAGTCAGCTTCTTGCCGGGAGCGTATTCCATGGAAAATCCAAACTGTTTTGCCTTTGTGGAGCCGATATCAAAAAATGTGGTGGGATGTCCCAGCAGCGTATGGGTGTCGCCATCCTCCAACGGAATAAAGTGGAACCGCTCGTCAATGTGTGCGGCATCCTTTTTACCGAGGAGCTGCAGGGCAAGCTGCTTTAACAGGTCGATCAGTTCAGTGTGCGCGTAAAGCCATGCTTCCCCATCGTAATTGCCGCGGGTCATATTTTGACAAATCATGCGCAGCATCCAGATGATGCCCAGCAGATGATCGATGTGCTTGTGGGTGACGAAGATATGGCGAACATCTTTCCAGTCAACACCACAGGTTTTCAGACGGGTGAGCAGTTGATTTCCGCCGCCGCCATCCACCAGCAGGTAATCGCCGGCCTCTTCTAATAAGAAACAAGTATTGTAGCAGTCTGTCACGGCTGCATTTCCGGTTCCGAGCAGTGTTAATTTCATAAATCCTCCATTCAGGAGCGTGAAAAGTGCCACGCGAGATTATTTGAAAAATTGGCAGAATCAGTGTAACACAGCCGTAGAAATTTGTAAATTTCAGAATCGTGAAATTGCAGCAAAAATCGCTCATTTTCCTACTAGGCAAAAGGGACAGAAGCGGATAAAATGAACTTGTAAGAATAAAAAGAGCACGAGAAGTGTTGGAGGGATTATGATTACAAAATATCGTTTTGGAGATCCGTTTCAGACGGATGCAGTTGTGAATGAACTACCGGTGGATGCAGGTGTTTTTCCGGTGGGAAATGTGGAAACGAAGGATGGATTCCGTTTTACATTTGAGATGGGAGCGGAGGACATTGTATATGGTTTGGGAGAAAATGTGCGCGGTATCAACAAAAGAGGATTTCGCTATATCAGCTTCTGTACCGATGACCCACATCATCAGGAGGACAAGTCTTCCCTGTATGCGGCGCATAATTTTTTGATCGTAGATCAGCCGCAGCCGTTCGGCCTGTTTTTGGACTATCCGGGCAAGATGACCTTTGATGTGGGTTACACGAAAAAAGATGTGCTGGAAATTTCCTGTGAGAGGGCGGACCTGGATGTGTATGTGCTGACCGGAGACTCGCCGTATGATATTGTGAAGCAGTTTCGTGGATTGATCGGCCGCAGCTACCTGCCGCCCCGTTGGGCATTTGGATTTGGACAGAGCCGTTGGGGATACCAGACACCGGAGGATTTCCGAAAGGTTGCTGCAGGTCACAGGGAAAACGGTGTGCCCATCGACATGATTTACATGGACATCGACTACATGGATCATTATAAAGATTTCACGGTAGATGAAACGCTGTATCCGGATTTTTCAGCATTTGTGGAGGAGATGAAGCAGCAGCACATTCATCTGATCCCGATTATTGATGCCGGCGTTAAGGAAGAAGCGGGATACGATGTGTACGAAGAGGGCGTTGAGAAGGGATACTTCTGCCGTCGCGCCAATGGAAGTTATTTTGAAGCAGCAGTATGGCCGGGACTGACGCATTTTCCGGACTTTTTGAATCCGGAGGCGCGGGAATGGTTTGGTGAGAAATACAAATGCCTGACGGATGCCGGTATTGATGGCTTCTGGAATGATATGAATGAGCCGGCGATTTTCTACACACCGGAAGGACAGGAGGAGGCAATGCAGCTTGCAAAGGCATTGCTGAAAGAAAAGGAAGCAGGGCAGGAAGAGGCCGACGTTGATCTGGAAACGGCTGCGGGTAATCTGCTGAACTTCAAGCTGGCAAACCGGGACGAAGATTACAGGCGTTTTTATCATCAGGTGGATGGTAAGCTGGTTAATCATTATGATGTGCATAATCTGTTCGGTTACAATATGACCCGCGCAGCGGGAGAGGCATTTACGAGACTGCGCCCGGAGGAGCGGACGCTCATGTTCTCCAGATCCTCTTACATCGGAATGCATCGTTATGGCGGTATCTGGATGGGCGATAACAAGTCCTGGTGGTCTCATTTGCTGATGAATCTGAAAATGCTGCCGTCTCTGAATATGTGCGGTATTTTATACACAGGTGCGGATCTCGGCGGATTTGGTGCGGATACTTCGAGAGATTTGGTACTGCGTTGGCTGGCGCTTGGTGTATTTACACCGCTGATGCGCAACCATGCGGCAAAGGGAACGAGAGAGCAGGAGTGCTATCAGTTTGAACAGATCGAGGACTTTGCAGATGTGATCAAAGTGCGGTATCGTCTGCTGCCGTATTTGTACAGTGAATTTATGAAAGCAGCGCTGAGGGATGACATGATGTTCCGTCCGCTGGCATTTGACTATCCGGAGGATGAGATTGCGAGACATGTGGAAGATCAGCTGATGCTTGGCCATGAAGTGATGATCGCACCAGTTGTGGAACAGAATGCCATCGGCAGATGCGTGTATTTGCCGGAAGAGATGACATTCCTGAAATTCCTGCCGGATGGCACAATCGCGCAGGAACGGTTGTCTGCAGGCATGCATTTCATCAAAGTTGCATTAAATGAAGTGCCAATGTTTGTTCGTTCCGGCTGTTGTGTGCCGATCGGAGCGCCTGCGATGTACGCCGATGCTATCGATATGGAGACGCTGGAGCTGTATGGCGATGCAGGAGCTTCCTATGAGCTGTATACGGATGATGGTTTGACGATGCATGCAGAGCAGGATGGAAAGACCCAGCTCTTGCGGAAATCGGAAAAATAAGGTATGATAAGCGCATCCAAACAGGTGGAAAAGGAGGAGAGAATATGCAGGAGCCTTATGTGATCAGCTGCTGTTCCACAGCAGATCTGACGGCAGAGCATTTTGATGAGATTGGAGTTCGCTATATTTATTTTCATTATGAATTAGATGGAAGGCAGTATCCGGATGATCTCGGAAAGAGCATGAATTTCGAGGACTTTTACCGTGCGATGGCAAATGGCGCGGATACGCATACTTCGCAGATCAATGCAGAGGAATTTACCGAATACTTTACTCCGATGCTGGAAGCAGGGCAGGATATTGTCCATGTATCGCTGTCATCCGGCATTTCCGGTGTGTATAATTCTGCGAGACTGGCAGCTGAGGAGCTGCGGGAGAAATTCCCGGAACGTAAGATCTATGTGATCGACTCGTTGGCGGCATCTTCCGGATATGGACTGCTGATGGATAAGATGGCGGAGCTGCGAGCAGGCGGCATGAGCTTAGAAGAGCTGGTAGATTGGACAGAAAAAAATAAAAAGCGTGTCCATCACTGGTTTTTCTCCAGTGACCTGACCTTCTTTATCAAAGGCGGTCGTATTTCCAAGACAGCAGGCGCCTTCGGCACGATGTTAAATATCTGCCCGCTGATGAATGTGGACTTTGAAGGACGTCTGATTCCCCGCAGTAAGGTGCGCACAAAGAAGAAAGTCATTCAGGAGATTGTAAAACGCATGGAGGAACATGCGGAAAATGGACATGATTACAGTGGAAAAGTATACCTGTCTCAGTCTGCTTGTGTGGAAGATGCAAAGGCAGTTGCCGCTCTTGTTCAGGAGAAATTCCCGAAGATGACCGGCATTCCGGAAATCAACTACATCGGTACGACGATTGGCAGTCATACCGGTCCCGGCACTGTCGCACTGTTCTTCTGGGGCGATGATCGGGTGGACTAATTAAATCGCGGAGCGCTTTTTGCTTTACAGGGAATGCGACGCAATTTCCTGTAAAGGAACGAAGAGACAGCAAAGGTCAGTCAGCAAAAAAGCAGGCTGACCTTTGTTGCTTTCTAAGAAAATATTTTCAAAAACGATGTAATCTATCCAGATGTTCCTGCGTTTTAAAGACAGAAGAGAAAAACAGCTCTTCGCAAGAAACATTTCGAAATGAGGAAGCTTATGTTGATTTACCTGCAGTTATTGGACACGGAAAGGGAGCGCACGCTGTTCACGGCGCTTTACGAAAAATACAGACATTTCCTATGGTATCTGGCAAATCAGATTTTGCAGGATGAGAGTCTGGCGGAGGATGCAGTTCACGAAGCATACCTGACGGTGATTCGTTATTTAGATCAGATCGAAGGTCCGGACTGTGTGCGGACGCGGAATTTTCTGGCGACGATCGTGCGGAGCCGGGCACTGGATCTGCTGCGGAGACGCAGGCATGTGCGGGAAGAAGAACCATTGGAGGATGTTCAGATCGGGAGCGGCAGAGATGGTCTGGATGTCATGCTTCGCAAAGAAAACGAGGAGGCGCTGATCCGGGCGATCGATCAGCTTTCCGAGGAGAATCGGCAGATCGTGATCTGCAAGTACTTGTTTGAAATGTCATCGGCAGAAATCGGAGACATTATGAATTTGCAGGAGAAGACCGTGAATGTCCGCCTCTTTCGTGCCAGAAAGCAGCTGCAGGAATTGCTGAAGCAGGAGGTTTGGAGATGAGAATAGAGAATGAACGCCTGAAACGGGCATTGGAAGTCAGTCTGGAGCAGGAGTGGCGCACGATGCCGGAAGAGTCAGAAATCTGGAAAATGCATCGTTTTTCTCCGGGATTTTTCGAAAAGATGCAGCGGCTGCAGGAAGAAGCGCAGGAGACAGAGCAGAAAAAAGAAACGTCAGGCAAAAAAAGCTTTGGAAAAAGGCGCTTTATGAGAGGCCTGGCGACTGCGGCCTGCGTGACGTTGGTGCTGCTTGGGATCGGAACGACGCTTGTAAATCAGTTCAAGGGCAGCACGGATATAGCAAAAAATGAAATGGCGGAAAATGCCGGGATAGCAGACGAAAAGCTGGCAGACACTGCGCAGCAAAATCCAACATCAGCCGCAGGAGTGGAAAACGATGAAGAAGTCGCGGCAGGAGATTCCGGAGTAGAATGGATGTCAGTTGCACAGATTTTTGAAGTAACAGATAGAGTTATAATGCGAAATATCGGACATGGAGACGGGGAAACCGCAGAGATTTCCATGGAGGGCGCAGCATCAGAGAAGCTGCAGATAATTCTGAAAAAGCAGGAGGTGACAGAAGTAGCGGAATTCGAAAGTACAGAAGAGCAGAATGATGCATGGGAGCTTCACACGGACACGCAGACGATGAATGTATATGCGTATGGCGTGGTTGTGACGGCGGCAGATGGTGCGCAGCATCTTTATAAAATGAAAGAAGACGGACAGACATTTTTGGAGGAGCTGGAAGCGTTTTATCAGGAACAGGAATGAGTTCCGGAAAGGAGTCGGTATGAAACGAAGAATCAGTGCAGCGTTGGTGGGAATGTTGGCAATTGTGCTGGCAGGATGCAGCATGGGCAGTGTGAGCACAAATAAAGCGGTGAAAACAACGGAAGTCACGAGCAACAGCCGACAGGAGATTGCTTCGGACACAGGCTATGGCAATGGTGGTTGGATGGACGAGAATCCGGAAATGGCGGAAGCAGATGCGGTGCAGGATGCTGCAGGCGCAGACAAATCAACGGTCGTTGAGGGCGCTGACGCGGAAAAGATTATTCGCACATATGACCTGCAGGTGCAGACAAAAGCGTATGATGAGACATGGAATACGGTTCAGCAGAAAGTGACGGAGCTGGGCGGATATGTGGAGTCCTCGGAGAGCAGCGGACAGGAGGGGGATCGCTGGTGCAGTCTGACCCTTCGGATTCCGGCGGATCAGGCGGAAACATTTCTCACGGCGCTTGGGGAAGCTGGCACGATCGTATACCAGAGCTCTGCAACGGAAAATGTTACGCTCACCTATACCGATGTACAGAGTCATATTGATGCATTGAAGACGGAACAGGAAACTCTGATGCGGCTGATGGAGGAAGCTGATCAGTTAGAGGATGTGCTGTCGATCCAGTCTTATCTGACGGATGTGCGCTACGAACTGGATTCTTACGAGTCGCAGATGCGGGTGCTGGAAAATCGCGTCAGCTACAGCACGATTACTGTGGACATTGACGAAGTGGAACGTGTGACACCGCAGGAGGAAAAGGGATTTTTTGCGGAGAGCTGGGCGAAATTGCAGGATACGATGTATGAGCTGGGGCAGACGATCCGCACTTTTGGAATCTGGTTCATCGGCAGTCTGCCGGTGCTGATCCTGCTTGGAGCTGCTATTGCAGTGGTCGTTGTAGTCATTCGAAAGATTTGCAAAAAAGGTGACAAGATTACAATGAAAAAGAAAGACGAGGATGGAAAATAAAGTAGATTGCGATTGCTCATCGGATGGACTATACTGTTTTTAGATAGAACAGAAATTTCTGTGCGAGGGCTGAAATGAAACATTTTTTGAAGAAAATAATTCGATTTATGCTGTTCCTGATCGGCGCTGCGCTGGCAGCAGGATTGCTGATCAACGGAATCGTATTGATACAAGGCGGGCGTTTTATCCGAACAATGGAAGACATCACAACAGAAAACGGGGACTGGGAATGTATCCTGGTCCTCGGTTGTGGTGTGCGGGCGGATGGAACGCCTTCGCCGATGCTGCGGGATCGTCTTGACCGGGCAAAGGAGCTGTACGATGCAGGTCTGGCACCGAAGATTCTGGTCAGCGGAGATCATCAGAAAGCCAGCTATGACGAAGTGAATCATATGAAGCAATATCTGATCGAGGCAGGGGTGCCGTCGGAAGATATTTTTATGGATCACGCGGGATTTTCCACATATGAGAGTATGGACCGGGCGCGCAAGATTTTTCAGGTGAAGCGCTGTCTGATCGTGACGCAGCAGTATCATCTCTATCGGGCAGTGTACATGGCGCGGAGACTGGGTATCGACGCGGAGGGCATTGCGGCGAAGCAGATGCGCTACAACGGACAGATGGTGCGGGAAGTGCGCGAGGTCCTGGCGCGGAGTAAAGACTTTTTGAATGTGATCGTGCAGCCGGAATCAGTGGGCGGTTCTGTTATTTCCCTGGATGGCAGCGGAGATGTGACAAACGATCAGTAAAGTCTCAAAATAATGCGTGTATTTCAACAGGAAATATGATAAGCTGAAGGCAACAAGCAGCAAAAAAAACGGAAAGTCGCTCTGGCATTTCAAGAGGAATGCGAGTGACGGAAATGGAGGGTTTTCTTATGCGAGCAACAAAGGAGTATCGTCTGTCTTTCACAGAGGAAGCGCAGAAGATCGTCGAGGGTCTGACACTGGAGCAGAAAGTGGATCTGATGAGTGCAAATTTCTATCTGGATCACATGCAGGAGCTGTTAGACAGTCTGAGTGCAGAGGACACGCACTACAACATGACTCCGTATCCGGCTGGCGGCATTGAGGGAGTGATCCCGCCGATGCAGTTCTGTGATGGACCGAGAGGCGTTGTGTGCGGAATTGGCAAGACGACTTGTTTCCCGGTGTCCATGGCAAGAGGTGCATCGTTTGATCCGGAGCTGGAAGAGCAGATCGGACATGCCATCGGTCGTGAGACGCGGGCATTTGGCGGCAATTTATTCGCTGGTGTGTGCATCAATCTTCCGTACAATCCCGGCTGGGGACGCAGCCAGGAGACATACGGCGAAGAATCTTTTGCCATCGGTCAGATGGGCGCAGCGCTTGTGCGCGGTGTGCAGGACGAGGATGTTATGGCATGCGTCAAGCACTATGCTTTCAACCAGATGGAAAATGCCCGTTTCAAAGTCAGCGTATATGCGGACAAGCGGACGGAGCGGGAAGTCTTTTTGCCGCATTTTAAGGATTGTATCGACGCGGGTGCTGCATCCATCATGAGCTCTTATAACTTGTATAATCAGGTACAGTGTGGTCATCATAAGTATTTGCTGCGCAATGTCCTGAAAAAAGAGTGGGATTTCGACGGCTTTGTTATGAGTGACTTTATTTACGGTGTTCGCGATACGGTAGAAGCAGCGAACGGCGGTCAGGATATGGAAATGTGCATCACCCAGTACTTCGGAAAGCGTCTGGTACAGGCAGTCAAAGACGGATTCGTTCCAGAAGCAAACATTGACGAAGCGACACTTCGTATCGTGCGCACGATTCTGGCATTTGATCGCGGTCACAAGGAATACGACATGTCCGTAGTTGGTTGTCCGGAACACATCGCACTGACAAAGCGTGCGGCAGAAGAATCGATTACATTGATTAAAAACGAAGGGGTTCTGCCACTGTCCAAGTCGGTAAAGAAGTTGGCAGTTCTTGGCAAGCTGGCGAACTATGAGAACATTGGCGACCACGGTTCCAGTTGCGTTTACCCGTCTTATGTGGTGACACCTCTGCAGGGTATCGCAAAGGTTGCACCGGACGTAGAAGTAATCTACGCAGACGGTTCTGATCTGGAAGCGGCAAAGAAGGCAGCAGCGGAAGCAGATGCAGCCGTTTTTGTTGTCGGCTATAATTTTGATGACGAGGGCGAGTATATTTCCGGTGATGATTTCGGCAGCATGTCCGGTGCAGCAGAGAGCGTGGGTGGCGACAGAAAGCCGGGACTGTCTCTGCATGCAGACGAAGTAAAGCTCATTCAGGAAGTTGGTCCGGTCAATGCGAAATCCGCAGTTGTCATGATTGGCGGCAATACGATCACCATGGCAGAATGGCAAGACGTTGTCGGTGCAGCGCTGATGGCATATTATCCGGGACAGGAGGGCGGTACTGCCATCGCAGAGATCCTGTTTGGCGATGTAAACCCCAGCGGAAAGTTGCCGTTCGTCATTCCGGTAAAAGAAAGCGATCTGCCGCAGGTAGACTGGGAAGCAACGGAGCAATATTACGAATATTATCATGGCTATACAAAACTGGAAAAAGAGGGTGTTGCACCGCTGTATCCGTATGGTCATGGTTTATCCTATACCACATTTGCAGTGTCGGATGCCACATTTGATGCAGATGAGACACAAGTTCGCGCAACATGCAAGGTCAAGAATACCGGTGCAGTCGCAGGCACAGAAGTTGTGCAGATGTATGTCGGATTCAACAATTCCAAGGTAGATCGCCCTGTCAAGATTCTGCGTGGATTCCAGAGAGTGGAACTGGCACCCGGAGAAGAAAAAGAAGTGACCATCACCTGCCCGATCGAAAAGCTGGCATATTATAACGCAAGCACGCTGCAGATGGAAGTGGAGAAGATGGAGTACGAAATGTACATCGGAACAAGCTCCGCGAAGGAAGATCTGATTGAGGGAAGCGTTAGAGTGTGAGGTGCGTATGGAAATTCAGACGTCAGAATGGAAAGAACGGATAGAGCATTGGATTAAAACCTTTATCGGAAACAATGGAATTGACTGGCCTTCTATTCTGGCATCTTCCGTTATTTCAATTATCCCAGTTGTAGTTATCTTTGCTTTCCTGCAGAAATACGTTGTAGGTGGCATTGCTACTTCGGGTGTTAAGGGCTAAAATATGGATTCCGAAACGCTCTGTCAGATCTGCGGTGCAGAAATGGCAGAGCGTTTTGTAGATTCTTAAACGAATATAAATGTATTTTCTGGCATGTTAGGATAGAATCAGCATCATAACGCCCTTCCAAATATTGTTTATTATAAGTAGCGGTATTGGAGATATAAAAAGACAAATATCGAGTTATATATGACGTTTCAGGAAATAAATTACTGAAAATAGATATAAAACAGATATATTAGATATATTGATATGCAAATCGGGATCAGAGATTGCTGCGAGGGAGATTACAAAAAAGATAGAATGAATCATGAAAAAATATTGCATAAAAAATATATTTTGATATAATAATAGTAGAAAACATCTTGGAGGATGATTATGATTATTGAGATTAGGGCGAAGAACTGTTATGCATTTAAGGACGAAATTATTTTTTCAACAAAAGCAGATATGAGAAATAAAAAGTTTGGTGCCAATGTTCATAGAGAAAATAACTTCAATGTGTTGAAGACTGTCGGAATATATGGACCAAACAATGCAGGAAAAACATGTCTGGTGAAGTGTATTCGAGCTGTGAAGGATGTGCTGTTAAATAAAAAAAGTGATTTGATGTCCAATATTTTTACTGATAATACGGTTTGTGAATTGGGAGTTACTTTTCTGGAATCGGGAAGAGAGTTTACCTATGATTTCAAATACGATGTTAAAAAAGAAGAGTATTTGTATGAGGTTTTTTCCGAAATTGAGAAGGATCAATATGGAAATGAGAAAGAGCTGCTTTGGATGAAAAAAGACAGCATTCAGGATACTTATGAATGCTTAGATGAAGATGTTCGCCAGATGATGTCGATTGTTTCAAAAAATAATTTGCTATGCTACCTGATTAACACGACAAAGTTTGAACACATAAACAAAATGAAGCAGATTCTAATTGGTTTTGCAGAAAAAATTGATATTATCAATATGAATAATATTCCAATGAAGCATACGATTGATCTAATGAAAAATAAAAATGATCTGCAGCAAAAAGTAGTCGATTTTATTAAAAATGCAGATTTGTATTTAGACAATTTTGAGTATGTGGATATGGATCAGATTCAGTTAAAGGGAAAAGAGGGAGAAGAAAGACCAGAAGAAAAGGTGCTTGATCTTCCTGAAAATCTGATGGATCAGATTCGGCTGGTATCTACCTATAAAGGAGTGACGGTACCAAGCATGTTATTTGATTCCACTGGTACGAAGAAAATTGCAGCGATGGCAAGCTATGTAATCGAGGCACTTGAACAGGGAAGGATGCTAGTTGTAGATGAACTGGATAGCAGCATTCATTTTAAATTAACTAGGGCGATTGTAGCAATGTTTAATAATGAACTGAATACAAATGCGCAAATGATTTTTACGGTACACGATGTCAATCTGATGGATTGCAAACGAATGTTTCGAAAGGAACAGATCTGGTTTGTGCATAAAGACAATGATGGTGTTTATGTATATTCACTTGCAGATTTTACGGCGCAGCAGGGAGTCCGAGATACAACGGATATTATTGAAAAGTACCGAAAAGGAGCGTTAGGGGCATTGCCTGATCCGGAGCTGATTGATTCGTTGATTGACATTAAGCGGAAGGAAGGGGGCGGTGATTCGGATGTTGACGAATCTTCCAAAAATCTTTGACAAACATAGGATATGCATTATTTGTGAGGGTAATGAAGAATACGCATATTTGAGTCGATTGAATGATTTGAAGGTTTGGAACGAGCAATATGGTTTCTCTTTCATAAATGCAGGTGGAAATGGAAACATTCCAGCCAGATACCAAGACCGCTACCAAAATGGAAGTGATGAACTGGTGCTTGTTTTCTGTGATACAGAAAAGAAACCGCATGAGCAATATCAGGATATTAAACATAAAATAAATGATTTTCATGGAATGGCATATGCTGCGAATGAGGTGGTCATGTACGGAAATCCCTGTACGTTGCAGATTATAACAAAGCATTGGACAACAGAAAACTTAAAATCACCGGCAAAGGCTGTAAATGCATCATTGATAAGAGAATATACAGGCGTAGATCATTACAAAGGAAGAGCAGATCAAATTCGACAAGTTATGGAAGCTGTTACGGCAGAAAATTATACAGAAATGAAACAACGTGTGATGGCGCTCAAAGACGATGATACAGTAATTGGAAGTAGTAATTTTGGAAGGTATTTGAATTGGTTTGAGAGCAAAGACAGCGGATGGATTGAAAAAATAAATACTGTTTTAGAGGAATCTGCGTAAAGGAGGGAACCAACATGTCCAATTACGATGCTTCTGCACTTTGCAGAAAAGCTCTTGAGATGCGAACGTATTCCTATGTACCGTATTCTCATTTTCGTGTAGGAGCGGCACTTTTATGTGAAGATGGAACGGTTTATGGTGGGTGCAACATTGAGAATGCAGCGTATACCCCGACCAACTGTGCAGAGCGGACTGCTTTTTTCAAAGCGGTGAGCGAGGGGAAGCGAAGCTTTCGGGCGATTGCGATTGCAGGAGGTCCGGAAGGCGCGGAAAAGCTGGAGTACTGTCCGCCGTGCGGCGTGTGCAGACAGGTGATGCGAGAGTTTTGCGGTGCGGATTTCGAGATCCTTTTGGCGATTTCACCGACAGAGTGGAGGACTTATACCTTGCAGGAGCTGCTTCCGGAAAGCTTTGGCCCGGACAATCTGGAATAACGCGGTTATTTGTCTTGCAAAGTTGGTGCGACAGAGATATACTTGTATAAACAAGTTGGAAATATGCGCTGCGGTCAGGAAAAGAGCAGTGCGAGAATGGTAGGAGGAATTTATGGAACAGAAGAGTAAGAGGGAACGTCTGCTGTGGGCGCAGTTTGATGCGCTGGAAATGGGCAGTGGTTGGGATGATACGGATGTAACGAAGCCGCAGATCATGATCGAGGATGTATACGGCGATTCCCATCCCGGCAGCGTACACCTGCATCAGCTGGCAGAGCAGGCAAAGTATGGTGTATTTGAGAAGGGCGGTTATCCGGCACAGTATCATACGACAGATATTTGTGACGGCTGTGCGCAGGGACATGATGGCATGAATGTAGTGCTGGCGTCCAGAGAGGCAATTGCAAATATGGTAGAGGTACATGCTTCCGCAGTACCGTGGGATGGTATCATCCTGTCTTCCAGCTGTGATAAGTCGATTCCTGCACATTTAAAGGCAGCAGCCCGCATGGACATTCCGACCATCTTCATGCCCGGCGGTTCTATGCGTCCGGGTCCCAGACAGACGACTTCTTTGGTGGCAGGGGATATTTCTCTTCGTGAAAAGAGAAAGGATGCGATCACACCGCAGGAGATCCGGGATTATAAGCTGACCGGATGTCCGTCCGTTGGCGCATGTACCTTCCTTGGAACAGCATCTACTATGCAGTGTCTGGCAGAAGCTCTTGGCATGACTCTGCCGGGTGCAGCACTTGCACCGGCAACGATGCGTGACATTCTGCAGTATGCCCGCTATGCAGGCCGCAGAATCGTAGCGATGGCAGAGGAAGATCTGAGACCGAGCAAGATTATGACACCGGCAGCGTTCCGCAACGCGATTATTGTACATAGTGCAATCGGTGGTTCCACAAATGCAACGATCCATCTGCCTTCTATCGCAAGAGAGCTTGGCTATGAGCTTCCGATTGAATTATTTGATGAGATCAATCATAAAGTACCGCACCTTGGAAATATCAATCCCAGCGGCCAGCATCTGACCGAGTCTTTCTGGTTCGCAGGTGGTGTGCCGATGGTACAGTGGCTGCTGCGTGATATGCTGGATCTGGATGTTATGACCGTAACCGGCAAGACCCTGGGTGAAAATCTGGAGGATCTGTGGAAGGATAACTGGTTTGATCGGAACCTGGGTTATCTGGAAAACTACGGACTGACCCGTGATCAGGTAATCTTCCCGGTAGAAAAGGCAACAGAAAAGGGCAGCGTTGCGATCCTGAAGGGCAATATCGCACCGGAAGGCAGCGTTATCAAATATTCCGCATGCTGCGAAGAACAGCGCAAAGTCGTAAATGGAATAGCCCGTGTCTTCAATCACGAGGAAGATGCTTACAAGGCAGTGGTAGAAAATCAGATTCATCCCGGTGATGTCATTGTCATCCGTTACGAGGGACCTCGTGGATGCGGTATGCCGGAGATGCTGATGACAACCGAAGGTATTGTGTGCGATGAGACCTTGAATGGTAAAGTAGCGCTGATTACCGATGGACGTTTCTCCGGTGCAACAAGAGGTGCTGCAATCGGACATGTCAGCCCGGAGGCTGCAGTCGGTGGACCGATCGCATTCATCGAAGAGGGCGACCTGATTTCTTACGACATCGAGGCTCGTACCATGAATGTAACCGGTATCCACGGTGTACCTTGCTCCATCGAGGAGGCAACGGCAGTTCTGGCAGAGCGCTCGAAGGCAGGAATTATTCCGAGAGAGCCGAGAAAGGGATTCTACAAGCTGTATACCGAACATGCAGCATCCGCAATGAAGGGCGCTGGATTAGAATAAAAAAGAGTGCTTTGAAAAGCTGTTCCTGAGTAAAATCAGGGGCAGCTTTTTTTGCTTTATAGGAAATTGCGTCGCATTTCCTATAAAGTAAAAAAAGCGCTCCGCATGGATCGCACTGCGGCGGAACAGAATTTGTCGCTTCGCGACCCGCCGCAGGCGAAGAATCCTGCGAAGCAGGATTCTATTTTTACAACATAGGAAATTGCGCTGCATTCCCAACATCTGCATATTGACACTCTTTCCGAAAATATGTTATATTGCGACATGTGGTTAGGGATCACTAATAAGAAAGCAGAGGGAAGAATGGACAAAATCGAAAAGAAGCGTCGGAAGGAGCAGTATGTGGTGGAGGAGATGGTGAATTTATATTGCCGGAAGAACCATGCTGCATACAGCAAAGCGGAGAAGAAGATGTGCCCGGAGTGTCAGACACTTTCGGATTATGCCAAGCTTCGGAGTGAGAAGTGTCCCTTTATGGAGCATAAGACATTCTGTGCGAACTGCAAGGTGCATTGTTATAAGCCGGAGATGCGGGAAAAAATTCGACAGGTGATGCGGTTTTCGGGACCGCGGATGCTGCTGTATCATCCGTGTCTGGCAATGTGGCATTTGATCTGCAGTAAGAAAGAGAAAAAACAGCAGAAGAAAGTGGGGACGGAGAAAAAATGATCAAAAAGAGATTGGTGGGATTGCTGTCCCATGCAAAGAAGTACATTGTGTACCAGATTTTGTGGCAATGGATTGCGCTGCTGGCACAGATTACAGCAGTCTGTTCCATTGCGGGCTTGCTGCAGGAGGCGTGGGAACGCAGTCTCAGCACGGAACGGATGCTGCAGACCGCGTTGATTTTAGCAGTCTGTATGGGCATTCGCTTTTTGTGCGAGCGCATGACCACAAAGATGTCTTATCTGGCAAGTGTGGATGTCAAGCAGGTGCTGCGCCGTAAGATTTACGAAAAGATGCTGCGTCTTGGTGCGGCTTATAAAGAGCAGGTTTCAACATCGGAAGTGATGCAGGTCAGCACAGAAGGTGTGGAACAGCTGGAGATTTATTTCGGAAAATATTTGCCGCAGTTGTTTTACAGTCTGCTGGCACCGCTGACACTGTTTGTCTGGCTGTGCCGCGTGAGCTTGAAAGCAAGCGTCGTACTGTTGATCTGTGTTCCGTTGATTCCCATGTCGATCGTGGCAGTTCAGAAAATTGCAAAGAAGCTGCTGAATCGTTACTGGAGTATCTATACAGGATTGGGAGATTCTTTCCTGGAAAATTTACAGGGATTGACGACGCTGAAAATTTATCAGGCGGACGAGCAGAAGGCTGCGGAGATGGATGAGGAAGCGCAGACATTTCGCCAGATTACGATGAAGGTTCTGACCATGCAGCTCAATTCCACAAGTGTGATGGACATTGTGGCATACGGCGGCGCAGCAGTCGGAATGATTGTGGCAGTCAGCGAGTTTTTGCAGGGCTCTCTGGATTTTGCCGGGACAGTGACGATTATCTTGCTGGCAAGCGAATTTTTTATTCCGCTGCGTCTGTTAGGATCTTTTTTCCATATTGCGATGAATGGAATGGCTGCCAGCGACAAGATTTTTCGTATTTTGGATCTGGAAGAACCGGCGCACGGTACGAAGAAGCTGCCGGAAGGTGCATTGTCGCTGAGCCTGCAGGACGTACATTTTGGATATGAGGAAGACCGGGAAATTCTGAAGGGTATTTCGCTGGAACTTCCGGCAGGAAGCTTTGTTTCACTGGTAGGAGAGTCTGGTTGTGGCAAGAGTACGATTGCCGGACTTCTCAGCGGAAAGAATCGTGGCTTTTTCGGAAAGATTCAGATCGGCGGTATTCCGGTAGAAGATGTGGACGAAGTGGATCTGATGGAGCATGTTGTGTTGGTACGACACAATAGCTATCTGTTCGCGGGAACGGTTGAGGAAAATCTGCGGATGGCAAAGCCGGATGCAACGACGGAGGAGATGGAAGCAGTTTTGGAAAAAGTTCACTTGCTTGGATTTTTGCAGACACAGGATGGACTTTCTACCAAGTTGTCGGAAAAAGCGGGCAATCTGTCCGGCGGGCAGTGTCAGCGTCTTGCGATTGCAAGGGCATTGCTGAAAAATGCACAAGTGTATATTTTCGACGAAGCCAGTTCCAATGTGGATGTGGAAAGTGAAGAAGCGATCATGGAAGTCATTCATGAATTGGCACAGACGAAGACGGTGCTTCTGATCTCGCACAGACTGGCGAATGTTGTGCAGTCGGATTGTGTTTATTTGTTGAAAGACGGTGTGATTCAG
Organism: uncultured Cuneatibacter sp.; assembly: GCA_934234215.1. Lineage (GTDB taxonomy): Bacteria > Bacillota > Clostridia > Lachnospirales > Lachnospiraceae > CAKQHB01. Next base: position 22,268 of record CAKQHB010000013.1, read on the forward strand.
GAAAGTGGTACACATGTGGAATTGATGCAAAAAGGCGGGGCATACAAGGCGCTTTATGAAGCGCAGCGTGCGTTGGAGCAGTATGGAAAGGAGGCACAGGCATGAGTCAGAAACAGGAAACGAAACGAAGATCGGCACTTGCAATCATGGGAAATCTGATCGGTCTGGTAAAGCCGCTTTTCCCGATTATACTAGCAGCAATTTTGCTTGGAACGCTGGGCTATTTGTGCGCAATCTTTCTGACAATTCTGGCATCTCAGGCAGTCCTTTCCGGATTATCGGCAGATCTCGCAATGACAGGATTTCTTGCAAAGATTCCGACAAAAGCGATTTTTGTACTCCTTGTGGTTCTGGCGGTGATGCGAGGCGTCCTGCATTATGTGGAGCAATATTGCAACCACTTTATCGCATTTAAATTGCTGGCAATCATCCGTCACAAAGTATTTGCGGCGCTTCGGAAGCTGTGTCCGGCAAAGCTGGAGGGCAGAGAGAAGGGCAATTTGATCTCGATTATTACGACCGATATTGAATTGTTGGAAGTATTTTATGCGCACACGATTTCGCCAATTGCGATCGCAATCCTGACCTCTCTTCTGATGGTCGTATTTTTGTGTCAGTATCACATCGCAATCGGCGCTTTGGCGCTGGCAGCTTATCTGATCGTCGGTGTTTGCATTCCTCTCTGGAATGGCAAGCGGGGCGGAAATAGCGGTATGGAATTTCGAACGGAATTCGGCGGCCTGAACAGTTTTGTGCTGGACTCGCTGCGCGGCTTGGATGAGACGATTCAGTATGGGCAGGGCGCAGAGCGGGAGACAGAGATGCAGCAACGCTCGGAAAAGCTTTCCGGATTGCAAAAGCGCCTGAGCCGTCTGGAGGGAAGTCAGCGTTCGGTGACAAATCTGGCGATTTTGGCAGCTTCATTCGGAATGTTTTTCCTGACTTTATATTTGTATCAGCATGGACAGATCGGCTTTGATGGTGTCCTGATCGGAACCGTTTCTATGATGGGATCGTTTGGACCGGTGGTGGCATTGTCCGGTTTGTCCAACAATTTGAACCAGACACTTGCCAGCGGTGAGCGTGTACTGTCTCTGTTGGAAGAGCAGCCGCTTGTGGAAGAAATTCCGGGAGCGGAAACCAGTGACCCGGAGGCATTCTCCGGCGCTGCGGCAGAGCATGTCACGTTTGCTTACGAAGATGAGACGATTTTGAAAGACTATTCCATGCAGCTTGTTCCGGGAAAAATCACCGGAATCCACGGAGCCAGCGGTTCCGGAAAATCTACATTATTGAAGCTGCTGATGCGCTTCTGGGATGTGGATGCAGGAACGGTTCTGGTAGATGGGGAGAATGTCCGCAAGATGCCGACGAAGCATTTGCGGGATCTGGAAAGCTATGTGACACAGGAAACACATTTGTTCCACGATTCCATTGCAGCCAATATTGCAATCGGAAAGCCCGGCGCTTCGCGGGAAGAGATCATAGAAGCCGCAAAGAAAGCAGCCATTCATGACTTTATTCTGACATTACCGGAGGGATACGATACAAAAGTCGGTGAGCTGGGAGATACGCTGTCCGGTGGAGAAAAGCAGCGAATTGGCATTGCACGGGCATTTCTGCATGATGCACCGCTGTTGCTTTTGGATGAGCCGACATCGAATCTGGACTCTCTGAATGAAGGAATTATTCTGAAATCGTTGAAAGAATCTGCACAAAAGAAGACAGTTGTGCTGGTTTCCCATCGCGTTTCTACAATGAGTGCAGCGGATACTGTCTATGAAGTAGAAAACGGGAGAATTTCATAACTTGACACATCCTGAGAAGGTGATACGATGAAAGCAGAATGCGAGAGTGTTCTGCTTTCGTTTATATGAGTAAAAGAATTTGTATAAATAGACAAGTGCGTAAAAACAGGGAGAGCTTGTATGTTAGAGAAATTAAAAGAAGCCGGTCTTCGTCCGGAATTGATCGAGGGGATTCGTCAGTTTCGGGAACAGTATCCGGTAGAAGAGCGACTGCAGGGAAGAATTCCGACACCGGATCATTTTTATTATGGCATGGATATCTGGGAGCAGGCAGTGACGGCATTACTGTGCGGCAAAAATATTTTATTAATTGGACACAAGGCTACCGGTAAAAATGTTTTTGCGGAAAATCTGGCAGCTGTATTTGGACGCCCGCGCTGGGACATTTCGTTTCATGTGAATATGGACGCGGCATCGTTGGTGGGAATGGACACCTTTCGAAATGGAGAGGTGATGTTTCGTCCGGGTCCGGTATATCGGGCAGCAAAAGAAGGCGGTTTTGCGGTATTGGATGAGATCAATATGGCGAAAAGTGAGGCGCTGGCAGTGCTGCATGCGGTGCTGGATTTCCGCAGAAGTATGGATGTGCCGGGCTATGAGCGTCTGGAGCTTCATCCGGCGACTCGCTTTATTGCGACGATGAACTATGGTTATGCCGGAACGAAGGAGTTGAACGAGGCTCTGGTATCAAGATTTGCAGTGATTCGGATGCCGATGATTTCGCAGGATAGTCTGACAACTTTGATTCAGGATCAATATCCGAAGATTCGAAAAGAGGCAGCCTCGGAGCTGGCAACTGTTTTTCTGGATCTGCAAAAGAAGTGTGAAAAAGGTGAAATTTCTTCCAAAGCGTTGGATCTGCGTGGCTTGCTGGACGCAATCGCATTGATGGAAAAAGGACTGGAGGTGCATACTGCGCTGGATCTTGGTATTACGAATAAATCGTTTGACGAATATGAGCAGACGTTGATTCGGGATACGATTCGCAGTCGAATTTCCGGAAAAGCGAAAAAGCACACACTGTTTGTGGAATCATGAGGATAAAAAATGGAAGATCAGGAAATCAGAGAAGCGAAGCGTGCCAGAAATTTTGTGTGGATGGCAGCAGAAAATTATGAATTAGAGCCGTTGTATCTGGCATATCAGCCGGATGGAACGGCAGATATGTATCTGAATATGATCATCGGTTTCAGTTGGAAATGGTATGACCAGGACAAGCTGGAACCGTTTTTTCATATGTTGGGCGGAAAAGAGCAGGAATTGTATGAGGGGCTTTTCTGGATCGGTCTGGAAAATGCATTATATGCAAAAGAGATCAAGGCGCGTCCGGTTCTGGAAGAACTGCGCCGGGAATATGCGGAGAGCAGTGTTCGCCGTTATCAAAATTACAAGGATTATGCGGAGATTGATCGCATTCGAAATGCACATTGCAGAGAAATTCTGGGACTTGCCTCGGAATTATCGGAATCGTCTGAAAAACTGCTGCATGCGCTGAATTTTTCGCCGGACTGGGAAACAGAAGAGCTGATCGAGCAGATGAAGAGGGTTTTGTGGGACTTTTTCGCTTTTGTACCAAAAGTACAAAAACGCGAGAAAGGTGTGTATTTTTTACAAAAAGTGTTACCAGCATTTCGATCCATCGGAAAGATGCATGCGACCTATGTGCGGACAAAGACCTATCGAGATCCGAAATCCAGTGGAGAAGGAAAGGGGAATGTGGTAGAAAAAACAAAGCATTACCTGCTGCAGTTTTCCTTTGGCGGAGATCCGGAAGCAGATGCGGCATATGTGAAAGGCTGTTTCGGGAAAAGTCTGTATCCGGAGTATGAACAGGAAATCATCGAAAAGCAGCTTTGCACGGGAAATCACGCAGGCTGTCATTTGTTGTTTACCGATGGAGAACAGACGGCGCAGCAGGATTCCGGACAGCATGAAACGAGAGAGCAAAAAGAAATCCGGTCGTTTCGTGCAGAGAGCGTTTTGCAGGCGGAACGAAATCGGGAGCACTATCAAAAACATCGTAATGTATACGAAAACAGCATTCGCAGATTGCAGGAAAAGCTGCATCTGGCGCTGGAGAGTGAGCAGGAACCATTTCCGAGCATGGAGATCCACGGCAGGATTCGTGGAGATCGGGTGTGGCAAGCTCTTTATTTGGACAATCCTCGGGTCTTTGAAAAGAGAGAGCAGTCGAACAATTCTGGATTTTCTGTGGACATTCTGATGGATGCCTCTTCATCGCGCAAGGAGAGTCAGGAGCAGATTGCAGCGCAGGCGTATTTACTGGAACGGGCGCTGGATGGCTGTGATATTCCGGTGCAGATTTCTTCTTATTGTAGTATTCGTGGATACACAGTTGTGCATTTATTCCGTACTTATGAGGAGACGGAAAAGGCGCAATCAGTCTTTGAATATGTCTCAGCCGGAAACAACCGAGACGGATTGGCACTTCGCGCTGTGGGACACTTGATGGAAGCATCTCCAAAAGAAAGAAAATTGCTGCTGATTCTGACAGATGCAAGTCCGGAGGATGACAAGCTCGCAGGGGAAGGCGCTTTTTATCAGAATCGAGAGTATACGGATGCGCTGGCAGTGCAGGATACGGCAAAAGAAATTCAGAACTTGAAAAAGAAGGGAATCCAGCCCATCGGAATTTTTATGGGAAGCGAGAGCGGGATTCCGGCAGCAAGAGAAATCTTTGGTAGAGATTTTGTGCGGATTCAGAGTATCGAGGAATTTGCAGAAGTTGTGGGACGAATTTTACGGGGAAAAATGGAACAGTAAGTGTAAAAAAGTGGGAATACTTTACACAAAGTGTAATCTTGTGTAAAAGAATATCCTTCAGAGGTGGGGAGAATTCTCACTGTGTTAGACTATACCCAGAAAGGAAAAAACAGGGCAGATAATCCGGAAAGAGAGCTGCAGGAAATGAGAAGGAGAACACAAATGAGTTGGCAGTGTGCACTATACCGCAAAGTGTATGAAACTTATTACAAGGAGGTGTATATTCGCGCAATTCTGTTCCTCAGAAGTGAAAAGACTGGTGCAGCATTGACGGAAAGTCTGTTTCGAAGTTTTACAAGAGAAGTTGTTGGTACAAAAACCCTGGAAGATGGAAAAGAGTGGCTTTTGGAGCAAGGTGTCGCAATGGCATTGGAAGTGCTGCGCCAGAAAGCAAAAGGTCAGTATCAATTTCTGATGAAAGGGATTTTATCTCAGTTTCAGGAGCGGGAAGAAGAGAGTTATGAAAATGTAGAAGAAATGCTCAAAATTGTCATTCAATATGCAAGCAGAAAAGAGTGGAGGCTGTTCTACATTTACATGGCAGACATCTACGAAATTCCAAAATCAAAGGTGTCAGAGAAATTATGTCTCGCAGAGACAGAAATTGAAAGAATTGGCATGGATATGCGGAAAGACGTTTTTGACCACTGTGAAGCAGAGTGGAAACGCTGTGGTTGGAGAAAAAGAATGGATGAAGATCTGGAAGGGGAACGATAAAAATACAGATGTGAGTGAGAATTGGAGAAAAAAGTGAAAACATGGAGAAAGCCTGATACAAACGAAGATCCGTTTGATCTGTCGTTGGAATCTCTGCTGCAAAGAGCGGAAGAAGCGGAGGAAAGAAACTTCGAGGACATGCAGGAGCTGTTATTTCAGATAGAAAAAATGGAAAGAAAAGAAGGATGGAAACGAAAAACGCCAGACAAAAAGCAGGCATTTCACATTCGTTCCATCTTTCAGAAGGCACGTTCAGGTCAGAAGAATGTCAGAAAAATACTGCTTGCCATGGGACTTTGCCTGGTGATCGGGGTCGTGTCAGGCGGAATCGAAGCAAATGGCGGCTTTCAGGTTGGACTGTGGATGCAAAACCGGCATGGTGTCTCCTACTTGAAGGGGGAAATGGCAGATCGGTATGAGAGCAACGACATCAATAAAAAACTGCAGGAAATCAGCGAGACATTAGATGCGGCGCTGCTGCAGTTTAAGACAGAGGAGAAGGAGAGTGTTGTATGTACGAAAGTAAATTGTAATGAACAAGAGAAAATTGCTAATATAGATGCACGAATTGGATATGAGTCATATCACATTGAAATTGTAAAGGCGAAAGAAAGTATATCTTACTCACTGTCTGAGGATTTAAAAGTTGTGGAAAAAATGCAGATAGGTAGTAGTGAAGAAGCTGTGATTTATACATGGACAGATGAAGATAGAAAAAAAGGTTATTATGCTTATATAGTAAAGGATGCAACAATAATTACTATTGGAACAGGAGCCGATCTTGGTAAGCTTCGCAAAGTGTTGCTGATGCTATCAGTGGGATGAAAATGGGAGGATTAAGAGTATGAAAAGAACAGGAAGCAGTGTATTATTAGCAATGATGATGTTATTGGCATTTGGAGTGAACGCATTTGCAGCAGAAGGTCCGAATCGTGAGGTAACAGTGACAGAATCAAATACATCCAGTGATACGGTGTATTTTATTGGGGACACAAATGCAAGAGGAAAACTGGCATATGGAACATTATCGATTACTAATACATCCCCTTCTGTGGCAACAGTAACCGGAGCAACTTATGCAAATGAATGGTGCTCTTTGTTAAAATGCATGATTGAGCTTTACAAGTACAATCCAAGCACGTCTGTATCAACATATATTGATTCATACAACATTTATGGAACAAATGGAATGTCTTGCTGTGGATCAAAAGATTTCAAAGTACCGTCAAAAGGTTACTACTTCGCAACGGGACAGCATTGTTATAAGAGCGAAGAATTTAAGTACACCCAGACCGAAGCAATCAAAATCAACTAAATACCTCAACCCATCCTTACGGGAGCGAGCTACTTGCTGAACGCAAAGTGGTTCGCTCTTTTCGCTTTCTAGGAAATTGCGTCGCATTTTCTAGCTTTTTATAATTACTTTAGAAAAAATTTATTTGACTCTCTCCCTATCCACATTTATAATCTAACCCTGTTAGATAAATACCTAACGGGGATAGATATTTGAAAAAGCGTGATGTAAAAGGAGCGATTATGGCAACGGATGAGCAGATCAGGAGAGTCTTTCAGGAAATCAGGAAGATGCATCCGGAAGAAATGTGCAAGTATATGGATGAGACGCAGGCTGGTCTTGGCGGAGTGATGCGGCTGCTTTATATGGAAAAAGAACCGATCACAGCAGGCGCAATCAGTGAGAAGCTGGGAATCAGCACAGCGCGAGTCGCTGTTTTGTTGAAAAAGCTGGAGGCGAAAGGAACCATCAGCAGACTGCGAGATCCTGCAGATGCACGTAAGACTCTGGTGCAGTTGACAGATTCTGGAATGGAGTGGATTCAGGAGACTTGGAAGAAAATTCGTGACCAGATGGGGAAAATGATTGATACGATTGGTGAGGAGCGACTGATGGAATTTATCGAAGTCGGAATTGAGATTCGAAAAATTATGCAGGAGCTTCCGGAAGATTTTGAAGAACTAGAAGGAGAGGACAGATGATTAAACTTTTTAAAAATCTGAGAAAACAGGATTTTGGTTTGATCGTGCTTGCAATTGGATTTATTGTCGCACAGGTCTGGTTAGATCTGACGATGCCGGACTATATGGCAGACATTACGCGTCTGGTACAGACAGAAGGCAGCACGATGAGTGAAATTCTGACAGCAGGCGGAAAGATGATGTTATGTGCATTGGGAAGTCTGGCGGCAGCAGCGTGTACGGCAGTCTGTGCAGCTCGCGTTGCCACTTCACTCGGCGCCACATTGCGTGGAAAATTGTTTTCAAAGGTGCAGTCCTTTTCCATGGAGGAAATTGGACATTTTTCTACTGCCAGTCTGATTACCCGTTCCACCAATGATGTCACACAGATTCAGATGCTGCTTGCAATGGGACTTCAGATGCTGGTGAAGGCGCCGATTATGGCAGTTTGGGCAATCTGTAAAATTTCCACAAAGCAGTGGGAGTGGACGTTGACAACAGGGGTAGCGGTTGTTGTTTTACTCATTGTTGTCGGAATTTGTCTCATTGTTGTTACACCAAAGTTTAAAAAGATTCAGTCTTTGACAGATGATTTGAACCGTGTGACAAGAGAAAATTTAAGTGGTCTCTCCGTTGTGCGTGCTTACAACGCAGAAGGGTATCAGGAAGAGAAGTTTGAGCGTGCCAATGAAGCGCTGACAAGCACCAACTTATTTACCCAGCGGTCGATGGCAACAATGATGCCCAGCATTCAGATTGTGATGAGCGGATTATCACTGGCGATTTATTGGATTGGAGCAGTACTGATCAATGATGCCGGAATGACAGGAAAAGTACAGTTGTTCTCGGATATGATGGTCTTTTCCCAGTATGCGATTCAGGTTGTAATGGCATTTATGCTGCTGGTTGCGATCTTTATGATTACACCGCGTGCAGCGGTTGCAGCAAAGCGTATCAATGAAGTGCTGGATATGAAGTTATCCATCGAGGATGGCACAGAAAGAGAAGGAATTGCTGGAAAAGAAGGCGAAATCGTATTTGATCATGTGTCATTCCAGTACCCGGATGCAGAGGAATGTGTGCTGCAGGATATCACATTTACGGCGAAAAAGGGAGACACCATTGCACTGATCGGTGCGACCGGTTGTGGAAAAAGTACGGTTGCGAACCTGATTCCTCGTTTTTACGATGTCACAAAGGGCGCTGTACTGGTAGACGGCAGAGATGTGCGGGAATATACACAGCAGGAGCTGCGCAATAAGATTGGTTATGTTTCACAGAAAGCAATTCTGTTCAGCGGAACAGTTCGTTCCAATGTGGTGTATGGCGACAATGGACGTGGAATTACTTCTAAAGAGGATATTCAGAGCGCATTGGATATTGCACAGGCAAGTGAATTTGTTGAGACAAAAGAAGAGGGAATCGAAAGCTATGTTGCACAGGGCGGTGCAAATCTGTCCGGAGGGCAGAAGCAGAGACTATCGATTGCGCGTGCAATTGCGAGAAAACCGGAAATTCTGATTTTTGATGATTCATTTTCGGCGCTGGACTATAAAACGGATCGTGTTTTGCGCAAGGCTTTGGAAGAGAATTGCAAGGATACAACGCGAATCATTGTCGCGCAACGAATTGGTACGATTCGCGATGCAGACCAGATTATTGTTCTGGAGGATGGCAAGATTGCAGGAAAGGGACGTCATGAAGAACTGATGCAGAATTGCGAAGTATATCAGCAGATTGCGCTCTCACAGCTTTCGAAGGAGGAACTGGCGTGATGGAAGATAGAAAATATGAATCCGGCAGTATGAGAAGACCGCATTCCGGACCGGGAAGAGGCATGGGACGCATGGGCGGTGGCGAAAAGCCGAAGGATCTGGTCGGCATTTGGAAAAAGCTGCTGGGATATTGCAAAAAATATAGTATCATTTTTCTGGTTGCAATTTTATGTGCAACAGTCGGCACGGTTTGCACTCTGATGGGACCGGATAAATTGTCTGAAATGACAAATGTTATTACCGATGGAATCAAGCCGGATACAGAGAAGCTTCAGGAAATTGTCGGAATGATCACATCGAATCAGACGGGTGAAGATCTGGAAGTCGATGGAGTCACCATTACACTTGCGGATCAGCAGGAGATGATGCAGCTATTAGCCGGTACAGATCAGGAGAGTATGCTGGCAGCATTTGATGAGTTGCCAGACAGTATTCATCAGGTAGTTGCACCGGCGATGGATCTGGATCAGATCACAAAAATCGGACTTTTTCTTGTGACATTGTATGTGATCAGCTATGTGTTATCTGTTACACAGGGATGGATCATGTCCACAATTACACAAAAAGTGTCGAAAAAGATGCGGTCGGATATTTCTTGTAAAATCAATCGACTGCCCATGTCTTATTACAACGGAACTTCTACCGGTGATGTGCTGTCCCGCGTCACAAATGATGTGGATACGATCGGACAGTCATTGAATCAGAGCATCGGTACCCTGGTCTCCGCTGTCATCTTGTTTTTCGGCAGCTTGTTTATGATGATCAAAACAAATGGCTGGATGACATTAACGGCAGTTTGTGCAAGTATGCTTGGTTTTATGATTATGTTTGCTATCATGGGACGAAGCCAGAAATACTTCCGCAGACAGCAGAAGCATCTTGGTGAAATCAACGGACATATTGAAGAAATCTACACCGGACATACGGTTGTGAAAGCGTACAATGGCGAAAAAGACGCAAAAAAGACATTCGACACGATGAATGACAAATTGCGGGAGAGTGGTTTCCGGGCGCAGTGTCTGTCTGGTATGATGATGCCGATTATGACATTCATCGGAAATTTCGGTTATGTAGCAGTTTGTGTGGTAGGTGGTGCGTTGGCGCTGAAGGGGAATATTAGTTTTGGTGTCATTGTCGCATTTATGCTGTATGTACGTTATTTTACACAGCCGTTGTCTCAGATTGCACAGGCAGTGCAATCGATGCAGTCTGCAGGTGCAGCCGGAGAGCGTGTGTTTGAATTTCTGGAAGCAAAGGAGATGGAGGATGAGAGCGGAAAGCTGGATCATCTGGGGCAGGTAAAGGGCGAAGTTAGATTTGAGCATGTAAAGTTTGGCTACGAAGATTCTAACCGCACGATTATTCATGACTTTTCTGCGGAAGCAAAGCCTGGGCAAAAGATTGCGATTGTCGGACCGACTGGTGCCGGAAAAACAACGATGGTGAATTTGCTGATGCGCTTCCATGAGATCCAGTCCGGTAAGATCAGCATTGATGGAATTTCCACACAGGATATGAAGCGAGAACTCGTACATTCCCAGTTTTGTATGGTGCTGCAGGATACCTGGATGTTTGAAGGTACCGTTCGAGAAAATCTTGTCTACTGTACGCAGGATGTTTCCGAAGAGAAAATGCGTCAGGCGTGCAAGGCGGTTGGACTGGATCACTTCATCCGTACATTGCCGGAGGGCTATGACACTGTGCTGAACGATCAGGTTAATCTGTCTCAGGGACAGAAACAGCAGCTGACGATCGCCCGTGCGATGATCGCGGATAAGCCGATGCTGATTCTGGACGAGGCGACCTCTTCAGTGGATACCCGCACAGAGCAGCAGATCCAGAATGCGATGGACCGCCTGATGGAGAATCGCACATCATTTGTCATTGCACACAGATTATCTACCATTCGAAATGCCGATCTGATCCTGGTTTTGAAGGATGGAGATATCATCGAGAGCGGTGATCATGAGGAATTGATGGACAAAAATGGATTCTATGCAGCATTATATAATAGCCAGTTCGAATCCGTCGCAGAAGGATAAGGATCGTAATTTAAAGCAGAGCCTGTATGATGCAAGCTCTGCTTTATTGCTTTATAGGAAATTGCGTCAAATCGTCAGAAATGGTGTATGTATTTCAATTGCGCAGGCGATGCTGCGTAATGCAGATTATGGCAAGACCTTTGAGCAGCTGTCAAGGGCTGTGCTGAAGAAGGAAAATTCTGTGTGGTTGGAGATGCTGCACAGCTGCAGGAATTATAATTAAAGTAATAAAAAGACATCTTTTCCGAATTTCCGGTAAAACAGAAACTCCCCGCACATTTTGGCGAACCCGAATCGCCAGAGAGTGTGCGGGGAAGGAAGGGTGTCTTTTTTACTTTTTTATTTTTCCGGAACGACAACGGTGATAGATTCCACCGGCAAGCCTGCGGCATATGCATGCAGGGTGATGCGTCCGGAACCGGTTAAACGGAGGATGACGGAGGCGCGTCCCTGATGCAGATGAACATGATCTGCGGTGAACGGTTCCTGGTTGCACAGGTAGCCATTGTCAACACCTTCGATGACAGCCGGACCATCCACAGCGAAGCGGACATCGCTGCTCTCGCGCAGATTTGTGATGCCTGCGGTATCCGTTGCAGAAACGGTGAACAGAAGCTGCTCCGGCAGAACACCGGTAGGTTCGGACGTATCAGTAAACCGCAGTTTTGCAGTCGGACCTGCAGTCACAAGCTGATGTGTGCAGACAACAGTTCCATTATTTACGCCTTCTACCTGTACGGTACCGGGCTCTAACGGCAGGAACCCATTGATAATCCGGCTTTCACACTCGCCGGGCTTTTTGATGTCGAAATACTTGCCGTTCAGGGAAAGGCGTACTTCCTCACAGTTGGAGAAGATCATGTACGGCATCGGCAATTTTACAAACATCGGATAGTTCCAGCAGTCGGACAGAGGCATGTCCGTCCAGGGCTCGCGGATGATTTCCTGCGGCTTTGTATAATCCAGGATCGAGATGTGTACCATCGGCTTGTTGCTCCAATAGCTCTCGAACAGATAGGAGATTGGCTTGCGCACAAGATTGGCTTCAATGAGCGTACCGCCCCAGCCCTTTGACGGGAATCCCATGGATTCGCCCAGATAGTCAACGCCTGCCCACAGGCAGCCGCCAATGACGTAATCCCGACGTTCTACTTCCATCCAGGGATTTTCCGTGCCATAGTTGAAATAATGATCATAACTGCCGCGGAAGAACAGATAAACTTCTGTTCCGAGGATCAGTTTTTCGGGGCAGGCTTCGTGAATCGCATCGTACCACTGTTCCAGATAGTTGCAGCCGAGAATGTCCACAATATCGGCAATACGGCGCACCGCGGCAACTTTGTCCTCTACATGTTCTTCCATCGGCTCTCCGGCAAGATTCTGGAAGTGAGGAGACATGGCAACGGTGATGGGACGATCATCGAGAGAACGGGTGATGTCACACAGACGTTTCAGAATTGCCAGCATGGAAGCAGAGCCCTGATCGTTGATTTCATTTCCCATACTCCACATAACGACACAGGGGCGATGGCGATCCCGGAGAAGCATCCATTTCAGATCACTTTCTATGTCCGTCTCAAAGAAACGAGAGTAGGAACCCTGTACCCATTTATCAAATGCTTCGTCCAGCACATAGAAACCAAGTTCGTCGCACAGATCCAGCATCTCTGTGGAGACGATGTTGTGGCTTGTACGGATTGCATTGCAGCCGATGGACTTTAAAAGCTCCAGACGCTTGCGCAACAGAGAACCCGTGACAGCAGAACCAACGCAGCCGCCGTCATGATGCAGGCAGACCCCTTTCATCTTGACGGATTCGCCATTGACGGACATGCCGTGAACCGGATCAAAGACAACATGACGGAAGCCGATGCGCAGAGTCAGGGTGTGACCGCCTGCAGATTCCGGAAGCGCCAGTGTCAGGCTGTAAAGAGTAGGATGCTCGGCATTCCAGGGCTGTACAGAGAGACCGGTTAAGGTCAGCTTGCCATCTGCGGGAATCTTTTCTGAAAACAGACCGTCGATGGAAGCGGTGACATCCTTGTAATCAGGAGTCAGTGCGATATGGAGTGTTCCGGCATTGTTCTGCCAGTCTGCTTTTACGATGATATCTTCTAACTTTAAGAACTGTTCCGGAACTTCTTCCAGCGTAACCGGACGGTAGATTCCGGCACCACTGTACCAGCGATCGGACTGCAGATCGTCCATTTCGATGAGAGAATTGTCTACGCGGACAGCGAGTACATTTTCACCGGTCTGTACGGCATCGGTGATTTCCAGGGAAAATCCGCTGTAGCCGTAATTGTGAGTGGCAACGCAGGATTCATTGACATAGACCGTACTGCGCTCATAGACACCATCAAAATGCAGGAAATACCGGCAGCCGGATTTCTTTTCCGGAAGAGTAAAATGCAGTCGGTACCAGCCAATGCCCCAGCGGTCTAAAAATCCCTGCGGACCACCGCAGGCCATATCGGGATTGGACGGAGAGGCGGGAACCCAGTCATGAGGAATGGTGACAGATGTGAAGCCATCCTCGCACAAACCGGTCTTGTATCCGTCTGCGACATCTTTTTTACAAAAAAGCCAGTGCTCGTATAAATTGGTTTTCATGATGTGTTAAAACCTCCATTAACCTTTGACACCAGTTGCAGCGATGCCCTCAATGAAATACTTCTGTGCGAAGATATAGATGAGGACGATCGGAATCAGAGACAGCGTGGTAGCTGCCAGAATCAGTGTATATTCGGTACCATTTTCCTGCTGGAATGCGCGGATACCAATCTGTAACGTGTACTTTGTCTTCTCGTTTAAGAAGATCAGAGGACCGGTAAATTCATTCCAGGAGTCTAAGAACTTTAAGGTAACGAGAGTTGCCAGTGCGGATTTGGACAGCGGAAGTACGATCTGACCGAGGATGCGGAGGTCTCCTGCACCGTCGATGCGGGCTGCTTCGATCAGAGAATCCGGAATGCTGACAAAGAACTGTCTCAGCAGGAAAACACCGAAGGGGGAGAAGCAGTGCAGCAGGATCAGTGCAGTGTGGGAATTCAGCAGACCAAAGTTGTTCATCAATTCGTACTGCGGGATCATCGTAACCTGATAAGGGATCATCATGGTGCCCAGATACAGCATGAACAGAAGATCTCTGCCTTTAAACTGCAGCTTTGCGAAAGCATAAGCAGACAGGGAACAGGTGACAACCTGACCGATCGTAGACAAAACAGCAATTTTAGCAGTGTTTGCATAGAATAAGAAGAACGGGATCTTCTGAAAGACTGCCAGATAGTTTTTCCACATCCAGGTGGAGGGCAGCAGCTTCATGGGAACTGCAAACAGCTCTGCCTTGGGCTTCAGAGAACCGATGACCATCCAGACAAAGGGGAACAGCATCGTGATGGCAACCAGAACAAGTATAACAAAAATCAGTGGATAAAAAATATATTTCTTTGTTTTCATAGACATGGAACCATCACCTCCTTAATAGTTGACCCACTTTTTCTGTCCGATAAACTGAACAGCGGTCATAATCATGATAATAAAGAACAGGATAAAGGCTGCTGCACTGGCGTAACCGAAACGGTAGTCCACGAAGGATTTGTTGTAGATGAAGTATGCCAGCACGTTTGTTGCACGGCCGGGGCCGCCCTGGGTCATTGCCATGATGACATCGAATACCTTGAAGGAACTGATCATCTGAGTGACCATGCAGAAGAAGATCGTCGGGGACAGCATCGGCAGTGTGATATGCAGGAAACACTTGAACGAACTTGCGCCATCCAGCTTTGCAGCTTCGTACAGTTCCGTATTCACACCCTGCAGACCAGCTAACAGAATGATCGCATTGTAACCCATGGAGCGCCATACCGTTACGATCTCAACGGAGAATAATGCCCATTGGGAAGAAGAAATCCACTTCGGCGGATTCTTGGAGCCGAGGAACATCAGAAACTGATTGACCGGACCGTTGTTTGCCAGAAGCAGAGACCATACAAGACCAATTGCGATCATGGATGTAACCTGTGGAAGAAAATAAATGGTACGGAACAGTTTGATTCCGGGTATTTTCACATTCATCAACAGAGCCATCAGAATACCGGCAAAGATGGAAAGCGGTACCGTGACGACGGTGTAGAGCAATGTATTTTTCAGAGAAATCACAAATGTCTGATCCGAGAACAGACTGATATAGTTTTTCAGACCGACAAAGTTCATCGTCTGAAATCCGTCCCAGTTCGTGAGACTGATGATCAGCGCACGGAAGACGGGATAGAGAATAAAGATGACAAAGCCGACTAGGTTCGGCAGCAGAAAGCAGATCGCGGTGCGCTGCTGTCTGCGCAGATAAGCGGGCGATTTACCATGCCTGGATTTCATAAGTTACCTCCGTTTTTATAAAAATAGAATCCTGCTCCGCAGGATTCTCCGTCTGCGGCGGGTCGCGAAGCGACAAATTTCCTTTTCGCCGCAGTGCGATCTATGCGGAACGCTTTTTCACTTTATAGAAACGCAGCGCGATTTTTATAAAGTGAAAAGCAGACCCGCCCGATAGGAGCCGAGTGAGCCTGCTTGCATTTTCAGGATAGATCCATGTCAGATCAGTTGCCGGACAATACTTCGTCCTGGATACGATCCTTAATGTTGGATTCGGTTGTGTCGATATCCTGTTCACCTAACAGATATAGGGAAACTTCTTCCTTGATAACGTTCTGTGCGGAGTTGTAGTTCTCATCACAGGGAACCTGAGAAATAATGTTCTGATTTACAATGTACTCGATGTGTTCCGGAGCAGTCTTGCCGGAGGTGTACTTTTCGATGGTTTCATCAGACTGCCATGCCGGGAAGTAGTCGTTGTCCAGAAGGAGATCAGCACCCTCTGCGCCAGTGCAATAGGAGATGAAGTCATAAGCGACTTCCGGATTCTTTGCATTGTTTGCAACCATCATCAGACCAGGAGCACCAGGGGTAGCTGCTTCTTCGCCTTCCCAGTGAGGAAGAGGTGCGATATCGTAGTTGACATCACCATCGCCATTTGCGATTGCGGTGTTCAGCATTTCAACAGCCCAGTCACCGGTATAAAACATTGCGTACTTGCCCTGCAGGAAGTTACCGGTATAGTCAGCGCCGGATTCACTTGCCATATCCTCATACAGAGGCTGATAGCCTGCATCAGACAGACTCTTGCAGTATTCAGCAGCTTCCATCCAGTCGTGCAGCTGTGTATCATCCAGAGGATTTGTGGATCCCTTGCTGTTTGCGGGAACTCTCCACCACATGCTGGTGGGCTGGAAGTTCAGGGAACCGTAGATCTTGTCAGCGCCCTCACCGCTTGTCAGCTGTCCGGCGACGTCATAATAGTCTTCCCATGTCCAGTCGCCTTCCGGGTAAGCAACGCCAGCCTGGTCGAACAGATCCTTGTTGTAGTAAACAACCCAGGAGCTGGTCTTGTAAGGCAATGCGTAAGTCTTGCCATCGATCGCGATAGATTCCAGAGTACCTTCATAACCGCTGGTATCGGTGTTATTCTCTTTGATCAGATCGTCCAGAGCCATAACGGAGCCCTTTGCCTGGAACTGTGCTAAGTTAGGCGGAGATGCTACTGCAAAACAGTCAATTTCGCCGCCACCGCCAAATGCGGTCATCAGCTTTGTGTTATAGTCATCGCTGGGAGTGAACTGCATGTTGATCTTTACATTCGGATGATCCTCCATGTAGTTGTTTGCCAGTTTTGTGAAGATACCCTCTTCATCAGACCATGCGTAGAAGTTGATGGTAACTTCTTCGCCATCGCTGGCAGAATTGTTGTCTGTTGCTTCAGATTCTGCCTTTGTGTTAGAATCTGCCGCTTTTGTATCCTTTGTGTCAGTGCTGCCACCGCAGGCTGCAAGTCCAAGTACCATCGCTGCACTCAGGAGCAAAGCCGCTGCTTTTTTGAGTTTCATAAAAGAAAACCCTCCCTTCGTTTGATGAAGAAATAAGAATTTTTTCTTATTTCTTTAAGTTGCCTTGAGTATATCAGGCGAAGGGAGAGCTTTGAATTGCAATTCCTGCGCAGAGACATTGCAAAAAGTGCTACTTGCTGAGACGGTATTTACTTGGAGTGCTGCCGGTATAGCGTTTGAACGCGCGGCAGAAATAATTGGCATCGAGATAGCCTACCGCTTCCGCGGTTGCCTGTACACTGTACAGTCCACTTTTCAGCAATTCCTTTGCTTTCTCCATGCGGACAGATTCGATGTAGGCGGTGATCGTCATTCCCTTTTTCTTCTTGAATGCCAGCAGAAGAGAGGAAGAGCTCATAAAAAACTGCCGCTCCAGTTCTTCCATCTGGAGATTTCCGGCATAATTCTTCTGAATGTACCAGGCAATGCGCTGCGCCAGATCCGTGGAATTTTTGCTGGACATCTCGTCAGTGAGAATGGGAATGAGGGCATGGAGCTGTTCGTGAATGTCTTCGGGGTGATCGAACAACAGAAGAAAGTTCGGGCGGCGGAAGTCGTTTGTATAAATCTGGACTTCCTGGATCATGCCGGAGTCCCAGCCGGCTTTGAACAGAAATTCCATGACAGTGCTGACGATCATCTCGAGGGTGATCGTGTCGCGGATGTGCGTCCAGTCAAAGTCATCGAGGTATGACAGCAGACTTTTGCTGAAAGCAGGATACTCTTTTTTGGTGAGAGCCATCTGCACCATGGCTAATTTTGGAGTATCATAAGGGGAACAGTCGGAAGAATAATCTTCCATCTGCGGAGTCCAGCAAAAAATCTGTACTTCCGGGTGAAAAATTTTTTGCTTTGCGGCGGAGATTGCTTCTGCAAGGATGTGCAGCAGCTGATCCCGGTCGGTTTCTTCATTTCCCCGGCAGATGCTGGAAATGCCCAGCACAGTGGATTCCGGAGACCAGACAGACATGGTGAGTTCGGATAAGTTCTGTACAAGCAAAGTACGGTCGATAGAGGGAGCGGTCAGGCAGAACATCTGGCAAAGAGGCATGCCGTGTCCGATGATGCGCCGCAGCGTACCAAAGTGCTGCAGTGCATGAAAGAGAAGTGACTGATTTTGCAGCTCATGCTTTGATCCGCATTTTTCATACAGAGAAATGCAGCAGAGTTCATTACCGGACAGATCCAGGGTCGGTTGCTCATAGAGATTGATCGTCTCCATGGGGTGCTCCTGTTTGGCGAGACGGTCGAGGAGGCGATGAAGCGTTTTGTCTAACTCCTCTTCGTCCAGTGGCTTGAGGAGATAGTCGAAAACACCGTTTTCGATGGCTTTTCGGGCATACTGAAAATCGTTGTAGGCGCTGATGATGATCACGATAATGTCCGGATATTCATCTCGCAGCAGAGTTGCCAGATCAAAACCATCTAACACCGGCATACGGATGTCTACAAACATCAGATCCGGGCGCAGTGTGGGAACAAGCTCCCATGCCTGCTCGCCGTTGGCAGCTTCGCCCACGACTTCCATCTGGTACGAAGCCCAGTTGATTCGGTTACGAAAGCTCTTTCGGATGAAAAATTCATCATCTACGATCATGACTCGATACATGAGGTGTCCTCCTTTCGATCAGGAATCCGGATCTGAATATCGGTTCCTTTTCCAAGCTCACTGTGCAGAGCGATATGATAGGCATCGTTGAAATACAGCTTCAGACGCAGATGTACGTTGAGAAGTCCGGTATTGCGGCTGTTTTCCATGACACTCAGATAATAGTCGTTTTCCATGTTCAGCTGTTCCGTGAGATCTGCAAGTCTTGCCGGTGGAATGCCGCTGCCATTGTCCCGGACACGAATCTCCACTTCAGAATCCAGACGCTGAACGCAGACGGTGATGAGACCGCCCTGAACGGTGTTGGCGAGTCCGTGTACAATGGCATTTTCTACAAGGGGCTGCAGGGAGAATTTCAGGATGCGGCTGTCGAGACAGTCCGGATCGATCGTATACTCGGCGCGGAAGCTGCCGCCCATGCGCATCTCCAACACACGGGTATAATTTTGTACCTGCGCCACCTCTTCCCGGATCGTGCTGACACCGCCCATCTTTGTATTGTAGCGGAGCATGGCGCTCATGCATTTACAGATTTCGATGATCTCATCATCCATACCTTCAGAAGCCATGCCCATCAGCGTTTCGAGGCTGTTGTAAATAAAATGTGGATTGATCTGCTGCTGGAGCGCTTTGACCTGTGCTTCATCGAGAAGCGCCTGCTTTGCCTCAACCTTAGAGAGAAGATCATTGATCTGCTGCACCATCTCGTTGAATCGGATGATCAGCCGGTCAATTTCATCTCCGGCATCCGGCGCAGGAACCCGCACAGAGAGATCACCGTCGCTGACAGCATTCATGCCATCGGTCAGTCGTCCGAGATTGCGGTCAAGGATCCGGCTGTTCTTTCCGGTAACATACAGACAGATCGTCAGTGATAAAAATAACGTCGTCAAAAAGAACGAGCCAATCAGTGTGATGCGCTCGTAAAATTCAGCCTTGGAAATGTGAATACATACAAGCCAGCCGGTCTGTTCCGAGCGCCCGCAGAAAAAGAACGACCCGCGGGTGGAGACCTCTACCATGTCTTCGGAAGCCGCAGCCTGCGTGAGCAGATTCTCTGGCAGGTCAAGAGGTTGATTGGTATAAAACAGGGCGTTTCCCTCCGGAGAGAGGATTTCCACCCCCTCAATGTTGGTGTAGTCCAGTAAAAACTGCTTCCGGAGCAATGCCAGATCCATGTCGATGCGCAGATAGCCTACCGGTTCTGTGCCGTACAAATCGTCAATGCGATAGATCATGGAATGAACGAAATCCATGCTGCCGGATCCATCGGCAGCATGGATATTCGTAAGGAGGATTTTGTTCTGCCCGGAATTTTGCAGAAGGCGATACCAGCTGCTTGTCTTAAAACTGGTGATCGTGTTGTAATAATCTTCGGTATAGATCGAATAGGCATTGCGGGGCATATTGTTTTTGTAAAAGATCAGCCGCAGATCATTGCGGGAATGGTAATAGATCTGCTCAATACTTTTGAGGACCTGCATATCCGTAAAGGTGTCCGTCTCTGATTTCAGAACATTGTTTAATGCCTCATTGTAAAGAATGGCATCTGCAATCTGGTCGATCTGTTCAAAATACTGATCTACGACCTGTATATTTGCGGTAAGCATATTGCGACCGGAGTTTCGCGCATTTTCATAATCCATCTGATAGAAAGAGAACCATGCAGACAGAAAAACCATCAGGTTTGAGCAAAAAATCAGAATGAGCATATTCCAGCTAATGCGCTGCATGAACGATTGTTTTTTACGAGATTTCATTTGGAAGAAAGCCTTTCTGCCAGCTGTATCTGATAGTTTGCCAGCGCATTTTCCAGAGATGTTTCCTGAGTCAGATAACTCCAGATGTTATCCTGCAGCAATCCAATGGAAATGGTGTAGTCTGTGGTTGCCGGGAAGGAGGAGAGCTCCAGCTCCGGGAAGAAATAGTCTGTGTGCAGGGCAATATCCATACTGTCCCGGAAGATCGTGCGGATCTCTTCGGAGTTCCAGGCAGGGAGAAAGTGCAGCGATGCCAGCACTTTTGCGCCTTCCTCTCCGCAGGCATATTCCAGAAAAGAAAATGCTTCCGCCGGATGCTCGGACTTTTTTGCCAGCATCAGCACAGCGCTGCTGCCGATAGCATATCCTTCGCCCTCGTTCCAGGTCGGAAGCGGGGCAACGTCATAAGAAAAGTTCGGATAACTGGTGCGGATGCGATCGTTGAGCATCGAAAGGCACCATTCGCCGTTGTACATCATGGCAGCTTCGCCATTCAGAAAACGGGCGGTATAATTCTTAGCATCCGCGCTGGTCAGGCTGGTGTATGGGATCGCAGCCTTTCGGTTATAGGTGAGATCGTAGCTCCACTGGGCTGCCTGCACAAACAAAGCCAGATCATCGGGATCCATCGGATTTTCGGCGCCGGCAGTGCGGGCAGGCACACGCCACCATTGATTTTCATAGTTCAGGGAACCATACCAGCCTTTTTCCGGATTCGTGAGACGGACAGCGAGATCTGCATAGTCATCCCAAGTCCAGTCGCCTTCCGGATATGGAACGCCCATTGCGTCAAAAATGGTTTTATTGTAATAGACGACCCAGGCGCTGCCACGGTAAGGCATCATATACGTCTGACCATCCTGTTGCAAAGCCTGGATCGTGGATTCGATGCCGCTGAAATCTGCGTCAGATCCCGCCAGATACTCGTCAAGACCAGCCACCTGCCCTTTGTTGATGAGCTGAGCAGCTCCGGCAGGTGTGCCGTATGCTACGATATCCGCAGATGCATCGCCGTTCAGTGCAATTTGATATTCCTGCTGCTGTTCTGTGCTGGGGGAGTAATGAACATTAACGAAAATATCCGGATGTTCATTCATAAATCCCTCAGCCAACGCATCAAACGTATCCTGCTCATCATTCCAGGCATAGACATTCAGTGTGACGGTGGAATCTGCCTCCGGTACCGGAGTCGAATTTGCCCCGGAAAAACGGAAGAGCAGAATGCCGGTCGTAAGGCAGGATAATAAAAAACAAAATAATAAAATCGCAGTTGCTTTTTTCCACTTCATGCTTTCAGAAGATCCCCTCCTGTGTGTAATTGAATGCAGGGGCACGGCGTGAAGCCACCGGCCTGCTGCTGATATTCCCGTGGGGAAACTCCGGCAAAGCGTGTGAAATTTTTGTAGAAAAGTGAGTAATCGGTGTAGCCGACACGATCCGAAATTTCCTGAATGGAAACACCGGATGCGATCATGTCAGCGGCTGCCTGCATGCGGCATTTTGTCAGATAGGTGTGGATCGTCTGACCGGTCGCCTGCTTGAACTCCCGCATCAGATGATATTTGCTGATGAAAAGAGTGCTCGCCAGTGTATCGACAGAGATCGGTTCTGAAAAATGAGCATCGAGATAAGACAGTGCATCCCGGACGCAGGGAACGGAGCAGCTATAGCGGTGTGCGGAAAAGCTGATGATCTGTCCCATTGTATTGTGATTAGCTTTTGCAGAAGTGAAATTTCCCCTCATCATTGTACCCCCGTTCATGAAAAAGAAAAATAAAAAATCCTGTTGTCTTTATTATAATTTCAGGGTAACGGGAGCCGTTAGGATTATTTCAGAAAGAAACTAGCATTTTTTCACAAGAATAGATTGCAAAAGATGCTGAATCGAACAAAGCTGCTTAAAAAAGAAAACAGTGTATGCTAAAATCGTTGTAGCGAGTAAAAGGAAAAAATAGAATGTTTTGCAGGAGTGTTTTGCGTAAGAATGCAAAAGCTCCGGAAGGGAGAGTTTATGATTCGAACATTCAGACAGCACAGGATCCGCGAAGAGCAGGAATTAGGTGGATTCTGGGATGTGACGCTGCTTTCCGGCGAACCGATGCCGGAAGAGACGCACTACAAGATGGGCATTCCGGGATGCGTTGAGAGTATTCCGGCATTGCGACGGTTTCAGGGAAAGTGTGCCTATGAGCGGAGTGTGATACTGGAGGAGGATGGTGACTATTTGCTGACCTGCTATGGTGTCAGCTTTCTGGCAGAGGTGTACTGGGATGGAGAATTGATCGGCAGCCATTACAATGCATTTACCCGGTTTGATCTGTCGATTCACAATGCAAGAGCGGGTGTACATACACTAAAAATTGACGTGGATAATTCGTGGAATCCGGAAATTTCAGCATTACATGTGCCGAACGATTACAATGCCTACAATGGCATCACCAGACCGATCGTATTGGCAAAAGTCCCGCAAAGTTATATCGACTGGTTCCAGCTGACACCGAAAAAAGAGGATTCCGGCTGGAGCGTAGATTACCGTCTGTGTATCCGCGGAAGAGCGGAAAAAGAAATGCGGTACACCGTGACACTTGCCGGTCAGACGGTTTCGCAGGAGATTCCGGCGTTTGAGGAAACCTGCATTGTGAGTGGAGCAATCCCGTGCCCGGATGTGACATGCTGGGAGCCGATGTCTCCGGTATTGTATGAGGCGCGGGCAGTCCTGTCCGGGGATGGACAGCAGATGGACGACCTGACAGAGCGCATTGGATTCCGCACGGTGCGGGTGGAAGGCAACGAAATTCTGTTGAATGATAAGCCGATTTTCCTGAAAGGCTTTTGTCGTCATGAAGACTTTGGAAACCGCGGCTGCGCGTTGTCCGTGGAGTCCATGATGGAGGATCTGCAGCTCATACGGGAGATGGGAGCAAATTCGGTTCGAACCTCCCACTATCCAAACGATGTACGCTTTCTGGATCTGTGCGATGAACTGGGCATGCTTGTATGGGAGGAAAACCATGCGAGGGGGCTGAGTGAAGAACAGATGCGTCATCCGAACTTTGATGCTCAATGTGCAGAGTGTATCGACAAGATGATCACTTACGACTACAACCATCCGTCCATTTATATCTGGGGCATTTTGAATGAATGTGCCAGTGAGACGGAGTATGGCCGCAGCTGTTATGAAAAGCAATTCGCGCAAATCCGTTCGCTGGATCAGAGTCGTCCGGTGACATTTGCATCCTGTAAAAATTTTGCGGATCTGTGCTTTGATCTGGTGGATGTTGTGTCGATGAATGTGTATCCCGGCTGGTATCACAACACACCGCCGAAAAAGTGGGTGGATGATCTGAAAGACTGGATCGCGACGACCGGCGGAGCAGGAAAGCCGTTTCTTCTCAGTGAATTTGGTGCCGGAGCTATTTACGGATACCACGACTACGGCAGATGCAAATGGTCGGAGGAGCGGCAGGCGGATATCCTGGATGCGCAGCTGACCGATTTCCTGGCGCCGGGCTATGTGAATGGCACATACATCTGGCAGTTTGCAGACTGCAACGTGTCCGAGGAAATCATGCGCCAGCGCCCGAAGTGCGAGAATAACAAAGGTGTGGTGGATCTGTACCGCAGACCGAAAATGGCATTTGATGTGGTGCGGAAGCATTATAAAAACAAGTAACAGAAAAAAGAGCATCTGCGTTTCTTCCTTGAAAGCAGATGCTCTTTGAGTTTTCGGATGATATCGTCGTTGAAATCATCTCACGCAAAACAGATGTTAAGCCTTCTTCTTAGAAGGGCGAACCATCAGGGAAAAGATCAGAGTAATTGCACAGAGAACGCCTAATACAAGGAATGCATTTGTCATTGCACCTGCGTAAGCGTGATGCAGATTATCTACAAACTGTGTAAACAGCTGCTGTCCATCTGCGGAAAGTCCCTGAGAAGCTGCGGTAACTGCGGTAGAATCGGTCAGCAGTGTTGTGCCGAGATACTGCTGCAGCTGATCGGCAGGAATGAGATTTTCCAGACCGGCAGGAACGACATGCTGTAAATTGGCTGAGAACGTCGTGTTCAGGACCATACCGACAACGGACAGACCAATGGTGCCGCTTAAAGACTGCAGGAACTGGATTGCAGAAGTTGCTTCTCCGACCAGACCAGAGGGAAGCTCGTTCTGTGCATGCAGGGTATAAACCATAGAGTACGTTGTTGTTCCAAGACCGGAGAGCAGGATGCCGACGATCAGCAGAACCATATCAGCAGGTGTACTGGTGAAGCCAAGGATAAAGTTGGATACCGCATATACAATAGAGGTTGCAATCATAACCGATTTGACACGACCAGTCTTTCCGATATAGGCACCGATGAAATAGCCAAGAATCAGCTGAACGGCAGATTTGGCAGCGGTTACGACACCGGTTGTCATAGCGGTGGTTCCCACAAGAGCCTGGCAGATCATGGGCAGGTAAGAACCAACAGCATACAGAGTCGGTCCGATCAGGACAACTCCAAGAATAACAAGGACAAATTCCCGATTCCGGAACAGCTTCGGGGAAAGTACCGGGACATCGCAGCGATTGATGTGGTGGATGAACAGTACAAGAAACAGTACAAACAGAACCAGAGCGCCGATAACTGGAACAGAGATCCAGCTATATTTCTGACCGCCCCAGGAGAAGAACATGACGATTGCAATCGTCAGGATCGACAGATAAAGTGTTCCAAGCCAGTCGAGTTTTGCGTTGCTTGTAACCGGTTTTACCTGCGGCATTTTGAAAAGCAGTACAGCCAGTACGATCAGAGTCAGCGGGATGGAGAGATAGAAGGTCAGGCGCCATCCGAGAACATTTCCAATCGCACCGCCGGCGAGAGGTGCCACAACAAATACGATACCGGTTAAAGTGCCGTAAAAGCCCATTGCTTTTGCGCGCCCCTGTTCATCAAGGGATTCACCAAAATAAGCCAGCGCATTTCCGAGAATGCAGCCTTTTCCGATGCCCTGCAGACCACGTAAGATCACATGTAACATCATGTTGCCGGCCATTCCGGCCAAAACGGTAGAAACACCGTAAAGGATCACACCGGCTACAATTACGTATTTTCGACCACTCTTGTTGCCGATCATGGATGTAATCGGAAGTGCAAGGGTATTGCACAAAAATGTCAGTGTGTACATGAAAGCATACAGGCTGGTATCACCAAGATCGGATACAATGGCGGGACCGACAATGGAGCTCATTGCATCGATGAACATTACTTCTAACAGCCCTAAAAACAGAGCAACCAGAGTCCATTTTTTATTTGTGTCTGTCATAACTTTTCCTCCTTACAGCTCCAGTTCCAAAACATCTTTGAAACGTTCGCCACCGTCGATGGTCAGGTCAGCACCGGTCGTATATTTGGATTCATCGCTGGCAAGATACAGAACACCGTATGCGATATCATTCGGCTCCCCGATATGTCCAAGGCAGGTCTTATCTTCACAGGATTTCAGAACCTTCGGATAATCGCAGATGATCTTTGTCATAGGAGTTACGATCGTGCCGGGGATAATGGTATTGACACGGATGTTGTCTTTGCCGAGTTCTACAGAAGCAGCACGGGTCAGAGAGACAACAGCACCCTTTGTCAGGCTGTATGCGTTAAATTCTACACCGACAACAGCGGCCAGAGAGGATACATTGACGATAGAGCCGCGCTTTGCCTTTTTCATGACAGGTGCGACTGCTTTGATTCCGGCAAAAGGTCCCCAGGCATTGATTGACATGATCTTATCAAAATCCTCTTTGCTGGTATTATCATAAATAATACCTTTGGAACCAACACCGGCATTGTTGACCAGGATATCAACTGTACCGAAGGTATCGACAGCCTGTTTTATGACAGCATTCCAGTTCTCTTCATCTGCGACATTCAGTCGTGTGGCAATGGCTGAGCCGGGAAATTCTTCATTGATCTTTGCAACGGTCTTTTCCAGTTCCTCCACAGCCATGTCAGCGGCAATGACTTTGGCACCTTCACGGGCAAACAGGTATGCTTCTGCAGCACCCTGTCCCATAGCGGCACCGGTGATAATAGCAACTTTTTGATCCAAGCGTTTCATAGTGATACACTCCTTAAAAATATTTTTTTATTTATCAGGCTGGCTGTCGGAGATGTGAAGCTTTTGAAGAATCTGCTCACAGGTTCGATAGTCCAGCTTATAGGCAAGAAACAGAAAGCCGATCAGGATTGCACTGACTCCGGATACGACAAACATAATAATATTGATCGCAGACAACGTTGCAGCAGACTGTGTGCCGTTTGGATTGTACTGCAAAATACCAAGTACAAAGGCAGTCAGAGATGTACCGATCGCCATACCGATTTTGTTAAAGAAAGAGGTAACAGCGGTAATCAGTCCCTCGGTGCGCACACCACTCTTTAACATGCCATATTCTACGGTGTCCGGGATGACAGCATAGGAGATGGCAAAGCCGGATCCATGACAGAGATTGGACAGTGCAACCAGGATCCAAAAAAGAACAGGGGAAGATACGGGTGTTACGGTCGCATTCAGCAAAGAAAAAATACCGTAGCAAATAAAACTGAGACTGAGTGCGCGTCCTTTTCCTTTTAAAAGGTCGGATAATTTTGGTGACAGCATAGAGCCGCATGCCATGGAACCCTGCATCACGAGAGTGAAAATAGCGAGCATACCATAATTTCCAACATTATATTTGAAGTAATAAGCCATAACTGCCATCTTGCCGTAAACGGTCATTCCGACAAGAAAGTGAACGAGAGTTGCAAGGAGCAGGGGCTTGTTCTGAAGAATTGCAGAAATCTGTTTTCGAACCGGCAGGTGATTCTGTTTTGCTTCCGGCAGGATCCGTTCGGTTGTCGTGCGGTATGTAATCAGATAGCAGGCACAGGCGATAAGGCCAAGCAGAACTGCAACGGTGAAAAAACCCTGTCCGGGACAAAATGTGTGATCGAGAGCCGGAACAAGATAAGTTCCGATCTGTGCGACCAGCATTGCACCAAGTGTGGAAAATGTGAGCCGCAATCCTGCCAGAGAGCCTCGCTCATGGGAGTCCAGTGTCATAGTCGCAGAAAGTGCCGTGTAAGGGATATTGACTGCTGTATAGGCAAGAACCATCAGGCTGTAGGTCAGATAGGCATAGAGCAATTTCCAATGCTGCCGTAATCCGACCGGGTTATAAAAAACGAGAGCAGTACAGATTGCCAGAGGCAGCGCACCATACAAAAGCCACGGACGATATCTGCCACGTTTACTGTTTGTCCGGTCACTCAGGCTGCCAATCAGAGGATCATTGATCGCGTCCCAAAAACGGGTGACAAGAAATAAAGTCGCAACTGCAGTTGCAGGCAGTGCCATGACATCTGTGTAATACAGCATCAGAAAACTGGTGACAAAGCTCCAGCTGAAAGCATTTCCAACATCGCCCATGGCATAGCCGACTTTTTCCCGCATGGACAGCCGTGCTGTTGATTGTGATCTCATACCGAGCTCCCCCTTTCAATATGTTTGATAAACTTATAACAATATGGTAATCCAAAAGTGGAAAAAAGGGAAATACCCGTTTTTAATGCGAATGAAAAAACAATAAAGAATAATTATGATTGCTATTTTCATAACAAAATATTGAAGAGAAAAAAGATTTCGGGTATAACTGTAGATAACAGAGAAGGCAGGAAAACATCAGAACGGAGAAAGCTATGACCTTATTGCAGTTGCAGTATTTTGAGGCAGTATATCAAACGAAAAATATGACACGGGCGGCAGAACAGCTATTTGTATCGCAACCGTCGGTCTCGAATGCAATCCGGGAACTGGAAAATGAACTGGAAGTTCAGCTGTTTCTGCGGACAAATCCGCTGCAGCCGACGAAAGCCGGAGAACAGCTGGCAGCGATGACAGAGCCGTTGCTACATGATTTTGAACATTTGCGATATGAAATGAGAAAGGTTGGAAGCGAACATTCCCCACTTCGTATCGGCATTTCGACAATTGCGAAACAGCTGCTGCAAAATGAAAACAAAGGAGAACTGGAGGCGTTTACAAAAAAAACCGGATATCTGGGATTTTTCGGAAACGATTATCTGGTTCGCTGCATTCAGGAAAATCGGTTAGATCTGGCGGTATTGATCACGGTAGACTTGTCAGAATTGGACGAGTTTCATACGCATGAGATTGCGGCGTTGAACGTGCGGTTATACACGAACAGAGATGGTTATGTTGGAAAAATGGAAGCGATTGAGCCACACGAGATCGCGGCAATTCCAATGGCTGTGTTCACGGAATATCCAATGCTTCATACAGAATATGATAGCACAGTCTCAAAATCATTGCTTGGATGCAGTTATTCGGAGAATATTAAATTTTTCTCTACCAGCCTGATGGATATTGAGCAGGCAATTGAAGAAGGCAGTGTTTCCTGTGTCCTGTTGCAGGGACTTCTGCGGGATAATGAACATATTATATCCATTCCGATTGAGACGGATAAAAATGTACATGTATCCGTGATCTGGAAAAAGGATCATTACCTGCATCCGGACGAGATTGCATTTATACAACAGCTGGAAAAGATTTTTCATCCATGATAGGATGAATACGGTTTATGAACAGCGAAAGGAGAACACATCATGAAAGAAAACCGAAAATTATTGAAAGAGATCGTAACAGACATTCGCCGGGATATGACAGATGAAGAGGTTTTAAATCTGCTGGCAGACAGTAAGATTTCCGTGAATCCGCAGAAAGAAAAGGAAAAATACACGGTTGGGCAACGGGCAGCTGATGCAATCGCAAAGTTTGCGGGCAGCTGGGCATTTATCTTCTCTTTTACAGGCGTTCTGATCCTGTGGATGGTAGTGAATACAATTCTGGCAACGAAAGCATTTGACCCGTATCCCTTTATCTTACTGAATCTGGTATTGTCCTGCGTGGCTGCAATCCAGGCTCCGCTGATCATGATGAGTCAGAACCGTCAGGAAGAAAAAGACCGCAGACGTGCGGAAAACGACTACAAAGTAAACCTGAAGACAGAGATTATGATCGAAGACCTGTATGATAAAATGAATATCATTCTGGCGAAGCAGAATGCGCTGGAGAAGCATCTGCGAATGCAGGGCACTGAAAAGAAAAATCTGGAATCAAAAGAAAAGGAATGATTTCGGATAAACGCATATTTTCCATTGTTCTGGCAGATACTACCTCTCAGAAAAATGATGGAGAAGGTGGTACATCTTATGAACAATATGGACTTGGACTATGAAATGTTCTGTTACCAATGCGAACAGACCGCGAACGGCAAAGGCTGCACGAAGCTCGGAGTGTGCGGCAAGACACCGGAGGTTGCAAACCTGCAGGATCTTTTGCTGTTTCAGCTAAAGGGAATCAGCTATTATGGCAGACGTTTGCAGGAGGCAGGGCAGACTGTGGAAAAGCGCGTAATTGCATTTCTGGAAAATGTGCTGTTTACGACGTTGACGAATGTGAATTTTGATGCGGAAGTGCATGTGGAATTGTTGCGGGAATCTCAGAAAATCAAAGAGGAGTTGCGGAATGCAGCAGGGAATCCGGAACAGGCACCGATTTATGCATCGTATCAACTGCCGGAGACGAAAACAGAAATGCTGAAGGATGCACCGCTGGCAGGTATTATGTATGACAAGGCGTTAGACCCGGACATCCGATCGCTCCGTCAGACGATTTTGTATGGTCTGAAAGGCATCAGCGCCTACGGGCATCAGGCACGGGAGTTGGGTTATTCCAGTGAGCAGGTAGATGCATTTTATGTGGAAGCGCTGGATGCAATCATTGATGATGCATTGACCGTGGAAGAATTGATTCGAATGACGATGCGCACCGGCGAGATGGCATTGGAGATTATGAAAAAGCTGGACGAGGCAAATACAGAAACGTATGGAAATCCATCACCTCATGCAGTGCCGGTTCACATGAAAAAAGGTCCATTCATCATTGTGTCTGGTCATGATTTGAAAGATCTGGAAATGCTGTTGGAGCAGACGCAGGGAACAGGCATTAACATTTACACCCATGGGGAGATGCTTCCGAGCCACGGCTACGATGGCCTGAAAAAATATCCGCACTTAGTTGGCAATTTCGGTGGCGCATGGCAGGATCAGCAGAAGCAATTTGATGATCTGCCGGGGTGCATTTTGATGACGACAAACTGTCTTATGCGTCCACGGGAGAGCTACAAAGATCGAATCTACAGCACAAATGTAGTAGGCTGGGACGGTGTGAAGCATATCGGCAAAAATTCAAACGGTGAGAAGGATTTCAGTGAGATCATCAAGCAGGCGTTGGAGCTGGGCGGTTATCCGGAAAACCAGGAGCCGCAGGACATTCTCGTAGGGTTTGGACATCATGCCACGTTGGAGCATGCGGAGCAGATCGTAAATGCGGTCAAATCCGGTCAGATTCGACATTTCTTCCTGATCGGCGGATGCGATGGCGCACGACCGGGGCGCAACTATTTCACGGAGTTCGCCCAGATGGTGCCGCAGGATTGCGTGATTTTAACCCTTGCCTGTGGAAAATATCGCTTTAATAAACTGCCATTTGGGGAAGTCGCAGGACTTCCTAGATTGTTGGATGTCGGACAATGCAATGATGCGTATTCCGCAGTGAAGATCGCGGTGACATTGGCAGATGCATTTGGGACGGATGTGAATGGATTACCACTGTCACTCATCCTCTCGTGGTATGAGCAAAAAGCGGTGGCGGTGTTGCTGGCACTGTTGAGTCTCGGTATCAAGAACATCTATCTGGGACCAACATTGCCCGCTTTCCTGAGTCCCAATGTGTTGCAGTATCTGGTAGATACCTTTGGATTGCGGCAGACCAGCAATGCGGAAGATGATCTCAGAACATGTCTAAAACAAAACGTATAAAAGAAAAAAGTAGTAGGGATGCAGAGCTGGCAGAAGAATTTGCCGGCTCTGTTTGCGTATAAAGAGAATGGTTTTATTAGGTGGTAGAAGGTAGAGAAGTATGTTACAATAGTTGCTAATAAATTGGAGTAACAAAGATTACTCAAGAAAAATAAATACATAGGAGTAAACGTTTTAACATGTCTACAAACAACAAAACACAATTTCTACAGAAAACCTGGGTCGTTTGTGCCCTCGCCCTCGTCTGCACGTTCCTGTGGGGCAGTGCCTCCCCCAGCATCAAGCTGGGCTATGCGTGGTTCCAGATTCCCGCGAGCGAAACATGGAGTCAGGTTGTATTTGCCGGAACGAGATTCGTGCTGGCGGGTATTTTGACGATTCTGATCGGCAGTTTGTTGAACCGCAAGATGCTGGTTCCGACAAAGAGCGCATTACCCAGTATCGGAAAGCTGGCGATTTTTCAGACAATCCTGCAGTACATTTTTTTCTACATTGGTCTGGCGCATAACAGCGGTGTCAAAGCATCCATCATCAACGGTTCCAATACGTTTTTTGTAATTTTGGTTTCCTGTCTGATCTTCCGTCAGGAAAAGCTGAATCTGAAAAAGGTAATTGGTTGCATCATTGGTTTTGCCGGTGTTATCGTTGTCAGCATGAACGGTCAGAAAATCAACATGGATCTGAGCCTGATGGGAGATGGCAGCCTGTTTCTGAGTGCGCTGTCCTATGCATTTTCTTCCAGTTTGATGAAAAAGTATTCCAAGGACGAGAATCCGGTGATGCTCAGCGGCTATCAGTTCATGCTGGGCGGCGTTGTCATGATCCTGTTGGGATTGGCACTTGGTGGCAGAATCACGCACGTTTCCGTCAACGCAGTGCTGATGATGTTCTATCTGGCTTGCATTTCCGCGGTGGCATACTCTATTTGGGGAATTCTGTTGAAGTACAATCCGGTGTCTAAAGTTGCAATCTTTGGATTCACAAATCCGGTATTTGGTGTGTTGTTGTCCGCATGGTGGCTCGGTGAGAGCAGTCAGGAGCTGGGATGGAACGCCGTGATTGCGCTGGTACTGGTGTGCATTGGTATTTGTATTGTAAACAGCAAAGAGCGTGCAAACACAAAGAAAGCATAAGTTCGATATAAGAAAAGGGTCTCTGAAAAAACGGAACCAGAGGCTCTTTTTGTTTGTAAAATTAGAAACTCATCAAAATGACGAATAAAAAAGAAAAAAACTCATCAAGATGATTATTTTTCTTGAAACAGTTCAAAATAGTGTTATAATCAAGTTATGACACAAGTATGGAGAATTGCGGCATGGAAGAGAAGCGATTTGCGTTAAAAGAGACGGTATCAGCAGAAGAAGTGAAGGCATTGCGTAAGAAACTGGGGCTAACTCAGCGAGATTTTGCCAAACTTCTCGGTTGCTCCAAACCGACGGTGGAGCGTTTGGAGCGGGACAACACGATGACAAAAGGTCCGATGGTGCTTTTAATGAAATTATTGGATCGGGATGTGGAATATATACAGACGCTTGTGATTCCACCGAAGGAATTTCCTGTCCGTATGTGGTATATGTATAAAGATACGCCGTGCACATTGATTGATGTAGATGAAATGAAAAAGATTGTTCGTATTCGAAATTATGTGGACAATGTTCAGTTCACAGCGTTTGGAGTAAAAGAACACCCAACGATTGAAGATTATAACGAATTTTTGGAATCCAGATGTTTTCCCCGCACACGGGATAAGATGAAGCTGGTGTTGCGGAATCTGGGGATTCCTTTTTATGATCCGTATATGATTATTCAAAAGACAGAGGGAAGAATGGCAGAGGATGATTTCTGGATTAAGATTGAGCGGTAGGAGGAAGCACGATGGTTGAGCTGTTTGAACAAAATGAACGAATGCAGGATCGCCAATCCTCAAAAGGAAATCAGTTAAAATGGGAAAGCGAAGGAATCTGGTATAAAGCAGATTACACCGGATACGAAGGTCTGGCGGAGTATATAATCTCTCATTTGCTGATAAAATCGACACTAAAGCCGGAAGAGTTTGTTCGATATGATTTGGAGCAAATCAAGTATAAGCGTCAGGTCTATCAGGGAGTGAAAAGCGCCACATTTTTGTCAGAAGACTGGCAAATCATAACACTGGAGCGCTTGTTTCAAAAAACATATGGGGACAGTTTAAATCGGATGCTTTGGCAGATGGAAGATACAGAACAGAGATTATGTTTTTTGGAGGAACAGGTGGAGCGCATTACTGGTCTGAAAGGCTTTGGCATTTATTTGAATAAATTACTCACCATTGATGCATTTTTTTTAAACGAAGACCGCCATACACATAATATTGCAGTCCTGATGAATGGAGAGGGAAAATTCAAATACTGTCCGATCTTTGACAATGGTGGTGGATTGTTGTCTGACACAACGCTGGATTATCCATTGGGTGAGAATGTGTTTGAACTTATAGAGGAAGTTCGGGCAAAGACGGTAAGCACCGATTTTGATGAACAGTTAGATGCATCGGAACATTTGTATGGCTGCAATTTAAAGTTTTTCTTCACAAAAAAAGATGCAGATCAACTGTTGGAGCAGGCAAGTGGATATTCCATGGAAATTCGGGAGCGCGTGCAGACGATTTTGCATCGGCAGATTGACAAATATGCATATCTATTTGAAAGAAGAGGAAAGGTTTAATTCCAAATCTGCATTTCGCACCGTAAAAACGACATTTCGCGCCAAAATAAAATTTAACTTCTTTTTTCTGCTATACTGCAGACAGTGAAAGCACTACAGGAAGGAGAAGACAATGGGATTATTTACGAAGAAAGATCCCTGCGCGATCTGCGGTGGAAAAGTCAAGGGACTGCTGCCGTGGAAAGTGGAAGGACAGTATGTGTGTAACGACTGTTATGGTGTGGTAGATATTCAGGGTGATGCAAATAAGATGACCATGCAGGAGTTTCTTCAATATCGGGCATTTCGAGAGGAAAATCAAAAGCTGGCGGAACAGTTTACGATTTCAGAGAAAGTGGACTTCGGAGCATTTGATACCAAGATCATTTTTGATTTTGATAAGCAGTTGTTCTGTATGAGCAAGCGTCCGGACAAGACGATTTTTCACGGAAGCGAGCTGAAATCGTTTGTAATCAAAGAGGATTCATTCCCGTTGATCGAGGGTAGCGCAAGCGGGCTGGTTCGCCATGAGAGTGGTGTGCAGGATCAGGTCAGAACGTATATGCCGATGATTACCCAGTTTCAGATGGAAAAAGAGATGCGCCGGCAGAGAGAGCAGATGGAGAGCTATAAGAACGAGTCAGAGCGGGTAGAACTGCCGCCGCTTCGTCTGGAGCTTCCGAAGCCGTTTGACAAATTCCAGGTGGAATTGTATTTCGAGCATCCGTATTGGAATACGATCACCTGTGATAAGAGCGCACCGTCTTTTAGCGATGACGATCCGGATATCGGAAGATATTTGCGGGATTACGATGAGGGCATCAACTGTATGGAGACGCTGGCACGTTCGCTGATGCGAGTTGCATTTCCGGATGCTGCAGTTGCAGGACCGGCAGATGCGGGGGAGGCAGAGCAGATGCAGACAGCACATCCGACGGATGTTGCGGATGAACTTCGAAAGTATAAAGCACTGTTCGATGACGGAATTTTGACGCAGGATGAGTTTGAAGCAAAGAAAAAGCAGTTACTGAATTTATAAAAAAGCAGGTTCGGGTGGTACGTGGGAATACCGTCTGAATCGGTCGAAAAAACAGAAGTAGCGATTTCTGTACATGGACGAAAAGGCATACTTGTGATAAAATATGTATCACAGGTGTGCTTTTTGCTTTATAGGAAATTGCGTCGCATTTCCTATAAAGCAAAAAGCGCTCCGCATGGATCGCACTGCGGCGGAACAGAATTTGTCGCTTCGCGACCCGCCGCAGGCGGAGAATCCTGCGTTGCAGGATTCTATTTTAGTATAAAAAACAGCAGAAAATTGCGGAAAGAAGGCGTAGTATGAAAAGACAGCGTACCCGATCGCGCAGCCATTACATTGAGATGACCGTAATTCTGATTGTGGTCATGACCTGTGCCCTTTCTGTATATGTTTCTTTTGTCCAGCGGATTTCGACAGAGCAGTGCTTTGGCATGTTGGATGATTCCAGAGAGCAGTTTGGGCAGATGATCGCAAATGAAATGGAGAACGAGCAGGAGCATCTGGAGGCGGCATCGGAATTGCTGCAGGAGCTTTTGGCGGATTTTGACAAGAACCGGGAGCTGATTTTGAAGATCGTGAATGCGTCCAGTGCGGTCAGATCGTATGCCCACTGGGAGATCTGCTTCCCGGACGGCACGGTGCTGCGGCGAGATGGCACGACGATGAATCTGGCACCGCAGTATTCCTTTGAAGATCGGGTACAGGAGGGATTTACTGTCTCAGAACGGCGAACTGCGCTGCAGGATGGTGAGACCGAGATTTTGATGTTATCGAAGTGCATTTTTCAGGATGGAGCATGCATCGGGATCTTGTCTTCGGTCATTGATTTGAAGGGATTTGCAGAGCGCATTCTGACCGGATCCTACGAACAGGCGACCGGCATTTTGCTTTTCGAACGCGGAACAGGAGATATTCTAATTGATTCGTGGCATGATGATCTCGGCAATATTTCCGATGCAATTGACCGGGAAAGAGCAAATGGATACGATTTATCGCAGATACATGATGACTATATGGCAGGCGGCAGCGGTCATGCGGCAGTGCTGTCAAAGGTTGCGGGAGAGACGGTCTATTTTTCTTATGCACCGGTAAATTACAGCGACTGGGAACTGTTTTTGGTTGCTCCGGGTTCTGTGTGTATGAAGACCGCAAATGCGAACAAACAGGCGGCATTTCAGGTGATATTTGTGATCACGTCGGCCTTTGTGCTGTTCGGCGGATTGCTGATCTGGGGAGAAAAGCGGCGCAGCAAAGCTACGGCAGAGCGTGAGCGGGAATTGCAGGAGGCTTTGGAAAAAGCGAATCAGGCAAACCGCGCAAAGTCGGAGTTTCTGTCCCGCATGTCCCATGACATTCGCACACCGCTCAACGGCATTATTGGATTTTTGGAGATGGAGAGTTCCGGAAAAGCATCGCCGGAGCTGCTGCAGGAAAAACGCAGGAAAGTTCGGGTGGCGGCGGATCATCTGCTTTCCCTGATCAATGATGTGCTGAATATGAGCAAGCTGGAAGATGGCAAAGTGGAATTTTCCAGAGAAGCGTTTGATCTGCGGGAGCTGGCAGAGGAGACGATGGCGATTATGGATATTCGTGCAGCAGAGGCAGGTATTCGCATGGAGCGAAAGGGCGGACTTGCGAAGCTTCCGTATCCGTATGTATATGGCAGTCCGCTGCATATTCAACAGATCTTTGTGAATATTCTAAGCAATGCGATCAAGTACAATAAGCCCAACGGCACCGTGACAGTAGGGATTTCCTGTGATCATGAGGAAAGCGGCAAAGTCTTTTATACCTGTTCGATCGCGGATACTGGAATTGGCATGAGTCCGAAATTTCTGGAGCATCTGTTTGATCCGTTTGTGCAGGAAAAGGTAGATGCCAGAAGTGTATATCACGGCACGGGACTGGGTATGTCTATTGTGAAATCTTTGGTAGATCAGATGGGCGGTACCATCGAGGTGCAGAGCAAAGCCGGAGAGGGATCTGAGTTTATTGTGACATTGCCCTTTGATATCGCAGGAAAAGAAGATCTTCCGGCGGCAGCGGAGAAAGCAGAGAGTTCTTCCATCGAGGGAGTCCGGATCTTATTAGCAGAGGATAATGATCTGAATATGGAGATCGCAACGGAGCTTTTGAAGGAGCAGGGAGCGATCGTCACGGGTGTTGCAAATGGAGCGGAGGCAGTGGTAGCATTTGCATCCCATCCGCAGGGAACTTACGATCTGATTTTGATGGATATTATGATGCCGGTGCTGGATGGACTGGAAGCGACGAAGCAGATCCGCACCTTGAATCGCCCGGACGCTGCCAGAATTCCGATCATTGCGTTGACAGCAAACGCTTTTGCGGAGGACAGCAAAAAGTGCAGGGATGCCGGTATGAATGCACATTTGACAAAGCCGATCAATCTGGAAAAGATGCTCCGGACGATCTGCGGTCTGACCGGCAAGAAAGAATAAAAGCATCAAAAAATGAGGAAAAGGGCGCAGAAGCGCTCAAAAGTGAAGGGGTTATGGAGAAAAAAAGAGGCAATTTTTCAGGATCAATCGGATTCGTACTGGCTGCGGCAGGCAGTGCCGTCGGCGTCGGAAATCTGTGGAGATTTCCATATCTGGCAGCAAAAGACGGAGGTGGATTGTTCTTGATCATCTATCTGGTACTGGCATTGACGGTTGGCTTTACTTTGCTGACATCAGATATTGCAATCGGTCGTAAGACAAAGAAAAGCGCCATCGGCGCCTACGAGCAGATGCATCCGAAATGGAAGTTTCTTGGCATTCTGACATTCCTTGTACCGGTACTGATTATGACATATTACGCCGTTATCGGCGGTTGGATCACGAAGTACGCTGTTGTCTATCTGACTGGACAGGCGAGTGCCGCTGCGGAAGATGGTTACTTTACATCGTTCATCACATCGCCTGTGGCACCGGTTGTATTTGCGCTGCTGTTTATGGCGGTGACTTCGCTGATCGTCTACAATGGAGTCGAGGGCGGCATTGAAAAAGTGTCCAAATGCATGATGCCGGTGCTGTTTGTGCTGGTAGCAGTGATTGCGGTTTATGCGCTGACGTTGAAGCATACCGATGCAGATGGACAGGTGCGCACCGGACTGGAAGGACTGGTGTACTATCTGACACCTCACACAGAGGGTCTGACCGTGAAGCGGTTCCTGCAGATTTTGTTGGATGCCGTCAGCCAGTTGTTCTTCTCCCTGAGTGTGTCGATGGGAATTATGATTACATATGGCTCTTATGTAAAGCCGGAAGTCAATCTGAACCGTTCCATCAATCAGATTGAGATTTTTGATACTGGCGTTGCACTGTTAGCCGGTGCGATGATCGTTCCGGCAGTTTTCGTCTTCTCCGGAACCGAAGGTATGAGTGCAGGACCGAGCCTGATGTTTGTTTCCCTGCCGAAAGTATTTGCGGCAATGGGAAAAGCCGGAGTGGTAGTGGGACTTCTGTTTTTCGTCAGCGCAATCTTTGCAACGCTGACTTCCTGCATCTCTGTGCTGGAATCCATCGCTTCAAACTGCATGGAAATCTTCCACACGGAGCGCAAGAAAACCGTTCTCGTTCTGTCTATCATCTACCTGGCAGCATCCGCAGTCATCGCGCTGGGCTACAGTATTTTCTATTTTGAGGTTAAACTGCCCAACGGTGCAAACGCACAGCTGTTAGACATCATGGACTATATCAGCAACAGCGTCATGATGCCGTTCATCGCACTGCTGTCTGCAATCCTCATTGGATGGATCGTCAAGCCGAAATACGTCATCGACGAAATGGAAAGCAGCGGACACAAATACGGCAGAAAGAATGTCTATGTGGTGATGATTCGGTACATCGTGCCGGTGCTGATGCTGATATTGTTCTTACAGTCAACAGGGATTTTAAGTTAATGCAAAAATTATTGATAGAAAAATCCTTACACTTTCCGACATCTATGATACAATAGATATTGTGTGATTTTTCCGGTCCTTAGGCAGCTCACGAGGGGTGCGTTGTCTGGTCCGTCAGGGGAAAAGTGGGGGCGTAGTTTATGAAGCGTAAGATCAGAATACAGACAGTCAGTGCGTGGATTATCGGAATCACGATTGTGATGGCGGTAGTTTTTGTGATGCTGTCGGTTCGCAGTGAGAGCGAGTTTCAGGCGCTGCAGCGGATGACGGATGAGTACATCATCTGTGAGAAGTCTGCGAAGCAGCTGCAGGAGGCATCTGATTATCTGACAGAGCAGGCTCGGCTGTATGCGATGACCGGTGAGACGCAGTACCGGGATAATTATTTTGAGGAAGTGAAGATGACCAGACGCAGAGAACATGCGCTGGATAGCCTGGAGGTATATTTTGATGGAACCGTTGCGTTGAAGTCTCTGCGGAGTGCATTGAATGCATCCAACCAGTTGATGGAGCGGGAGTATTATTCGATGCGTCTGGTTGCGGAAGCAGCGAAGTCAGATTTTTCTACGCTGCCGAAGGAACTTCATAATGTAGAGATGGAGACAGAAGATTCGGTATTGTCTTATCTGAGCAAGATGCAGAAAGCGCGGAATGTTGTCAGCGATGATGACTATGAGCGGACAAAGACAGAGATCATGAGTGCTGTGACGGAATGTCTGAGCGAGCTGCTGACGACGACGCAGAACAGGCAGGGCAGGGCATCCACGATCTTTTCAGATATGTATTTGAAGCTGGAGATTGGGATTGGAATTTTTGTGATCCTGCTGTTATGGATTTGTGTGATGCTGCGCAGACTGATCGTAAAGCCGCTTATCAGCTACAATGAGAGCATCCGGAAGGGCGAGATTTTCCCGGTGATCGGTGCAGTAGAATTGCAGAATCTTGCCACGACTTATAATACGGTTTATCTGGAAAATCAGGAGATTCAGAAGCTGATCCGCCATCAGGCGGAGCATGATGCGTTGACCCAGCTACTGAACCGCAGATCATTTGAGCATATGCTGCATGTTTATGAAGATGGGAAAGAGCCATTTGCATTGATTCTGATTGATGTGGATACGTTCAAGTCGATAAATGATACGTTTGGACATGCGATGGGGGACCGGATCCTGCAAAAAGTATCCGGGACCTTGTTGAAGCAGTTCCAAAGCATCGACCATGTCTGTAGTAGAATCGGCGGAGATGAATTTGCAATCGTCATGGTAGATATGACCAGTGATATGAAATACGTGATTCAGGAGAAATTTGACGCTGCAAACGAGGAGCTGTCCAATCCGAAGGATGATCTGCCGGCGGTTTCGCTGTCTGTCGGTGTTGCATTTTCGGATCGGGAAAATCCCGGAGAGAGCATCTTCAAGGATGCAGACAAAGCCCTGTACTATGTGAAGGAGCATGGAAGACACGGCTGCAGTTTTTATTAACGAGATAGAATATTTTAGCAGAGATGTAGAAAAATAGCTTGCAGAATGACGAAAATTTGTTATCTGCAGGCTATTTTTGTACTTGTGCTGCAATAGAAAAAGCGATATTATGTTAGTAAGAACTAACTAATAAAAATACAGAACAAAACGGCCTCTTTCTGTAGGACAAAATTGTTCTGGAAAGGGGAACGTATGTCGGAGCAGGAGAAGAAGTTTTTAGAGATCGTGAATTTGAAGAAAGGATTTGGAAGTGGGGAGACGCGTCAGGAAGTTTTGCGGGGAATGAACTTTTCCGTTGCAAAAGGTGAGTTTTGCGTGCTGCTGGGACCGTCTGGTTCCGGAAAATCCACGTTATTAAATATTATCGGTGGAATTGACAGCGCAGATTCCGGCTACATTGCGATCAACGGAGATCGTCTGGAGGATATGGGGGAGGCAAAGCTGACCCAGTATCGGAGAAAGCATCTGGGCTATGTATTCCAGATGTATAATCTGATTCCAAATCTGAATGTCAAAGAAAATATTGAGGTCGGCGCTTATTTGTCTGACAATGCACTGGACATTGACGATCTGTTACACACACTGGGCTTGTATGAGCACCGTTACAAGCTGCCGAACCAGCTGTCCGGTGGTCAGCAGCAGCGTGTTTCTATCGGTCGCGCCATTGTGAAGAATCCGGATATTCTGCTCTGTGATGAACCGACAGGTGCACTGGATTATCAGACATCCAAAGAGATTTTGAAGCTGATCGAGGAGGTCAATGCAAAGTATGGCAATACCGTCATCATGGTAACACACAACGAAGCCATTCGAAATATGGCAGACCACATCATTAAGCTGCGTGATGGCGAAGTGCGGCTCAACGAGAAGAATCCGGCGAAGATTTCCGCGGCAGATTTGGAATGGTAAGGGGGCGGTACGATGAAGAAAATCAAGAATCCGCTTCAGAAAAGAATTTTGCGGGAATTGTGGGGAGACTGGAGAAAGTATCTTATTGTCTTTCTGTTTTTGACGCTGACGATTGGATTTGTGTCCGGCATGTACGTCGCAAATGAGAGCATGATCACATCGGAAGAAAATGGTGTGACAGAGTACAAGCTGGAGGATGGACATTTTGAAGTGCAGGAACAGCCAAGCGATGAGCTGTTGGCGGACATTGCAGACAATGAGAGCGCTCCTGTAACTCTTTACGAGAATTTCTTCCGCAATGAGGAGGAAGATCAGGATGGCGATGGTACTGCGGATGGAACTGTGCGCGTTTTCCCGCAGACAGAGGATGTGAACCTTGCCTGTGTGCTGGAAGGTGTATTACCGACTGGAGATCACGAGATCGCTATTGACCGGATGCACGCGGACAATGTGGGCATCAAAGTGGGTGACACGATCCTGGTTGGCGGAGAAGACTATGAAGTGTGCGGTCTGATCGCCTATGTGAACTATGCAACACTTCATGAGAAAAGCACGGACCTGATGTTTGATGCGTTGAAATTCGATGCAGCAATGGTGACGGAGGAGGGCTTTGACCGGCTGTCCGCACAGGTTCACTATGCGTATGCATGGAAATATGAGGACGAACCGAAGGACGAGTCTGAGGAAAAGAGTCTTTCCGATGATTTCCGGACAGAACTGGTGACACAGGTGATGATGTCTGGAAACAGTCTTTCCGACTACAGCCCCCGCTACGCAAACCCGGCAATCAACTTTGCACCGGATGACATGGGATCAGATAAAGCGATGGGTGGTGTCCTGTTAGATATTTTGATCGTCATTATCGCGTTTATTTTTGGCGTTACGATCAGCAACACCATTACAAAAGAAGCTTCTACGATAGGTACGCTGCGAGCGTCCGGTTATACAAAGGGTGAGCTTGTCAGACATTATTTGTCGATGCCGGTTATTGTGACGTTGTTTGCAGCCTGCGTTGGAAATCTACTGGGCTATACCGTGTTCAAAAATGTGGTTGTGGGCATGTATTACAACAGTTACAGCCTGCCGACTTATCACACGATTTGGAATGCAGATGCTTTTGTGAAGACGACGGTTGTGCCAATCATTCTGATGTTTGTCGTAAATCTCATTATCATCACCTGCATGATGAAGCACACGCCCCTGCAGTTTTTGCGCCATGATCTGAAAAAGACGAAGCGTCAGAAAGCGATGCGCCTGCCGAAATGGCGGTTCTTCCACAGATTCCGTCTGCGTATCATGTCTCAGAATGCAGCCAACTATTTGATCCTGTTCATCGGAATAGCCTTTATCATGATCATGCTGGCGATGGCAGTCGGCATGCCGGATACGTTGTCCTATTATCAGAAGCATGCTCCGGAAATGATGATAGCAAAGTACCAGTATGTGTTGAAATCCTGGCAGGATGAGACAGGCGCCACCATTGAGACCGAAGAGGAAAGCGCCGAAAAATTCAGCATGAAATCATTGCTGCGCAAAAGCGATGTGCTGGACGAAGAGATTTCCGTCTATGGAATCTCGTTGGACAGTCAGTATGTAACCATCACAAAGCTGCAGGAGCTGAAGGAGAACGAGGCTTATATTTCCGGATCCTTTGCAGAAAAATATGATGTCAAAGAAGGCGATACGATCACGCTGTGCGAAAAGTACGAGGAGAAAGAGTACACCTGGACCGTAAAGGGAACCTATGACGGCGGACAGAGTATTGCGGTATATCTGCCGCTGGATCAGTACCGGGAAGTGTTCGATCAGAAGGAAGAGGCGTTCAGCGGATTCTTCTCCAACACAGAATTGACAGATCTGGACGAGAATCAGATCGCAACCGTTGTCACGGTTCGCGAAATCACAAAAATGTGCGACCAGATGGATCATTCCATGGGTTCTTATATGACATACTTCCAGTATTTGTGTATCCTGTTGTCGGCGGCAATGATCTATTTGCTGACGAAGCTGATTATCGAGAAAAATGAGAATGCGATCTCCATGACAAAAATTCTCGGCTACACGAATAAAGAAATTGCCAGTCTGTATCTGACCTCCACAACGATCATCGTCATCATCGAAGATCTGCTCAGCGTTGGCATCGGTGCAGCGATCATGAAAAAAGCATGGAAGATGATTATGATGGAATACAGCGGCTGGTATGCATTCCGGATCGAGCCGATGGGCTATATCAAAATGTTTGCTTTTGTGCTGATTGGATACCTGATCGTAATGATCTTTGATTTCAAACGAATCAAGAAGGTTCCGATGGATGAAGCACTGAAAAATATAGAATAATCGAAGGAGAATTTCTTTTTCCTCCATACAAGGTGTGTTACAATAAAAATACCTTGTGTGGAGGATTTCTTATGCAGTACGAATTGATGTATTCAAAGAGAAAAACATTAGCAGTGCAGATCCGGGCGGATGGCAGTATCGTGGTGCGGGCGCCTTTTCGGACGCCACGCTATCGGATCGAGGGATTTTTGACAGAACGACAGGATTGGATTTTGCAGACGGTTGAGAAACAGAAAGCGGCTCATGCAGTTCCGGGAATCTCAGAGCAGCTGAACCCGCAGGAGCGGGAGGCGATGATCCGCAAAGCCGGAGAGACACTGGCAGCGCGGACGGCTTATTTTGCGGAGCAGATGGGTGTGACCTATGGGCATATTACAATCCGGGAGCAGAAGACGCGCTGGGGAAGCTGCAGCAGCAAAGGCAATCTGAATTATAATTGGAAGCTGATTCTGATGCCACAGGAGATTCTGGATTATGTTGTGGTGCACGAACTGGCGCACCGCAAAGAAATGAACCATTCTGCGCGATTTTACGCAGTTGTTGCAGCGCAGATGCCGGACTATGCAGTGCGGCAGAAGTGGCTGCGAGAGCACGGCGGGGAATATTGACAATCCGTAAGATTAATCGTGCAAATCGCCGCTCGCTGGAAGAATATCTGCCGGACGGGGAAGAATTACAAAGAAATCCTGCGCCGCGCCGATGAAACATTGTATGAGAAAAAGCGGAATGGAAAAGAAGGCTGCGTTGTGTATGAGGAGATGTAGTTTATAGAGATGCCTGAAAATGAAATTCCCCATCGGAAACAAAGAACCGATACAGTCCATGATATTTTTCAATAACGGAGATCATGCTTTGCACACCGATG
Organism: uncultured Cuneatibacter sp.; assembly: GCA_934234215.1. GTDB lineage: Bacteria > Bacillota > Clostridia > Lachnospirales > Lachnospiraceae > CAKQHB01. The sequence goes on from CAKQHB010000013.1 coordinate 66,813, forward strand.
CCATGACCATTTTTCAGTGAAACAGGCAGGTCATTTCGAAAAAACGGTTCTTTGGCGTAGCTGTTCGCCATATTGACGCAGAGCAGCCCGTTTTTGTTATAGATTTTCAGATGAATATAGCGGTCATTTGGATTTGAGATAGTCGCGCAGGCATGAATCGCGTTTTCCAGAGCATTTGCCAGAAGACTGCACAGATCAGTAATCTGAAATTTTTCGAAATCACCAGCGGTGACGGAGACAACGGTCTGGATGTTCTGGTCATTCGCTTTTTGCAGATAGGACGATAGAATCAGGTTTAAAGGCTGATTTTCGCAGTATCTTTTCACCGGGATCTTGTCCAGACCGGAGCAGATCTCATTCATGTACTGCATCGACTGCTCCAGCTGATTTTCCCGGATGCATTCCTGCAAAAAGGACAGATGGTGGCGCAGGTCATGTCGGTAAATGGCAGATTGTTTGTCCGCAAGAGACAGCTGCGTGATTTCTTTTTGAGCCTGGACTGCGGCGGTGACAAGGATCAGATTTTCCTGCTCTGCCTGATTTCGCTTGCTGGAGGTCTCGATGGACAGAATCGACAGGAGAAAATAGAGCAGGACGAGGAAGCTGTCCATAAAATCAATGGCGACAGCGCCGCCGGAATACAGCAGGTCTGTGTAGACCGTGAGAGAATATTCCAGAATATAGTACGACAACGGAAGCAGGAGAAGCAGAGTCAGAGTGGTTTGATTTTCCTGCTTTAATTTTACGATGTGTGGTGTCATATAGCGGACAACGAGGAACAGAAGCGGAAATGTGGCGATCGTGGAGACCACATTTGCGATGGTCGGATCATAGTTCCAAAAGCTGGAGACCAGCGTGCCGATCCATTTTCGCGGTGTGCACAGCGAGTACGCGGAAAGCACTGCGATCAGCGACATGAAAATGTTCTTTTTCAGCATAAAATGAATCAGCAGAACCAAAGGCAGATGGATCAGCAGCGGATAGCATTTGTACAGAGCGTTTTCTCCTAAAAGAAGATAAAACAAAATCTGAACCACGCCGAATGCAAGGTAGGATTTCAGATAAATCGGCCAATGCTCCCGCACAGGAATATCTGCGAGAGATAAAGATGCCGTGACACCAAAAAATAAGACAGCCGCATAATTCAGCAGGCTGAAAAAAACAGGCAGATCCATCATGACATTTCCTCCATCTGATAGGTAAGATAATGAGTTTTGATCTCTGAAACTCTGCGCTGCGCCAACGGCAGCGCAGTTCCATTCTGGAGATTCAGATCCATCGTTCCGATCATGCGGATGTAGTTCATATTTACGAGAAAGGACCGGTGGATCAGGAGAAATTCCGGGTGCTGCAGGAGTTGCTCGCAGACGGTTGCAAAACGGTCGGTGCAGGTGATAGATTCTCCGTTGGAAAGGTAGTAGACAACCTTGCGTCCCTGCGCTTCCAGATACATCAGATTGCTTAAAGACACCTTATGCATGCCGATGGTGCTTTTGAGGACGAGAACTTTTCCCTGCTCCTGAACCCGCGTTTCCATGATATCGTCCAATACCTGAAAAAACTGCTCCTGGACGATGGGCTTCACCAGGTAATTCGTCGCTTTTACGGTGTAACTCTCTACTGCGAAATCCGGTGTGGTCGTCAAAAAGACAATATCCGCGGCTTTGTCGAAGCTGCGGATTTCTTTTGCCAGCTGCATGCCGGTGAGTCCGGGCATGATGATATCCAGCAGATAGACGTCATAGCGCTCCGTCTGGGCGCTGGCAGCCAGCTCGAAGCTGCTGCGGAACGGACAGATGGAAAACGACAGATTTTGTTTTTGACAGTAAAGATCTAAAAGCGATAAGATGCGGGACAGTTCCCTCTTATCGTCATCACAAATAGCTATTTTCATATTGAATCCCCTGTAGTAAGACTGAAATCTATTATAACTTTTATTCCGACAAAAAGCCACAGTCTTCCACATCGTTCATGTTAAAAAAAGCATCATTCATGCAAAACGAATCTGGAAAGGAAAAGAACGGTGTAGAATGAAACCAAAGCTAAAAAAGGGGGAAAAGGTATGTGGAAGAAGCTTTGTAACAGCATACAGAATGCTTCGGTCCAGCAGAGAGTCATTGCAATCGCACTGGCTGTCTGTGTTTTGGTCGGTGCAGGTGTAGCTGTGATAAAACTGAACAACCATACTTCGGACAGTCTGAATACACCGATTGCAGAGCAGACGGAAGCAGACGAAACGAAAGATGCGTTATCGCAGGTGGCGGACAAAGAAAAAGAAGAAACCGAAGCGATAGACGAAAAATCGACGGACGACGCGGAAAGCGGGGATTCGAAAACGGGTACTGCAACTGCAAATAAGGGTAGCGGCAGTACGAATACGAATCCAGGCAACGGCGGAACGACAAATCCGGGAACAAATAACGGAAATAATAACGGAAGCAATAATGGTTCCGGCAATGCAGGTTCTGAGACAAAGGCAGACACGCAGTGCACCGTTACATTTGTGACCGGTGAAGGAACGCCGATCGCCGCAAAGAAGGTCGAGAAGGGCACAAAGATTCAGGCATTGCCGACCGCTTATCGGGATGGCTACATCTTTACCAGCTGGTATTATGATGAAGCGAGAACTGAGACTGCAGTCGAGACAGACGGAATCAACCACGATACGACTTTATATGCGCAGTATGTTGCACAGGCTCCGATGGAAGCGCTGGAGCAGAAAACATTTGTCAGTGCGACAGATGTAGAGGGCAGCAGCTTCCAGATCAGCGTGGAAGCAACCGATAAGAAGATGACAGCAGAAGCGGTAAAAGCAGCAATTACGGCTTCGAATCTGACTGACCCGCAGCAGACGGATATCATCAACGTATCCGGAGCAGCAGGCAGCTTTGTTGTGTCCGGAAGAAATCCGGAATTTGAAAACAACGACAGTATGCAGGTTCTGGATGGATTTGCGGCAGGATCGACTTATCGCATTGCATTAGATGATGAGAGACTGAACTTCAAAGATCAGGATACTTCTGTTAGAGAGTATAACTTTGCAACTGCAAAGACAGAAGTATTGAATACGACATTAAATGATGATATTCGCTACATCCCGATGCAGGATCTGAGCAATATCACAAACAATGGCGAGACGGTAGCTTCTCTTTCTATCGCGCTGTATGAAGCAGACAGCGATGGAAAGCTGGGACCGGCGGAACTGACGCAGGGATCTTTTGACTACACAGTAGGAACGCTGAAAGTGGGAGATGTTGTGTCTGTTTATGCTGGACTGAGACCGGATCAGCGTACCTTAGAGACTCCTGAGAGTGAAAATGGCGATGTGGCATACATCGAGATCACAGGAAAGAACGGAAACCGTTACACATATCAGAATGCAGATCCGGAAGATGTTATTTTCGAGCCGGATATGCTGCCGGTTCCGGAATCCGCAGATCTGGACAGTGCATCAAATACGATCACAGTCGCAAAGGATGTGCTGGATTATTCTGCAGATGTGTATGCAAACATTGAGCTGGACAGCCAGACGACCGCAGACGTTGGCGATTTCCTGATGTTCTACAGCGGTATCTTTGGTATCACAGAAGGGGAAGACGCTGCGAGCATCACCGGCTATGCAAAGATCACTTCTGTAACAGAAAATAATGACGATACCACGACCATCGGCTATGAGACCGTCAGTTGGGAAGATGTTTGTCAGACGATGGATATTTACGCAAGTCAGCAGATCTCCGGCGAAGATATGATCGAGGGCGTGGATACCGAACAGCTGGAAAAGTCCATTGAAGAGCAGGCAGTATCTACTGGATTTGCGGAAGAAGCCGCACAGTATCTGGGCTCTCTGGCACTTGCAACGAATAACTTTACGAAGCTGAGTGAAAATATGAACCTTTCGGACTACAAGGTGACGCTGGAAGACGGCACACCGATCACACCGGAAGAGCTTCAGCTGATGGCTTCGAATATGTCAGTATCCTGTGAGATGGAAAAGGGATATCCGAAGGCAACGATCTCGACACATCCGGAAAGATTGGGTGCTGCACAGGGAACCGCTGCAAAAGACAAGGGACTCAGCGTAAAGCTGGAAGTTCAGGCAAAGATCACGATTGGCAAGAAGGGCACAGACAATCAGGTTACGATCGTAGTAACCGGTACGTTCCAGGAAGAAGTTGGACTGGACATCGGTGTCAGCAGTAAGGCAATCTGGAAAGTATGGGGCATTTTCCCGTACATTGCAGAGTATCGCGTTACTGCAAATCTGGACGTTCTGAACTATACCGGTATCGAAGTCAATGCGATGATGATGACCGGTCAGGCAGATGAAGAGCATAGCTATGACGATGCTCTGGACATTGCGGACGAGATCAAAAACCTCATCAAGTCGGCGGATCAGAAGGACGGCGAAGATGATGAGAAAGAAGAAAACAGCAAGAATCTGGTAAAGCGTTACAGCGAGATGTTGGAAGCAGATTCCGACTGGGTACGGATGCTGGAGCAGAACATTGTGAATCAGGAATGGAGAGTTCCTCCGGCACTTCCGATCATTGCTGTCAAGGCAGAAGCAAACTTTGTCATTAAGATGGATGCGTGCATTTCCATCGGCTTTGATTTTGAATATCAGACTGGTAAGCGTTATACCTATACCGTCGATGTATTTGCCGGTCAGGTATACAACGATACCGTCTCTCTGTTAGAGGAAACCTATCAGTTCAGTTTCTATACGATGGGACGTCTGGCAGTCAAAGCAGGTATTGAATTTGAATTTAAAGTAGGACTGTTCTCCACGGATCTGGATTCTGTCGGATTCCGAGCGGAGGCGGGTGCTTACACGAAGTTGTGGGGCTATTTCTACTACGAGCTGCACTACTCGGCGAGCGCCGGAAAGAGCCGAAGTTACAGCGGTGTTCTATTGATCGATGTGGGCGCATATCTGGAGCTGGGATTAAAGGCGCAGGCATTTAACGACAGGTACAAAGCAGAGGCAAAACTGGTGGACAAAGAGTGGTCTTTGTACACTGTCGGAAATCAGGACAGCATTCTCGACTTTGCAACCGAGCAGGAAGAGATGCCGTATATTAAGTTGAAACAGCATATTCGGTCTGCGGTGATTCCGGACAGCGTATTCCTTATGGATTATCTGGACTTGAAGGACGGCAAAGAAAAGCAGGCTGTTTATAACGATTATTTTGACGAGTCAAAGAAAGAAAGCAGTACAAACCGCAAGAACTTTGAGATCACGATGACGAATGACAAGTTCTCTTACGATCCGCAGACGAACACGATCACGGTCAATCCGGCTGCAGGAGATAAGAAGCTGGAAGGTGACATGATCATTACGTGGAACCGCTATCCGCTGGCGTTCTCCTCCAGACCGATCCAGAGACGGATCCATCTGTATTGGGATAATGTCAGAGACGGATATGTTATCGTACCGTACACCAACGGCGGAAGCTATCTGGATATCATCAATGCAAAGTACGAAGCAAAGGTAAAAGGACCGGAAGCACCCACGAAGCTGGGTTATGACTTTGCAGGCTGGTACCGGGATGAAGCATGCACAGAACCGTATCAGTTCCCGGAGAAAATGCCGGCAGAAGATACAAATATCTATGCAAAGTGGACTCCGTCCACAAATACGGTCTATACCGTAGAGCACTATCAGGAACAGCTTCGTTCCGGTGAATATGAGCTGACAGAGAGCGAGACTCTGACTGGAACGACCGACAGTTCAGTCACTCCGGAAGTAAAGGATTACACCGGATACTATGCACCTGCCAAGCAGGAGATCAAGATCAATGCGGACGGCAGCACGACGATGCGTTATTACTACGCACTTCAGACGCACACCGTAACATTTGATCCAGGCGAAGTTGGCGGCGAAAGCATTACCTATGAATTAAAATATGGCGGAACCGTGATCGCACCGGAGCTGGCTGCAAAGGGTTATACATTTGCAGGTTGGGATCAGACAATCTCCGGTACGATGGGAACTGAGAATGTGACATACACCGCACAGTGGACGAAGAAGGCAGATACCGATTACCGTGTGGAATATTACGTTGAGGATGTAAATGGAGCGTATCGTCTGCAGGATCTGGTAGAAGGCAAGGGCATCACAGGAGCGCTTCTGTCTGTTGAAAATCTGAGATATCAGGAATTAGCGGACGGACAGGTTGCCGAGCAGAAGTACAATGTGGCAAACGGCATTGTATTTGAAAATATGACCGTCAATGGCGCCGAGACGGAAAATGCAGAAATTGCAGCAGACGGAAAGACCATCATCAAGCTGAACTACAGACGTCTGAGCCATAAGGTGACATTCGACTGGGGCTTTGATGACAGAACCGATTTCGTAGAAGATCGCTACGAAGCAGAAATTCCGGCTCTGAGCGCGATCGAGCGTGCGGGATATACTTTTGATGGCTGGTATGAGGATGCAGATCTGAGCGGAGATCCGGTAGAAGTATTCCAGATGGCAGCAGAGGATCGCACTCTGTATGCAAAGTGGATCGCCAATACCGATACACGCTATGTGGTAGAGCATTACCAGCAGGATCTGAACGGTGGCTTCACACTGACAGATCAGGAAGAAAAGAAGGGAACGACCGACACCAGCGTAACACCGAAATTGAAGACTTACGCCGGATTTACCGCTCCTGAAGTACAGGAAGTGATCATAAAGGGTGATGGAAGCACCGTTGTTCGCTATGAGTACACACGCAACACATACACAATCACTTTCGCAGTAAACGGTGGAGAGATGGAAGCTGATGCGGCGATCACCGCACTGTATGGATCACCGATCACATTGCCGACACCGGTAAGAGACGGTTACGGATTCACGGGCTGGTATGTGGATGGAACACTGTTCACAGAAGCAGCAATGCCTGCAGATAATGTAACGCTCACCGCTGGATGGGCAGCCGGAAAGTATAGCTATACCGTAAATCACTATCTGCAGAATCTGGAAGATCCGGAGCAGTATACATTAGTAGACTCCGAACCGGGTGTTTCCGATATGGACAGTGAAGTGACACCGGCGAGAAAGCAGTACACCGGATTTGAGACTCCGGAGAAAGAACAGACCATCACGATTGGCAGTGATGGAACTAAGAACGTAGTCAGCTACTACTACACCAGAAAGCAATATCAGCTGGTATGGAATCTGGCAGGAGGAAAAGCTCCGGCTGGATACACCGTGGGAAGTGTTCTCTATGAGGCACCGATCATCGTTCCGGTTCCGGAAAAGACCGGATATTCTTACACTTGGGATGCAGCACCGGAATTGAAGATGCCGGCAAATGATCTGACTTACACTGCAAAGTGGACCGCAAATCAGTATCAGGTACGGTTTGATGTCAATGGCGGTACGGTAGAGTCGAACTCTGACATTACCGGAAAGATCGTGACATTTGATCAGGCTTACGGAGAACTTCCGAAGCTGACAAAGACCGGATACATCTTTGGCGGATGGTTCGATGCAGTAGGAGGCGGAAACGAAATTACAGCAGAAACAATCGTGAAGACAGACCGGGATCACACTCTGTACGCACAGTTCACACCGATCCGCTATCAGATTCGGTATGGAAATATGGATGGCGCACAGAACTCTCCGGAAAATGCAGCAGAATTTACGATTGAGGACAACAAGATCGTCCTGCGCGATCCGATCGGAAAGCCGGGTTACACCTTCGATGGCTGGTACACAGACACTGGCTTCGAAAAGCCGGTATCCGGCGAACTGACGCTGGGTATCGGATACGACTGGATCTTCTACGCAAAGTGGAAGGCAAATCCGTACACAATCACGCTGGACAGCTGTCTGGGCGACATGGTGAAGATGGAAACCGTGCTGATGACTTACGATGAGGCAGCAAACCTGCCGTTGTTATCGACAATCGGCAGATTCAACAAGCCGGGCTATACCTTCATGGGATGGTCCACGGAAAAGGGCGGCGCAGTGAACTACACCGATGGTCAGAATGTGAAGAATCTGGCGACATCCGGAAATGTGACACTGTACGCAGTTTGGAGTCTGAACCGCTTTAACATCAGCTACGAGCTGGGAGCAGGCGGTGTCAGTCAGAACAACCCGACCGAATATTCGATTGAGGATGGCGACATTACGTTAAAGGCACCGACCGCAAAGGCTGGCTATCAGTTCCTTGGCTGGTACGATGGCGACACAAAGGTGACCGAAATTGTCAGAGGCACGCAGCAGGATTACGCGTTGACCGCAAAATGGGCACACGGTGGATACTTCAATCTGTCCTATGTGGGTCTGACACACACTACGCTGGGTGACGGTTCGAACGGTTACAAGCTGACATATAAGGTTACAAGAACGATTCCGGAGGGAACCGTTGCAACACAGGATCCTCAGCATGTTTACTACCGCACCGTAAATGGCACCGCTTACGGTTCTACCGTAGAAGTAGAGATCGCAGGCGACAAGTACCACTTCAAGCATGTGGGCGGCGAAGATGTTTACCTGACATTTGGTCAGAATGACATGGAGCAGACGTTTACCGTGGAAGAGTGGGGCGCTTATGCAGGCGGAGATATGGCAGCGACTTCCCAGATTGGAAATACAGCCCGCTATTACAATGTGGAATTGTATAAGGTCGTAGATACTGTAGGAAACTGCCAGGGAGCATTGGGCAATACCAGCTCCTACAAGCGTGTTATGAGCGTACTGAGCGGATCGAGTGTTATTGGAAGCGAGATCTTCAATAAGGTATACAGCTACCAGATGACAGATGGACAGAGAACCGTCACAGATGATGGTTACGACAAGAATCCAAGCTTCACATTCCGGAGCTATACAGAGATGATTGGAGGACTGCCGTTTACAGATATTCAGAATGCTTACATCCGCAAGGTAAATACCGGTGCGGGCTTCCGTCTGAGTCTTGATATGAAGGAAAAGAAAAACGGAAATTGCTGGATTAAGTTTACATCCACAACGACAGGAAGTGTTCTGTATGAGCGCAGAGACATCGACCTTCCGGACAAGAACTGGCATAACTACAACTATCCGGGCAGCAGTGACTATGTATGGACGACGATGGATGATCATATCCGTCTGAATACAGATGCAAGCGGTAAGGGCGCTAATGACTGGGTATTTGGTTCTTCGTGGGTAGTCAGCACGTTGCGCGACAACAGAGCGCCGCAGCAGGTTGGAATCGCAAACCTTGCCTTCGGACATTACAAGAAGGGCGAGACGATCTCCATCACCGTAATCTACGACGAGGTCATCAATTCGGCAGCAAACATTGGATTCAACAAAGTGGATGCATTGCCGATCAGCAACGTGACCTATGTGGATGGTGTTGGTACGAACGCACTGACCTTTACCGCAACGGTAACGGTAGACGACTTCGAAGTAACACCGGATACAAACAATGCAATCAAGAACCTGAAGCCGGTAACTGGTACGGTAAAGGATATTCTTGGAAACTAAACAACAACGATCGACCATAGAGCGTTTCACAAATGGCGGGATATCCTGAAAAGGGTGTCCCGCTGTTTGATTTCATGGTACAATGAGCATATGAAGAACAAAACAGACAAAACAAAAACTATTACAAAACGAATTATAAAACAAATAATAGCTTGCCTGATTGCAGTGACATTGGCATGTTTGCTGCCAGCCTGTCAACAAAAAGCTGACAAAACAGTTCCGCTGCGGATCGCGGTGATCGACACCGGATTTTCGGTGGATGCCATTCCAGAAGAAAACATTCTGGAGGGGCACAATTACGTGGATGCAGAGGCGTCTACAGAAGATACTTTTGGGCACGGAACCGCTGTGGCATCAATCCTACTGGCAGAGTATCCGGACGCAAAGCTCGTCCCGTTGGTGAGCAGTGCATATGAGGATGGGCATTTGACACAGGTAACAGAAGAGGTAGTGGCACAGATGATCCGGGATGCGGTGGATATGTATGACTGTAGCCTGATCAATGTCAGCGCTGGGCTGCAAAATGCAGGCACCGAACTGGAGGAAGCTGTGGCATATGCGTGGAAAAAAGGCGTACTGATCATCGCCTCTGCGGGAAACGACTATGCAGAGCAGGGGGAAAGGAAATACTATCCGGCGGCATATGAGCACGTCTTTGCAGTGGGAGCACTGAATGCAGACGGCACACAGATTGCAGAGTTCTCCCAGCGGGGAGACTGGGTCAATGGATACGAGATCGGAGAAAACGTCAGCTTTGCAGCTCTGAGCGGCGCAGAAATGACAGGTGACGGCACATCCTATGCGGCAGCAAGAGTAACGGCAGAGGCAGCGAAGCTGCTGGAAGCACATCCGGAGGAGAGCATAGGAGAGATCGTTCGGAGGCTGGAGGAGCAGATATCAAGTCAAAAGTGACGGAAAATAGAGTATTTTTGTCTGGACGAAATAAAAATGCTATGCTACAATTTATCTGGTTTATATTGCAAAAAATAGGTGGGAGAACTCTTCATGGCAGGAATTTTAAGTCTGGAACAGGGAACAAAGCTGCATTTTGCATACGATGCTCCGGTTGGTGAAAAACCGGATTTTAACATGGTGAGCACATTCAAGCAGGCGCTGGATGAGTCGGCATTTCTGACATCTGTTCCGATGCTGGATGGAAAAGCGCTGATTCCCGATGAAAGTCAAAAGTTTGTATTCCGTTATGGAGAGGGCGAGGACGCCTTTATCGGTTTCGGATATGTGGATGATATTGTGAAACAGGGCATTCGTCGCTACTGGAAGGTACGAAAAGTTGGTGAGCAGCGTCGGGTCATTCAGCGTGTGGATGTTCGTCTGAAAGTGGAATTGCCGTTGACCTATCTGCAGGATAGCTGGCCGTTAAACAGCGCAGGTGGCATCACACCGGAAAAAGGAATGACGATGGATATTTCCAATAATGGTCTTGCAGTTTGTATGAATCGTCATTTGGAAGTTGGTGAGAACGCGATCTTTACACTTCCTCGTATTGGTACTGCGGAGGAAGGACAGAGTGAGCTGGAAGTCGCAGGTGTAATCTGTTGGGTGCGGGAGCTTCCGAAGGGGGATGCATTCCGACTGGTAAGCGGTATTCAGCTTCGATTTGGCGGAGATGAGGAACGCACCCGGATGCAGGAATACGTTGCCTATGTAAAGAAGAGATATAGACTGTGATCAGTCTTCGGAGAGAGCAAGATGGATGAAGAGATGAAAAAAGAGACTCCACCGGAGGCAGATGCGGCAGAGAAGAGTCGCAAAAAGAAAAGCAGCCGCAAAGAAAAATCCGACCAGATTATCCGGATCGGAGAGCTGGAAGCGATGATGGAAAAGTACGGGGAGGATGTCGATCCGGAGAAGATCGTCAGTATGTATATGCCCCATCGAAAACGAAGGCGGATCGGTGCCGCACTGCTGCGGATGGATCGTCTGAATCTGATCCTGATGGGATTGCTTCTGCTGGTTGTGATCCTGTTTGTGGTAGCATTCATGCAGGAAAAGATGGGAAACTTCACGATCAACCTGAACCGACTGGAACTTTACCGAAAAGGAATCAGTATCTCTGATTACGGAGACTTTCGAAATGCGACAGCGCGGCTTGTCGCCAGCAACGTAGAAGATGCTACGAACATATCCGTCGAGGATCTGCCGGACGATCTCGATGATGCGGAAGGCAGTCATAACGGCAAGAACTACATGGCATACACTTACTACGTTCGAAATGCCGGGAAAGAAGACCTGGGATACATAGCTCGGATCACATTGGACTCCTGTGCGAAAGGCGCGGAGGAGGCAGTTCGAGTAGCAGTCTGGAAAAACGGAGAGCGTGTGGTATATGCAGAGCCATCCACCACCGGAGATCCGGAAGAAGGCTGTGAGAATTTTGAGTCCGACAAGGTTGTCTGCTCTTATGAGGAGCCAAACTTCCTCGTGGGGAATGTGGATCGCTATACCATCGTCATCTGGATGGAGGGCGACGATCCGGAATGTGTAGACTCCATCATCGGCGGCAGCGTTGAGTTCAGCATGAAGATTGACGCAGACTACGATGATGAAACGAGCCTGCTGTGGAAATTCATTACGGATATTAAAGATACCCTCATAAAGGATAAGCCAATCAACGCGGCTGGTAATGAAGCTCCGAACGACAGCTATTACTCCGACCGGGAAATTACCTGGGAAAACCGGAGAAACAAGTAACCAAGGTGTATATACAGCGCCACAACGGCTGTTTATTATAAAAAGTAAAAATATGGAAGAGAAGCCCGGAAGAACGGCTCTCTTAGGAAAAGGGAGAAAAGAAATGAGTGATACCAAAAGCGTAAAAGCGCTGAAAAAGCAGCTCGTTGCAGCAATTGCCATGGTATGCGTTTCTGCTATCGCGCTGGGATCAAGTACATATGCTTGGTTTGCAAGTAACAATAGTGTAAAAGCTGAAAAGATGAACGTAACTGCTACAGCTGATGTTAAGTTCCTTGAAATTCAAAATGTTGGAACTGACTTTACAGGTGGAACAATTGCAGTTGATGCTGATAAAGCAGGTTCGAAAACAGACTACAAATTATCACCTGTTACTCCAATGCAGTTAACTGCTACGGA
>CAKQHB010000014.1 GCA_934234215.1 uncultured Cuneatibacter sp.
ATGGAGTGATCCAAAATAATTGCTTTGAAAAGACTCTTTCTTTGTCTTTCAAAATCTTCATAAGCATAGCACATATGTAAATGCATGTCAACTTTTTCATTTTATGATACCAGCAGCTTGCTTGAAGAAACACATCCCTATGGACGGTTATTTGATATGGATGTCATTGCTATAAATGGACAAAAACTCTCCCGTCCAGCCTACCGCAAATGCCTGATCTGCGACTGTCAGGCGCAGGAATGTGCGCGATCCCGAAAACATACTATCGAGGAGATGCAGGAGAAAATCGAAGAGATTTTGAGTAAATAGCGGAAATCCATCTCTATAAGATAAGGTGAAAAGGTGTTTGGCTTGATCGCCAAACACCTTTTTTACCACATTTTTATCAGAATCCAAGCACATCATTTACCAGAATTACATGAATCCGATCTTTATGACGCGAATATCTCGTAATCAAAAACTGACAGCAGATTGTATCCGGAGACTTGCAGTCAAAGCATTTCCCGGTCTCTTTGCACGGTGTCTTAATATCAAATCTCTGTGCATTTGTCGGAGCTGCCACATTTCTCGCACGCTTCATCGCTTCGTCCAGATCGGAACAGACCTTATTCATTCCCACAATGAAGACAACCTTGTGCGGTCCCTGAGCGATACAGGAAACACGGTTGGAATTACCGTCGATGTTGACCATAATGCCGTCGCTTGTCATCGCATTGGCACTGGAAAGAAAAACATCCGAATCATAAGCTGCCATCAGGCTCTCGCGGGGAGTCAAGGTTGCGCGGTCAATATAGTGATAATTCCCCTCCTCCAACGCTTTGATCAGACCGATTTCGTGAGCGCTGGCACAACCGCCCATCGTGACCGTGCTGCCCTCTCCGATCAGCTCCAATGCCTGCTTTACTGCACTTTCTTTGTCCGCAGCATAGTAACCGGACATATTGCGGGACTGCAATCCCTTGATTACCGTCCGCGCCAGTTTTTCATTTCTCTCTCTTACATTTTCATCCATCGTTTGATCCTCCTATCTCAAATTTCAGGCTTTTTTTCAGTATACCGTTTTCTTTTCTCTCATGCAAGTAACTCCGGTTCACATTTCAGGGCATCTGCTGCTCCTAAAAAGGCTCTCTTGATTCCTTACTATGCATGGAACAATCGCGGTCAAGGGAAAATGCGTGTATGGATTCCGGAAACCCGCTGATCGTACCTTGAAATTCTTTACTTCTTCCCCTTTTGGTGTTAGACTTATCTTAATTATGTTCGTGATTTTACACCAGAAGGGGATTTTTTTATGTTTGAGATTATCGTAGATTCTGCCGCCAATCTTCCGGCTGTCACCGCAAAAGAATACGGCATCAAAGTACTTTCTTTTACCAACCTTGTCAACGGCAAGGAACTGATCTGTTTCGATCCGGATCTGACGCCGGAGCAGGAACGTGCCAGAGGTGCCGAGTATTACAACGCGATGCGGACCGGAGCCGATGTCAAGACCGGCTTGATCAGCACCGCTCTTTTCGAGGATGCTTTTCGGGAAGCGCTGCTTGCAGGTCACGATGTTCTCTATTTTTCTCTCAGTAAAAATATCAGCGGCACTTACAATTCCGCCCGCCTCGCTGCAGAGTCTTTGCAGGAAGCTTTCGGCGATGCTCACAAGATTCGCCTGATCGACTCTCTGAACGCATCTCTTGCCCAGGGCATTCTCGCCATCTACGCCAGCGAGATGCGAGAGCGCGGCATGTCTGTGGACGAGGTTGCAGACCTTCTGGAGACCTACCCCCAGAAGATGAACGGCGTGTTCACTGTTGGCGATCTGAAATATCTGTCCAAAACCGGGCGTATCACCGGAACGGTTGCTGTCATTGGTAATGTTCTGCAGATCAAGCCGATCCTCCGTGGCAATAAAGACGGCTACATCGTCTCCTTCAAGAACTGCCGTGGCCGCAAAGCCGCCTTAAATCAGCTCGTCAAGCTAGTATGCAGCAACATCGTGGAGCCGGAAAAGCAGATCATCGGCATTGCCCACGCAGATGCTTACGAGGATTCCCTCTACGTTATGGATGCGATCCAGAAGCGCATCACCGTTCGCGGTTTTCTGAATACTTCTTATGATTACTGCACCGGCAGTCATGTCGGACCGGACACGATTGCCCTGTTCTTCATGGCAAAGGATCGCGAGCTGTCCAACTAAGTTTTAAACTACTTCCCGATAATAGCAATTTCCGCTGCATCCGTCCGGAAATAACTCTTTTTTCATCTGTTTCTGATATTGTTCCGGAGTTTCCGACCCTGCCAGAATATCCAGTGCACGTCGGAGATTCCGGATATCTTTTTCCATAAAATCCACATAATTGCCTCTGCCCACGAGCTTCAGATGCGTGATGCCCACCTCGCTAAGTGCATACAGCGCACACAATCCGCAGCCGGTCTCCCCGCAGAGATAACCGTCATCATCATATCGAACACCTTTCTCTTCCGGCCTTTCATTCACATCGTTTTGTTTTGCAGCTTTCGAACCATACCTATCTCCCAGCTGATACGACACCCGGCACAGATGCCCCATCTCGTCACAATGCAGCGAATTGCAAAATGCTCCGGTGAACTGACACATCTCATTCAAAGCAAATGCCTCAAATTCCATCGTTCCGGCACTGCCCTTTTTCCGCTCCGCTGCAATCACGGATTTCATATCTGCAAAGCTGTTCTTTCTGTGAAAAATCAGGCGGCGAATCCCAAATTGGTCAAATTCCTGCAGCATTCCGCAGTTGACCTCCGCCGTCTCTCCGCTCAGATGAATGCTGCATGAAATCCCCTGCTCCTGCAAGTATACCAACAGCGCCGGATCTGCGAGGATAAAGCTGGAAAAGCCCAGTGCCTTGCACCGCTCCATCACTTCCGCTATCCGCGGATATTGCTCCGGCGTATAGTACAGCGCGTTTAATGTCAGATGCACCGGGCGACCATACTTTTGCACCAGCGCCGCCAGAATCCGCAATTCACTTTCCGAACCGATCTGCACATTCACACCCAACACTTCTCTGCGATTCAAGGGCAAAACCGTGCCGTAGCGTTTGTTCCATTCATACGGTACATAACCACAGAAAAATTCATTCGCACCTGCCTGAACATAGCGCACATATTCGTCCACAGAACCAAGTCCTGCTGTAATTTTCATGTCTTTTTACTCCTGACTTTGCATAATCGTCACAGCAGATTCACCACGATGCGACTCACGTTCTCTTTTCTCAGAAATGCTCGCTCATCCAATGCAAACAACGAATTATACCGTCCCACCATGTTCAAATGCTTCGGATACAAAAACACTTGCTTGCTGCAATATTCCGGACAGTTCACCGGCAGCTCCTGTCTGCCCCGCTCTCCGTATTTGCAGACAGCATACAGCGGACAATACTGCGAGGTGTTCGTCTGATAAAACGGCACATGCAGGTGATTCGCCGTTTCCGGAAGCTGCTGTGTGTATCCGCAGCTCTCCCATTCGTAGCTTTGGATGCCATACCTCTCTTCCAGATACGTTCGATAAAATGACGCATTGACGTTGTTTTGTGCAAACAGCCCGGTATCTCCTTTTTTGTAGCACATCCGGGGATCTTTTTTTCGTTTGTTCAAAAGCGTTCCGAAACATGGCACCAGCACATCCCGCGCATCTGCCAGCATCGAAAACATGCTCCAGTCATTTACAACAATCTCCACCGCGCAGTCATTTGCCCGGCACCATGCCGCCAGCCGCTTTAACAATGCTTTTGTCTCCGTCAGCAAATATTCCCGCACATAGGAAAATGTCACAGTCACTGCCAACGATTCCTCCCGTGCCTTTTCCAGCATGGCAAACAACTGATTTTCTGGTGGAAACAGCAGATGGCAAAATGCATTTCCAAGATACAATCTCGTCGGAACCGGCAACCATTTCTGCAGCTCCACCGCCTTATTTTCCTGCCAGTACCAGTCCAGAAACTGCGCAAATGGCATCGCAGCATACTGCTCATATAGTTCCGGTCGATCCAGCTCCAACGCAAGCTCTGACTCTGTCAGCAGCTCTGTATCTGATGCTGTCATTGTTTCCACACATGCTGCAAACCACGCCCGCTTCTGCTCCGCAAGGTTTTTCGCAAAATCAGCATCCTTCTTCGCCGGATAGCCGCACATCGCCTCCGACCACTCGCCTTCTTCCAGACTCAGCTTCTGACGCACAAATCGGTCGTACTGCAGGATCATTGCCTGTGCGTGACTTCGGTAAGCCCCCTGCTCCGTATACACCGTGTATTCGTACACCGGAATGCCCACTGTATCGGATCTTGATTCCAAAAGTTCAAACTGTGTGACCGCAACCTCCTGATATTCTGATGCCGCCATGTCATAAAAACAAAATCGGAACCGGCTGATCTTCTCAACCGGTTCCAGTGTGCGAAAGCAAAATCCCTCTTCCGCCAACTCTGTGATTCGAATCTCGTCATCTTCTGCAAATCCAGCCAGAAGTCCAAATGGGATCATGGAAATCCCATGAAGTTCTCTTTTTCTCATTTTATTATGCTTCATCCAGAGAAATCTCATCAATCAACCGCAATTCTTCCTCCGTGAACGGTGTGCAGTGGATTGCTTTGATGTTATCCAATATCTGCTGCGGCTTCGAAGCGCCAATGAGCACGCTCGTCACATCCGGATGCTGCAGAATCCATCCCAATGCCATCTCCGAGAGTTTTTCTCCTCTCTGTGCCGCCAGATCATTCAGACGTCTGATCTGCTCCAGCCTGTGCTCATTCAGTACATCCTCGTGCAAAAATCTTCCATCGGTGCGGATGCGGCTGTCCTCCGGGATTCCGTGCAGATAGCGATCCGTCAGAAGTCCCTGTGCCAGCGGGCTGAATGTGATCAGTCCTTTTTTCAGCTTTGCCGTCATCTCTTTCAGACCATCCTGCTCGATTGTCCGGTCAAAGATAGAATACCGGTTCTGGTTGATGATAAACGGACAATGCAGCTCCTCCAGAATCTTTGTCGCCTTTTCCAGATTCTCACCATCGTATTTGGACAGTCCGACATACAGCGCTTTTCCGCTCTGCACCGCACTTGCCAGTGCTCCCATGGACTCCTCCAGCGGAGTGTCCGGGTCCATCCGGTGATGATAAAAAATATCCACATAATCCAGTCCGAGACGTTTCAGACTCTGATCGAGACTGGACAGCAGATACTTGCGGCTGCCCCAGTCTCCATAAGGGCCATCCCACATCTTGTATCCGGCTTTAGTGGTGATAATCAGTTCATCCCGGTATGCGCCCAGATCTTCTTTTAAGATCTTACCCAGATTCTTTTCTGCGCTGCCCGGCTCCGGACCATAGTTATTCGCCAGATCAAACTGCGTGATACCATTGTCAAATGCCGTAAAACAAAGTTCTTTCATATTCTGCAGATTCGACGTATCACCAAAATTGTGCCACAGTCCCAATGACACCTTCGGCAGCTTCAGACCACTGTTTCCGCAGCGGTTATATTCCATCTGTGCATATCGTTCTTTTGATGCTGAATACATGATGCAGGTTCCTCCCTGTCTGTTGTTATTTGATTCTCTTCAGCTCATACTGTCTTGTGCCAAGACCGATCTTTTCTGCCTGTTCCAGCGTTGCCTTCCACTCAATGTTCGGATTGGAATCCTTGAAATGATCGTGGTGACAATGCCATCCCGGCTCTGCCAGATGCTCTCCCAACTGGCTGTTTGCGATCGGTGTTGCCTGCAGACAGGCATCGGCGCACGCCTGATCCAGTGCAACCGGATCAAAGCTTGCGAACATTCCGATATCCGGCAGGATTGGTGCGTCGTTCTCACCGTGGCAATCGCAGTTCGGGCTGATATCCTGCACCAGAGATACATGGAAGCAGGGACGGCCATGACAGACTGCCTGTGCATACTCTGCCATCTTGCGGTCTAACAGCTCATTGGCACTGTCGTTGGGATTGTAAACGGCGTCAAAGCTGCAGGCACCGATGCAGCGTCCGCAGCCCTTGCACTTGTCATAATCAATGACAGCCTTGTTGTTCACATATGTAATCGCGTCACTGCCGCACTCCTTTGCGCAGCGGTGACAGCCACGACAGACATCCTCCTTGATTGCAGGCTTTCCGCTGGCATGCTGCTGCATCTTACCGGCACGGCTTCCGCAGCCCATACCGATGTTCTTGATCGCGCCGCCAAAGCCAGTCGCTTCATGTCCTTTGAAATGATTCAGACTGATGAAGATGTCTGCATCCATGATCGCATGTCCGATGCGGGCAGTCTTACAATACTCACCGTTGACTACCGGTACTTCCACCTCGTCCGTTCCACGCAGTCCATCGCCGATGATGATCTGACATCCCGTGGTAATCGGGTTAAAGCCATTCAGATTTGCACAATCCAAATGCTCCAGTGCATTCTTTCTGCTGCCGGGATACAGGGTATTGCAGTCTGTCAGAAAAGGCATACCGCCCTGCTCTTTACACAGATCTGCAACCACTTTTGCATAGTTCGGGCGCAGGAATGCCATATTTCCCAGCTCGCCAAAATGCATCTTGATTGCCACAAACTTACCTTCCATGTCGATGTTCTTGATTCCGGCTGCGACACACAGCTTTTTCAGCTTATCCAGCTGGCTTGTGCCAACAGGACACCGGAAATCTGTAAAATAAACTGTTGATTTCTCCACGTTTTCTTCCTCCTGTTTTCTGAAAATCCAGTCTCTTTGAAAGAAAAAGACTACTATTTTCATTATACTGGAATCCAAATGATTTATCAAGAAAATAAAAAGGCAGAACAACCCCGCTTTTCCGAGATTGTTCCGCTTTCGCTCCCAATTTTTATTGTTTAATTTGCTGCGTGTCCGCTGCTCCAGCTTCCCGCCTGTGACTTCTCATATTCCACCTGAAACTCTTTCAGCTTCTGAGCAGCTGCAGGTGTCAGATTTCTCGGCACTGCGATCTGTACGGTCACATACTGATCTCCGTGTACCGAAGGCTGCGTCATGGACACGATACCCTTGCCTCTCAGTCGGATTTTGCTGCCAGACTGTGTACCGGCTTTGATTTTGCACAGAACATCGCCATACAGCGTGTGAACTTTCGCCTCCCCGCCAAAGACTGCCGTTGTGAACGGAATCGCTGCGGTCGTGTACACATCCATGCCCTTTCGCTCATAACCCGGTTTGTCCTTGATCGTGACCTTCAACAACAAATCGCCTGCGCCGGATCTTCCCGGATTGCCCTTGCCTTTCAGACGGATCGTCTTGCCAGTGTCGATGCCCGCCGGAATGTTAATCTCCAGCGTCTGCACCTTACCCGTGCCATCCTGCAGCTGTACTCGCTTCTTGCCGCCGAGAGCTGCTTCCTCAAACGTCAGCTCCACTTCCGCTGTCACATCCGAGCCACGACTGGACTCTCTGCCTGCTCCAAACGGACTGCCGCCGAAACCGCCGAATCCATCTGCGTCGCGAAATCCACCGGTGCTGCGGGAGCTGCTCCGACCGCGGAATCCACTGGCTCCGCCGAAGCCGCCTCCGAACAGATTCTTCAAAATGTCATCCATGTCCGCGCCATCGCCGCCGGTGAAGTGAAACTCCTGATAGCCGCCAGGACCGCCGGAAGAACTGTGGAATCCCTGGAACGGTCCGCCGGACTGATAACCGCCGCCCGGCTGGAATCCCTCTTCAAATGCAGCTGTTCCGTACTGATCGTACAGCTTCCGTTTCTTCTCGTCTCCGAGAACACCGTATGCTTCATTTACTTCTTTAAAATGCTCTTCTGCACTGGCATTGCCCACGTTACTGTCCGGATGATACTTCTTTGCCAGTTTTCTGTATGCTTTCTTGATGGTGGCAGCGTCCGCATTCCGGCTGACACCTAATACTTCATAATAATCCCGCTTCATGCTTCTCACTCCTCTCACACCTACTAATTTCTGATTCAAAGCGTTGCATTTTTGATACAACAACAGGAGGACGGTATCAACCATCCTCCTTCCTTTGTTCTATATGTACTATAACACCTATTTTAATTTCTGTCAACGAGCCAGCAAAACTTTTTTGCGAATTTTCTGTGTTCTTATGCTTCTGCTTCCATCCGCTTTTTCGTGACCATTCCAGTCTCCGCCTCTATGCAGCAATATTCCAGCCGTCTGAAAGCCTGCTCCATCGCCGATACAGACCTGACCACGGAAATCCTGCTGGCCTGGCGTAAGGGCAAGCAGCCGCCAGAAATCCAGGATTTTCTGAATATGTGGGAAAAGCCGGACTCACACCATGCAGGATTTCTTTTTTCTACGCGAACTGATGGATCTTCCACCTGTAATAACTGAGCCTCTATGTTTTACTTTTTCACCTTGATCGTCGCCGCATAAGCACTGTTGCACAGTCCCAGCACCGCCGACAACACAAACAATGTCTCGATGCCAAGTGTCTGCCAGATCCATCCACCAGACAGCGCAATCAGAATCGTGATTGCATGATTGACCGACAGTCCCGTAGATAATGTCGCTTTCACTTCCTCCGGCGTATCGGAAATATCCTGCACATACACATTGGATGCCATCGATGCCAATGAGATCACAGAATCCAGAATATAATTCACACAGCAAATGACAAATGCCACAGGCATCGGGAAAATATGATGTGCAAATCCGTAAAAGAAGCACACGATCACCAGGATCAACGTATCAGAAATCATCACAACTTTATATCCCAGCCGGTCAATGATCTTGCCGACAATCGGCGCTGCAAAGAAACAGCAGATTGCTGAAATTGCAAATAACAAACTGATCGTCATGGCATCTGCTCCATAAAATAATACGAGCACATACGGTCCGAATGTAAAGAACACCTGTTTTCTCGCTCCGTAAAAGACTTCCAGCATATAATACTTGCGATATTTCTTCCGGAAATAAAACCGGCTCTTCGATTTGTCTGTCTTACTGATGCTTGTCATCTGCAGCGTAAACAAAAATCCGATTACGATAATCGCTGCTGAGCAAAGAAAGATCGGTCGATACAGGAATGACGCATCTGCAAAAATTGCAAACACTACAATGATAACCACATATCCCACCAGTGTCCCGATCTGATAGATAGAGTTCTGCACACCCAATGCTTCGCCGCCATGATTTTCTTTTGCATAGCCCAGCGTGATACTGTTTTTTGTTCCCTGCTGCATATGGTCACCCATGGAATACAGAAAAATCGCGAATATCGCGAATGCCTTTCCATAAGGCAGGATTCCCTGCAGCGTCATGCCCACAACCATGATCACCGCACCGATTTTGTAGATCCGCTCCGCCGGTGATGTATAAAACACTGCTAAAATCACCACCAGGAGCAAGCCCGGCAATTCCCGGAAGAATTCCGAAACACCTTTGTCAAACGCTGTCATGGACACCATCTCCGCCAGATAGTTATCGATGACTCCTTTGTAGAATCCATACGATAGCCCAAATGTAATCAACGACATCAAAAATGCTTTGTACGGAAATCGCTCCTGAAATACTGCTCCCCACTTTTTCATATGTTCCTCCACTTCTCTTAATTCTGCCACCGGATTTCTTCTTTTTGCAGCATCGGATATGCAATTACTTCCACGCCATCCAGATTCTCGCGATGCATATCCACTGCGGTAATCTGGTGATTCGTGTAGGTCGTGTAGTAGTAAATGCCTTTCTGTGCATTCCAACAGGACGTGTAGATCGTAATCTCATACTTGTCCTCTGTGACTTCGCAGCATCCGCGCTGCTGATCTACAGAACCTAAGATGTGAAAGAACTGTCCAACACTGGCTTCCTCTGTCTCATCCGAAACCGCATGCAGCTTTGTAAAAGCCACGCGAGCAAATCTGGACGCAGAAGAAAGATCTCCCGGAAGTCCCAGCGCTCCCATGCCACGGCTGTACGTCTGCAGGTCCAGCTGCTCCGAAAACGTATTTTCCGGCTGCTTCGTGGACAAATGTCTGTAATTGTTCAGCAAAAACATCTGTGTCTCAAAGGGCGGATTATTTGTCAAAACTCCCACTGGATTCTCATGCACATGCAGACCATCCATCATCGACTCTATCGTAATCGCACCGGTGCGGTCCGCAATGATCCAATGCAGCTGTGCTGCCGGAAGCTGCTCGCTGTAGGGTGTGCCCACCAGATTCATCTCGGCAAGCAATGCTTTCGCCTCCGCAAGATCTGCACACTGCGATAAAATCCACGGAATAAATTCAAACTGCGCCACATTACGTCTGCCCTGCTGCACTTCTGCGTAATTTGCATTTCCAACAAAATTCAATCCAGCCATGCCAAGTCCCTTTTCATTGACTGCATCATAGAACAGCGGGTAGTTGCCTGCCATATGCGCCATGCCAATGATCGCATAATGCTCTTCCGTCTTGCCATCATGTCGGAACTCCAACGGGTAGTTGCGCGGCATAATCGCGATCTGTTCCCCATAGGAAAACTCATAATCCAGCGTCCTGCCCATATAAAAATCTTTTGTCTGATACGTTGCTGCTGTACACATCGCAATACCTCCTTATTGATAGTATATCCAAAGATCCGTGCAAAACTCTCTTTTGCTTTATGGCTATCCCATAAAGCAAAAGAGGGGATGTGCCGAAGCACACCCCCTTGGAGTTTTGGTATAAACTTTTCAGTCTACAATCAGCAATTACAGCTGAGGACCTGCAGATACCAGAGCCTTACCAGCTTCGTTGCCTTCGTACTTAGCAAAGTTCTTGATGAATCTGCCAGCCAGATCCTGTGCCTTGGTCTCCCACTCAGAAGCATCTGCGTAGGTGTCGCGAGGATCCAGAATGCCGCTGTCAACGCCCGGCAGTTCGGTCGGAACTTCGAAATCGAAGTGAGGGATCTTCTTGGTCGGAGCGTTCAGGATAGCGCCGCTCAGGATAGCATCGATGATACCACGAGTATCCTTAATGGAGATACGCTTTCCGGTTCCGTTCCATCCTGTGTTAACGAGGTATGCCTTAGCACCGCTCTTCTCCATCTTCTTAACCAGCTCTTCTGCATACTTTGTAGGATGCAGCTCCAGGAATGCCTGGCCGAAGCAAGCAGAGAAGGTAGGAGTCGGCTCAGTGATACCACGCTCTGTACCAGCCAGCTTTGCAGTGAAACCGGACAGGAAGTAGTACTGAGTCTGCTCAGGAGTCAGGATGGATACAGGCGGCAGTACGCCGAATGCATCTGCAGACAGGAAGATTACGTTCTTAGCAGCCGGAGCGGAAGATACCGGACGAACGATGTTCTTAATGTGGTTGATCGGATAAGATACACGAGTATTCTCGGTTACACTCTTATCGTTGAAGTCGATTACGCCGTTAGCATCCAGAGTTACGTTCTCTAACAGAGCGTCGCGTCTGATTGCGTTGTAGATATCCGGCTCAGAATCCTTATCCAGGTTGATAACCTTAGCGTAGCATCCACCTTCGAAGTTGAATACGCCATTGTCATCCCAGCCGTGCTCGTCATCACCGATCAGCAGACGCTTAGGATCGGTAGACAGGGTAGTCTTACCAGTTCCGGACAGACCGAAGAAGATAGCGGTGTTCTCACCGTTCAGATCGGTATTTGCGGAGCAGTGCATGGAAGCCATGCCCTTCAGAGGCAGGTAGTAGTTCATCATGGAGAACATACCCTTCTTCATCTCTCCACCGTACCAGGTGTTGATGATAACCTGCTCGCGGCTGGTGATGTTGAATGCTACAGCTGTCTCAGAGTTCAGACCCATCTCCTTGTAGTTCTCAACCTTAGCCTTGGAAGCGTTGTAAACAACGAAATCCGGCTCGAAGTTCTCCAGCTCTTCTTCAGAAGGCTTGATGAACATGTTGGTTACGAAGTGTGCCTGCCAAGCTACTTCTACGATGAAACGGATTGCCATACGGGTATCCTTATTTGCACCACAGAAAGCATCAACAACAAACAGTCTCTTATTGGACAGCTCCTTCTTTGCGATTTCCTTTAATGCAGCCCAGTTCTCTTCGCTCAGAGGATGGTTGTCGTTCTTGTACTCATCGGTAGTCCACCATACGGTGTTCTTGGAATTCTCATCCATAACGATGTACTTATCTTTAGGAGAACGTCCGGTATAAACACCAGTCTTAACGTTCACTGCACCCAGTTCACTTACCTGACCCTTTTCATAACCGATCAGATCAGCCTTGGTCTCCTCTTCGAACAGCTGCTCGTAAGAAGGGTTGTGCACGATCTCAGTAGTTCCTGTGATACCATACTTGCTTAAATTGATCTCTGCCATTTTACCACTAACTCCTTTTCTTCATTGTGAATTATATCCGCAGATGCAGAATCTGCGAAATCCCATAAAAAAGTGGTTTAACGACTCCGGTAAACTTTGTTCTAACAGAAGTCCCTCGGAATCCATTTAGAATTATACTTGATAATTTTTTATTTTTCAACTGCTTTTGTATGAAATCTCTCTAAAGATTTCAATTTTTTCGACACAGCGCGCCGCCGGCTACATCTGCCAGCATCCATCCCATGGGAATCGACCACCAGATTTTTTGTTTTAGTTCTTTCCGACATACCAGGTCTCCACCGGTCCAAGATATGTTTCTGCCGGTTTGTGACCTTCCTGATAAACAACCAGCTTTTCCAATGCAAATCCCGGTGTCACAGCATAAATTCGAATCCGATTCACACCCTTCTCACAGGTAATATGGCAAATATGCTTGCGAATGTTGTCCAGCACTCCCGCAGACCAGGTCAGGTCGCTGTCATCCACACGCTGTCCCTCCGGAATGATATTGCATACCTGCACTTCTCCATCGCCACACTGAATGCCATAGCAGATCGTGTTTTCCATTGTTGCCGGATTGGACGGATGTGCATAAACTTCTACGCCATACGTTCCGGCTTCCTCTGTCATGATCTGATATTCTACATAAGGAGCATCTTCTCCGGCTGTAAAATACGCCGTTGTCGGGAATACCTTCAGACCGGATACTGTTCTGCCAAAGCCATCGATTTCTGCAAATACCGCACCGTCTCTGCCATCCCCCAGCTTCGTATAATGTCCTGCTTCAATAGATGCGTAGCCTCTGCGAGTGAGAAATGTGTTCTTTTCATAACTTTCAGTCGGCGCATTCTGTGCGGAAACTTCCACAATGCACTCGCCCACCGGTGTTGTGATATGGAATTCCCCCACCGCCTTGTCCGAACCAAATTCTTTTGCAATCTGTGCCCGGTCAATGGTCAGTACAATACGCTCCATCGGTTTTGCACCATTTACTGTACCGCCCTGCGTGCTGCATGTAATCCACGGCACGGTATTCTCGATCGTATATTCTCCATCCAGATCACTGATGCTGTACACCCGCAGCGCCGTCTCGTTCACATCCGGCTCCAAAAATGCGTCCACATACAGACGATTCGGCAACCAGCGCGTTCCGGAAATATGTCCCCGTTTTCCTTCCACTGTCACAACCAATCTCGGCTTATTTGCCGGAAAAACATGCATCTGTACCGGATTCTGGCACTCATCCTCATTCCAGCGACGGAATCCAATGTGCTGAGACAGTCCCATTCCATAGAACTTGCCATCTGCCAATGCATGATACTCGTCCACAATTTCACGATCACGCTCCAGGCATTCTGCGATTCTTGTGCCATACCCATTCGCAATGACCGCGCCCTCATTTGCATAATAATGATTCAGTCCTGCATATAACTGCATCTGATACAGATTCAGATCTGCAACTGCCGGATAATAAATCAGAGAAATAAATGCCGTCAGCATCTTCTCCGGAACTAGCTTTCTCAGTTCTTCCGCCTCTGCCAGAAGACGCTCGACCTCTGCCAACAGACGCTCCGTCTCCAGATCTGTCACCGGATCATAAACATCTGCATTCATCGCCTCCGGACGACGCGCCTGCGCGATCCGCGTATAGCCATCCACAAGGTCGTATACCCGATCCAGATCGGCATCTGTAAAAACACTGCCAAACTGCTGCCTGATCCACTGTCTCGTATAATATTCCGTCTGGTTAATTGCCTTTGTGCCCCAGCGGTCAAAATCATATGCCAGATCTAAGAAATAAGCCAGCGGGAACTCCTGCGTACAGATATCGCCCACATTGACGATCCACAGATCACGAATGCCGAAATCATATGCCATCGTCATCTGCTCCCACACCTTTGTCAGATGTGTGCTGTTGACCCACTCGTAAGAGATCGGCCATCCATGATAATCAAAATGGTAATACATGCCGTATCCGCCGGGGTGCTTGCGCATCTCTTCGGTGGGCAGTGTACGCAAATTGCCAAAATTATCATCGCAGAGCATCAGGATCACATCCTCTAACTCCTTGCAGCCAATCAGACCTTTCGCCTCTTCATTGCCGTAGAAAAACTTTTCAACTTCTTTATATAGTGCGATCATACGAGGCACCTGACTCAGATCCTCGTTTACATATTTGCCAATCAGTTCTCTCTGTACTTTTAAAACCTCCCGCAGCAGCTCGATATTATCTGCCAGAGTCGCGTGCTGCCCAAGAATCGCAGTGTCTGCCTCGCCGCGCATGCCGACTGTGATGACATTTTCAAACTTGCCGCGCAGCTTCAGACCATCCTCCCAGAAGCGGATGATTCCCTCTCTGTTTGTCCGGAAATTCCATGCATCTCCATAAATAGAGTCCTTGCCCCGCAGATGCTTGTAATCTTCTCCCTGCCGCAGACAAGGCTCGTGGTGGGACATACCCATAATCACACCCAGTTCGTCCGCCAGCTCTGCATTTGCCAACCCCGGACCATCCTCGCCAAAACGGGAGGTCCACATAGCAGGCCACATATAATTACCCTTTAAGCGCAGCAGCAGCTCAAAAATATTCTCATAGGCTTTTGCATTAAATCCGCCAAAGTTTTTCATTACCCAATTGCCGAACGCAGGCCACTCATCGTTAATGAAAAATCCACGAAACTTCACAGACGGCTCTCTCGAAATACAATTTTCTGCCTCTGTCAACTCTACAAGTTCCCGCTTTGTCGGCCAGACATGGCACCAGTTCACAAACGGAGAAACTCCCAGCGTCTCAGAGAGATGGAACAATCCATAAATCGTGCCTCTCTTATCGCTTCCGGCAATGACAAGCATCGGCTGTCCCTGCATCTCTATCACTGCAAATGCATACACTTCCCGCTTTCCGCGCACTTTGGACAGGTCGATCGCGCCCGCCTGCTCCAACGCGTCCAGCCTCTCACTCTTTCCAATCGTGCCAATTACAACTGCAGGATGTCCGGTCCTCGGCTCACTCACAAGCTCCGGCTTTCCGTCGGTAACAAGACGCACATCCTCCCGAACTTTCTCTGCGATTTTTCGAATACCGCTGTATGCGGATGCTTCCAAAACAAAATCAGCGACTACGCCATTTTGAAAAAAAGAAAAAATCATCTCCCCAATCATTCCTTTCTGAAATTGTTCTGACACTATTTTAACATAAAAGGATTTTTGTGGGGAGATGAAAATTTTTTCATTTTTCCGTGTATTTTATTTTCACTTTCGGCCAAGCACTTCTTTTCGATACAGCAAAAATGCAACGCCTGCGGTCATGAACTCTGTGATCCAGAATGCATTCCACACGCCTGCCGGTCCGATGATCCGACTCAGCACAAATGCGATGGGAAGCAGGATGACGAGGTAACGCAGCAGGGAGATCACCAGTGACGGCATTCCCTTGCCCAGACCTTCCAGAGCGCCGGATACAGTGACGGACACGCTGGAGATGATAAATCCAATACTGATAAACCGCAGTGCCTGTACGCCCATCCGGACAGTCTCTGCATTCTCTGTGAACAGACCGATGAGTGTTCCGGGAATCGCCATACACAGTCCCGTGCCAAGTACCATGACAGACATGATCAGCACCAGCGCCGTGCGGAAGATCTGCTGCACTCTCTTGTGCTCTCCCGCTCCGTAGTTATATCCGATCAGCGGACGCATACCCTGTACGACTCCATTTGCCGTCAGATACAGGAATGTCTGCAATTTATAATATGCACCGAGAACGAGAACATAGCCGCCCGGATAAGCCGCCAGAATTCCATTTAAAGCAGATATCTGAACAGAAGGAAGTCCCATATTCAGCGTTGCCGGAATACCGACGGAATAAATCTTGCGGCACAGTGCGCCGTCCCAGTGCAGATTTTTCAGACGGATGCGAACCGGCAGCGGACGGACCACACAGAATGTCAGATATCCCGCCAGACTCGCCAATTGACCGATACCGGTGGCATATGCTGCTCCGCGAATGCCCATTGCCGGAACCGGACCGATACCGAAGATCATGATCGGATCGAGAATGATGTTCACAATACAGCCAATCATCATGCAGAGCATCGACACTTTCATTCGACCTACCGACTGAAAAATCTTTTCGAAAGTCACAGATACTGCCAGCGGAATCGTAAACCAGAACACCCGCGTCGAGTATTCCAGTCCCATCGAAAACACGGTTTCCGAGTTCGTAAACAACCGCAAAAATGCAGGCATGATGACCAGTGCACCGATCATCATGAGGATTCCGTGAAGGAAATTCAACAGCACGCCCATCGTTGCCGCATGATCTGCATCCTCCTGCTTTTTCGCACCGAGGTAAATCGCGATCACTGCATTGATGCCGATGCCAAATCCGACGCCCACCGAATTGATGATGTTCTGAATCGGGTAGACAAGGGAGAGCGCTGTCATCGCATCCTCACTGATCTTTGCGACAAAGTAACTGTCCACAATGTTATACAATGCATTTACCAGCATGGACAGTGTCATAGGCAGCCCCATGGAAACAACCAGAGGCAGTACCGGTTTTTCTTTCATATATTCTTGATCCATCTAATAAGTTCGTTGACCCTTTCTTTTTCTCCGTTAATTTGTCTTTACTTTCTTTCCGCGATGGAGTACCATCTGCAACTCCAGATCCGGATTCCACAGCACAACATCCGCCCGTCTTCCCTCTGCCAGCACTCCATAGGTATCTGACATTCCAAGTCGTTTTGCCGGATGCATCGTTGCGCAAGCAACTGCTGTCTCCAACGGAATCCCCATCTGTTTTACAATGGTCCGCACACAGTCCGGAAGGGATGTCACCGATCCCGCCAGCGCACCGTCTGAGACAAGTCTGGCTTCTTTTCCATGGACAGATACTTCCTGACCACCCAGTGTGTAAGTACCGTCTGCCAGACCGGTTGCACGCATACTATCGCTGATGAGAATCATCCGCTCTGCGCCGAGCATCTGAAATGTGGCACGCACCATTGCCGGATGAACATGGATTCCGTCACAGATCAGTTCAGCAGTCACATCGTTCGCCTCTGCCACAGCACCCACTACACCGGGATCTCTGTGGTGGAACGGCGGCATCGCATTGTACAGATGAACCGCATGGCTGGCTCCTGCACAGATTGCGGCTGCTGCCGTCTCATAAGGTGCATTCGTGTGCGCCAGAGACACAACCACCTCTTTGCTGACCGTCTTTACGTAATCCACAAAAGGCGCTTCCTCCGGTGCCAGACCGATAACCTTGACAAGACCATCCGCCGCCTGCTGATACTTCCGATAGGACGCGACCTCGCACGGCTTGATCCACTTGCCGTCCTGCGCCCCTTTTTTCACCGGACTGATAAATGGTCCCTCCATGTTGATGCCGATGAGATCCGCACCAAGGTCTTCCCCTCCGAAATGCTGCTTTTTGCGGTAGGCTGCTGCATTTTCCAGAATTGCAACCAACTCTTCGTCAGACAATGTCATCGTTGCCGGTGCGATCGCCGTCACACCGATGGACTCCTCGTACTGCGCGATTGTGCGCACCGCTTCCTCTGTCCCGTCACAAAAATCCGCGCCCATGCATCCGTGAAAATGCATATCCAGAAATCCGGGCATCGCATAAGCGCCCTCTCCGTCGATGCACTCCTCACCAATCACCGGCTCTAACGTATCTTCATATGCGATTTCTGAGATCCACTCTCCGGTGATCCGCATCTCTCCCGGTACAAATGTTTGCTCCGGCGTGTAGATTTTGATATTTTTAATTCTCATCCCGCACCTCTTTTCTCGGTTTGTTTCTCTTTTTCGGCAGACGAATGGTAAAAGTGGAACCTGCGCCCAGTGCACTCTCCACCTGAATCGTGCCCTGATTTAGATCTACCAGACGTTTTACGATCGACAATCCCAGACCATTTCCGCCGCTTCCTCTGCTGGAATCTGCCTGATAAAAGCGCTCAAAAATCCGTTCCTGTGTCTCCGGTGACATCCCCTCGCCATTGTCCTGCACGATAACCTCAACTTCGTCTTTCAATTCTCTCGTCGCACAGCGGATCTGACCGCCCTCCGGTGTGTGCTGAATTGCATTTTGAATGAGGTTTTTCCAGATGTGTGTCATCAATTCTTCATTGCCGACATAATTCACCGGGACAAAATCCCCCTCCATGTCGATGTTCTTTTTCAGCCATACCGGTGCCAACTGCTGCACGCACTGTCGCACCTGCTCATCCAACGAATAGCAGCTGGCATTTTGAACCAACTCTGTATTTTCATACTTCGTCAGCAGCAAAATGTTCGTTGTCATCTCCGACAGATGTCTGGATTCTTCCATAATAATTCCGGCATATTCTTTTCTCTCGGCTGCAGAAAGACTTTCTCTTTGCAGCAATCTGGCATAACCGAGGATTGAAGATACCGGTGTCTTAAACTCATGAGAGATCGTATTTAAGAAATCCATCTGCATTGTCTCTGTTCCGGACAACTGCTCCGCCATCCGATTCAGCGTGTCGGTCAGTTCTGACAATTCTTTCAGATTCGCTCCTGCGGACAGATGCACATCATAATTGCCGTCCGCGATTTTGTTCATCGCATCCACCATATCTCGGATCGGCTTTGTCACATGCGAGTAGTAGATAGACGCGCCGATACCGCCGATGGCATTGCAGGTCACTGCGATAATGAGAGGCAGCCACAAAGAAAAGACTGTATCCCGCGGCACGAGATGAAAAATCGTCAAAAGTGCATATAACCCTGCTGCAATCAAGGTGGAGGCCACAATCACAAGAAATACGAGAAGCGCCATCACGGTGCGTGTGTTTTTCAGATATTTCACTTTTCACTGCCCTCTTTGTCCGTCATCGCCATATAACCGAAACCACGGATCGTCTTGATGGAAAAATCCGAGTCATCCCGAAACTTTTCCCGCAGACGGTTGATGTGGACTTCCACGGTATGTTCATCGCTGTCACTGTCATAATTCCAGATTTCATCCATGATCTGCCGCTTTGTGAATAACTGAGAAGGATACGACAACAGCTTATAGAGTAGAAGAAACTCCTTCGGCGTCACAGGCACCAGCTCGCCGCCAACCCGAACCTGCATGTTGCTGTAATCCAGATGTGTGCTGCCGATCTGCAGCTCCTGCTCACTGACGATTCGGGAACGGCGCAGCAACGCTTTCACTCTCCAGAGCAATTCTTCCTCATCAAAGGGCTTCGTCAGAAAATCATCCGTCCCTGCCTGAAATCCCTTTCGCTTGTCCTCGTGGGAAAGTCTGGCGGTCAGCATCAGAATCGGAATCTCACACTGTGTCTCACGCAACGTTCTCGTAAATTCATTGCCATCCATCCGCGGCATCATCACATCTACGATTGCCAGATCCACATGCTCCTCATCCATCCGCAGCAATGCATCCATCCCGTCCACTGCCGTCGTGCAGGAATATCCGGCATCTGTCAGGATCGTCCGCAACAGACTTCGCACATGCGCATCATCTTCCACGATCAGAATCTGAAACATCATTCTCCCCTCCCACTCGTTCTTTTTGCAACCATTCCTCTTATTATAGCGGTGTTTTCAGCTCTTGTCACGGCTTTTCCCGTTTATCTTCTGTCTTTTTTCTGTTTTTCTTTCGAATTTTGAGGTTACGTTGAAGTTTGGTTTTTAAAATACAAGAGAATGATTGTCTTTTTATGTGAGGAGGATATCATGATTCATTGTGTGATCTACTTAGCGATTGTCGGTATTTTAGCATTTTTTATTGGCCGGATGCTTCCGCGCACCTGGTTTCATGCGGATACATTTCCATTCCGCGCATTTGCATTTGAGAAGAATGGCAGGTTTTACGACCGCTTTCATATCAGCCACTGGAAAGACATTCTTCCGGACATGAGCCGCATTTTCCCATCGCTCATCATGCCAAAGAAAGTAACAAGACGCATGAATGCCAGCGAAGTGGAACAGCTGATTCAGGAGACCTGTGTAGCAGAGTTTGTACATATGATCCTGATTCCCGTCGGCTTTACCTGTCGGACGGTCTGTACCGGATCCGCCAGCCTGATTCTCTCAATTTTATTTGCATTGGGAAATGTCCCTTTTATCCTAATCCAGCGGTACAATCGCCCCAGATTACTGCGCTTATATGCGATTTTGAACCGCTCGTCCAACGTTCTTGAAAAACATGAGCAGATTGCCGGAGACTAAAAATGTCTCCGGTTTTTCATTTTTTTCTTGTGATTTTTGCTTTATTCCGCTATACTGGTAACGTATCAGAGTTTCAAAATACAGAGGGGGATTCCCGTTACTCTGTGAGGAGGTGCGTATGGCATACTTAAATCAGTCTGAAGATCTGACCGGAAAAGAGTTGATCTGGAAGGATCGCAAACATTGGGCTTGGTTCCCGTTCAGCTTTACTCGCTATGAGATTTCCAACGGCAGATTACATATCGACCGCGGCTTTTTCAAATCCGTTTCCGATGAGACACTTCTGTATCGCATCATTGATCTGAAATTGGAGCGCACACTTGGTCAGAAGCTGTTCGGTACCGGTACGATCTGCTTGCGTGTCCGTGTGGATGCGGACAAGGAGATCCACCTTGAAAACATTAAGCATCCTAAAGAAGTGAAAAATGTGATCTCTCATATTGTAGAGGCTTCCCGTACTTTTCATAATGTAGTCGGCAAGGAATTTTACAATTCTGAATCCGCTCCGATGAGAGGACACAACGAGGATGACTGCC
Source organism: uncultured Cuneatibacter sp. (assembly GCA_934234215.1). GTDB lineage: Bacteria > Bacillota > Clostridia > Lachnospirales > Lachnospiraceae > CAKQHB01. The sequence goes on from CAKQHB010000014.1 coordinate 21,029, forward strand.
CCTGCTGTGAAGAGCATCATCATATGCACGACCACGGACCGGAATTTGATCCGGATGAGTTTGACAAATGATGATTGCAGCAAATTGCTGTTTTCATAAATACATCCTATTATGTGAGGAGGAGAAATCCAATGTCTTATGTTGATGAAGTTTTGGAAAAAGTAGCTGCCAAGAATCCCGCCGAGCCGGAATTTAATCAGGCAGTCGGCGAAGTTCTGAATTCTCTTCGTATGGTAATCGAAAAGAATGAAGAGCATTACCGCAGCATCGCTCTTCTGGAGCGCATGACTGAGCCGGAGCGTATCATCACCTTCCGTGTACCGTGGGTGGATGATAAGGGACAGACTCAGGTAAACCGCGGTTTCCGTGTTCAGTTCAATAGTGCGATTGGTCCGTATAAGGGTGGTCTGCGACTGCATCCTTCTGTAAACCAGAGCATTATCAAATTCTTAGGTTTTGAACAGTGCTTCAAGAACTCTCTGACCGGTCTGCCCATCGGCGGCGGCAAGGGCGGTTCCGATTTCGATCCCAAGGGCAAGTCTGACCGTGAAGTTATGGCATTCTGCCAGAGCTTTATGACCGAGCTGTATCGTCACATCGGCGCTGATGTAGACGTTCCTGCCGGTGATATCGGTGTAGGCGCAAGAGAGATCGGCTATCTGTACGGTCAGTACAAACGTATCACTGGTCTGTACGAGGGTGTTCTGACCGGTAAAGGTCTGACCTATGGTGGTTCTTTGGCAAGAACCCAGGCTACCGGTTATGGTCTGATCTACATGGTAGATGAGATGTTAAAGAGCGTTGGCAAAGAACTGGCCGGACAGACCGTTGTTATCTCCGGTTCCGGTAATGTAGCAATCTACGCTACTGAGAAGGCTCAGCAGTTTGGCGCAAAGGTTGTTGCTATGAGCGACTCCAACGGCTATGTATACGATCCGGAAGGCATTGATCTGGACATCGTAAAGGATATCAAGGAAGTAAAGCGCGGTCGTATCAAAGAGTACGCAGAGCGTCGTCCTTCCGCTACTTACACTGAGGGTAAGGGCATCTGGACTATCAAGTGTGATCTGGCTCTTCCGTGCGCAACTCAGAACGAGCTGAATCTGGAAGATGCCAAGGCTCTGAAGGCAAATGGCTGCTTCCTTGTAGCAGAGGGTGCTAATATGCCTTCCACTCAGGAAGCTACTGACTTCTATCTTGAGAACGGTATCATGTTCATGCCTGGTAAGGCAGCAAACGCTGGTGGTGTTGCTACTTCCGCTCTGGAAATGAGCCAGAACAGCCAGAGACTGAGCTGGACCTTTGAAGAAGTGGATGCGAAGCTGCATCAGATCATGACCGGTATCTTCGAGAAGGTTGATGATGCTGCAAAGCGTTACGACGTACCCGGCAACTATGTTGCAGGTGCAAACATTGCAGGTTTCGAGAAGATTGTAAACGCAATGGAAGCTCAGGGTATTGTGTAATTTAAACTTCCAAATGTTTTAAAATGCCCCGTTGTCACTTTTGTGGCAACGGGGTATTTCTGCTTTCTAGGAAATTGCGTCGCATTTCCTAGAAAGCAAAAAGCGCTCCGCGTGGATCGCGCTGCGAATTCTATTTTTACATTTTATTTCATAGTTTTATCAGAAAGAGCTCTTTCGAGGTTTTCATGAAACGCCGTCTGACATTTCTCTGGTCTGCTTCTGTCCTCTTTTTTCTCTCCTGCGCACTCTTTCTTCCAAAAGCACTGACTGCCTCCACTTCCGGTGAACGTCTGCTGCCGATCTACAGTGTCGAAACAGAAGATCCGGTCGTTGCCCTCACCTTTGACGGTGCATGGGGCAATGAAGATCTGGCGGATATTCTCGCAACACTGACAGAATCCGATGTAAGAGCGACGTTTTTTCTCACCGGCGACTGGGTGCGCCAATATCCGGAAGACGTAAAAGCGATCGCTGCAGCCGGACACGACATCGGCAGTCACGGTGACACCCATCTGGATCTTGCCGGAAAGTCTGCTGACACGATCCGCCGTGAACTGGACGGCGCTTATGAAGCAGTCTTTCAAGTGACCGGAATCAAAATGGATCTGTTTCGACCCCCTTACGGAAGCTACGACAATACCGTGATCCAGACTGCCACTGGCTGCGGCTATTATGCGATCCAATGGTCTGTGGACAGTCTGGACTGGAAGGATTACGGTGTTACGGATATTCTGGATCGCTGCCTCCATCACAAAAAACTCGAAAATGGTGCAATCCTGCTGCTCCATAACGGCGCACGCTACACAGCTGCCGCCCTTCCCGATCTGATCCGCGGATTAAAAGAGCAGGGCTATTCGTTCCTGCCTGTCTCCGCTCTCATTCACCGGGATTCCTACCGCATTGATCATACCGGACGGCAAATTCCCACATCTTAAAAAGATATATCTTTCTATTGTACATTTTTGACAAATACCGTATACTATAGCTAACAAATACGAGCATTTTAACCGTGGTTTTGTTTTAGGGCTGCGGATTCAAAATGAGAATGGAGGCATTATGAACATTCCGAAATGTGCTGCAACGGCATCTGCTATCAAAGAAAACATCCAAAAAGTCATCATCGGAAAGAGCGAGGTTATTGACTGTATGCTGGCTTCCCTCATCGCCGGAGGTCATGTTTTGTTGGAAGACGTCCCCGGCACCGGTAAAACAGTTCTGGCAAAATCTCTTGCAAAGTCTATCAGCGGTCACTTCTCCCGTGTCCAGTTCACGCCCGATCTGATGCCCTCTGACGTAACCGGACTTTATTTCTACAACCAAAAAGAAAGTGAATTCACCTTCCGGCCCGGACCTGTCTTCTGCAATCTGCTGTTAGCCGATGAGATCAACCGTGCCACTCCGAGAACTCAGTCCGCACTTCTGGAGTGTATGGAAGAAAAACAGGTTACGATCGACGGAAAGACTCATCCGCTGAATCCTCCGTTTTTTGTCATTGCTACGGAAAATCCGGTGGAAACCACCGGTACGTTCCCTCTTCCGGAAGCACAGCTTGACCGTTTTCTCATGAAGCTGTCTATGGGACTTCCCACCGAAACGGAAGAGCTTCAGATTCTAAACCGTTTTGTTGCCGATCAGCCTCTCACTACCCTGGAATCTGTCTGTACACAGGAGGATCTGCTGGAAATGCAGCAGACTTGTCCGCAGATTTATGTGCATCCGGCTGTGATGCAGTATATCGTTGCACTGGTGCAGGCGACTCGTTCCGACCGCAGCCTGATCACCGGCGTCAGCCCCAGAGGAAGCCTTGCTCTGCTGCGCAGCTGTCAGGCCTATGCGATGATCGCCGGTCGTGATTACGTCGTTCCGGAGGATGTCAAAGCTCTGGCAGTTCCCGTTTTGGCACATCGTCTTGTGACTGGTCATGCCGCAGGCAGCATTCACCGTCCGGAGCAGATGATTGCACAGCTGCTGGATCAGGTTCCGGTTCCCACAGAGACCGAGTTCAGCCGCAAGGGATAATGCTGTCCCGGAAAGGAGGCACTGCATTATGGCAATCGTAATTATCATTATTCTGGCTTCTGTATTTTTGTATGTCCTGCAGGCACGCGTCTTTCAAAAAATCTGGAGCAAAAATCTCGACGTAGACATCAACTTTGAGCGACCTTATGCCATCGAAGGGGAACAGGCAAATCTGATCGAGACTATCACAAATGCAAAGTGGTTCCCGATCCCGATCCTGCATGTAAAGTTTCAGATTCACCGCAACCTGAAATTCCTCTCCATGAAGAATGCACAGGTGTCCGATAAAATCTACAAGAGCGACATGTTCTCTCTGTTTTTCTATCAGAGAATTACCCGCAGCCTGCCATTTCTGTGCAGCAAGCGCGGATACTACTCCATCACGGGAGCGGATATCGTCGCGTACAATATGTTCTTTACCGGTCATATGGTCAGTCTGCAGCAACAGGACACTCATTTTTATGTCTACCCTCGTCCGGTCTCTGTAGCTCAATTGGAGATTCCCTATCGGCGCATGATGGGGCTTATGACAACAAAGCGTTTTCTGTATCAGGACCCGTTTGCATTTCAGGGCATCCGCGACTATGAGATTTTCGACCCGTTAAAGACGGTCAACTGGAAAGCGTCCGCCCGCAGCGGCAGTCTGAAAACAAACACTTATGAATACACCGCCGGTCAGCAGATCTGTCTGCTCCTCAACCTGGAGGATGAGGCAATTCTGCGGGAAGAACGTCTGCTGGAGACAAGCATTTCCCTGACCGCTTCCCTGGCAGAGCGTTTCTTATCCGAAGGCGTTCCTGTGAGCATCTACACAAACGGACGCGATCTGGAGACCAAACAGGAGATTTCACTGCCTGCTGCTTCCGGATTATCCCAGATTCAACAGATCAATCAGCAGCTTGCCCGCATTGATCTCGATCTTCCAATTTCCGTCTTTCCGACGCTGACGGAACGCATTGACGAGATGCATGACGAACTGGAATCTGCCTGCATGATCGTTGTTTCTTACTGTCAGCGTGCCGAGACTGACACTGCAATCCGCAAGCTGGCAGACCGCTATCCCGGACTGCTGTGGCTGCTCCCGCTGTATCCGGAAACGGAAGTGTTCCCGGATGCCGATGCAAATGTACATGTCATGAAATGGGAGGTGGAACATCTTGTATAAAAAAGCACGTTTTCTTCTGGCTCTGGTTCATCAGTGGATCATGTACGCCGCGATCATGATGCTCCCGTATGCCAGCACCCATATCCCGCTGTGGCGACTGGTTCTGCTTCTCGTTCCGGTTACGATCACATGGTTTTTCATGCCCCGCTGCAAGCAGATGTGGCAGTTTTTCCTGCTTCACGGCGCTATGTTCGTCTTTCCGTTTTTGTGGACGATCTGTGCGGAGGAATTGATCTTTACCTTCCTGTTTCTCCTGCTCCTGACCTTCCTGCATTTTCTGGAACAGCGACCAAATGGAAGTAATTTTATCTCACTGCCGATGCCCTGGGCAGCCGCAATTTTCCTCGTTATCCTGCTGCTAGACACCCGCTGGGCGTATGGTTCTATCGTCAAGCCTCTCATGCCCCTTGTCGGTGCGGAACTGATCGTGTTTTTCTTCTATCTGTTTCTCGACCACATGGGAAAGTTTGTGGAGCTGCATCGGGACAACGCCGATATGCCGCTGCGCCAGATGGAGCGGGTAAATCACGGTATGCTCATTGCCTTTCTCGTGATCCTTGCCATCGTCATTGCGATCCTCCTTTTGTCTCAGGCTACGCAGATCTTTGACTGGATTGGAAATGCACTAGAATCCGCTTTGCGTTGGATTTTCAGCAAATTCCCGGCACCCAATCTGGAACCGGACATTTCGGTTGATCAGATGACCGAGATGGAATTTGCCGCTTATCAGCAAAGCTCCTACAACCGCCTGATTGCATTTTTGTTCTACCTGTTCTTCGTCGTACTGCTGATTGCGGTAACTGGATTTGTCATTTTCCTGCTCATCCGTTTCCTGCGCTCCCGTCTCGAACGGATCACAGATGATTCCGACAAAAAGGAATCGCTGCTTCCGGAACGACAGACAATCACAAAAGCAGCACGCGCCGGGCAGGAAAAAGTGTCGTGGCATGACTTCTCTCCTTCCGGACAAATCCGCAGATTTTATATTCGCACTCTGCGGAAAGCCGGAAAGAAAAAGCCTTTCGCCGCCAGTTACACTCCGACTGAGCTGGAAGATGCTGCGGGTCTGTCCCACGATGAGCATCAGACGCTCCACGAGCTGTACGAAAAAGCACGCTACAGCAAAGACGGCTGTACTAAGGAAGAGTGGAATACCCTTCGCAGAAAAAATTAACCGAACTCGACATCGAAATTGTATGACACCCTGGAGGGAATATGTTCTGGATTGCTTTGAGTGCAGCTTTGACTGCTGTTGACCTGATTTTCAAAAAGACATTTACGAAGCGAAAGGATCTGAAATGGATCCTGATCCGTCCGATGAAAAACTACGGACTGATCTACAACCAGCTGGATGATCGTCCGCTCGTTCCAAAAATTCTGACCGGATGCATCACCATTTTGCTGCTCATCGTCCTGCTGCCGATCTTCCTCACAGCAAGGTACTCCCGGCTGTTCCGCACTGCCTGCTCCTTTCTGGCAGGCGGAGCCGTGGGAAACACCGGCGAACGGCTGGTGAAGGGCAGCGTATCGGACTATCTGCAATTCCGCAAAAAACCATTCTCCAAACTCATCTTCAATCTGGCAGATGTATGGCTGGTAGTTGGGGGCGTACTGATGGTGGTGGAGGCGTGCAGGAAGCCGTAAGTTCCATATTCCGCAATTTTTTATTTTACGCAATCAAAAGGCAGCTTCCAAAAGCCTGTCGTTTTCCGCACCTGTCTATCTGCACCGCTCTACCTTTCCTATTCACAAAACTCGCCTTCCACCGGAAGGCTTAAACAGTTGTGAACGAGAAAACGCGGTACAGGACAGGATGCGAAAAATACGACAAAGCTTTCGGAAGCTGCCTCTTTGATTCGTGCAAAACAATTCGCACGGCATACCGTCCAACAAACTTCCCGCCCTTTTCTCTTTTCAAATGTATGTGCCACATTGAAATGGAGTTGTATGTACAACAAAAAAGCCTGTCCCTCGCAGAACATTGCCAAATTTTCCGTCGTCTGTTCTGTACTGCGTTTGTGCATTCACAACTGTTTGAACCTTCCAGGGGAAGGTGAGTTTTGTGAATGCACAATGGAAAGCAGTGCAGATAAAGACAGGAAAATGGCACGTTCTGTTGGGGACAGGCTTTTGGTTGTATTTCTTTACTTTTTAATGTGGCACATATGCCCGAAACGCACTCGGCATCGCCACTTCTTCCCGAAATTCCTCCCCCGTGACTTCCACGAGGTTCCAGTATGCTTTGAGCCTTTCTGCGGCTTCTTTTTTTACTTTTACCTGATATCCGGTCATATGCCACTCGATGTGACTGAAGATGTGTTTTGCATCTCCGATGGGCTCCATCTCAACGTCATACGCATTTTGAACCGCGTCCTGCATATAACGTGCAGCTGCCGTTTCATCCAGTCGCTCTTCTGCTGCCGGGAACTCATACAGGTCCGCCAGGAGCCCTTTTTCAGGGCGTTTGCGGATGAGGTAGCCTGTTGGTGTCTCGATGCGGAATATCGTCCTGTTTTCGATTTTACGTGGCTTCTTGGCACTCTTCACCGGATAATCCGTCTCCGTTCCGGTATGGTGCGCCAGACAGATGCCGGACAGCGGACATTCTTCACACAAGGGTGCACCATTTGGCACGCAGACCGTCGCGCCAATCTCCATCATTGCCTGATTGAACTTTCCGGCGGGAATCTCCCGCCCCTCAGCACCCTGCACCAGCAATGTACGAAGCTCCGCCTCTAACTCTTTTCGAAGCTGCGGCTTGTCGATCTCCCGGTCATCCTCGAACAGCCGGGTCAATACGCGGAATCCATTTCCATCCAAAGCCGGCTCCGGTAATCCATATGCGATCGAAGCGATTGCACCTGCGGTGTAGCTTCCGATCCCCGGCAATGACAATAGCTCTTCATGTGTTTTCGGCATCTCACCGCCAAACTGCTCCATGACGACGTTTGCCGCCTTTTGCAGATTTCGCGCTCTCGAATAATATCCAAGCCCCTGCCACAGCTTCATCAGGCGCTCTTCCGGCACTTCCGCCAGTGCTTTTACATCCGGCAGCTCAGCAAGAAATCTGGCATAATACGGCTTCACCGCTTCCACACGGGTCTGCTGCAGCATAATCTCGGAAATCCAGACGCGGTAAGCACTCACCTGCTCCCGCCACGGAAGAGTCCGTGCATGTATGTCATACCATCCAAGCATTGGCCAGACCATCGCTTCATAGCGTTTTTCCCGGCTGAGGGACACTCCAAGCAGCGGAATGTCCTGATAGCCGGTCAGCCTCTTTTTCTCCATCACAGCTTGCGCAGCAGCACTTTCAGCCAGTTCCAAGTCTCCTCAACGGCCGGAATGTTCATCTGCTCCTCGATCGTGTGAGCGCCGGAGCACTTCACACCCATGTTCATCGCTTCGATCTTCTTGCCAACGCTGGCTGCCAGACCGGTCAGAACGCCCGGCTCCATGCCGCCGTGGGTCATCTTTACTTCCGGAATGTAGCCCAGCTCTTCCTGATAAATTTCATTTAAACGCTTTACAAGACTGCTGGTGGGATCATATTCCCATGCAGCGGACGGATTCTTTACTTCATGCTCGATGCCCACCAGCTTTGCGATGCGGTCTGCTTTTCTTCTCAGCTGCTTGTGCTCATATTCGGAATTGCTGCGCATCAGACAATCTGCTGTCAGCACGCCGTCCTCCTCATGCAGAACACCAATATTGCAGGATGTCTTTGCCATCTGCTTTTCCGGAGTCATGAAACGGTAGGTTCCGTCAAACAGCAGATCCAGAAATGCCAGCAGCTTTTTTTTTGCATTCTCGCCAAATGCGCTGTCAGTCATATCGGTTGATTCTGCGGTCAGTGTAATTCCCTCATCTACGCCCAGAGCTTCTACCTTTAAGGTGTGATCCATCTGTGCTGCGAATGCAGTTACCGCCTCCACTGCATTCTTCGGAACTGCAACAATTGCAGCCGCGTCGATGGCGATGGCATTCATTTTCAGACCGCCCTTGATCTCCAGCAGCTCATAAGCAGTCACTTCTTCTAATTCATTCAGAACATCCCCCAGTACCTTGATGGCATTCGGCTTGCACAGATGCGCCAGACCGCCGGAATGTCCGCCGGTCAGACCGGATACCGCAAGCTTTACCGCCTGCTTGTCCGCAGCATCTGCCACTGTCCGTCTCTCGGTGTTCAGATGATACAAATGATTGCTTGTGCCTGCGGAGGAAAGCAACAGCTCTGTAAACGTGCCACCGTCCAGATTGATGAGGTAATCGCCCTGAATCTTATTCGGATCCAGATGCGCAGCGCCCTCCAGACCGATTTCTTCTTTTGTGGTAAAGATACACTGGATTGCTGGATGCTCTACATCGTCAGCCTCCAACAGCATCAGCATCATTGCGATGGCGGTTCCGTTGTCTGCACCCAATGTCGTACCTCTTGCTTTTACCCAGTCTCCGTCAATATATAGGTCAATAGGATCTTTCTGAAAATCATGCTGTACGCCCTCTGCGCTGACACAGACCATATCCAGATGTCCCTGTAAAATAATGCCCTTGTGATTCTCATAGCCCGGTATTGCAGGCTTGTTGATGATTACATTCCAGTCTGCATCCTGTGAATATTCCAGGTCATGCGCCTTTGCAAATTCTACAATGTAATTGCTGACAGCCTGCTCTTCGTAGCTGCTGCGGGGGATTCTGGAGATCTCCTCAAAATAATAAAAATACCGTTCCGGCTGTAAGCCGCTCAATACTCGTTCCATAATGTTTTCTTTCCTTTCTCCGCTGTGCGGTTGTTATCTCATCACATCTGCATAATCTTCCGGCAGAAACCGGTGGTAACTCAACATTCCAAACTCCTTATTAAAGCAATAATAATACGGATCAATGGATGCGTCCTCAAAATAAATCAAATACTCAAATTCCTCATTGTCCGGAATTTTCTCAAAATGAACCTCTGGAGATGTCGCAAAAAACAGCTCACGCACCTGCTCGATCGTGCAATCCGGTGTCCGGACCAGATTCACTAATTTTTGAATGAATTCATTCGGTCCCATCTGTTCATGAACCTGCGTCACCCCCTCTTCGGGAATTGCAAAGCAAAAACGCTCGTCCTTTCTTGTGACGGTCACTCCGCCCAATGCTTCTTTCGTATCGTTCTCCAGACCGCCAAGCATCTCTTCCATCTGCTCCGGCGTGTAAGATCCGTCAAAAAAGTGATTGATCGTGCGAAGCGGATAGTACAGCCGAATCGCTTCTTTGCGATAGCCGACTTTTGCCTGTGCTTCTTTGATCACATCGATCAGATTTTGCTGCAGACGCGCCATGCCATGCTGCGTCAGTTCCTGCATCTTTTATGCTCCTTTCCTCCCGCTCTCAGGCAACGCCGCTGGCAACCACAAGAACAATCACAATCGTTCCCATCAGCGTCCACAATGCAAATAGCGGGAATACCCATTTTACCCATTTCTTAAAATCAACACCGGCGATTGCCAGACACGCCCAAACCAACGATCAGTCCCAGAAGTGCCAGCACATGACGGAATGTAAATTCTGCGGTGATCTCTTCTTTTTCGGATGCTGCATCCCACTCCGCTCCGCGAAGTCCGAGAGCCGGATTTTTCTGAAGCTTCTTCACATAATGCATAATAAAGAGCAGCACCGGAAGAATCACGGTGGAGGCAGTTCCAAGCTTGCGGATCAGGCAACTGATAAATCCATCGACGGACTTGCTCTCAATCAGCACATTAAAATAGCCGCCAACCAGAAAGGTAAACACGATGATGTTCGCCGCACTGCTCATGCCGCCAAACACCGCACTTGCAAGATCCCACAGTCCTACCGGACTCTGATCCACTCTGTGATAGGTCGCCGGATCCAGCACCGTGCTGTCCAGAAGTGTGTCATATTGTCCTGCCGGAATGATCCATGTCAGAACCATCGCCAATACCATTATACCAAAAACTACGATCAATGCATTCGGTAATTTTAACCCTTTTTTATTTTCTTTTGTGTGCATTTTTAATCTCCCCCTTTAAAACTCCTCCGGCAGTGACAAAATTGCCGCTGTCAGTTTTTTGCACTGTTCCAACATCGAAGAAACTCTTGCATTTTCCTTCAGTGAATGTGCACCACTGCCCTGCACACCCACACTGCACAGTGTCGGAATCCCGATCCTTGTCGCAAATGCACTGTCGGAGTATCCTCCCTGAAAAATTCCATTCGGTGCGGAATAACCTGCCTCCTCGCATGCTTTGCAGTAAATATCAAACAGCTTAGGAAATGCGATGCAATTTCCTATAAAGCAAAAAGGGCTCCTGCCCTGATCTTATTTGATCAGGACAGAAGCCTATATCTTCTGCGGTACCACCTGTTTTCGCATATTTATGCGCACTCTCTCGATGCTAACACATCGTTTCTCTGTAACGGGAGTTCCCGTCTGGCATTACTAAACTGATATCTACGCATTCTGTTTTGCGAATGTCAGTCTTTCTTCCCGCCCTTATGAGCCCATTCCATGTAAGTTCCTCCGCTGCCTTCTCACCAACCGGCAACTCTCTGCATCCCGGACGCATCCATGTACTCTTCTCAATCATCGGTTTGTCTTGTACACAAGACTAGCATACATCTGTCTGACCATCAACCGAGAAGTATATTTATTCCTATTTTTCTTTTTTTAATACATTGCGGCCTTCTGACCAGACGGAGCAGATGTTTTCTGACGACATCTGATACAAAGCGCGTTCCAGTCGCTCCGAAAGCGTCAGTGCTCTCGTTGGCTCTGCAAAATCAGAATCATCCACAACGATCGCATGCAGCTTATCTCCCACGGAGAAGCCGTCTCCGGCACCGAAATAGCGATGTCCCGATGTCGTTCCCAGATAATACCCTTCCGGAACAGTCAAAAATGCCGGGGCAGCTGCTTCCTGAAAATGTCGTACTTTCGATGCCTGAATACTTGTCGTGATAGCGCGATACATGGGCAATGCGGAACCACCGGCAATGTCCGAACCCAGTGTCACCCAGATACCTTCCTCCAGCATCTCCCGAACCGGACAGATACCGCTGCAAAGACTAATATTCGAGTCTGCACAATGCGCAACCACAACGCCCGCTTCTTTGATCGCTTCCCGTTCTCTCGCATCCGAATGGACACAATGAGCCATAACAGTATGATCTTTCCACAGACCGTACTTTTCATACGTCTCCCAATACTGCTTGCATTCCGGATGCAGTCCACGCACCCATTCAATCTCCGCTTTGCTCTCAGACAGATGGGACTGCACATACAACCCATTCTCCTGCCCAAGCTCTCCCAGAAATGCCATCAGATCATCAGTACAGGAAGGGGTAAAGCGCGGTGTCAGGATCGGATGCACATGCGGAAACGTAATCGCTTTTTTCAGAAAACGCAGGGTCTCTTCTTCTGAACCAACTGTTGTCTCCTGCAGATTTGCACCGCCGTTTCGATCCATATTGACCTTGCCGACATAGCCGGTCACGCCTGCCTGCTCCAGCTCTTCCATCAAAATCAGCGTGGAATCTGTATGCATCGTGCCGAACATACACACGCGGGTTGTACCATTTGCAATCAGCTCCTGCGCCAGCTTATGATACACCCTTCTTGCATATTCCGGATCGGAAAATCGCACTTCCGTCGGAAATGTATACATCTGCAGCCACTCCAACAGCGGCAGATCCATACCAATCCCAAGCATCGGATACTGAGGCGCATGCAGATGCATATCCACAAAAGACTGCAGGATCAGCTTATCGCCGTAGTCGTACACTTCACCGTCAAAGAGATCCGGCGCTTCCGACCGGATCTCCATAATCGTTCCATCCTCCTGTAACATCATGCAGCCGTGTTCCAACGTCTCCAGTTGTCCCAGCTTCGACGCATGAATGATATTTCCTTTTAAAAGCTTCATAGATCAATGCCTCGTATTTCTTCAAAATTTCAGCATCCATCATACTACCACTTTTTCTCGAAAATATCCATCTTTTTTCGGATTCTGTTTTTATACAATTGTATATCCGCCGTCAATATAAATCGTCTGTCCGGTCGTATAAGAACTGCTGTCAGAAGCTTTGCAGTCGTATTTCTCTGACCTTCGTATGCGGTATTGCACTCTACAACGACGATTTTCCATCAAAGGAAGATCAGCACCAGTGCCGTCATAATTCCAAGTGCAATCGGGATTGACAGAGAGTTTGCTGCTGCCGGAATATCGCTGTCCCCCACCATCTTTTTTGTGAAGACTGGTGCCATAGAAGTGATCGGCGTTACAATGCACAGGATCAGCACCATCTTCGCCTGCTCCGGAAGCGGCAGCAGGAACCAGATCAGCAGGGAAACGATCGCCTGACCAATCAGGCGTGTCAGCAATACCTGAAAGATTTTTCCTACATCGCCCTTCGGCATGGAAATTTCCAACAGCAGACCGATCATACCCATTGCGACAAATGCATTGGCATTGCCCGCGATGGAAACAACCGTCAGTAATCCCTCCGGCAGGGAAATATGCAAAATTGCAAAGAAAATCACGATGAGATATACCGAAAAAGGCGGATTGGAAAACAGATTTTTGATTGTGCCCTGAACGGACGGCTTTTCCCCGGTCTTCGCCACAGCGCCACCGATGGTATTGTTGATACCCAGACCCATGATAGCATTTCCGATGTCGAACATACACAAATACGACAATACCGAGCTATCGAAAAAATACTGAACAAAGGGCAATGCGAAGGAACCAACGTTGAATCCCGCACAATTGATGACATAAATGCCCTTTGTCTTGCTGTCGTAGCGTGTCAGAGATGCCGATGTCAGACCGCACGCAATCAGGATCAGGTTGCTGCAGATGCCAAGTCCAAATGCAATCAACAATTGTGGAGAAAACTCAATGTTTTTTCCCGCTGACAGCAGCACACACGGCATTGTGACGTTCATCATCAGCTTTGCCAGAAACTGACCGTCTTCCTTTCGGAACATACCCACTTTTTTTAATGTAAACGTCGCCAGGATCACAAGCAGAAATCCCAGCGAACGCAGTAATACGTTTACCATATTCGTCCCTCTTTTGTCTTACTTATTCGAATGTAAATGTTACAAGATCCAGCACACCGTCTCCCTGATAGCTCAGATACAGACCAGTCGTTTCTGCCTCAAACGGAATCTCTGCGGAGACCTTCACGAACTCCTTTTTGCAGACCACAACCGGAATGACTCCGATCGTCTCTCCAGTTCTTGTCACGGATACTTTGAAGATACCCTGTGCCGATCCCCGCACCAGCAGACTCAACTTTTTCGGACCGTCATAAGAAAATGTCATTTTCGAAATTCAAACATTTATCACCGCTAACAAAAAATTGCTTTATCTTCTGTTATTTCAGTATAAACATCCGGAACTGGAGCAGCGTATTCACGAAAGACTCCTTCGGTTATTCCGCCAAAAAGTCCTTCAACAGTATCGTGTTCCGGCTTCCGTCTCGCCAGAAGAATTTGAAAATCTGCTGCTCTTTTTGACTGCAGGATTTTATTCCGTCTACAAACGCTGGATTTTAGACGACAATTCCGACAGCACGCTCATCACAAAACAGTTAGAACAGCTCTCGGAATTGTGTCTGATGCATACGCTTCAACCGCGCACCTAATTTTAATCCACCGTAATCAACTCATTTTGCAGTCGTATTTCTCTGACCTTCGTATGCGGTATTGCACTCTACAACGACGATTTTCCATCAAAGGAAGATCAGCACCAGTGCCGTCATAATTCCAAGTGCAATCGGGATTGACAGAGAGTTTGCTGCTGCCGGAATATCGCTGTCCCCCACCATCTTTTTTGTGAAGACTGGTGCCATAGAAGTGATCGGCGTTACAATGCACAGGATCAGCACCATCTTCGCCTGCTCCGGAAGCGGCAGCAGGAACCAGATCAGCAGGGAAACGATCGCCTGACCAATCAGGCGTGTCAGCAATACCTGAAAGATTTTTCCTACATCGCCCTTCGGCATGGAAATTTCCAACAGCAGACCGATCATACCCATTGCGACAAATGCATTGGCATTGCCCGCGATGGAAACAACCGTCAGTAATCCCTCCGGCAGGGAAATATGCAAAATTGCAAAGAAAATCACGATGAGATATACCGAAAAAGGCGGATTAGAAAACAGATTTTTGATTGTGCCCTGAACGGACGGCTTTTCTCCGGTTTTCGCCACAGCGCCGCCGATGGCATTGTTGATACCCAGACCCATGATGGCATTTCCGATGTCAAACATACACAAATACGGCAGTACCGAGCTGTCGAAAAAATACTGAACAAAGGGCAATGCGAAGGAACCGACGCTGAATCCCGCGCAGTTGATGACATAAATGCCCTTTGTCTTGCTGTCGTAGCGCGTCAGCGATGCCGATGTCAGACCACACGCAATCAGGATCAGGTTGCTGCAGATCCCAAGTCCAAATGCAATCAACAGTTGTGGAGAAAACTCGATGTTTTTTCCTGCTGACAGCAGCGCACACGGCATTGTGACATTCACCATCAGCTTTGCCAGAAACTGACCGTCTTCCTTTCGGAACATACCCACTTTTTTTAATGTAAACGTCGCCAGGATCACAAGCAGAAATCCCAGTGAACGCAGTAATACGTTTACCATATCCGTCCCTCTTTTGTCTTACTTATTCGAATGTAACTGTTGCAAGATCCAGCGCACCGTCTCCCTGATAGCTCAGATACAGACCAGTCGTTTCTGCCTCAAACGGAATCTCTGCGGAAACCTTCACGAACTCCTTTTTGCAGACCACAACCGGAATGACTCCGATCGTCTCTCCGGTTCTTGTCACGGATACTTTGAAGATACCCTGTGCCGATCCCCGCACCAGCAGACTCAGCTTTTTCGGACCGTCATAAGAAAAATACTTGTATCCGATCACGGTACCATTCTGAATATTCGTGATATACTGCACCGGCAAAATAGACTCCAGCATGGACTCCGGCGAACCCGGCTCAATGTCCGGCAGATCCTGTGTCAGGAACGGGAAATCCATCTTCATCGTTTCCGGATTAGAATATACATTCCACTTTTCTCCGGTGAGCTGACAGCAGATTCTCGCCGGATACGTTCCCTGTGCCACCAGCGGTCCATCATTCAGACCACAGGAAGTCACTTCTACTTGCCTGATGCTGCCGTCCGGCTCAATGGTGATCTTCTCTGCACAGCCCTGTCTGCTGAAGTTTGTACGATTTGTCTGACGGTGATAAAAGATATACCACTGTCCGTTGATCAGCTCCATGCCGCCGTGGGTGTTGCCCAATGCATTGAGCGGCTGCTCTTTTGTTCTGCCGTCAATACCGATATCGCCGATGTCCACCAGTGTTCCACCGAAATGATAATCTCGGTCCGGATATTTGCTCGTTGCGTAGCAAAGTTCCGAACTCACAACCGAAGAATATACGAAATAGTATGTATCTCCAATTTTTCGGATCGAACTTGCCTCATAAAATTCATGCCCCTCAAACTCGGTTCCCTTTGCTTCTTTCAGATTCGCCATCAGATGTCTCGGCTCTGTTTTTAATGTCAGCATATCCGGCTCCAGCGTCATGACCTGAGAACCTTTGTTCGACTCTGTTTCAAACCGCTCCAAAGTTTTCGGTGTATTTCCGGAATACAGATAGATTTCGCCATCATCGTCAATAAAAATGCCCGGATCAAACTGGATGAGATCGCCCTCTTTCGTGCCAAGCGGTGTGCCGTCTGCGTGGCACACCAGCCCCAGAAACTCGTACTGTCCAGCCGGTGTATCACACACAGCAACCGCAATCTCCGGCAGCCAGTCCAGGCAATAATACAGATAATATCTTCCATCCGGTCCTTTCACAACATCCGGTGCCCACTGTGCATGAATACCGCGGGGATTCAGATCCTCCGGCTTTTTCGGCTCGATACCAAACAATAATGTCTGTTCCGGCGCATCCTCCGGAATATTCTGATTGCGGGGATCCTGCGTCTTTTTCAGAATCACTCCCTCGTACTTCCAGTCTGTCAGATCATAAATACTGGCAGAGTAACACACATAATCATTCAGACAGAAGCCTGCACTGCCACAGCGGTCATGGCTGCCGTACAGATACACTCTGTCACCAAATACATGCGGTTCGCCGTCCGGAATATACTCATAAGACGGCAGATATGGATTGTAAGCCTGTTTTTTCATGATGAAAACCTCCCCTTTTTACGCATAAAAAGCAACTCTGAACAGTCTCCCGTCCAAAGTTGCTTTTTCTTTTTCTCTAATTTTTAGTCCAGATGAAATACCGGATGCAGGTCAATGCTGACCGGGCTGTTATCCGGATTTGTCTCCATAATATCAGCCATGAAATCCCACCACTTGCGGTTGATGGCAGTATCAGCGCCTGCTGCCCACTTCTCTTCATCCTCGATCTCGATGTAGCCGAACAGCGTCATCGTCTCTTTGTCCAGAAAGATGCTGTAATTCTTTCCACCGTGCTCATGGATCATATCCTTCATCTCCGGCCACAGCAGATTGTGACGTCTCTCGTACTCGGCTTCCTGTCCTTCGTACAGCTTCATTTTAAAACCCTTGATCATGTCTTTTGCTCCTTTATGTCCTGATTTTTTTACACTCTTGTGTTTACAAAAATATCGTAAATCGCACGAATTGCCTTATCAAAGTCATCATTGCTCACACCAATGATGATGTTTAACTCACTGGAGCCCTGATCGATCATCTTGACATTGACTCTCGCATGCGCCAGTGCCGAGAAGATTCTGCCTGCAGTACCGCGGGTAGATTTCATACCACGACCTACAACTGCGATCAGCGCCAGATCAGATTCGATGTCGATGCTGTCCGGATGCGTCAGTTCACGGATCTCGCCCAGTACCTTCTGCTCTTTCTCCACAAACTCATTCTCATGTACGAAAATCGTCATCGTATCAATTCCGGAGGGCATATGCTCAAAGGAAATACCATTGTCCTCAAATGCCTGCAGAATCTTTCTGCCGAAGCCAATCTCCGCATTCATCATCGCTTTTTCGATGTTGACCGCGACGAAGCCTTTGTGTCCTGCAATACCGGTGATGACATACTCCGGCTTTACACAGGTGCTCTCCACGATCATCGTGCCGGGATCTTCCGGTGCGTTTGTATTCTTAATGTTGATCGGGATTCCCTCTTTGCGAAGCGGAAAAATCGCATCCTCATGCAGAACCGTTGCACCCATGTATGCCAGCTCACGCAGTTCCCGATAGGTGATAACGGTGATCGGCTGCGTATCTTTGATAATGCGGGGATCTGCAATCAGAAATCCGGATACATCTGTCCAGTTCTCATATAAGCTGGCATGTACTGCCTTTGCCACGATGGAACCGGTCAGATCGGAGCCGCCTCTGGAAAATGTATGAACCATACCGCTTGCATCTGCGCCGTAAAATCCGGGAACAACGGCACGCTCCACGCCTTTCAGTCTTGCAGACAGGATCTCATTCGTCTCATCTGCCAGAAAAGCTCCCCCTGCATCAAACCGAATCACATCTGCGGCATCAATAAACTCATAGCCCAGATAGTCCGCCATGACGATACCATTCAGGAACTCACCGCGGGAAGCTGCAT
Organism: uncultured Cuneatibacter sp.; assembly: GCA_934234215.1. Classification (GTDB taxonomy): domain Bacteria; phylum Bacillota; class Clostridia; order Lachnospirales; family Lachnospiraceae; genus CAKQHB01. The sequence continues at coordinate 39,315 of CAKQHB010000014.1, forward strand.
ACTGCTCGCCTGCCTTTGCAGCAAATGCGCTTCGGATCTCGTCAAACTGCTTCTCCAGAGAAAGGGACAATCCCAGACCATCAATGATCTCCTGATATCTGGCATGGATTGCCTGAAGCTTCTCCTCAAAGTCCTCGCCTGCCTCCGCAGTATGGTAACAGTCATACAGCATATCCGTTACTTTTGTATCTCCGGAAAAACGCTTTCCCGGCGCAGACGGAACCACATACCGTCTTCCTGTGTCTGCGTGAATAATGTCTCCTACTTTCTGAAACTGCTCCGCACTTGCCAGAGAGCTTCCCCCGAATTTCACAACTTTCTTCATAATTTCCTCCGTCGCATATGAGTTTTCTCAGGTAATTGTGAACAGCTTATCACTTTTTCAGGTGTTTGTCCATCCAATCTGTCAAAGCGATCAGACGACGCAGACGCTGTTCCGGTCTTCCGCCGCGGCTCAATCCATGATTTTCTCCGTGAATCAGGCAGATAGCCGTCTCAACCCCAAACAGCTTCAATGCCGTGAAATACTGGATCGCTTCTGCCTGCCAGCAGCGATAGTCTTCATCGGACTGTACGAACAACAGCGGAGTCTTGACATTTGCCACATATTTTAACGGAGAGTGCTCCCACAGCTTTTCGGGATTCTCCCACGGCTTTGCACCCTGCTGATCCATGTTATACAGGTAGCCAATATCGGTAGACAAAATCTTCGTCAGCCAGTTGGAAATACTGCGCTGTGCAGCAGCCGCAGCGAAACGGTCTGTCTGTCCTACGATCCAGTTTGTCATATAGCCGCCGTAGGAACCGCCGGTGACACCCACTCTTGATGCATCAATGTCCGGATACTGCTCCAGCACATGATCGGTAAATGCCATAATATCTTCATAATCCCACACACCATACTGGCTGCGGATATCTGCAAATTCATCGCCTCTGCCGTGTCCGCCGCGGGGATTGCAGAAGAATACGAAATAACCCTGCGCTGCCCAGTACTGCATCTCATGGAAGAAGACACTGCCGTATGCAGCTCTCGGACCACCGTGGATGTCAAGAATTGCCGGATACTTCTTGCCAGGCTCATAGCCGATGGGACGGATCACAAATCCTTCTACCGTGCCAGCCGGGCCTTCTGCGTTGCATACTACCGGGACAGAAACTTCTGTCTCTGCCAGATAAGCATCATGGAAGCCACTGATCCGCTCTGCCTTTCCATTTTCTACGAGATACAGCTCCTGCAGTCTGTCATCGCACATCGCCGTTGCGAAGAATGCATCGCTGCCCGGGATCGGCTCAATGCCATCCAAGGTTTCCGGACCATCAAAGACAACTTCTTTCTGACCATCTGCTGTGACACGGATCAGTCTCACGCCGGTATGCCAGGTAATCAAACCATACAGACCATTCTCCGTTATGCAAGTCTGCTTGCTACTGCCGTAGTGACAGTCTGTTCCGATACCGTTGCCAAAACCATCATCCAGCTCTACCCACTTTTCGGTCGTGCCATCTTCCTTCAGCCAGAAGATATCGGCACTCTCGGTGGATGCATATTCCTTTCCGTCCGTTGCGAACATCAGGAGCTTGTCGTTCAATACTTCCAGTCCATCAATGCTGAATTCGCCCTGTTCTAACAGACAGGTGCTTTCCGCAGTCACCGGATCATACTTCCAAACCGCCTGCTTGCCGCGCTTTACATCCTTGTATGTCTCAGTTGTATAGTAAACCATTCCGCCGCGGAAAATGACGCTTCCTGCTTCTGCAAGTGCCTCTGTCACCGGTGTCAATGTCCAGCCGCCTTCCTCTTTGCGGAAACGGAACAGTCTGTTTCTCTTTTTATTGACAACGCCTGCGCCATTGAACCAGAAGGGCAGCTCGTCGTAGATCTCATAGCCCTTTTCTTCCTTGACCGCTGCGGCTGCCTGCTTTCTCTCCTCGCCGGACAGACCATTCAGATTTGTCATGCGACTATCGTACAGACCTGTAATCAGGAAATCTTCTTCTGTCAGCTTGATTGCTTTTGCTGCGAGAACTGGCACACGCATGTACTCATATGCCTCGCCGCCTCCGATGGGAAGTGCATAAAATACTGTGAACTGCTCGCCTTCGCCCAGCTTTTTCTTATCAGTCTCATCTCGCAGAGCGGTAAACAGCAGCGTCTCATCGTTCAGCCAGCTGATGCCTCTTGCATCCCCTCTTGTGGTCATGGCACGCATCTTGCCGCTCTTTTTGTCATACAGCCAGATGTTCTTTGCATAGGAGTTTGTATCTTCCTGACACTGACTTACAACAAATGCCAGCTTTTCCCCGTTGGGAGATACGCTCAACTCTGATAAAAAAGAGTACTGAAATAAATCCTTTTTCTCTACTGTTCTCATTTTTCATCCTCCGTTTCGGCAGATCCGGTACAAATATTTGCGGCCGTCCTGCCCTGTTTTTTCGACGATTTTCAGATCACACAGCGTTCGCAGCGTTGTGGATGCCACTTTTCCGGAAAAGCGGGAAACCCTCCGCCAATCCTGTGCGGTAAATACTTCCGGCAATGTCTCCGGCAGCAGAGCCGCATAAGATGCCGGCCCCTGCAAGAGCCATTCCTCCTCAATGCGCCGCGGAACCCGGTCATACCGGCTGGCGCGAAGCTTATGCTCCGCTCCGTAGCCATCCTGCTGTTTGTACTCATCTAATTCCAGCACAAACATCCGCACGGTCAGATTCGGATCTGAAAGCAGATCCCGAATCCAGTAAATCTCTTTTAAAACATCGAGTCGTCCGTTTTTCTTTGGGCTTTTTCGCGGCTCTGACAGCTCTCCCGTCTCCGGATCGATCCAGGTCAGATACTTCGTCCCCACCGCCGGATATACGATCGTCACCGGCACCTTCGGCAAAAACGCCTGCAGCTTTTTTCGCAGTGCATGAAAGCCAGCCGACTGGATCTCGATCACGCCATCCGGATTCAAAATATCCGCGACATAACCGGCAAACGGTACTTCTCTGCGCGTCTCATCCGGCTCCAGAAAGGCTTTTAACATCGCATGCGTTGTCTTCTCTGACAATGTGCCAATGCCCTGCCTCTCCTCTCTTTTTGCAATCACTTCCACCCGTGCCGCCTCAAAACGCGCCTGTGCTTCCCTGGTCTGCTCCGTCATCCGTTGTCATTCCTCTCTGCTCTTTTCGATTCACGCAAAAATAGAATCCTGCATTGCAGGATTCTCCGCCTGCGGCGGGTCGCGAAGCGACAAATTCTTTTCCGCCGCAGTGCGATCCACGCGGAGCGCTCTTTTGCTTTATAGGAAATTGCGTTGCATTTCCTATAAAGCAAAAGAGCAGGATTGTGTAAAAAATACACAGCCCTGCTCTTCATTATAAAGCACAACGAAGTATTATGCAATCCTGTAAACTGACCAGAACCGTGTGCTTTTTTACATCTCGTAACGCACCATTTCCCGCTTCAGCCGCTTCATGATCTTCTTTTCCAGACGGGAAATGTATGACTGTGAAATACCGAGAAGATCTGCCACCTGCTTTTGCGTCATCTCTTTTCCATCCCTGCGATTCAGCCCAAACCGCAGCTCCACGATCTGCTTTTCCCGCTCTGACAAGGTGTTCACTGCATGCAGCAGCAGATTTCGCTCCACCTCGTCCTCAATATCCCGGTAGATGATATCCTCCTCCGTTCCAAGGATATCCGACAGCAGCAGTTCATTGCCATCCCAATCCACATTCAGCGGCTCGTCGATGGACACCTCCAACCGTGTCTTGCTGTTGCGCCGCAAATACATCAAAATCTCATTTTCGATGCAGCGGGAAGCGTAAGTCGCCAGCTTGATTTTCTTCTCGCTGTTGAATGTATTGATCGCTTTGATCAGACCGATGGTGCCGATGGAGATCAGATCTTCCACTCCCACGCCGGTATTGTCGAATTTTTTTGCGATATACACGACAAGACGCAGATTGTGCTCGATCAGCATTTTTCGTGCCTCTGCGCTCTGTCCGCCGCCCAGCATTCCGATATATATCTGCTCTGTCTCACTGTCCAACGGCATCGGAAGTACATCGCTTCCGCCTATGTAATGCACCTCCCCTTGTTTCGGCTTCAACAGCATCTGAAATGTCGGGATCATTTTAAACTGAAACTGATTTGGAACTGACACGCGAATTACCATAAGACCCTCCTTTACCAGTCCGGAGGAAGGATGATCCGACAGTGCATCGTACTGCCTACACTGTCTGTTCCCACCGCGATCCATGCCCCCGGAACCTGTCTCGCGCCTTCCTCTGTCTGTATGGTAACTTCCGTCAGCCGGACTGCCGGCAAAAGTCCGTTCGTTTTTCCTACACTGTGGTAGGAAAGATATATCCAACCACTGCAGCCTCCCTGCATCGTTTCTGCTTTTGCAATCTCCTCTTCCCCAAACAGCGCCACACACAGCCCTCTCGCCGCCACTGCCACCGAATGTCCTCCCGGCGTCTGCAAACGGTTGCCGGTGTCGATCCACCCTTCTGCCTGAACTGTTCTGTCCTGAAATCGCAGCGTTACCGTTTCCTGCAGTCTTCGGTGCTGCTCCCATTTTCTAAGTTTTCCCGAAAGCACCCACAATGAGATTCCGCATCCTGCTGCTATCATGACCTGTCTGCCGGCTCCCGTAAATGGCATCTGTCCATAGAGCAGACTGTTCCAGAACCAGCTGATACTGCTCCAGTTTTTGAGCTGCAGGATGGCACCTGCGAGTCCCCAGCTTGCCGCGTACAAAAAAAACGTCGTCCACAGCAGTTGTCTGATTGAAAGTCTTCCCCATGTCATCCGCACCATGCAGCAGGCGATCCCGATACTTCCGAAAATCCGTGCTGTCCGGGACTGCGCCCACGGCACTAGCAGCACAAAAAGCGCCCATGCCATTCCGATCCCGGCTCCTGTAAGTCTCCGATACCACAGAGTTTTTCTCCTTTGCAGCCGTCCGACCAATCCCAGCAGCAGCCAGTTCATCGCCAGATTCCATCCGAGGTAGCAATCTAAGTAAACCATGCAATCAGTATAGACCATGCGCCCTGCAAAGTCTGTCGAAAGCAGACGGAATGTCCGAAAAACGAATCGCAGGAAAAGACAAAAACAGGCATGAACTCTCACGAATCCATGCCTGTCGTCTTTTTATGAAATATAAATTACTTTCTCTTCAGGAAGGTAGGAATGATGATATTTCCCTCGTCCTTAGAAGGAGTAAATCTCTCCGGAGCATCCTTCAGAGCTACCTTCGGAGCAACGGTAGGAGCAGCCTCTGCGGAAGGAGTCTGAGTCGGAGCGGTGTAAGAAGGCTTTGCGGTTGTCTGTGCCTTCTTGCCGAAGATCGGGCTGAGATTGGAACGATCTGCAACACCGGTTGCGATAACCGTAACGGTAACAGTATCTGCTGCGGTCTCATCGTAGTTTGCACCAAAGATGATGTTTGCGCTGTCGTCTGCCATCTCTCTGACCATATTGGTAGCATCGTCGATCTCAGTCAGGCTGATATCACCGGATACGTTAATCAGGACATTGCTTGCACCGTCGATAGTCGTCTCAAGCAGCGGGGAGGAGATTGCCATACGCATTGCATCCTGTGCCTTGTCATCGCCGTGACCGGTACCGATACCGATATGTGCGATACCCTTATCCTTCATGACGCTCTGTACATCTGCGAAGTCCAGGTTGATCAGACCGGTGATGTTGATCAGGTCTGTGATACCCTGTACGGACTGCTGCAGCACCTCGTCTGCCTTTTTCAGAGCTTCCGGCATGCTTGTCCGTCTGTCTACGATCTGGAGCAGCTTGTCATTCGGAATGACGATCAGAGTATCTACGACCTCCTTCATGCGCTCGATACCTGCGATCGCATTGTTCATGCGAGCACGCCCCTCAAACATAAATGGCTTTGTCACAACACCGACGGTCAAAATGCCCATCTCTTTTGCGATCTTTGCAATAACCGGTGCTGCACCAGTACCGGTACCGCCGCCCATACCACAGGTAACGAATACCATGTTCGCATCCTTGATCATCTCGCTGATGTCCTCTGCGTTCTCCTCAGCTGCCTTTTCACCAACCTCCGGGTGTGCACCTGCGCCAAGACCCTTTGTCAGCTTCTCACCGATCTGAAGTGCGGTCGGTGCCTTACAGCACTGCAGCGCCTGATGATCTGTGTTTACACCAATAAATTCCACGCCGATGATGTTCTCCTCGATCATGCGGTTTACCGCATTATTTCCGGCACCACCAACGCCAATTACCATAATCTTTGCACCGGCTTCCTGCTCGTTCATCTTAATTTCCAGCACAGCTCCATCCTCCTTTTGCCTTTTCGGCTACCCATCATTCTGCTTCTATTCACAGTCGGTATTTTTCATCTTCAATCTTTTTTAAATACAAAGGTCGTATTCGATCCATCCGGATCATAACTGTCCAGATATAACACTCCGGACAATCCCTGCAATCCGGACTGCATCCCGGACAGACAGTTGATTTTTTCTTCCAGGTTTGACGCATTTCCCAGCCGCACCCGGACATTACCTAGATATAATACCACATCTAAATCGGATTCGTAAAGCATCTTGTCCGCATTTATACTGTATTTTTTTAACAAATTTGAAAGACTCAGGATATTTTGGAATACGGAGCTGTCCACCGGCAGCGGTTCATACAGCACAACCTGCTTAAAATCCAGTCCTTCCACGATCGGTGTCCCACTCAGATAATTAAATGAGTTCTCCACAACGATGCCATCCCGATCAAAATACATATAACTGCCCATGTATCGGAAGCATCCGATGATGCCCTTTTCATACACCATGATCTCACATCCGGAAGGGTTTAAAATCGACACTTCGTAGTGATCCACAAACGGGATCTGCTTTTGTGTGCCGAGCTTTTCATTCAGAAATGAAAGCAGTGTGTTTTTCTTCCAGTCCCGGTCAAACACAAGATCCTGCATCTCCTGATCGGAATACACCCGGTTTCCGATCACGTTGATCTGGGTCAGCCGAAGTCCGCTGACATAGTAGATGCAGCCGCCCAGGATCAACAGGATCGGAATGAGTATCCATATTTTCTTTTTAATGCGTCTGTTTCTCTCCATTCCTTCCTCCAAGCCTGGCTCCAACTGTCTCCAGTTGCTCCGGCAGCCGCTCATATCCTCTTGCGATATGTTCCCATCCATGAATGGTTGTAATTCCATTTGCCTGCAGACCGGCAAGCACGAGCGCTGCTCCGCCCCGCAGATCTTTCGCTGTTACTTCTCTTCCCTGCAGACGCCAGACACCTTTGACCCGTGCGCAGGAATCCTCCAGCTCGATGTCTGCGCCCATGCGCTGCAGCTCCTTCACCGTCTCAAACCGGCTCTCAAATACTGACTCCCGCAGGGTTGTCACACCGTTTGCCACGGATGCCAGCGCCAAAAGCGGTGACTGCAGATCCGTGGGAAAGCCCGGATAGGGCGCTGTACAGATGTCTCCCGCTGGATACAGCCGCATCGGTGCCTGCAGGAAAATCCCGTCTTTCCACGGATACAGCGAACATCCCATCTGCCGCAATACCGGATACACGCCCCGCAGCTGCTCTGTTGGAAATCCCTGTACTTCCAGCGCTCCTCCGCAGATCGCTCCGGCAAACAGCCATGTGCCTGCCACGATCCGGTCTCCCGGAATCCGAAACTTCGTTCCAGATAATTTCCTGACACCGGTAATTCGAATCCGTCGGCTGCCGTCTCCCCGGATTTTTGCTCCCATCTGCCGCAAAAATGAGCACAGCGTGCGGATCTCCGGCTCTCTGGCACAGTTTCGGATCTCGGTCTTTCCCTCCGCCAGCACTGCTGCCAGAATCAGATTTTCCGTTGCTCCCACTGAAGGATAGGGCAGCAGGATCTCCGCACCACAGAGGTGTTCTGCCTGAACGCACACCACATTCTCCTGCTGCGATGTTTCTGCACCGAGGCACCGAAAGCCTTCCAGATGATAGTCAATCGGACGTTTCCCGATGGAACACCCGCCGGGTTGTGTAATCTGTCCACAGCCGCCGGTAGCAAGCAGCGGTCCCAACAGCAGCACAGAGGAACGCATCTTTCGACAAAGCTCCTCCGGAACTGCATCTTTTGTCCGACCGCCGGCATGAATGCGAAGGCAGCTGCCTTCCCGCCGCACCAGACAGCCCAGTTCTTTTAAGATTTCTTCCATCGTGCGGACATCTGCAATCTCCGGCACATGTTCCAAAATCACTTCTTCCTGACACAAAATTGCGGCTGCCAGAATCGGCAATGCCGCATTTTTTGATCCCTGTACCGTCAGTTCTCCGTATAGCGGATGACCGCCCGTGATTTGCAGGGACTCCATCATTTCACGCTCTATTCTATACTCGGTTACTATTACAGTATGAAAAGAGCTTTTCCACTGTTAATCCACCAGTCGAATCTGATTCGACACACTGAGGACAAGACCGATCTCGACCATCAGGCACACGATGGACGAACCGCCGGAGCTGATGAACGGAAGGCTGATACCGGTATTTGGCATCAGGTTCGTAGCAACACACAGGTTAAAAATAACCTGCATCGCGATATGTCCCAGAACCGCCGTCACAAGCAGAGACCCTTTCAGATCCGGTGCATTGTTCGCCAGAATCATCAGTCTCCAGATCAGCAGTGCAAACAGCACGATTACAAGAAAACCGCCGAAAATACCGAGCTCCTCACAAATAATTGCAAAGATCATATCGTTCTGAGACTCCGGCAGATATCCTAATTTCTGAATACTCTGTCCCAGACCTTTTCCGAACAGACCACCGGAACCGATGGCATATAAGCTCTGCAAGATCTGATAACCGGCATCGTCCGGATCGGACATCGGGTCCAGCCATGCGGTGATTCGTTCCATCTGATACGTTTTCAGCACATGCGCCAGAAAACCGGATTTATACATGAGCACCAGTGCGGTGATTCCACCCACTGCGAACAGGACATACGGCCATTTTCGTTTACTGGAAACGAAAATCACGATGGCACCGATACCTGCCACGATAATTGCGGAACTCAGGTTGGAAATGACAACGAAAATTGCAGAAAACAAAACGAATATCCACAGACACACCCACGGCCAGATTTCTCCTTTGCGCAAGCGTGGATAGAGATAGTTGATCATACATGGCATACACATAACCACCGCGATCTTCATCAGCTCTGCCGGCTGAATGGAGATGCCGAAAATCACAAGCCATCGTTTCTCACCGTGGGATTCCTTTCCGATGAACTGAACCAGAACCAGCATTGTCAGCGAAATTACAAATGCCAGCACCGCAAATTTCAGCCAGAAATGATAGTCGATCTTGGAAATAAAAATCATCACCACAAAACCGAGAATCATAAAAACAGCCTGACTCTTTACCGCCTTGAAGGAATCTCCTGATAATACCTGATTGGAATAGGAGGTCGTACTGTACAGCATAATCAATCCGAAAGCGCACAGGAAGACAACCAGAAATAACAGGGTGTAATCATAAAAGCTATACCCTTTCGGGAGTTTTCTTTTCTTTTCTTTTTTCCCCACACGAACCTCCTCTCCAAATCCGTCTGTTTAGTCTGCAAGCCCTCTGACCAGCTCTTTGAAAATATCGCCGCGCTGCTCATAATTTTTGAACATGCCCCAGCTTGCGCATGCCGGGGACAGCAGTACGGTCTCGCCGGGCAGTGCAGTCTTTGCACACACCTGAACCGCCTCTTCCATGCTGTCTACAAAACAAATATCGTTCATACCAAGTCTTCTCGCAGTCTCTGCGATCTTGTCTCTCGTCTGTCCCATAAGAACAAGCAGTTTGATCTTGCCATGGAACTCGTTGATCCACTCGTCGTACTCTGCGCCCTTGTCATAGCCTCCGCCAATGAGAACAGTAGGAGTTGTCATCGCTTTTACCGCCTGAATCGCTGCATCCACATTCGTTCCTTTGGAATCATCGTAGTAACGCACACCGTTCTTTGTGGCAACATACTCGATGCGGTGCTCTACTGCCTTGAACTCCCGCAGTGTCTTGCGAATTACGTCCAGCGGGGTTCCCATCGCCAGTGCAATACCCACTGCCGCCATAATATTCTCATAATTATGCACACCGATCAGATTCTGCTCCGCTACCGGCAAAATCTCGTATTCTTCGCCGTCTCCGGTGTACCAGATCGCATCGTCTTTCAGATACAGCCCCTTCTCCACCTTCTGCTTGCTGGAAAACCACATTACCGGAATTTCCAGCTGTTCGCCAAATGCACGCAGGCGGGCATCCTCATAATTCAGAACACAGGTGTCACCCTTTGTCTGATTCTTCGTCACCAGCTCTTTGACCCGTGTATATTCTTCCATCGTATGATGACGGTTCAGATGATCCGGTGTGATATTTAAAATTGCAGATACCTGCGGATGGAACTCCACGATGCTCTCCAGCTGGAAGCTGGAAACTTCCGCTGTGGTAATGGAATCCGGCGTCGTATCCAGCGCTGCAGAAGTGTATGCCGTGCCGATATTTCCTACGGTAAAGGCATCTCCTGCCCAGTTTTTCATAATCTGTCCGGTCAGCGCGGTGGTCGTTGTTTTACCGTTTGTTCCGGTAATTGCGATCAGGCGGCCTTTTGCATAGCGGTAAGCCAGTTCGATTTCACTCCAGATTGGGATTCCTGCCTTTTTGATCTGCTCCACAAAAGGTGTCTCCAGACTAATGCCGGGGCTGATGACTGCCATCTCACTCTGCTGCAGCACTTCCTCCGTCAGCTCTCCCAGTACGATCTCACAGGCAGCTCCATTCAGACGCTCCCGCACCTGCTCCGGATCTAACTTGTCATTTCCATCGTATAAAATTACTTCTTTTCCTGTCTTTGCAAGCATAGATACTGCGCCGATTCCACTGATTCCGGCACCGATCACCAATACTTTCGAACCCATTCGTTCTCTCCCTCTTTCTTCCGTTGTTTTCTTATCTGAATGTCTTTATAATGCTACATATCCAATCAGGCACAGCAGCGCAGTAATCACGGAAAAGACTGCAACTACGCGAGTTTCCGACCAGCCCATCAGCTCGAAATGATGATGGATCGGAGCCATCTTGAACAGACGCTTTCCACCAGTTTTCTTAAAATATGCTACCTGAAGGATGACTGAAATAATCTCAATACAATACAGAAGACCCACGATCAGAATGAACAGCGGCATCTTCATCATCAATGCGGTGCTTGCCACAAATCCGCCCAGTGCCAGCGATCCGGTGTCCCCCATGAATACCTTTGCCGGATAAACATTGAACAGCAAAAATCCCATCAAAGCACCTGCAACCGCTCCGGACAGGATGCCCAGATCACTGCCGGTGCCAATGCCAACAACTGCAAAGAACGTAGCAACTAATACGGTAATACTGGAACACAGACCGTCCAGACCATCACTGAAGTTTACACCGTTGTCTGTACCAAGGATAACAAACAGTGCAAACGGGATATACAGCCAGCCAAGATCAATGGTCCTTCCGTGGGTGAACGGAAGGATAATATCGGTTCCCATGCCCGGTGTCAGCATCATATACGCACAGAACAGCAGCGTGATGATGAGCTGCAGAAGCATCTTCTGAGACGGCTTCAGACCGTCGGTGTTGTGACGGACAACCTTCAGGTAGTCATCCAAAAATCCAACAATTCCAAATCCCAGTGTTACAAGCAACGCCGGGAGCATCTTCGGATACTTTCCGATGAAGATCAGAGAAGCGATCACAGCCGCTCCCACAATCATAATGCCTCCCATGGTCGGCGTACCAGACTTTTTCAGATGTGCCTGAGGACCATCCTCCCGCACCTGCTGTCCGAACTTCAGTTTGTGCAGAAACGGAATTCCCAACGGACATGCCGCTGCACTTAAAATAAACGAAATAAATACTGCAAGAATCACACTCCCTGTCATAATGACGCGCTCCTTTTTATTTCTTTTTTGATTGCTTCCCTAGTATAAAACTTTCTATTTCAGAAGTAAAGCGGCTATTTTTGTTCCGTCTGCACCTCTTTTTCAATTCCAAGATACGGCAAAATATTTTCAAAAATATCGGACACGACCGGTGCCGCGATCTGACCGCCGTAGTACACACCCACCGGCTCGTCGATGGTCAGCAGAATCGCCACTTCCGGGTCCTCCGCCGGGGCAAAGCCTACGAAAGAGGCAATGTATTTGCCGGAACCTCGCGGCAATTTCTGCGAAGTTGCAGTCTTTCCGCCGATGGCATATCCCACAACCGCTCCATTTCTTCCGGAGCCTTCGGACACGACCTTCTCACAGATTTCCCGCACCTGTGCACTGATGTCTTCTGATAAAATCGACATCTGCTCCGGCTGTACAAGCTCCGTCACTTCCGATCCGTCTGCTGAGATCGTCCGCACACCAAGATGGGGCGTGACGCTGTGACCTCCATTGATGATGCCGCATACTGTCGTCAAAAGTCGCAGCGGCGTCAGCTGAAAGGACTGTCCAAATGAAATTGTCGCCAGTTCCACCGGCCCGATTGAATCCGGCGCATGCATGATGCAGCCTGCTTCCCCCGGAAGATCAATGCCGGTCTTCTGCAAGATTCCGAACTGCTGTAAATAGCGATAAAAGCGACTGCTGCCGATGGCTTCTCCCACCTGAATAAATACCGGATTGCAGGAATTCATTGCACCTTCCACAAATGTCTCCGCGCCATGCCCCGTTCGCTTGTGGCAATGAATGATGCGGTCATCCACCGTGATGCTGCCGCCGCAATAAAACTGGCTCGTCATGGACACAGCATCTGCATCCAATCCTGCCGCCATCGTAATAATCTTAAACGCCGATCCCGGCTCATAAGTATCGTTGATTGCTGTATTGCGCCACATGCGGTTCAGTGCATCCGTATCTGTCAGCGTCACACTCTGCTTTGTGCCGTCCCCTGCGCTCACTGTCTGCTCATACGGGTGATTCAGATCATACTCCGGCAGATTCACCATGGCATACAGCTCTCCGTTTTTCGGATTCATCACGATGACCGACACCTGCTTCGCCTGCTTTTCTTCCAGAACGACCTGTGCCATCTGCTGACAGTACAGTTGGATATTCAGATCCAGACTGAGCTGCAGGCTCTTTCCTGCCACCGGCTCCCGCCGCTGCTCTTCCATCTGATCCAGTTCCGCGCCAGACGCATCTGTAATCGTCAGAATACTGCCATCCGTGCCTTTCAACACTTCCTCGTATTCCACTTCCAGTCCGAGAATCCCCTGATTGTCTCCGCCGGTAAATCCCAGCACTTTGGATGCTACAGAACCGTAAGGGTAATCCCGTTTGTAATCTTCGTCCACCTTCACGCCTGCCAGATCATACAGACGGATCCGGTCGCCGGTCTCCTTGTCCACATTTGTCTGAATAATCTCCCGGGACGAATATTTCTCAACTTTTTTCCGGACATCCTCCTCCGGTAACTCCAGTTCTTCGGACAACACCCGAATCACCTGCTCCGGATCTTCCACCTGTCGGTACACGGTGGAGATCGTACACACCGTCCGATTGGCTGCCAGCACGGTTCCCGACGCATCGAGGATCTCTCCCCTTGCCGCCTTGATACTGCGCTCTCTCTGATGCAGTTCCAATGCCTGCGCCGACCACGCTTCGCCCTGTACGAGCATCACATAGCACAACCGCACAAGCACAACCGCAAACATCACAAGGGACAGCAGAAACAGCATCAGGTTTCCCATTCGCCTCTTTGTGCGATGATTCATCCGACACCTCGCGGAGACACTTTGTTATCCACTCTATGTATCGGAAGCTGCTTCTATTCCCCGGCGTTTTCCTCCGGAGCTGCTTCCTGTCCATCTGCAGCAACCTCTCCGGCATTCTCCTCTGCATTCTGATCTTCCTCCGGGTTCTGCTGTTCCTGGTTCGCATCCTCCTGCTCCTGCGCTGCGATCTCCGCAGGATCTTCCACGATGATACCGTTCTCATAAGAATCTTCTACGAAGGGGTTATCGGTGCTCACATCCGCCTCTTCGCCGTCTTTCAGGTATTCATCGCTGGGATATTCATTATAATACGGCAGCAGATCACTCCAGATCTCCTTTGCCAGATACTGTGCCTGGGCACTACTGGACTGATTGTCTACCTTCGGAACATCGATCACAACATACAGCAACAATTCCGGGTTGTCTTCTCCCAAAAAGCTGATGAAAGAAATGACATAGTTGCCGCTGGAACGAGGCAGCTTCTGACCGGCACCAGTCTTACCGCCGATCTGATAGCCGGCGATTCTCGCCAGACTACCTGTACCATTTTCCACAACGCCCACCATCATCTGACGCATCTCCGCGCTCGTCTCACTGCTGATGGTCTGACGCACCAGAATCGGATCTTTTGTCCCGATCACCGCTCCGCCCGCATTGCGGATCTCCTTGACAACATGGGGCTGATAATAATTACCGCCGTTGATCAGAGAGGCGATGGCTGCCGCCTGCTGAATCATCGTGACGTTATAACCCTGTCCAAAGGAGTTCGTCGCCAGCTCGGATACATTCAACTGAGATTCTTCGTACAAAAGTCCCTCGCAGCTGCTCTCACCGGGCAGGTCAATGCCTGTTTTCTGTCCCAGATTAAAGATACGCTGATATCTTGCAAAATCTGCGGCACCAATCTTATCTACGATCTGCATCAGGCTGTCGTTGCAGGACTCCGCCAGTGCCTCGGAAAGCGTCAGCAATCCATGCCCTTCCCGAACATGGCAGTTGATTCGCCAGCCGCCCTTCATCTCGTAACCGTCGCAATAGTAGGTATCATCCATGCTGATCTCGTTCTCTTCCAGACCTGTCGCGATCGTCAATGCCTTCGCAGTAGATCCCGGCTCATATGAATCACTGATGCACCAGTTTCTCCAGATCTGGTTCTGCGCATCAGACTTCTCCTCATCGCTCATGGCTGCCAGTTCTTCCTCCGTATAATACGCGGAGAGATCTTTTGGATCATTCAGATTATATTCCTTGTCTGTCGCCATGCCGAGAATCTCGCCGTTCTGTGGATTCATCAGAATGACGCCCACATTATCCGCACCTACCTGATTCATGTACGCCTTGATATTCTCCTGCAGAATCGTCTGTGCGCCCATGTCAATCGTGCTGACAATGGTATTTCCATCCGTTGCCGGGTAGACGTTTTTCTCCAGATTATAATCCTCATCCAGATAACCGACACTGCGTCCGTTCGTACCGGTCAGCTCATCGTTGTAATAGCTTTCCAGTCCCCACAGACCTTCTGCGCCGTCCGTCGTCGTAAATCCGATGACCGTACTTCCCACCTCAGAGAACGGATATTTTCTCTGGTATTCTGTCTCAAAGACAACGCCCTTGATTTTCATGAGCTTGTCTTCTTTTGTCATCTCTTCTCCGGTGTCGCTCTTCCAGCTGCCCTTATTCCACACCGTCTGGAATTCTTCAAAGGCACTTACCTGCTCGTAAGTCAGCAGCGTCTTTCCACCATAACGCACATAACTGCTGTCCGCATTGTCCTCCAGTGTCTGACGCAGCGTTGCTTCATCCAGTCCGAAATATGTCACCAATGCCTCCACAGTCTTATCCGTGTAGTTGTAGCCCTTCTGATACAGAATTACCTTCGGGTCCAAGACCAGAATGTAATACGGCTCACTGGTGGCAACGGCAGTGCCGTTTCGATCCACGATGTCTCCCCGTCGTGCCTGAATTGTGGAACTCGTATAGCCATGTCTGGACAACACTTCTACGGAATAGTCATTGTGTGTGCCCTGAATCAAAAAGACAAGATAAAGCGCCAACGCAAACAAAGCCAGTGATATCATCAAAAAGAGTATCACCAGCTTGTTCATCATAAATCTTTTTATTTTTCGTTCCGGAGGTCTGTTTCCGGACTGCTTTCTGGAATCACCATTTTCCTGCTTAGTTGTTCGGGATTGCTTCATACTGTTTTACATACTCGCTTTCTTCCAGATCAAACGGTATAATCTGGTCTTCGTTTGCCGGCTGCATACCAAGTTCCTTTGTGGCAACATCATAGATATGCGCGTAATCTTCATAGGTATCAATACTCAGCTCCAGTGCAAGATTCTTCTCCTGCACATCCTCATACTCATTTTCCAGCACTGCAATGTTGTGCAGACGACTGCTGACGCTACTCTGCAGCTTCAGATAATTCAGGCAGATCACTGCTGCGATCATGACAACAACACCCATGGCAACAGCCTGTCCAAGGCTGATGCTCTTGGAACGCTCACGGTTTCTGCGCACCTGAATCTGCTCTCTTGTGATTGGCTTCTCCTGGCGCGCCGGCTGTGCACTGCTGTAATCTCTTGCGAGGTTGTCCCCCATGTAAAAAGCGTTGTGATAGGTTTTCTTTCCTGACTGAGCCATAATAACATCCCCCACTTACTTCTTTTCAAAAATACGCAGCTTTGCGCTGGCAGATCGGCTGTTTCGTTCTAACTCTTCCGCACTGGGAAGGATCGGCTTTCTCGTGATCACCCTGCCTTTGGATACCTTTCCACAGACACACACCGGGAAATCCGGCGGGCAGGTGCACGGATTTTCATTGATCCGGAAACGACTCTTTACGATTCGGTCTTCTAATGAATGGAACGTAATGATACAAAGTCTTCCGCCCGGATTCAACAGGTCGATCATACTGTCAATGGACTGCTCCAGCACGTCCAGCTCCCGATTCAGCTCAATTCGAATTGCCTGAAAGGTGCGCTTTGCCGGATGTCCGCCGGTGGCGCGCACCTTTGCCGGGATCGCGCCGCGGATAATATCCGAAAGCTCAAACGTCGTCTCGATGGGCTTCTTCGCCCTCGCCTGCACGATATGCTTTGCGATGTTCTTTGCGAAGCGGTCTTCTCCGTAATCCCGGATCATCCGGTATAACTCCATCTCACTGTATTCATTTACAATATCTCTGGCGCATTTTTCCTGGCGCTGATCCATCCGCATATCAAGCGGTGCATCCTCTCGATAGCTGAATCCCCTTTCTCCGTTGTCCAACTGGTAAGAGGAAACGCCCAGATCCAGTAAAATACCATCCACGCCGGAGATTCCAAGGTTCGCCAACACCTGCGGCATCGCCTCGTAGTTGCTCCGAACGATTGTCACCTTCTCTCCGAAAGGCTCCAATCTCTTGCTGGCAGCCGCGATCGCATCTCCATCCTGATCGATGCCGACAAAACGTCCCTGTTCTCCCAGACGACTGCACACCTCATAGGCATGTCCGGCACCGCCTAATGTGCCATCCACATATGTGCCATCCGCCCGGACATTCAATCCTTCGATTGTCTCATCAAACAAAACAGATACATGTGCAAATTCCATGCTGCCCCCAAATCTCTATCTGCGGAAAATCCCGCTAAATCTGAAATGCCTTCAGGCTTGCGCCGAGGCTCTCTACATCATCATAATTATTGTAAGCTTCCCAGGCATCCTTGTCCCAGATCTCAATACGGCTGATCGCACCAGCCAGCACCACATCTTTTTTCAGACCGGCAAATGCTCTGAGTCCCGCCGGGATCAAAACACGTCCCTGTCGGTCAATCTCACACTTCTCCGCGCCTGCGATAAAGAATCGGATCACCTTTCGTCCATCGGCGTTCGACAGCTCCGGAAGCTGTTGCAGCTTCGCAGTGAACTCCTCCCAGCCCTCCATCGTATAGAGGTTCAGACAATGATCCATTCCACGACAAATGACAAATTCGGCACCAAGCTGCTCGCGAAACTTCTGCGGAACAATGAGACGTCCTTTCGTATCCAGGCTGTGGGTATATTCGCTCATGAACACGGGGACATCACCTTCTTTCCATCATTTTTGAGTTTCTCCGCCACTAAGCACCACTTAATCACCACCTAGTCACCACTCACTTTTTTATCATATACGTTTTCCACTATGATTGCAAGTCCAAATTCCTATTTTCCAGCACTTTCCACCGTATTTTTTTACAAAAATAGAATGTGCCTTGGCACATTCTCGCGCCGAGCGCGGTCGCTTGCGACATATTTCCTCTTCGCGCGAGTGCGCATCCCGCGGAGCGCTTTTTTGCTTTATAGGAAACGCGACGCAATTTCCTATAAAGCAAAAAAAGAGGTACTTCCCATGTTTCATGAGAATGTACCTCTTTTCGCATTTTTCTGCTTGTTTTCTGTCTTTTTTATACGTTGAAACGGAACAGGATCACATCGCCGTCCTGTACCACATAGTCCTTACCCTCCAGACGGATCAGACCTTTTTCTCTTGCTACGTTGTAAGCGCCGCAATCCAGCAGATCCTGATAGTTGACAACCTCTGCACGGATAAATCCTCTCTCAAAATCGGAGTGGATCTTACCGGCTGCCTGCGGAGCCTTTGTGCCGCGGGTGATCGTCCATGCTCTCGTCTCTGTCTCACCTGCAGTCAGGTAGCTGATCAGTCCGAGAATGTGGTAGCTTGCTGTGATCAGCTTGTCCAGACCGGACTCCTTCAGTCCCAGATCTTCCAGGAAAACTGCCTTCTCTTCATCATCCAACTCAGACATCTCTGCCTCGATCTGTGCGCTGATAACAAATACTTCGCTGCCCTCTGCGGCTGCCAGCTCACGAACTTCCTTTACATAAGGATTGTCTGCACCGTCGGATGCCAGATCTTCTTCTGCTACGTTTGCTGCGTAGATGACCGGCTTCCAGGTCAGCAGCGTCAGGGACTCATAGAAAGCACGCTCCTCCGGATCTTCCACTTCCAGCGTCTTTGCCGGAAGATTCTGCTCCAGATGTGCCTGCATACGCTTTAACAGCTCCAGCTCTTTCGCCATCGCCTTATCGTTATGTGCAGCGCGGGCGGTCTTTGCAATACGACGTTCCAGGACCTCCAGATCGGAGAAGATCAGCTCCAGATTGATCGTCTCGATGTCTCTGGCCGGTCCGATGCTGCCATCTACATGGATGACATTCGGATCTTCAAAGCAGCGAACCACATGTACAATCGCATCTACTTCACGAATATTCGCAAGGAACTGGTTTCCCAGACCTTCGCCCTTGGATGCGCCCTTTACCAGACCTGCGATGTCTACGAACTCGATCACTGCGGGAGTGATCTTTGCGGAGTTGTACATATCTGCCAGTAATTTCAGCCGGCGATCCGGAACGGCTACAATACCTACGTTCGGGTCAATCGTACAGAAAGGATAGTTTGCAGACTCAGCGCCTGCCTTTGTCAGAGAGTTAAACAGGGTACTCTTTCCTACGTTGGGAAGTCCCACGATACCTAATTTCATTTTTATATTTCCTTTCAAAATCGTTATTTTTATGGGGTTCTAGCGCTTACATTAAATCGAGTGCCAGTAAACTTTGCATTTTCCATGCTTCTTATTTTCGTAAAAATAATGCAGTCATGTATTATAGCACAAACCCTCTGTTTATTCAATCACTTCTATATTCTTTCGCATCCACGCTGCCAGTTCATCCATGCCCTCTCCGGTTTTTGCTGAGACAAACAGAATCTCCAGCTTCGGATTCCATTTCCAGTACAACCGCCCCGATCTCCGGGATCTGTTGTTCCTCTGCAATTTAATCTTTTTTCTGATTTGCCAGATATTCAATGCAGCTGTGGGCTGCCACGTTGCCTTCTCCCACTGCCTTTGTGTACTGGTAGGGACGTCCTGTACAGTCTCCCGCCGCAAAACAGCCCGCCAGATTTGTCCGCTGCGCCCGGTCAACCACGATATGTCCGCTGTCCACAGTCAATCCCGGAATCAGTGTGGACGGTGCAATGGCGTTGCGCAGACAAAACAATCCGTCCACTGCAACTTCCCCACCGTCACGCAACGTGATGCTCTCCACCTTTTTCTCTCCATTTACCGCCTTCGGAATGTTTCTGGAGCTGTGTACATTTTCTTTTATCACAGTGCTGTCCGCAAAAGCAGGATAATAGTAGACTTCCGCCGCCAGATCCGCCAGATATTCCACTTCATGCTCATACTTCGGATCGTTGCACAGCACTGCGATCTTTTTGCCCCGGTACAGCATGCCGTCACAGGTGGCGCAATAGCTGACACCGCGTCCCAAAAGCTCCGCCTCGCCGTCCAGCACCTTTGCAGTCATAACGCCCATCGCCAGAATCAGTGTCTTTGTCTCATAGATTTCATTGTCCGCCAGCACCATATAATAATCTCCGGCTGCCATGACATTTGTGACCGTCTTTTCCGTAATTTCCAGCTCCGCTGCCTCTGCATGCTCCTCAAACCGCTTCAAAAGCTCCTGTCCTGTCACTGCCGGAAAGCCCGGATAGTTCGTGATCTTTTCCGCCCGGCGTACCTTGTCACTCAGCGTCTTTGAGCCGAACCACACAAACTCTTTTCGATACGTCTTTAAATTCAATGCCGCAGACAATCCCGCAGGACCGGTTCCGATAATGATACAATCGTACATACAAAACCTCTTTCTTTTTATTCTTCCAGCATCATTTTTATAATTTCCTTATCTGTCTGATACATACCGACTTTTCCGATATATCCGACGCAGCTGATCGTCTCGCCCGCATTTTCTTTCAAAATGCCTGTGTATGCCTCATATTCCCGATTCTGCATCGCCAGATAATGTGCCATCATCGCTGCATCGAGACTGGAGGCGATCTTTGCCGCGCAGGAGATCTTCGCGCCATCGCAGATAATGCCCGGAATGTTCGCCAGCGTATTATCAATGGTCGCTTTGATCTGTCCGTTCGTACCGCCTGCTATGTAAGTAATCGCAGCTGCCGATGCGCAGGATGCCGAAACCGCACCGCAAAATGCCGACAGCTTGCCGATAAACTCCTTCTGATAAATCGTCAGCAAACTGGAAAATACCAGTGCCCGGTACAACTTCTCTCTGGAAAGATTCTTTTCTCTCGCATAAACAATCACCGGCACCGATGAGGCAATGCCCTGATTGCCGCTGCCGGAATTGATGATAACCGGCATATCACAGCCGCCCATTCGCGCTTCGGATGCTGCTGCCGCATAGGCTTTCATACGAGTCACAACGCTGTCTGCATAGGACTCCCGGATCACTTTTCCGATGCCAAGTCCGTACTCGCCTGCAATTCCCTCATAGGCAATGTCCATATTATATCGAATCTGTCTCTCGTACAAATCTCGAATCAGATCCAGATCCACCTCGTCTGCAAACTGACGAATCCCGTCGATGGACAAACAGCTCCGGTCGGTCATCACACCGGTCTCCGCCGACTCATCTTCTTTTTCAAATACAACTTCGCCATCCCGTTCGATCCGAACAATATTCGTGTGGGAATGCCGCACCTCGACTTTCACCGAATGTCCGTCTCCGGCGAGACAGACGATAAAGTGCAGTGGAATCGTGGAATCCAGATACTCCACCTGACACATTCCTGTCTTCAAAAGCTCTCTCGTCCGCGCTCTGCCTGCATCCGTCACATGCTCCAGCACTTCCATCTTGCCATTCGCATCTCCTGCAGTCGCGCCCAGCACACATGCTGTCTCAATGCCGGTCAGTCCGCCGGAATTTGGGATTGTCACACAGCGCACGTTTTTGATCATATTTCCGGAACAGAGAACACGGATCTGTTTCGGCTCTGCTCCCAGCACCTCTCTCGCCTTCGCAGAGGCATATGCCAGCGCGATCGGCTCTGTGCACCCCATTGCCGGAACAAGTTCTTCCCGCAAAATCTTGATGTAATCTTCCTGTATCTTCTTGTCCATGTTTCCTCCATTTCGTAATACTTTATCTGCTGTTTTTTTCTCCTGTATCATAACAAAAAGCCCCTGCGAAAAGCAAGTGTTCCCGTGATTTTTCTCCTTGAAGAACCACATTCTCTCTGCCATTGACGTTCGGGAAATTCTCCACTATACTAAAACCATACTTTTTGTGATTTATTTGATTGGAGCACCAAATGTGTTCCGGAAGGGAGATTTTTATGGAAGCATTGGAAAACATGAAAACAAGAAGAAGTGTCCGCAGCTTCAAGCCGGACGCCGTTCCCACCGAGCTTCTCGATCAGATTTTGGAAGCTGGCACTTACGCTGCAACTGGTATGAACCGCCAGTCCCCGATCATTCTGGCTGTAACCGATAAAAAACTGCGTGACCAGCTATCGGATATGAATCGCCGCATCATGGGCGGTGCAGAAGGCTCAGATCCGTTCTACGGCGCACCGGTCGTTCTCGTTGTTCTTGCAGATAAGAGCGCTGCAACCTATGTTTACGATGGCAGCCTTGTCATGGGCAATCTGATGCTGGCAGCACATGCACTGGGTCTCGGAAGCTGCTGGATTCACCGCGCAAAAGAAGAATTTGAATCTGAGGAAGGCAAAGAAATCCTGAGAAAACTCGGAGTCAAAGGCAACTATGAAGGCATCGGACATTGCATCCTCGGGTATACCGATGGGGAGGAGCCGGAGGCAAAGGCGAGAAAAGAGGGTTGGATTTATCGCGCGTAAATCTTTTCTATGAAGAGAAAAAGCGAAATCTCACAAATCTCATGATGTCCTTTGGCTATAACGTGCTCCGGTTCCGGCTTTCTCAAAAATCCTTCTTCCGTCACGAGCGTAACTCACTGTCGTTCAAACAGACGCTCTTAGACGGCGGATTTTCTCGAAAAACACGGAATCCTCACAATGTTATAGCCGAAGGGCATCATGGGATTTTCTACTTTTTTCTCTTACACACAAAAAAATCTTTACGCGAAGATTATATTGAATCGCGGCTTCTTCGTTGAAACGCGAATACAAAAAGGCTGCGGCTTCCCGTTTGGAAGTAACATTGCGAGGATTCCGTCGTTTGCCTGCAAATCCTCCCGTCTAAGAGCGTCTGTCTGAACGACAGTGAGTTACGCTCGTGACGGGGATAAAAGGATTTACAGGCAAACAGGAACCGGAGCACGTTACTTCCAGATGGGAAGCCGCAGCCTTGTATGTTTGCTTCTATTTTTTTAGTAGTCGTACTTCTTCCTCATCCCCAACAGGAACGATGCCGATACGATTCCCGCCAGTACTTCTGCGCAGGTGACGGCCAGCCAGATGCCATCCACATCCAAGATGACCGGCAGCAGCAGTACCGCGCTTGTCTGGAAGACCAGAGTTCGCAGGAAGGAGATTCCCGCGGATACGGCTCCGTTGTTCAGGGCAGTGAAGAAGGAAGAGGTGAAGATGTTCAATCCCATCAGCAGGAACGAGAAGGAGAACAGGCGGAATGCATGCAGGGTCAGTTCATATAATCCCGCATCGTATCCGACGAAGATGTGTGCCAGCGGCGCTGCCAGCAATTCCGACAACCCCAGCAGCACAACACCTGCGGTGAGCATCAGCGTCAGACTCTTCTTTCGCATGTTTTTCATCTCATCATGATTTCCGGCACCATAGTGGAAACTGACGATCGGCGCTGATCCGATGGCGTATCCTACCATGATTGCCACAAAGATAAACTGCACATACATCAGCACGCCGTATGTGGAGACACCGTCCGGTCCAATGTAGCGCAGTAACTGGAAGTTGTAGAGCATGCTGACAATAGAACCGGAAATATTGCTCATCAGCTCCGAAGAGCCATTTCCACATGCCTGCAGCAGCGGACGAGCCTCCAGTTTTGTCTTCACAATGCGCAGTCGACTCGTATTCTTTTTGCTGAGGAAATATACAAGAGGAATCACACCGCCAACGCACTGGCTCATAACCGTTGCAATCGCAGCTCCGGCAACGCCCCATCGACAGACACCCACCAGCAACGCATCCAGCACCATATTCGTGCATCCCGCTGCAACAGTGACGATCAGTCCGAAATGCGGTTTTTCTGCCGTAATCAGGAAACTCTGGAATGTATTCTGCAGCATAAAGGCGGTGTTAAACAAAATATTGATGCGACCGTACAGCACACAATCGTCCATCATCTCCGGTGTCGCTCCGAGCCACACTGCCAGAGGACGCACAAAGATCATACCAAGCACCGTTGTGACGATGCCGAAAATTGCGGTCAGCATCAGAAGCATCGTAAAATAGCGATTTGCTGTCTCTTCTTCGCCTTCGCCCAGAGTCTTTGCCACCAGAGCGCTGCCGCCTGCACCCACCATGAATCCCAGCGCACCGAGAATCATCAGCACCGGCATAATCAGGTTGATCGCTGCAAACGCCGTCTTCCCGGCAAAATTTGAGACAAACAGTCCGTCCACCACACCGTAGATGGATGTAAAAATCATCATCAAAATCGAGGGCAGACAGAACTGAAATAGTTTTTTATACGTAAAGTGATCCGAAATCGAGATCGGTTCTTTTCTCATTTGACCTCCTTTGTCAATTCTTTCATAATTTGAGGAATGTTAATTTTTTGCGGACAATGACGCAGGCATGTCCCACAGCCTCAGCAGGAAACGGAATCCCCACTCCGACGGTGCTCTCTCCGGATATCCCCAGCGCATAATGTGCTCCGCCGTTTTATTCAGAGTTGACAGACGACCACCCTTCAACGACTCCATAACCCACACCGGAATGTTGTGCTCGGTCAAAAGCTCATACTGTCTCTTTGCATCTAACAATGCCCAGTCCACATCGTTTAACTGAATCAGTGCCATATCAAACTCATCGTTCCAATTTAAAAACCGCTCGGAATCTCCGTTCTGATAAGTATACGCGGTATCGAAATAATTGATTCCATGAAATTCTTTTGTCTGCATTTGCCTTACTCCTTTCCCGCGTGTTTCTTTTCATTGTACACGAAAAAAGCGAGTTCTGCAAACACTCTTTTAGCCAAGCGCTACGTCTAACACCATCATGAGGCTAAATCCCGCCGCAAAGAACACCGTTCCGATGTTGGAATGGTCACCTGCCGACATTTCCGGAATCAATTCCTCTACTACAACATACAGCATCGCACCGGCTGCAAAACTCAACAGATACGGAAGCAGCGGAACAATCAGGCTCGCGGCGAGAATTGTCAGGATTGCTCCAATCGGTTCCACCACACCAGATGCTACTCCCGCAGCGAATGCTCTCCTCCGACTCATGCCTTCGCCCCGCAGCGGCATAGAGATGATCGCACCCTCCGGGAAGTTTTGGATTGCAATACCAAGGGAAAGCGCCAGAGCACTCATCGCCGTGATCTGTGCATTTCCCATGCGATAGCCTGCGTAGACAACGCCCACCGCCATTCCCTCCGGAATGTTATGCAGCGTCACTGCAAATACCATCATCGTCGTCTTTTTCAATTTGCTGTGAGGTCCTTCCGCCTTCTCACTGTTTCGATGCAGATGGGGAATCAGATGATCCAGTCCCAGCAAAAACAAAATGCCGATCCAAAATCCCACTGCCGCCGGAACGAACGACCATTTTCCCATCGCTGCCGACTGATCCATGGCCGGAATCAGCAGGCTCCACACCGATGCCGCCACCATAACCCCCGCTGCAAATCCGGTCAATGCCCGCTGCACCAGATCCCCCAGCTGCTTTTTCATAAAAAATACCATTGCTGCTCCCAGTGACGTTCCCAAAAATGGAATCAAAATGCCATAGGCTGTTTCTATCTGAATATTCATTCTATCCCTCCTGTCGTTGCGCTTTGTGTTAGCATATACTAACACTATATACAGCATGGAACTTTCTGTCAAGAAAAAGTGCTTGCATTTTGGAAGCAAATCGTGTATAACATCCATATGACGTAACGTAGTTTCAAAAACTACATGCTGTGAATTATGTATCCAACATGTAGTCTTGCAACAAAAAGATCGGAGGTTTTCAAATGAATCTTAAAGTCAAAGATCCCGGAAGTGCATTTACTCATTTTATCGGAATGATAGCTGCTGCCGCATGCACGATGCCGCTTTTGTATAAGGCTTTTACCGAGAAGGGCGCTTTAAGCGGCACTTCCTGCGCGATTTTTATGGCAAGCATGATCCTGCTCTACACCGCCAGCACCGTCTACCATACCTTCGACATTTCCACGAAGGTCAATCGCATCCTAAAAAAGCTGGATCATTCCATGATCTCAGTTCTGATCGCCGGATCGTATACACCGGTCTGCCTGCTTGTATTGCAGCGCTCCATTGGTATCCCGCTGCTTATCGCGGTCTGGAGCATCGCCATCGTCGGCATTCTCATCAAGCTGTTTTGGATCAACTGCCCGAAGTTCTTCTCGTCGATTCTGTACATCGGCATGGGATGGGCATGTGTCTTTGCTTTCTCGCAGCTGTGGAGCAGTCTGAGTCTCGCTGCATTCCTGTGGCTTCTGATCGGCGGTATTTTCTACACTGTCGGAGGCGTCATCTACGCACTGAAGCTTCCGCTGTTTAATGCCAGACACCGCTACTTCGGTTCCCATGAAATCTTTCATGTATTTGTGCTGCTTGGCAGCGCTTGCCACTTTATTTTCATGTTCTGCTATATTGTATAACTGGATTTCCAATCCATTAAAAATAGAATCCTGCAGCGCAGGATTCTCCGCTAAAGCAAAAAAATCCGTGACCTGCAGGTTTCCCTGCAAATCACGGATTTTTTTATTGAAATTTTATTCAGAAATTAAATTTTTCATGCTGTCCAGACCAATCAGCAGTGTGGAGCTGTTGTGCAGCAATGCAGATGTAGTCGGTGGAATCACTCCCATCACACCAAGAACAATCAGCAGTGAGTTGAAGCTCACGATCTTGCGATAGTTGCGATGAATCCGCTTCATCAGGCTGTCACTGAGCATCTTCAATGTCACAAGCTCATACAGATTGTCGGAGCTGATGGTGATATCTGCAATCTCACGAGCGATCTCTGCACCCTCGCTGATAGCGATACCTACGTCTGCAGCAGACAGTGCCGGAGAGTCGTTGATGCCATCTCCGATCATGATGACCTTTCGACCATTTTCCTTTTCTGCTTCCACAAATCTTGCCTTATCTTCCGGAAGTACCTCGGAATAATACTCATCCACACCAACACGCTTTGCAATGGCTGCTGCGGTTCGCTCACTGTCGCCGGTCATCATAACCAGCTTCTTCAAGCCACAGCGTCTCAGAGATGCGATAACGGCATCAGCTTCTTCTCTCAGCGGGTCTTCGATGCAGATCACGCAGGACAGAACACCGTCGATTGCCATATACAGATGGGAATATTCCTTCGGAAGAGAATCAAACAGTTCTTTCTTTCCCTCTGGAATGATCGCCTTCTCATCCTCAAATACGAAGTGATAGCTGCCGATGATAACGCGCTTTCCATTGATTGCGGAAGCGATGCCGTGGGCAACCAGATACTCCACCCTGCTATGCATCTCCTCGTGTTCCAAACCGCGCTCTTTTGCTTCCTGTACAACTGCATTTGCCATGGAATGTGGAAAATGCTCCTCCAGGCAAGCGGCAGTCCGCAGCAGATCATTTTCGGAATATGCATCCACGAACGGAACAACACGGGCAACCATCGGCTGCGCCTTTGTCAGCGTACCGGTCTTATCAAATACAACTGTTTCCGCCTCTGCCACTGCTTCCAGATACTTACCGCCCTTAACCGTGATGTTGTACAGACTTGCCTCGCGGATTGCAGACAATACCGAAATCGGCATTGCCAGCTTCAATGCGCAGCTGTAATCTACCATCAGGATCGAGATTGCCTTTGTGACATTTCTCGTCAGCAAATAGGTCAATGCTGTGCCACCCAGACTGAACGGAACAAGACGGTCTGCCAGATGCTCTGCCTTACTCTCCACACCGGACTTTAATTTTTCGGATTCTTCGATCATCGTGACAATCTTCTCGAAGCGGCTGGAACCGCCGACTTCTTTGACGAGGATCGTCAGCTCGCCTTCTTCCAGAACTGTACCGGCATAAACAGAGCTCTTCTCCGCCTTGCGCACCGGCTCGGATTCACCGGTCAGAGATGCCTGATTGACCATGCCCTCTCCGGCTGTAACAACACCGTCAAACGGAACGACATTGCCCATATGTACGACTACCTGATTGCCTGCGCAAATATCATTTGCCGATACGAGGACTTCCTGTCCCTCATCATTTACGATCCATACTTTGTTGACATTCAGAGACATCGTACGTGCCAGATCATCCACTGACTTCTTATGCGTCCACTCCTCCAGCAGTTCTCCGATTCCCAGCATAAACATAATGGAACCTGCTGTTCCGAAATCGCCACGGAAAATGGAAACACCGATGGACGTTGCATCCAGTACCGGCACTTCGATCTTGCCCTTTGCCAGCGTCTTAATGCCCTTCCAAATATACCTGGCTGCGTTTGCGCCAATGAAGCAATAGCGCAGCGGAGCCGGAAGAAACCACTTTCTGCCATAGTGGCACAGCGCTTTCATGATCAGTTTTTCCTGATACTGGTTATTCAGTTCCCGTCCGGAATTTGCCAGTAGCGCGTCCGGAACTGCAACTTCGTTATAATGAAAGTTCTGGAGCATCCGGATCACTTCGCTGCGGTCTCCCACATAAGAGATCGAAGTGTCTGCTGTGCGGTCGTACACCTTTGCTTCCAGGATTCCTTTTTGATTTGTCAGATAATATAACAGCGTATCTGCCTGCTCGCAGGTCATGCGATTCTGTGCCAGGTGGACACGCATTCTGCCTCTCATTTCATGCTTAATCTGAAATTTCATCTTGAAATCACCCTATTTCTTCTATACTGAACTTACAGGAAAGGGGAGCCCCATGCGGAGTTCCCCTCGTGTTCTTTTTTGCATCTGGCATGCGTCTTATGCTTCTGCCGGTGCCTCTGCGGTCTCTTCTGCTACCGTTTCTGCCTCTGCATCTTCATATGAAGCTGCATCCTTCTCTGCTTCTCGCTCGTCGTTGATTGCCTTTGCTTCTGCGTAGATATCACCAGCGTTCTCCTGAACGGTGGTAACGGTCTTCATAACAGAATCCTTCGCTCTCAGAACAGCTGCTGTGCAATTTGTATATACTTTCTTTGCATCCTTGCTGGACAAAATCTTAATACCGGCTGTTCCAAATAAGGTTCCGCCTGCAAATAAAGCAACTTTCTTCCAATCAATCATCTCTAAGTCCTCCTTGTACTCTATTTGGTGTTACTAACAATTCTCACCAACCTGTACTATAGACTCATTTCTTCTTTTCGTCAAGATTTTTTTACATGTTCAAAACAAATTTTTTACTTTCGTATTTCCTCCACAAAGCGGGAAATCTCCAACTGCTTCTGATACTGTTCTTCCAGAAACAGGATCTGTAAAATGTCTTTTGCACGGGTCATTGCCACATAGAACAGACGGCGCTCCTCCTCGATGTCCGCGGACTGCTTTGCCTTTCGGTGCGGTGTGATGCCCTCATTCGCTCCGATCAGAAATACGATCCGAAATTCCAGCCCCTTCGCACCGTGCATCGTCGTCAGTGTCACACAGTCCTCGCCATTTTGCAGATTTTCACGGCTGCGTTCCTGCTGCTCTTTCCACTTCTCTGTGTAATCCTTAATATAATAAAACCATTCCTCTGCCGTCTCGCACTCCGTCATGCTCTCCTGCAGCGCATCTAACATCTCCAGCCATTCCTCCGGACGCACTTTCTGCTTTTCTGCATACTCCTGCAGCCACGCATCATAGCCCACGGTCTCCCGCAGATACCGGACTGCCACTGCCGGTTTCATCTTTGCCATCTGGTTTAGATGAAACTCCATCATTGTCAGTCGTTCCACCATCCACTCCTTGTTTCGATAAAACCACCGCAGCTTATCAAAATCCACGCTCTGCTCCGCCAGCGCATCTCTGCTGATATAACGGTTCGGACGATTCATCACCTGCAAAAACGTATTTCGTGTACGGTCGCCCTTCGTCAGGCGCAGATAGCACATCAGATCTCTCGCGATCCAGTGTTCGAACAAATTCGGCATGCCCTCTTTTGTCCGCATCGGCACATTGGCATACATCATCTGCTCCATGAGCGTCGCCGCGTCCAGATTTGCCCGGTACAGCACCGCCATATCCTTCCACGCGTAGCCCTGCTCCCGGTACTGCCGCATCTTATGTAAAATCCTTGATGCCTGCTGTCTCGGATTTTTGCAGCGGGACAGCACCAGCTTTTCACCAGACTCCCGCACCGCTTTGATGTCTTTCGGATACCGTTTTTTATTGTGGGCGATCACCTTGCCCGCCGCCCGGACAATCCGCTCTGTGGAGCGATAGTTGGTCGTCAGCAAATACTGCACTGCATTCGGATAGTCCTTTCCGAAATTCAGCATAATCTCCGGTTTTGCGCCGCGAAACCGGTAAATGCTCTGATCATCGTCACCCACAATGAACAGATTTGCCCGCTCTCCCGCCAACAGTCGCACGATATCATACTGCACCTGGTTGATGTCCTGAAACTCATCCACGAGAATATAGCGATACCGCCCCTGCCATCCTGCGAGAATATCCCGCCGCTCACTCAAAAGCTCCCAGGTCATTGTCAGCATATCGTCAAAGTCGATCTTATTTTGCTGACGCAATGCCGTCTCATACGCCTGATAGATCTCCCGGAACTTCTCCCCGGAGCAGCTCTCGGAATAATACTTCGCCAGATCCAGCCGATTATTTTTCACGAGACTGATCTCGTTTAAAATATCCTCCGCAAACTCCTGTCTGCCTTCCCGCTCCGGATCCAACTCCTCTACGATCCGACGCACCAGCAGCATGCGGTGATCCTCTCTTATAATATTAGATGCATCATAGCGGTACGCATAGCGCAGCATTCGAAAGAAAATGCCGTGAAATGTCCCAAAGGTGGTTCGATAGCGATCGCCTGTCAGGACTTTGAACCTCTGCTCCATCTCGATTGCCGCCGCTTTGGAGAACGTGATCGTCAAAATATGCATCGGGTCCACGCCGTCTTCCTCGATCAACGCCTGCACCCGCCTTGTAATAACGGTCGTTTTACCAGAACCGGGACCGGCTAATACCATAGCCGGTCCCGTGTGATGATGGATTGCCTGAAGCTGTGCTTCTGAAATCTCCATATATTATTTCCTCAAATCTTATGCTTCCAGTTTGCGGATACCCTCTTCGATACGGCGAAGGCTCTCCTCCTTGCCCAGCAGCTCCATGATCTCCGTTGCGCCTGCCGGAGTCATCTGCTTACCGGAAACTGCGGTACGGATCGGCCACATCACATAACCGTTCTTGCAGCCTTTCTTCTCCACATATCCAAGCAGAGTCTGATACAGCGCATCGTTGCTGTAATCTTCCTGCTCCTGCAGCAGCGGCAGAACTTCTTTTAGAACCTCCAGAGAAGTCTCTGCGTTGGTCTTCATCTTCTTATGAGTATACATTGCTACATCATAATCCGGCAGCTCAGCTAAGAAATCCAACTGATCGTGGATATCCGGGAAAATGCTGATACGGGTTCTTACCATCTCAGCCAGACGCTTGTAGTCGTCTCTCTCGCCAACAGTCTCTTTGATGTAAGGCAGTGCCATCTCATAGAACTTGTCCGGATCCATCGCCTTGAAATACTCGCCGTTCATCCATTTTAACTTCTCGTAATCGAAAACAGCCGGAGACTTGGACATATGATGATAGTCAAACTCCTTTACCAGCTCATCCAAAGACATGATCTCCTGATTGTTCTCCGGATACCAGCCCAGCAGTGCAACAAAGTTTACAACTGCCTCGGTCAAAAATCCCTGTTCGATCAGATCCTCAAAAGAAGAATGTCCGCTTCTCTTACTCAGCTTGTGATGCTCCGCATCGGTGATCAGCGGGCAATGTACATAAACCGGAACTTCCCATCCAAATGCATCGTACAGACGGTTGTACTTCGGAGAGGAAGACAAATACTCATTACCACGAACCACATGAGTAATGCCCATCAGATGATCATCTACAACATTCGCGAAATTGTAAGTCGGATATCCATCGGACTTGATCAGGATCATATCATCCAACTCTGCATTGTCCACCGTGATATCGCCGTAGATCTCATCGTGGAAGGTAGTCGTGCCGGTTCTCGGATTGTTCTGACGGATGACATAAGGCATACCGGATGCCAGCTTCTCCTCAACCTCTTCCTTGGACAGGCTCAGACAATGCTTGTCATAAACACTGATCTCCTTGCCGCCAACAGTCTGATGCAGAGAATCCAGACGCTCCTTATCACAGAAGCAGTAGTAAGCCTCCCCCTTATCGATGAGCTTCTTTGCATATTCCATGTAAATGCCTGCAGCCTGTCTCTCACTCTGTACATAGGGACCGCAGCCACCGTCCTTGTCCGGACCCTCATCGTGAATCAGTCCGGTCTTCTCCAGAGTCCGGTAGATGATGTCAACCGCACCCTCTACATAACGCTCCTGATCGGTATCCTCAATACGCAGCAGAAAATCGCCGCCCTCATGCTTTGCGATCAGATATGCATACAGTGCAGTACGCAGGTTACCCACATGCATCCGTCCCGTCGGGCTGGGTGCAAATCTGGTACGAATCTTTGTCATAACTCTATTTCCTCCATTTCGGTTCTTATCAGATAATCATTCAATTTTTTATTTTACTAAAAATACCGGGTAAGGTCAACCCCGCAGGCTTTCGAAAATCTTACTTTCGACAAAAAAGTGTCTTCGACACTCTCAACTCCCCTGACCCCTCATTCATGAGGGGAAGGGGGTTTTTCTTTTTCCTTC
>CAKQHB010000015.1 GCA_934234215.1 uncultured Cuneatibacter sp.
GGTTCGGAATAGTGTAGTGCTGGCGGTCTATCTCTTGTTTTCGGTTGCTTGCTTCCTTACCGTACATGAGCATTTGAAGAAGGATCATATCATTCTGCTTTCAACACATATCATTTCTGATACAGACGGCATTGCAGATTATGCGGCAATTCTGAAGGAAGGACGTACAATCCGGCAGGGCAGCATTGACGAATTGAAACAGGCATTTGCGGGGAAAGTCTGGGCAGTGCCAGAGGGTACGCAAGTGCCGGAAGAATGGATTGAGAAAAGCTATTTTGACAACGGAGATCAGCGCGTGTATGCGGAACAGCGCCCGTTTGAAGGGTGCGAGGAGATTGAGAATGTCAAGCTGCAGGATATCTATTTCTGTAGTATGATGTGAGGAGAAGTAAGAAAAGGTAAAGAAATAAAACAAATTTGAAGGAGTCAACCACCAAGATGTGATGGAGGTTGACTCTTTTTTGGTACAAAAAACTATTCCAAAATACGCATACGCTCCAGTAGAAGATCTGAAAATCGTTGCTTTAAGTGCTCTGGTAAGAAAGAGGTTTCGCACAAAGTGAGGATTTTTTGTTTTCGGTTTAAAATGCTTTCAATCATTTTATTTGCAGAGGTGCGAGAGATTCCAAAATTCTCAGCAAAAATAAGAAAGTCTTTTTTTCGCAGATTCATTTTTTTTCCATTCATAGGAAGCGCGAATTGTTCTTTATCCTCAGGCATAATGACATTCACAGGAAGTAGATCATATGCAGGAGAAAGAACGTATTCATGGCTGCCCTCATCTGTTTCAATTAACGAAAAGTTTTTCAGATGCATATCGGAATTTCCAACGATAAAAGAAAATACAAGGCGTAGAAAAAGCTCAGTCATATCCAATCCTTTTCGAGAGGAGTATTTATCAACTATCTTTGCACAACGCTCATAGGAACCTCTGTATTTATCTTGTGTGAGTCGTAAATCTAATTGACAGAAATCTTCCATTGCAAGCATTTTCATAGAGTCTTTTTCAAAAATGCGATCGACTCGTTTGGTAATATAAGCAAGACTATTGTTGCCTTGGATTAGAGCATGTGGTACTGTTGAAATGCCGATATGGTCAGCAATAGACATAACAAGCTGTTCTGCTTCTGGTAATGCTTCAAAGTCGTCTACTTGTGGCTTGAGAATATATCCGGTAGGATAATTTACAAGTGTTAATCGTGGTTTATCATTTTGAGAAAATAAGTGAAGAGACAGTTTCTTCTGGACACCAGGAACCGTGTATCCTTTTGTTGTGCTTTCTGTTGCAAGCATTTCTAGAGTAGTATTGTCAATTTCGATTCTGGGGAGTTGTGTGGTGCCAAAAAATTTTTTGATGCAGGATTTGTGCCATCCAGTGCTTGTATCACCATGAAGCGGCTTTCCACAGCAAAAACAATTCATCGTTTTTCCTCCTGAATACTAACATTTCCAATACAGTCTTTGCAGGCAACGAGAAGTAATCCAAAACGGTCTCTCATGTCAAGTTTCCAGTTTCGAGTAACAATGTTTAATAACCATCCTTCCGGGATAAGTCCGTCAAAAAAAGAAAAAAGAGTTTTGGATGTGTAAGTTTTATCTGACAGGGAGAGCGTCAGAGAAACACTGCTTGCATCTGGAGTGTTCAAATAGTCTGGATCATAAGAAAAAGAGTATCCTTCATCTGTTTCGCTAAGGATACCAGCGAAAGTATTTCGGACATATACATATCCTGCGCGAAGTGTCTCAGCCATTATCTCTCCTTCCTTCCCGGAACAGCTTCCATGTCAAACATGGAAAGGGCAATATTTACTTTGTCCATGCGAACAGTTTCTTTGCCTTGCTCTAAATCACGAATGAAGCGGAGTCCTAATCCGGAGCGAATGGCAAATTGCTCTTGGGTAAGTCCGGCAGCTTTTCTATTTGTTTTGATAAATTCGGCGATTTTGTTCATAGGATACTCCTTTAAAACAATAGTTATACATAGATATTATACCCGAAAAGGTATAATTGCAAGGAGAAACATATAAATTATACCCGTACGGGTATAAAACTACGCTTCTCACGCGGGGTTATACCTGAACGGGTATAAAAAGTACGTTTCATTCATTTCAGCTAGTCTACTTTACGCGTGCTCCGCTCCACTCATATCCGCGCCCAGTCCCAGTTTTTTCAGCGCTTCTCCGATGCGGGAGGTGCTGACATCGCGAAATTCCAGTCCGCCGAACAGACGGATGAGCCATTCTGCGCTGAGGTCGAGCCACTTTGCAGCGTGCGCATCCAGCACCTGACTGGAGCCGTCCGCAGCGACTTCGTCTGCGAGGGAATATCCATGAGGTCCGAAGCCGAACATGTGATACTCAAACGGAATGTTCAGGGCATCATAGCGGGCTGCGAGAGCCAATGTCTGAGAGCGGGTCAGGCTATCATTATAGGTCGTAAAAATATAGGCAGGAGGCGTCTGTGCGTTTACCTGCGGTGTCAGGTCATAGATGGCTGCCTGTTCTTCGGTGAGCTCTTTCTGACCGGAGAGGAGCTGCAGGATCATGTTTTCCGGACCGGCGGGACCGAAGGAAGTTGCCGGGTATCCGAGAATCATTGCATTGGGACGATTCTTCGCGCGAAGTCCGGAAGCAAGAGCTAAGTGACCGCCTGCGGAGAAGCCGCAGGAGACGATCTTTTCCGGATCGATGTGCCACTCGGCAGCGTGTTCGCGGATCGTGCCGATCGCCCAGTCGATCTGCGCCAGCGGTGTCCAGCCGACCGCATCCCGTCCAACGGAATAGTGCAGGATAAAGGTATGGAAGCCTTTGGCTGCGTAGGCAAGTGCAACCGGTTCACTCTCGCGGGGAGACAGGTAAATGTATCCGCCGCCGGGACAGATCACGATCGCGGGACGATCGGTGTTTTGTCCGAATTTCAGCTCACAGTCCAACAGGTAACAGTCCAGAGAAGCGGGCGCTTCGCCGGGGTAAGCCATCATCAGTGTTTTCATTGTTTTTTTACCACTCCATTCTGGGAAAGGAAGTCTTTCCACGCTGCATAATTTGCTGCATATGGATGTGCACCATCTTTGGTGAGATCATCCTTCAGATAGCCTTCGTCGTTGCAGAACAGCGGATTGACGTCGATATAGAAGATCGTTTCGTTGTCTGCAAGAGAGGCAATCATGGCATTCAGATTGTTGATGAGCGGCTGAGTCAGTTCGGAATTGCGCTCCTCTACGGCGCGGGTGCATTTCAGATTTGCCTGCATCACAAGATATGCCTGCGGCTGATACTGGCGCACGGTATCCATCAGCGTTGTGAGTTTTGCCTGAATACCGTCGAGGGAATGTCCGATCTCGTTGATACCGAGCATGATGTAGACTGCATGATACGTGCGCTCGGACAACAGCTGTTTCAGCGTGTAATTTGCGCCATCAATGGAAACCGTTGTGGAATCTTCGAGAATGTCATAGGACGTAAAGCTGGAGCCGGAGAAGTAGTCTGCCTTTTCGAAGGGCGCATACATTTTCAGACCATCGGTGCGGGAGTCTCCAATGAAGAGTACACCGTCCCAATAGTCCTCATCCACTGTCTGCAGCATACCGGGAACGAGTTCGCCGGCGGAGGCATTTGCGTCAGCATCATCGGAAGCAGATTCTGCGGTTTCGTCGGTGGAGTCTGCGGCATCGGAAGCAGCTTCCGATGAGGACTCGGATTCTGCAACGTCTGTCTTTCCGGAAGGTCCAAATACATCCTCACGCATCTTGCTGTCCTGAATCAAAATAAAAGGAACAGCCATCGAAAAGGTATCCTGCAAAACGCCTGCCGGACGGCAGACAAGATATTTCATCACAATTCCAACGAGCGCCATGATGATCGAAGTCACGACGATCAGAATCAAAAGCAGATTCCGCAAAAACGGAGATTTGCGTCTGGGGTTCATGAAGCTACCTCCTTAGAAGCTAAAGTACATAAACGGGTCGTTCAGTCCGATGGACATGCGGTATACGCACAGCCAGAACAACAGCAGCAGCGGGATCGCAACCCAGTACTGGGAGCGGATCTTTTCCCACAGTTTTGCGGGAAGAGGCGTGCAGAAGATCAGTCCGAGCAGCAGGAACAGCCAGTAGGTCTTTAACTGCGGCAGAAAATCTACGGCAGGAGAGACGATACCGGAGCTGAATCCGAACAGACGGGTGATGTATACGCCCAGCTCGCTGAGGTTCGGGATCGCAAAGATCATCCACGAAAATACGATCGCAAAGAACATATACACATGGGGCAGAACGTACATCTGGTTCAGATATTTGCCGATGAGCAGCTTTTCGATCATGATGAGAACGAATAAGAACAGTCCCCAAATGACGAAGTTCAGCGTGGAACCATGCCAGATCCCGGTGAACAGCCAGACAACCAGTGTGTTAAAGATCATGCGTCCGGTGCTGCAGCGGCTGCCGCCCAGCGGAATGTAGATGTAGTCGCGGAACCATGCGCCCAGCGTGATATGCCAACGGCGCCAGAACTCGCTCATCGTCTTGGATGCATAGGGATGGCGGAAGTTGACCGGCAGCTGGAAACCGAGCATGCGGCCGAGACCGATCGCCATCGTAGAATATCCGTAAAAGTCAAAATACAGCTGCAGCGAGTAGGCAATAATGCCAAGCCAGGCCATCGGTGTTGAGATTGCGGAGATGCCCATGTTTGAAATCTGGCTCCAGATACCGCCGATGGAATCTGCCAGCAGAACCTTCAGAGAAAGTCCCACGATGAAGTCCTTCAGACCTTCGTTGATGGAAGTCCAGGAATAGGTACGGCGGCGCAGCTGGTTAAAGATCGAATCCCAAGACGCGATCGGACCGGACAGCAGCTTCATGAACATGAGAACACCGGCGGAGTAGGTAATGATGTTGCGCTCCGGGCGCACCTTGCCGCGGTGTACATCAAACAGATAAGCAGCCATCTGGAACGTATAAAAGCTGATCGCCAGCGGGAACGCGAGATCCCTGCGGATAAGCAGCGTGTCATACTTAAATAAAAACAGGCAGGCAAACAGCACGATCTCGGAAATCGCCAGCAGCCAGGTCCGTTGTTTCTCTCCGCTCAGGGCGATGCCGATCAGCCATGTAAAGACGATCTCACCGGCGAGCAGAAGCACCATCCACGGATAGGAAGCAACGCCGACATAGTAAAAAATCAGGCTTCCGATCACAAGAACCGCATTCTGAAATGCCCGTGGAACAAGATAGTACGTTATGAGAAAAAGCGGGAAAAATATAAAAAGGAACGGTAAACTATTAAACGACATTGGTATCGTATCCTCTCTGTAGAATAGTCGGCGGTGCCGACAAGTGTATTCTATCATAACAAAATAGTGAATGCTAGGGGAAAAAGAAATCTTTAAAGAATCATAAGAATTGTACGGACTTGATGTTTTGCACGGTGTGTGTTAGTCTATGAAAGTCTGATTGATAACAGCTTTTTTATTTTTGAGAGGGGAGACAAAAGACATGAATTGGTTCAAAAAAAATGGCAAAGGACTGTTGCTGTGTCTGCTGATCGCAGTGCCGTCCTGGTTGGTTGGAAAGAAGTTCCCGATCATCGGTGGTGCGGTGATCGCGATTCTGGCTGGTATGGTTGTGACATTGTTCCTGAAGGACAAGACAGCATTTGCGGACGGCATCAAGTTTACGTCCAAAAAGATTTTGCAGTGGGCGGTGATTCTGTTGGGATTTGGTATGAATCTGAACGTCATTCTGCAGACGGGTGCGCAGTCCTTGCCGATCATCGTGTGCACGATCACGACTTCACTGGTTGTCGCATATGTTTTACACAAAGTAATGCATATTCCGGGTAAGATTTCCACATTGGTCGGCGTGGGTTCCTCCATTTGTGGTGGATCGGCGATCGCAGCGACAGCTCCGGTCATTGATGCGGATGATGAGGAAGTAGCGCAGGCGATTTCCGTTATTTTCTTCTTTAATGTATTGGCAGCGCTGTTTTTCCCGATGCTGGGAAAAGCAATTGGCTTTGACACAACCTCCGGCGAAGCGTTTGGTGTATTTGCGGGAACGGCGATCAACGACACTTCTTCCGTAACAGCAGCGGCAAGCACATGGGATACCATGTTTGGTCTGGGCTCCGCAACGCTGGACAAGGCAGTTACGGTTAAGCTGACTCGTACCCTGGCGATTATTCCGATTACATTGGTGCTGGCATTGATCCGCACAAGAAGAGAAAAAGACAGCAGCGGACAGAAAGTCAGCTTCCGCAAAATTTTCCCATTCTTCATTCTATATTTCGTAGCGGCGTCCATCATTACAACCGTGATCTATCAGATCTTCCCGACGGGAAATGTGCATGACGTATTCAGTGCCATTTTTGGATACATCAAAGAACTGAGCAAGTTCTTCATCATTCTGGCAATGGCAGCCGTTGGTCTGAATACCAACATCGTGAAGCTCATCAAAACCGGCGGCAAGCCGATCATCATGGGCGCATGCTGCTGGGTTGGAATTGCATGCGTGAGTCTGCTGATGCAGCATGTGATGGGGATTTTGTAAAAGTTTTTACAGATATCAATAACACCAATAATTACAAGACAAAATGCAAAAAGGCATTCGTATGTAACCATGTGGATCACCTCCTTTTGATGAGTAGTAGCAATTCTCCTTAGAGGGACTCACTTTCATCGGAGGTAACATAGACGAAAAAGAGAACCAATCAAACGCAGCAGGAATCTGAACAGTTTTTGATGGTTCTCTTTTTTGTTTTCAATAGAAGATATCGCTTCGCGATTACTTTTTTCGGAACATTTTCCGCACAAAATATACGATCACGCCTACACCTGCTCCAATGCAAACCGCGATAATTGACGTAACTCCGACATTCTTTGTTCCTTTCGTCGCTTCAGAATCTGCCGCACTACTGTTTTGTTCTTCTTTTGTTCCGATATCATCGGCGGTTTCAGATTCTCTTTCGTAAGTTTCACTTTCAGATTCAACAGCTTCTGTAGAAGCAGCTTCTTCCGTAGAAGTGGTTTCCGCCTTTTTATCAACCGTTTCATTTGAAGCATGAGACGCATCGCTTTCCGCAGGCGTCTCTTTCTCCTCCACCTGCGATGCAAACAGTTCCTCAGCCGCAATCTTTGGATTCATGTAGAGCAGCAGGTAGGTGACAAGCTGTGATGTCTGAGACATGTGGGTGTAGATGCGATTGCCGAAGTGGGATGTCAGGAATGCGAGGTTGTCATATTCTGTAACATGCATGATCTTGCCGTCCGGGATAGACGGATCGGCGGTCTGTTGTAGTCCATTGGCAGGAGCATCGGTCCAGTATGCGGTGGCGAGATACAGATACGGAATGCCGGCGGCATTGAACGGTGTCTGATCGCTGCCGGTTGTTTTTGCGGGCGGTCTGCAGTTGTCACCCTGATAGTTTTCCGGAAGTGTTTTCAGATCCAGACCGAGGTAAGACGCAGTGGCAAGCGCCTGTTCCAATGGCCATGCGCGAACGAGGGTGTCTCCTTCGTAGTCACCGCTGTAGCCGTAGAGAGAATCGCCGATGCCGATGGAGTCCAGATTGATGCAGCAGATGACATTGCTGACGTCCTGATGCTGAACATAATAGGTGCTGCCGACATAAGCGTATTCCTCAATGTCGAATAAAAGAAAACGGATGCTGTAGGGCGTGTCCATGTTCTGAAAGCGCTGTGCCAGCTCCAGAAGGACGGAGACGCCGGTGCCGTTGTCTTCGGCGGCATTTGTTTCGGTGCCATCGTAATGGGCGCAGACGACGATTTCCTGAGCGGATGCGCCGGGCTTGCGAAACTCGATGTTGTAGCCCTCGCGCCAGCCCCAGCCGAGAGGACTGTCCCCTTCACAATAGAGGAGCTGAGGGGAGTATCCCATTGTGGTGATTGTGGAGACAAGCCAGTTTCGCATGCGAGTGTTGGACTCGGTCATGGACCAGCGGTAGGGAAAGTTAGCGTCGATGTAATTTAGCCAGCCTGCTGCGGCATCGCCGTAGTTGTCCGCGCGAGCGGCAGGAGCGGGAGTCAGTCCACAGAGCAGGCAGATGAGACAAAGCACCGAGAGAACTCGGCGAAAGTTATACTTTTTCATACAAAACCTCCGACTGCCAATGCGGCAGCTATTTACAGTCTTCTCGCCAGCATGTCCGGATTTGTGGCGCGGGCGAGCGCGGTTTCCCGGTCAATCCTTCCTGCTTTGTACAACTGCAGGAGGCTGGCGTCCATTGAGAACATTTCGCCGCCGGCAGGAGCGGAGTAGATCAGACCATCGACCTGATGGAGCTTGTTGTCGCGAATCAGGTTTTGGATCGCAGTGTTGACGGTCATCATCTCGAATGCCGGAATCAAAGCGCCGGATGTGGACGGGATGAGCTGCTGGGAAACAACGGCTTTCAGAACCATCGACAGCTGTACTGCGATCTGGTGCTGCTGGGACGGTGGGAAGACGTCGATAATACGGTCGATGGACTTCGATGCGCCCAGTGTGTGCAGCGTTGAGATGACGAGATGTCCGGTCTCAGCGGCGGTCATAGCGACGTTGATCGTCTCGAAGTCACGCATTTCTCCGAGGAGGATGACATCAGGACTCTGGCGCAGAGCGGCGCGAAGTGCGCCGACGTAGGATTCGGTGTCAGTGTTGATCTCGCGCTGACTGACGATACTCTTCTGATGCCGGTGCAGATATTCCAGCGGGTCTTCCAGTGTGAT
This sequence comes from uncultured Cuneatibacter sp., assembly GCA_934234215.1. GTDB lineage: Bacteria > Bacillota > Clostridia > Lachnospirales > Lachnospiraceae > CAKQHB01. Next base: position 8,722 of record CAKQHB010000015.1, read on the forward strand.
GATATGGTCCTCTCTGGTCTGATTGATCCGGTCAATCAGGCAGGCGAGTGTCGTCGATTTTCCGCTTCCGGCGGGACCTGTCACAAGGACGAGACCGTTTGTGTAATTACTCAGATTCATAACCGATTCCGGAATGCCGATCTCAGCCGGATTCGGAAGGTTGAAGGTGATGATTCGGACAACGGCAGCGAGAGAGCCGCGCTGTTTATATGTGCTGACACGGAAACGGGACACCTGCTTGATCGCAAAGGAAAAGTCGTCATCGCCGGATGTAAGGAATGGCTCAATGTTGCGGTTCCCGGCAAGCTCATAAATTTGACGAATCAGAGCTTCGGTGTCTTCGGGCTTTAGCTTGTCGCCATCGCCGTGAACGAGCTTGCCGTCCACTTTCCAGGAGCAGGGAAGTCCGGCAATGAGAAAGACATCGGAAGCGTGTGCGTTAGCAGCTCGTGTTAAAATCTCAGTAATGTTCATCGTGTTACTCCGTTTCTCCAAAAGGCATCAGATTCAGGGAATCATCTTCTTCCCAGTCATCCGTTTGTTCAAGTAAATAGGTCAAAATGCGGTAAGCATGCGGATGTTCTTCGCTTGGATAGGTAATCTCCAGCTGAACGTGCAGCTGCTGACCGGATTCCAGCGGAAAATCTTTTGACAGCTTCCCTTCATCGTCAAGGGAATACAAAGCGGCAGCCTGTTCCAGATAGTCCGCTTCGGAATCGGTCTGTTCATACAATTCTGAAAGAGAGGCATCCACTTCGGCAAGCCAGCGTTCGGCTTTGTCCGTCGCCTGGTAGTAGGCGGTGACGCGATCACGCAGCGTGGCGCTGAGTCGCTCATCTGCACTGGAGCTGGCGTAGGACAGCGCCGCGAAGGTGACGAGACACAGCAGCACAAAAACCATCAGAATCGAGGATGTTCCGATACTAAAAGAAATCGGTCGCTTTTTCATGATAATCTCCATTTGGCGGCTTTTTTTCACCCAAGCCTCCTTTCCGGATGGATCGTGACATCCAGAGAGAACAGCACCGTCTGATTCGTCTGCTTTGTGACGGTCAGATGGGCCGTGGAGAGGCCCTCCTCAGCAGTGACCGTGACGGAGAGCTGATAGACAACGGAGGCATCCGCAGGATCTGTCTCGTCGGAACAGGGATTCCAGTCCGCATCGTAGAGGAGCAGCATTGTGGAAATGGAATCCACGGATTTAGAACCTTCCGTAGTGGAATCTACAGTTGTGCAAGTAATGTCAGTAAGGATCGCTTCGCCCGGAAAAAGCGTCGCCAAGGCTTCTAAGGTACCGTCTGTGCTGCGAAAAGCTTCGGCGGCAGATTGCGCATTGGTGATTGCATGATTCAGATCCCGGGTGTGAATACTCTGCAAATGCGCTGCTGCGAATACGCGCGTACAGATGGCTGCGGTGATCGAGAAAAAGCAGATCGCCACGATGAGTTCTAATAAAAAGAGGGAAGAACGAGCATGCTGTCTCATGGCTGCACCTCACCTTCTTGGGAAATCCGGTTTTCGTCCGCACTGCAGCGCAGTGTTACATAGAGAGTGTGTGTGCCGGACTTTTCTTCCGTGAGTGTCAGGCGATACAGCGAGTCAGAAATCTGCTCGGCGGTAAATTCCTGAACGGGCAGGATCTGTTCTCCATATTCGGGAGAAATATCCTCAGAGGTGCGGGCAAGGTATTCACACAGATAGCCGTCCCACACATACAGATAGGTCGTGTAAGAAACGCTCTCATAGACGGCATCCAATGCGATACAGGGAGCGCCGTCTAACTCAGTGAGGTGGATGGTATCTGCCCGGTCATTGTGCCGGATTTTTTCAGTGAGATAAGATGTAGCGGTACGACTCTCGAAATTGGCGTCCAGATTGTTCGTGGCGGTGCGGTACACAGTGGCTCCGATGGCAACCGCCAGCATAGCGGAAGCAGCGAAAACACAGAACAAAGCCAGAATAAAAAAGACGTCAAACATGTGAGCCGCGGGTTTACGGATTTTCATGAGCACCCTCCAATGGCAGGATGACAACGTCCGGGCGGATATTGGCAGCTACCGGCTGATAGTTCACATAGTAAGCAGTTTCATCATAAGTAATTCCATAATGATCCTTTAAATATTGCAGGCTCGGCGGATAACGCCCTTCGATGGCGTAGCAATGCACGATACTGCGCTCAATCGCCGTCTCAAGGCTGCGCTTTGTCTCGGCGGAAGTAGAACGCGCAATGCCGGACATACCCTGAACAAAAAAGAACATAATCAGAACAAAAATACAGACGGGAAGCAGCATCGCCAATACGCGGTCGCGGGAGCTGTGTTTTCTGGAAAAACGATTCATAAAGCATCTTCCTCCATTCGAGATGAATTATCCGATGTTGGACATGATACCAAGCAGCGGCAGCATGACAGACAGCAAAATCAATCCAACGATCACAGACAGGATTGCCACAAGCGCCGGTTCAAGAATGCTGAGAGCGCGGCTCATAGAAGCGTTGATTTCATCTTCATAAGAAGCGGAAATGCGTTCCATCAGATCGTCCAGAGCACCGGTTTTGTAACCGATGGATGCCATGCGGGTGTAGACTGTGGAGAAAATATTGGACTTTGCCAGCGCCTTTGAAAAATCTTCGCCCTCTAACATCGCGTCTTTGCAGGCGAGGATTTCTTTTTTGACTTCGGGATGCTCCACCAGTTCTGCGGTCATATCAAGACTTTCGATGGTATCCAGACCGCTGGAAAGCGTCAGAGACATGCCGGCGGCAAATTTGCTGACGGCCATCTTACGGGAAATTCCGCGGGTCAATGCCATTTTTGACAGGAGCTTTGAGCGAAGGCGAATGCCAGTGGGAACAAACTCAAAGAAGCACAGCGCAGCCGCCAGCAGGATCAGCAAAACAATAAAAAGAAAAGAATAGCGGCTGATAGCAGTTCCAATATTCATGAGCGCCATGGATAATCCACTCATCTCCGTACCCAGCTGCACAAAGACCTGATGGAACATGGGCAGCACCTTGATAATGAGAATGAGGATCACGATGGTCATCATACCCAGCATAATCAGAGGATATGTCACGGCGCTGCGAATACTGGTGCGCAGATCTTCCTCCCGCTGATAATATGCAGCGAGGGAGCGGGATACTTTTTCGAGGTGTCCGGTCTGCTCACCGATGCGGACAAGCGCAACAGCGTATTTCGGAAAGACCTCGGAATCTGCCAGAGCGTCATAGAGATTGCCGGTTTCCTGCATCCTTGCTTCGAGCCCGGCGAGGATCTTGCTGCCTTCCTGTGTTGCGGCATCTTCCTGCATGATAGACAGCCCCTCCAGTGCGGAAATGCCGGAGTGCAGGATCATCGCCATCTGGTCAAAAAAGGTTGCCAGTTCTGTGTTTGTTAAAACCATAATGCTTCCTCCTGAAAGAAGTCAGTAAACATATTGCATTTCGTAATTGGAACCGTCTCCGATGTAAGAGCGGATGCGGTCTTCGCCGCTGTTGTTTGCGCCAAGCGTCGGGTCGATCAGCTCCCAATCGTGTCCGTCAAATTCGATAATGCCGTTGAGCCAGCCGACATCTGTGATATAAACACTGACCCAGGCGTGATAGGCAGTGCCGGAGTAGCCAATCTCCAGTCGCGTCGGAATGCGCTGTGTGCGCAGCATCGTTGCCATCAGAGCCGCGTAATCAAAACAAATGCCTTTTCCTGTGGCAAGGGTCTCATCCGGAACCGGCAGATAGCCGGACTTTACGGTGTCCGCCTTTTCCTGATCGTAAGTAATATTTTTAATAATGTAGTTATAGACATTTGTGACAACGTCCAGATCCGTATTGGCAGGAAGCGCCAATTCCTGTCCTTTTGCGACGGCTGCATCGCCCGGTGAAAAATTTACATACTGATTGGGATACAGATAGGGCGAAAATTCATCGGCAAGAGTGACGTCGATGGAAGTCGTATAAGCGGTGGAATATTGTGTATCCTGCACATGCTCAAATACTTTGACTATATAGGAGCCATCGCCTCCGGTCAGGGGAAATGTCTCGAAGGAGCCGGGATCGTGGAGTGTGTAAGTGTACACCGTACCGCCCGGTGTCGTGATCTGCATTTTTACTTTTTCATTTGTGCCGACATAATCGACCTGAATGTAGCCGTCCTGCGAGTAGGAATCGTTGATCTGCACGAGGTCATTGCCATACGTCGCGGATGCGTCCATCTGTGGGACGAGCGCCTGCGGTGTGGAATCCCTCGTGCCGACAGTCGGCGCTGATTCCGCAGTGGGATCAGCGCCCGCAGGAGGTGAGGCTTGCGCAGCTGGCTTCGCAGAGCTGCCGCCGCATCCGGTGAGCAATAGGGCTGTCAGCAAAATAGCTGTGCCGCGCCTGCAGGACGCCGGGAAAAAAAGAGGTGTTTTTTTCATCATAAAAAATATCCTTAGTGTTCCGGGTCGAGAATGCCGGTGACGGTAGAACCCAGAACGTCAGTAATAACGAGCGTGACGCTCTTTTCCGGTGCGTCAAATGCTATCTGCTGCGCATCCGTGTCGATCACAGCAGGATCAATGCGAGTGCCGTCAAACGTCAGCAAATAGCAGTTGTCGTAGTCAATGTCAAAAGATCCGGACTTCAGCTGAAAATAGACGTAAGAGCCGTCGGTCCAATGATCGGTAACGGAAGGCTTTTGGTGCAGCGGACGTACCTCGCAGGAAATGGACTCCGTGCGGGGATTCAGCGCATGGGCGGAGATCGTCAGCTTGCCTTCGTCCAGGATCGTGACCTGGTACTGGTGCGCACCGATACGCAGACAGGGGACGGAGGTACCGTCAATATCAGCGGTAACGTGCAATCCCGGTAGGACAGAATACGCCGAAAAAGTAGCGATCGTTTGATTCTTCGATGCGGTGATGACCGGATCGGATACTGCAGGTGTCAGAAAGAAAAACGGCAGGACTAACAGCAGTACGATGGAGCTGATCGAGAGAATCCGCAGCCAGTGCGAGGCTCGCATCGCAAAGGTTGTGCGCCGGTTCAATTCTTCTATTGCGTATGGATTTGGCGCAAGGTGACAGGAGCGCAGCACCTGATCTAACGTAAACTGGGCCTGTTCATTCGTCATACCAAGATCGGTGTTTATGTTTAGTTCGGGAATCTGTGATTTGGAGTCTTGCATGACCATGATCCTCCCTTCTCAAGATGTTTTCGCAGCATATTTTTGCCGTTGAGAATATAGCGCTTTGCGGTGCTCAGGGAGCAATCCATCGAAGCAGCGACTTCCGCAAGGGGCATCTGCTTCAGATAACGAAGATTGATTGCCTGCTTCTCCTTTTCCGGAAGGAGATCCAATCCGGAGAAAAGATCTTCTTCTTCGCTGTGTTTGACGGCAACGGTCTCTGGATTTGCCTCCGGCGCGCCGTCGATTAAATTCATCCAGATCGTTTCGTCCTGAAACTCTTCCAGCGATTTTTTCTTCTTTGTCAGCATCGTGGAACAAACACGGAAGTTGATCGCGTGCAGCCACGGAATAAATACCTTCGCTTCCTGCAGGCGGTCAATATTTTTATATGCCCGAATATAAGTCTCTTGCAGCGCATCCTGCGCAAGATCTCGATCCTTGAGGAAACTGCATGCAAATCGGTATTCTTTTTGGTAAGTGAGAGAGTAAAGTTCAGCAAAAGCGGAACTGTCGTTGCTCCGAACCCGGTGAACCAGGCTTGCGAGATAGACATAGTCGAGCTGCATGAGTCCCCTCCTCTCTTTTGGGTAAATTCAGACCTGCGGTCTGTCCCTTTCGTAAAAATAAATCATTTGGATCTGCAAAGCAGTCGTAAAAAAAGAATCAGACGGTCTCTTCCAGATGCTGATAAGCGTAGTGCATCAGGTTGCTGACCGCATAAAAATGGTGTTCCCGATTGTCAATAATGCAGGAAGAATACAGAATGATTTTGTCTGCGTTGCTGTCGTTAAAGCTCAGAACCCGGTGTTTTAACTCGGAAAGGAAAATCAAAAGTTCTTCTTTGGTGACCTCAGGGAAAATCAGACCGAACGTAGAAGATGAATTGCGCACAACCGTACCATACGTCTGTCCAATTTGGGATAAGATCTTTGCAAAGTGCAGGAGAAGTGCATCTCCGGCCTCATAGCCGTCCGTCTCATTCGTATCCTGCAAATTATCCAATCGAAGCAGCACGAAGCCAATGTGGTCAAACGTATCGTCCTCCAGCGCCTGCTTCAAAAAAAGATCGCAGCTCGCCCGATTTGGCAGTCCGGTCAACTCATCACGATATGTCATCGTCTCCAATCCGGCATACTCCGCCGTCATGTTGCGCAGCAGCCGTGCATCCACAAGAATATAAATAAAAGAAAGCAAACTCAGCAGCCAGACAAGCAGGCTGAGAATCAAAATAGCAGGCTGTGATAAAAGTCCCTGTGAGATCACTCCGGAGAGAAAAAGATACGACATCGAACCGGCAGCAGCAATCACAGAAACAAGCAGCTGGATCACTTTAAATCGCTGAAAATTACGCATAAAGACCTCCATTCCGGAGCAGAGAAAGCTCCGAACAAAACGGATTGTTGTATAGCTTCATTATAAAGGAAAAGGGGGAGAATTACAAGATAACGTCCTGTATGCTTTTTTAGTTACGGTACAAATAGAAAAAAGAGGAGTCGAATTACGCCGACTCCCCCAAGGATGCATCCTCAAATACATATCTTAGCATCTTATCTCTTAATATCGTAGTTCATATTCATCAGATTCTGGATGGTCTTTACGTCATCCGTAATGTTTGCGTCGCCATGGATAGTGTGCTTGATAACGCTGCTTGCAACTGCGAAGTTTATGATATCCATCGGGCGATAGTCGTGCATCATTGCGTAGATCAGACCACTGGCAAATGCGTCACCGCCTCCGACACGATCCAGAATGGTGAAGGTATAGGAACGGCTTTCGAAGGTATGTCCCTGATACCACATGAATGCCTTCAGGCTGTTCTCACTGCCGCTGTGAGCGTAACGAACATGACGCGCGATGCACTTCAGATTCGGATACTGCTCGATAAAACGCTGGAAAATGTCATCCTGCTGCTCATAGCTGGGCTGAAGAGGGATGCTGTCTTTGTAATCATGCCCATCGGGAGCGTACAGATGATACGGTTCGATACCGAACAGAACATCTACATAAGGAAGACACTTGGTACAATAGTCACGAGCCTCCTCCCAGGACCACATTGAACTGCGGAAGTTACCATCAAAGCTGACAGTGATGTCCATCTCCTTTGCGGTTTTGAGCATGTTCAGGATCAGTTCCTGACAGTTCGGACCGATCGCCGGAGTGATGCCGGATAAGTGCAGCCAGTCATAGCCGTCGAGAAGCTGCTCCAGATCGATCTTAGAATAATCATACTCTGCCATCGCACTGTGCTTGCGGTCGTAGGTTACCTTGCTGGCACGGATGCCATAACCAGTCTCCAGATAATAAGTACCGAGACGGTGCGTCGGAGCCTCTTCCTTCGTAGCAAGGATCACCGGCGTACAGTGTACGTCATTTCCGCGGAGCATGCGAATCGCGCTCTTGCCAAGGCTGTTGTTCGGAACAACCGAAAAGAAGGTGCTGTCCACGCCCAGATTTGCAAGGCTGAGGGCAATATTCGCTTCGCTGCCACCGTAGTTGACTTCGAATGTATTTGCAACCCGGATTTTCTCATAGTTCGGGGGAGTCAGACGCAACATAATCTCGCCTGCAGTAATAAATTTCATAGGAATACCTCCTGTATGCGTAACGTAATTCTATTGTAAAATGCAGGGAGAACACTGTCAACCCGCATTTCCGGATAAAAAATCAGAACAGCCGACTCTTTTCACAGAAAATTCAGAAAATCGAAGAAAAAATTTACAACCATATACCATCGCAGCGTGTTATACTGAGGGAAGAAATGAGCAGAAAGGAATCTGTACCATGAGCCTACGAAGACAACTGGTTGTGATCTTCACCAGCGCGATCATCCTCCCTGTTCTCCTTGCAACGGGGGTTTTCGGGTGCGTGCTTCGATACCAGATGAATACGATCAAAAAAACATATGGAATCGAGCTTTCAACGGATCTGTTGTCCGGCGTCAGTGTGGACCTGGTGAGCAAGCTGACGGCGCATGTGGAGCAGGAGATTCGAAATGTGATCCAGACATCGCCGGATCGGATGGCGCAGGACAGTTTTCTTGCGGAGCTGAACAGCGAGCTAGAGGGAAAGAACTCCGCAGTGCTGGTTTCGAAGAAGGATGAGTTGATTTTCGATGGCACGGAGTTGGACGACCAGATTCAGATCGATACGGATCGGCTGGGAGAGTATCCTGGCGGCAGTGCGATGGACGGTGATGGATTTTCATACTATTCTGCGAAAAATAATATTATTGTGAAGCAGATCGACTTTAAATTCACGGACGGGGAAGACGGATGCGTTTATATTGTAACGAAGGTCAACCAGACCTTGCCGGAGGTAAAGACGATCCTGATGGAATTGGTTATCTGTATCATTCTCGTGCTGCTGTTGCTGGTGGCAGCAGTGAGTGCATGGGCGTATCGCGTGATTATTAAGCCGGTGCGGATGCTGGGCAAGGCAACAGAGAAGATTCGGGATGGCGACCTTGATTTTAAGATTGAGGTGCACGAGCTGGACGAGATCGGACAGCTGTGTCAGGCGTTTGATGAGATGCGGCAGCGATTGAAGGAGTCTGCGGAGATGCGTGTTCAGATCGACACAGATAATAAAGAGCTGATCCGCAATATTTCCCATGACCTGAAGACACCGATCACGGCGGTGAAGGGATATTCCGAAGCGCTCTTAGATGGTGTGGCGGACACGCCAGAGAAGCGGAACCGCTACCTAAAGACGATCTATAACAAAGCAAATGACATGGAAAAGCTGATCGACGAGCTTTCTTATTATTCGAAGATTGACACGAACCGCATTCCGTATGAGTTTATCGAGTTGAATGTGGCGGGATATTTTGAAGATTGCGCGGAAGAGCTGCGATTGGATCTGGAGTCGAAGGGCATTCAGTTCTCATTTGAACAGAACATCGATCCGTCGGTTGTGACGATCGCAGATCCGGAGCAGTTAAAAAAGGTAATCAACAATATCATCAGCAATTCGGTGAAGTATATGGACAAGCCGGAGAAAGCCATTTCGATGCGTGTGCTGGATGACGGTGATTTCGTGCAGGTAGAGATGGAGGACAACGGAAAGGGTATTGCGCAGAAGGATCTGCCGCTGATCTTTGACCGGTTCTATCGAACGGATTCCGCACGAAATTCTGCAACGGGCGGCAGCGGCATCGGACTTTCCATCGTAAAGAAGATCGTGGAAGATCACGGAGGACGCATCTGGGCGACGAGTGTGGAAAAAGAATCAACCACGATCCATCTGGAGCTGCGGAAGTATGTGACGGATCCGACAAAATCATAAGATTTCGTTATTATAATAGTAGAAAAAATTCGGAGGAGACGACATGAGCAGAATTTTAATTGTAGAAGATGAAGTAAGTATTGCGGAGCTGGAGAAGGATTATCTGGAACTCAGCGGCTTCGAGGTTGAGATGGAGCACACCGGCGATGGCGGTCTCGTGCGTGCGATGAACGAAGAGTACGACTTGCTGATCCTGGATCTGATGCTGCCGGGTGTGGATGGATTTGAGATCTGCCGAAAGGTTCGTGAGGTAAAGAATATGCCGATCCTGATGGTATCCGCCCGTAAGGATGACATCGACAAGATCCGCGGTCTGGGGCTCGGCGCAGACGATTACATCACAAAGCCGTTTAGCCCCAGCGAACTGGTAGCTCGTGTGAAGGCGCATTTGTCCCGCTATGAGCGCCTGATTGGCAGCAATAGTCCGGAAAATGAGATCATCGAGATTCGTGGTCTGAAAATTGACAAGACGGCGCGGAGAGTGTATGTCAATGGCGTAGAAAAGGCATTCACAACGAAAGAGTTTGATCTTTTGACCTTCCTGGCATCGAATCCGAACCATGTTTACACAAAAGAAGAACTTTTCCGGGAAATCTGGGATATGGAGTCGGTCGGAGATATTGCGACAGTGACAGTTCATATTAAGAAGATTCGGGAAAAGATCGAGACAAACACTTCTAAGCCACAGTATATCGAGACGATCTGGGGTGTTGGATACCGTTTCAAGGTCTGAAAAAAGAAAAAGATACGACAGAAAATCCTCTCAAAAATTTTTGAGGGGATTTTTTGAGCTATTTTGTCGAAAAGGGCAGTCTTATCTTATGGAAGGGACGTGATGGAGAGATTTCGAGGGAGGAAAGGCGTGAACAGCAGAAAAAAGACAAACATAACGGACAGAATCCTGCAAATGCTGATCGTGCTTGGGCTGATCATGATAGTCGCATTTTCGTCTATGGCAGCACAGAGTGAGTCAGCATCTTCCGCCGAAGAGACCGGACAGGAGACGATAGCCGGGACGAGTCAGCAGGTGCAGTCATATGAATTGACGATGGTTGGAGACGAGGAAGTACCGTTGGCGATGCCGAGACTTTGGGAACAGGATCCCAATCCGGCGCATATGATTATCTGGGGATTGGTCGGGTTGACAGTAATCCTGATGGGAGTCGATATGAGACGGCATCACCGGAGAATCCGCGAGTTAAAGGCACTTTTGGAGACAGAACGAAAAAAACTTCGTTGACAGACAATATTTGAAATTAACAGAAAGCGAGGAGGATGGCATGATTCCAAGTGTACTTGAATGTATGGGCGCATTCGGGATCGCAGGTGCAATCGCGTGGATCGTTCTGGTTGCAGTGCTTTTGATCTGTCACCACAGGGCAAAGAAAGAGGAGCGCCGTCTGGAAGAGCAGCTCGCGCAGCTGTGGGCAGAGGAGAGTGCACCCGGCAAAGCCTACGAAAAATAACGAAAGCTGCGAAAAAATCTACAGGAAAAATTCTTGAAAAATTTTTGAGCCGTTTTATTATAATCTACAGTCTTTAATAGTATAGAAAGGCAGATAGAGTAGATGGCAGGAAAAGAATTACGGAAGATGCGTCGAAATGAACTGATCGACATTATATATGCGCTTCAGGAACAGATGGAGCAGGTGACTGCAGAACGCGACACCTATAAGAAGCAGCTGGGGGATCGGCAGATCCACATTGAGAAGGCCGGTTCCATCGCAGATGCCGCAGTTGCACTCAATCATCTGTTTGAAGCAGCCCAGTCTACCGCAGATCAGTATCTCGATTCTGTTTACGCTGCGAATGCAGAGGCAGAGGCACAGAGACAGCAGATTCTGGACGAGGCACACCGACAGGCAGGAGAGATCCTCGAAGCGGCAGCAGCCGAAGCCAGACAGATAGAAGCGGACAGAAAGGATGCAGATCTTGAAGACGACGCAGAAGCCTAAAAACGTACGTATTCCCACGAAGGAAGAAGTCGCGGGAGAGCGTGAACGGCTCAAACACAAAAAAGAATACAACCGAGTACTGAGAAGTACGATTTACGCGTTGTTGGTAGTCGCAGCGATCGCAGTGCTGATCGCGACACAGTTTCTCCCGGTGCTGCAGGTTTCCGGCAGCAGCATGGAGCCGACACTGGCAGATGAGGACATCATCATATTGGCAAAGACGAACTCCTTTCAGACTGGAGAGCTGTGTGGATTTTACTGGCAGAATAAATTATTACTAAAAAGAATCATAGGAACCCCCGGTGACATCATAGATATAAAAGAAGACGGAACCGTTTTTGTAAACGGGGAAGAGATCGAGGAACCCTATGTATCAGAAAAGGCGCTGGGCGAATGTGATCTGACATTTCCCTACCAGGTGCCGGAAAATCGCTATTTTGTGATGGGAGATCACAGAACAGTGTCCATCGACAGTCGAAGCAGTGTTATCGGCTGCGTGGAGAAGGAACAGATTATCGGAAAGGTGATCATGCGGATCTGGCCGCTGTCAGAACTTTCAATTATTCATTAAAGAGGGTGTTCAAATGAATACAACGATCAAAAATCATGTGAACAAATCAAAAAAAGATCATAGCAGACAGAAGAGAGTGATGGCTGCTTTTCTGGTGTTGGCACTGGTTGTTACGACCGCTGTCACATGGAACCTGCACGGCACCGGTATCGCATTTACCGATCAGGCGATGTGTGGAAAAGAAGAGCATACCCATGATGACAGCTGCTATGAGTCCAGACTGATCTGCGGACAGGACGAAGAGTCCGGACATGTACATACGGAGGAATGTTATGAAAAGGTGCTGATCTGTGGTAAGGAAGAGCACACACATACCATCGCATGTTATTCCGATATTCAGGCAGATCTGGAAACAAACGATGTATGGGAAGCTACCCTTCCTGCTGAGCTGACCGGCAATTATGCAGAAAATGTTCTGGCAGTTGCAGAGAGTCAGGTTGGTTATGCGGAGAGCGAAAAGAACTTCCGTATCGCAGACGATGGCGAGACCAAGATGGGTTACAACCGCTATGGCGCATGGTATGGCAATCCTTACGGTGAGTGGAACGCAATGTTCGTATCCTTCTGTCTGCATTATGCAGGAGTTCCGGAGAACGAAATCCCCCAGGGCGCAGGCGCTTATGCATGGGCGGCTGCTTTGAAGGAAGCTGGTATCTTCGCACCGGTTGCTGACGTAGCAGCAGGCGATATCCTGTTCTTTGACGCAGACGGCGATGGCAATGCAGACCATGTCGGCATCGTATCTGAGGTTGTCCGCGATGAGGCAGGCGAAGTAACGACTTATATGGTAATTGAAGGTGATGTTGACAATCAGGTATTGGTAACAGACATTGCCGCAAACGATAGCACTTTGATCGGTATGATCGATCTGGCGGATGAATCCGCAATCGAGGATGCAGATCAGAATAACGAAGAGCAGCCGACCGAAGCGGAGTCCGAGAGTGCAGAAGCCGAGACCGAAGCTGAGACAGACGCAGAACCGGAAACAGATGTAGCACCGGAAGAGACTCCGGATGCAAACGCTGAGACCGAAGAAGCTGTAGAAGAAGAGAAGATGTCCCAGACCGTGACCGAGGGCGCTTACACCGTAACCGTAACCTACGGCGCAGATGCAAACCTTCCGGAAAATGCAGAGCTTCGTGTTCGCGAGATCGCAAAGGACAGCGAGGAATTTGCAGCACAGTGTGAAGAAGCTGGCAAGACATTTGACTGGCTGTTGGATATCGGTTTCTACGCAGGCGAAGAAAAGGTAGAGCCGCAGGCGATGGTAGACGTTGAGATCCGTATCGCAGGCGCAGAATCCACCACAAGCAACGTCACTCACTTTACCGAAAACGGTGAAGTGCAGACCTATGATGGTGACTCCGTAGAGAGCAACACCGAGAATGATGAAGAAGTTATTCGGTTCCAGACAGATAGCTTCTCGATTTTTGGTGGAAGCAGTGAGGATGTGGATACGTATGCGAATGCAACGCAGAAGACATTCACATTCAACAGCAATAATGGATCAAATAGAACAAAGACTATGACCGGAATGACGGATGCGATGATTACACTGCCGGATGCAGGTAACTGGACGAACGGACAGAAGACATTCATGGGATGGTCGGTAAACAGTAATTATACGACAAAATCCAACAGTTATTATTATACATCAGCTTTCTATACAGCAGGACAGTCTGTTGGCGTGGAGGCGCTGGCTGAAAAAGGGACAACGCTGTATGCGGTATGGGCAGATTCGAACGTAACCGCAACCTTTTATATTCGAAAAGATGGTCTTATTCCGACAGAACCAAGCGGACATCCGAATTCAGAGTACACAAGTGGTATTCAGATCAATGGAGTTCTGAAGAAAGGTTGTTTCTATACTAACTCGGGAACGAATGGCGTAAATGAAAAACTGAATTCGGTACCGACAACGGCGCAGATTCGTCAGGTATTACCCAGCTATAATGAAAATACCCAGTACGTTCTGTGGTATGTTATCAAAAACGAGGATATCTGGCATGTCGATGGCGTTGTTCTGAGTAAGCAGAAGGTAAATCTGTCCTATGTCCCGAACTGTACAGACTGGACCGCAAATACGATGCCGGATGGAAGCCAGTTCGACAAGAACGCGACCGCAAAGGTTGGGCATCATGCTGGTAATAACGGTGAGGTAAGAACACCTCAGCGTCCGGGATACACCTTCCTCGGATGGAATACAAGTGCGGATGGAACAGGCACCTGGTATCAGAATGACAATGAGATCAAGATGGATACGGATAAAACACTCTACGCACAGTGGAGTGCGGATGCAGTAACACCTCCGACCGTAGAGACAGAGACAGAGCTTTCCAGAAATAAATATGTGAAAGACAACGGCGATGGAACCTATGATCTGACACTGGATGTATCTGGTGCGATCGGTACTTCAACGGAGACCGCAAAGGTTGATATCATGTTGGTGGTTGATACCAGCGGCAGCATGAGTAATAGAAATCGTTTAGTTAAGACAAAATCAGCAATCCGCAACATGATCGATACAATGAAAGAAAAGGAAAATGTAGAGACTCGTTGGAATCTGGTTACGTTTAACACGAGAGCAGCCGCTGCTACCGGCTGGACTTCGGATGGTGATGCTTTCTATAGATCTAACATTTCAAGGTTGAGTGCAAATGGTGGTACGAACTATGAAGATGCTTTCAGTAAGGCAATCACCGGAATGAGAGGCGCACAGGGAAAGAAAATTATTATTTTCCTGACAGATGGTGGACCGACTTATTATAATAGTGGAAATAGCGTTGATGGATGGGGTAGTATTACAGATCAGACAACATTAGACAAATCGACTGCAGCTGCTTCTAAAATCACAGCAAATGTTTGCAATGAGTTCTATGCAGTCGGTGTAAATATGAGCAGCCAAAAAGATGGCGATTATGATTATTGGGGAAGATATTATGAAAGTGTAAAGTCTCCCGCAGACTGTATGGCAGATGTCTTCAATAGCGTATCTCTCCCGACGACCAAGAAGCAACAGCTTGCTGTAACCGATGAAGATGCAGATTTCAGTGCTGTATTTAATAGCATCGCTGGTTCTGTAACCAACCTGAAGTGCACCAAGGTAACCGTTGATGATACCTTCTCTGAATACGCAAAGGCAACATCCGATGCGAATTTGGTAATTACCGTAAAGAATGGCAGCGGAACTGTGATAAAAAATGGCACAGGCAGTGTTGTAATGCCGAAGACCACAGTAAACAACAGCGATGCTGAAGCAGGTCGTACCCTGACAGCTTCGTTTAAGAGAGATGGGGATGGCAAGATTACCGGATTGACATTGAACTTCCCGGCAGATTATCAGCTGGAAGAGGATTATGTATATTCCGTAACAACCAAGATCGAGCCGACCAAGAAAGCATACGAAGATTATGACACAAATAACAATGGTTATGGTAATGTAAAAGGTGATGCTGATACGGATGCACCGAACAATGACACCTCTTCCGGTCATCCCGGATTCCGGTGTAACACGAAAGCAGAAGTTAAGTACACATACAACAACCATGACGAATCCAGTCTTTACCCGCACCCCGTTATTCAGGTTCCGACAAAGAACGTAACTGCTGAGAAGCAGTGGGATGACAATTATGATGGTGTGGCAGATGATGTAGCAACTGTTAAGGCTGAGCATGCGAATGACAAGATCGTACTCCAGCTGTATCGTGTGATCGGAGATCAGAAAACCGCAGTCGGTGATCCGGTGGAAGTAGAAGCCGGTGAGAACTTTAACTGGCAGCATGTATTCAGTGGCCTGCAGAAGTACACCTTCGTAGAAGGCAGCGACGAGAAGCAGGAAATTCAGTACGAGGTAGTAGAGACTGCGATTATCCGAAACGGTACGAAATATGACAGTCCGGAAGCTGCCGGATACGAAGTAAGCTATTCCACAGCGGATGGAAAGTTCATCGTCACCAATAAGGCAAATGTGCCGACCACTTCTCTGACAGTAGAGAAGAGATTGCAGGTTCCGGCAGGAACGAATGTAGGTAAGAAATTCCCGTTCACAGTGACGATCACTGGTACGGCGAAGGAACTGGTTGGATTGAAGAATGCAGCCGGTGATGGTTATACCATCTGGGCAAAGAAGAACGGTGGTGAAAAGGAAGCTCTTGAAACAGCTGTTACCACAGAGGGCGACAACATCACATTGACGGTTCACTTTGAACTTGGTCATGAAGATACCGTTGAATTGCTCGACATTCCGACTAACGCAGCATACGCTGTAGAGGAAGGAAACACAGATGGCTTCCATGTTCTCTCCATTGCGACAAAGGCAGGAGAAACAAATACCGAAGGCGCTGTTTACAGCGCGAAGGTGCAGCCCACAGCAGATTTCAACTATGTGGTCTACACGAACGTTACCGATTATGAACTTCCGAAGACCGGAGGAATCGGTACAACACCGTTTACATTAGGAGGCTCTGCAATCCTGATTACAGGAATCCTTGTGTATGGCGTGGTGACATACCGTAGAAAGAAAGCAGCGTAAAGCTGCTTTCCGGAAATGGGAAGTCCGCACCAATAGATACTATAAGACCCAAAAACAAAAATATAAAAAGAAAAGGGGAAGAAACATGAAAAAGAAATTTTTCGCAATCCTGCTCTGCCTGACCATGATTCTTGGTCTGGCAACAACCGCAGCAGCTGCTGGAACATCCAGCATCACCGTAAGCAACCCCGCAGTGGGCGATACTTACAACCTGTATAAGATCTTTGATGCGACTTATGCAGATGGCAACATTGCTTATACGATTGATAGTGATTCTGAATGGTATAATGATGTTGCAGCAGCAACAAATCTGTTTGAACTGACATTAACAGCAGATGATGATGCAACCGCGACGGTTCACACATATGTTGTTACCGTAAAGGATGGTGTTACCGGTAAGCAGATCGGTGAAGCTCTTGGCGCTAAGCTGGCTGGTAAGACTGTAACGGATTCTAAGGTTGTAGCAGCTGGTACGACTACGATCTCTTTCACAGGTCTTGACTATGGTTACTACCTGATCGCAAACGGCGACACTGCAAAGTCTGTTGTAACTCTGGATTCCACAACTCCGAATGCAACTGTAGCAGATAAGAATGAAAGCACTCCTAACTGGCCGAAAGATCCGGAAGATGGCAAGGATGCAAACGTAAAGTCTGCAAGTGTTGGCGATACAGTAACATTCACCATTAAGGCTGACACCACCAACTACGCAAAGACTACTGTTGATGGCGAGGAAGTTATTAAGCAGATTGAGAAATATGTGATCACCGATACTCCGGATGATGCATACACATTGGATGAATCTTCTGTAAGTGCGAAGCTTCAGGTTCCTACAGCAAACACAGATGAGGATGGAAATGTCATTTATGAAGATGTTGCAAATGGTGCTTTGACTGTTACAACATCCAAAGCTGGCAAGACTTATAATTTCGAAATTGTATGGGCAGATAAGAATGCAGATGGTACTTACACCAGTCGGTATCAGTCTCCTGCACGTATCGTTTTAACCTACAATGCAACTGTAAATGCAGCAATCAAGCCTGTAAACAAGAACGAAGCAAACTTCAAGTATTACTTTGTTGGCGACACTACTCCGGAAGGACCGGACGATCCCAGAAAAGAACTGGTTTACTCTTACTCTATCGATCTGAAGAAGGTTGACAAGGAAAAGAAAGACCTGACTGGTGCAGAGTTCAAGCTGTATGCAGATGAAGCTCTGACAAAAGAAATCAAGGTTGTAAAAGATGGTAATAACTATCGTGTAGCAACTGCTGAAGAAATCGCAGCAAATCCGAAGGCAGTAGTAGATGTAATCGAAGCTGGTCACGTTAATATCAAGGGTCTGAAAGCTGGTACTTACTATCTGGTAGAGACCAAGGCTCCGGCTGGTTACAACAAGCTGAAAGATGCAGTTAAGGTTGAGATTGAAGAGAAGAATACTGGTGATCCCAGCACGATGAGCGATACGGATATTACAGCAATTGAGGTAACTCCGGTTGGTGCAGAAGTTATCAATAACGCTGGTGTTGAACTCCCTGCAACCGGTGGTATCGGTACTACGATCTTCTACGTAGTAGGCGGTGTTCTCGTTGTAGCTGCAGGTGTTCTGCTGGTAGTGAAGAAGAGAACTGCAAAGTAATTTAAGGGTGCTAAATTCCCTGTGTCAAACAAGACATAAGAGGTTCTCCGATGAGGGGCGGTTTCCCCGCCCCTCTCGGAGGATTTATAAGACTGACAGGATAACGACAGGGAGATGTCTATGAAGAAAAAGAAAAAAGATTTTTCAGCAATACTGCTCGTCCTGATTTTTTTCGTGGGCCTCTCCGTGTTGTTATACCCCACCATCAGCGATTACATCAACAGCAGGACTCAGTCCCGAGCCATTTCCAGCTACAACAGTGTAGTGGAGCAGATGGATGAGACGGATTATGAGACGGAGTTGGAGAAAGCAAGGGAATATAACGATACGCTTTGGAAACCCTTCCCACTGTTCTATGCGCCGTATCTGGCAAAAGGATACGATGAAGCGCTGAATGTGACAGGCAATGGGATCATGGGTTATCTGGACATTGACAAGTTGAATCTGGAGCTGCCGATCTATCACGGAACATCCGATGAAGTTCTGAACCGTGCGGTCGGACATCTGGAAGGATCGAGTTTGCCGGTGGGTGGTGAGAATACTCATTGCGTGTTGTCGGCGCACAGAGGACTTCCAAGCGCTTCCCTTTTTTCGGATCTCGATGAATTGGAAGTGGGAGATACGTTCCGGATCACCGTACTGAATCAGGTCTTAACGTACGAAGTCGATCAGATCAAGATCGTCGTGCCGCAGGATGTGGATGATCTCCAGATCATCGAGGGCGGCGACTATTGTACGTTGATGACTTGTACACCTTACGGAATCAACACACACCGCCTGCTCGTCAGAGGAAAGCGGATTTCCGAGACGGTCAGCCAGCCGCGCCTGTTCGTGACGGCGGATGCTTACCGGATCAATACATTCGCAGTTATGGTAGTTTTGGCGGTGCCGATGGTACTGATCTTGCTGATCGCGCTGATTATATCCGGCAGTCGCAAGAAAAAGAAGCAGAAGCCGGCGCGATTTGCACCAGAGCCAGAAGAAAGCGAAACGACAGAACAGAAAGACTAGAGGAACAGGGAATGAAGAAAAAACTTCCCACTATTCTATTGGTGCTGGTGCTGTTGATCGGAATCGGCGTGATGGCTTATCCCACCGCTTCCCAGCAGATCAACAAGCTGCATGCCAGTCAGGCAGTCAGCACCTACGACAAAGCGATAGAACAGATCAGTGAAGCCGATGATTCGGCACTCTGGGAGGAAGCCAGAGCTTATAATGAGACGATCACACAAAATGATTTCTCTTACGATGTATTTTCCGGATCGGAGAAGGAGCTGAGAGATACCCCATATTGGAACATCCTCAACATCGAGGGCAATGGTCTGATGGGATATGTATCCGTTCCGAAGATCAATGAAAAGATTCCGATTTATCACGGAACATCGGATTCGGTGCTGCAAAGAGCGGCAGGGCATTTGTCCGGTACCCGCCTTCCCATCGGGGGCGAGGGAAACCACTCCGTACTGGCAGCCCACAGAGGACTTCCGAGTGCAAGACTTTTTACCGATCTGGATCAGATTGAGATTGGGGATAAGTTTTACATTCATATATTAGATGAGGTGCTTGCTTATCAGGTCGATCAGATTTCGGATATGATCGACAAGGACGACACCGACACGTTGACATCGCTCATGCAGATGGAGGACGGCGAAGATTATGTCACGCTTCTGACCTGTACTCCATACGGAATCAATTCCCACCGCCTGTTAGTTCGCGGAACTCGCGTTCCGTATGAAGGAGAGGAAGAGGTTGCTGCAGAGCCGCCGTTGGAGACTATGGTGAAATCCGTACAGAACTATTACATGTTGTATCTGATGTTCTTTGCAGGAATTATCCTTGCAATTGCAATTATTTCGAAGGTGATCCTCTTCTTTATGAGGAAGAAGAACAAGAAGCCCAAGGAGGGAGAATGATGAGAAAGGCGAAAATCAGGAAAGGGTGTTTGGCAGGTGCGCTGGCATTGCTTATGGTGGTTGCAAGCCTGTCTTTATCCGGAACATTTGCAGCAGGTCTGATCGATACAGAAGCAAAGTGTTCTCTGACATTGAGCACGACCGGAGCGGATTATGCAGCAGATATCGAGACGATCGATGAGGTACATGCAAAGCTCTATCGGGTGGCAGAAGTATCGGATACGGCTGTTTATACTGCGATCGGTGCTTTTGCGGAGGATACAGAAGTAAGTAAGGTTTCGAATCTGAAAACCCGTGGCGACAGCTCCGATTGGGCACAGACATGGGAAGATCTTGCGGCGGCAGCGGCAAAGGTCGTAGAATCCGGAAATGTGCAGGAAACTGATACGATCACGATGCAGCCGGATGCAGCGACCGGAACAAGTACCGGTACTGCAGAGAATTTGCCGACTGGTCTGTATCTGGTAGTTGTTGAGACGGCACAGAGCAGCGAATATGAGTATTCTTTTAGTCCGTATCTGGTAGCACTTCCGGGCAGTGAATATCGCCAGACTGGTTCTTACGGAACCGGCGAAGACGAGTGGGATTACGATCAGACCGTAGGCTTGAAGCCGGAGCGTACAGCTCGTTACGGACAGATCGAGATCGTAAAGTCTCTGAGAGAGTTCAATGCTTCTCTGGGTGATGTCACATTCGTCTTCCAGGTAACCGCAACGAGAGCTGAGGACGGAAATCCGGCAGAAGTTGTGTATGACAATGTGGTTTCCATCACATTCGCACAGGGCGAGCCGTTGACGAAGAGCGTTGTGATCGACAATCTTCCGGCAGGTTCGGTTGTGACAGTAAAGGAAGTTTACAGCGGCGGCAGCTACAGCATCGCACCGGGTACTTCAGACAGCGCAGAAGTGACGGTTGCGGCAGACGAGGTGACACCGGTACAGTTTGAAAATACTTATAACGACCGCACGATCAGCGGATACGGCGTGACGAACCATTATACTTACAAGGTTAAGGAAGTGGATGGCATCGAGATTGGCGGATACGATTGGGAGCAGTGGAGAGATAACACTGGCAACGAACAGTAAAGGAGGGGACGGATTTTGAAAATGAAGAAAAGAGTCATTTGGCTGTCAGTCCTGGCACTGATTCTGGTAGCCGGTATTTCGATCCCCGGAACGCTGGCGTATTTCACGACACACACGCAGGCACAGGGCGGTCAGCAGATCCATTTGGGAGCAACAAGTACGATCACCGAGGAGTTCAGCGATTGGACGAAGACCATTGCAATGACGAACACCGGTGCCAATGATTGTTACATCCGTGCAAAAGTTTTTTACGGAAGCAGCGTAGAAGTGAATGTTGCACCGGAAAATGACGGCGCATGGACGCAGAACGGAGACTACTGGTATTACAGTGACATCGTTCCGATGGGCGAGACGACCACGAACCTGTTAGCGAAGATTCAGGTTCCGGAAAGCATGCAGGATGATTTTGATGTTATCGTAGTATTTGAGTGTGCAGCAGTTCAGTACGATGCGAACGGCAATCCTATCGCACCGGCAGAAGCTGACTGGACAAAGGTGATTGATGTAAGTGACGAAAACGGAGAGGGGGCCGAATAATATGGGAAAGATGAAAAAGGCTCTGAAAGGCTCTCTTGGAACTGGTATCCTTGCCGCAGTTGCAGGCATTCTGCTTCTCGGCGGAACTGTTGGCAGCACACGGGCAGCATTGACATGGCGTTCCGAAAATTACACTTCCAGAGTGGAAATGCAGGAGATCGGTGTTTCTCTGGTGGAAAATGATGCAGACGTCAGTGGAAAAGAGCTGCTGACCGGTCTCCTCAGAGAGGGCGAGCAGTTGGCTCTGAACAAGACCTATCCGGAAGCGCTGACCGTAACCAATTCCGGTGTCATTGATGAGTATGTAAGAGTGACGGTTTACCGTTATTGGATGAACACCGATGCGGAGGGCAATCCAACGACAAAGAACACAACGATCTCACCGGAGTGGATTCACCTGAATCTGACCGGAAACTGGATTTTGGACGAGAGCGCATCCACAGACGAACGTCTGGTGCTGTATTATCCGAAGGTATTGGCTTCCGGTGAGACAGCAGACGCGATCACCGATGGTATTTCCATCGACAGCGCGATCGCAGACAAGATGACAAAGAGTGAGTCGGATGCAAACGGCGTGATCACCACAACGTATGATTATGACGGAGCGCGTTTTACACTGGAGGTTCAGGTGGATGCAGTGCAGACCCACAACGCAGCAGACGCGATCAAGAGTGCATGGGGTGTGGATGCTACCGTTGCAGAAGATGGCACATTGAGTATCGTTCGGTAAGGAGGAAGGAAAATGAGAAGAAAAGTAACAAGCTTCATGTTAGCCCTGCTCCTGACAGCCGCAGTTCCGTTTACGGCATCTGCGGAGACCGTAAAGAGCGACAAAGAGATGGACGTCAAGTTTGATGGAAATAAGATCGAGAGTACTTTTTCCACAAAGGACATTGATTTTACCGCTTCTTCTATGCAGCCGGGCGACACGATGGAGATTGAGATCAATCTGGAGAATACCAGCACGATCAAGACAAAGTGGTATATGACAAACGAAGTGCTGAGCACGCTGGAGCAGAGTGCTTCCGCAGCACAGGGCGGTGTTTATACATACCGTCTGTCTTATATGAACCCCGAAGGCGAAGAGACGGTGCTGTACAACAGCGATACCGTAGCCGGAGAGAACACCGGAAAGGACGCACTGCAGAATGTCACCAGTTCTCTGGAAGATTATTTCTACCTGGATGATCTGGCAGTCGGAGAAAATGCAAAGGTTCTCCTGACTGTTGGGCTGGATGGTGAGACGCAGGGCAATTCCTATCAGAATACATTTGCAGAGCTGCAGATGAATTTCGCAGTTGAAAACGGCGAAACCAAGAAGATCGTGCAGGCACCGCATACCGGTGACAGTACACAGATGGGCATGTATGGAATCGTTGCTCTCGTTGCAGGTCTTGGCTGTATGCTTCTTCTGTTTTTCCGCCTGAAAGACGGACGCAAGGCACAGGCAGAAAAGGAGGGCAGGTAACATGAAGAAAATCTGGAAGAAAGGCTTTCTTTCTCTGTGCATGGCAGCGCTGGTGACATTGCAGCTGGCAGCTCCGGTACAGGCAAAGTCCTCTTATAAGTATGAAGTCACCGTCTATGCAGGCAATCAGGGCGCATTTGCAGACGCAAGCGCCGTTCGGGTGGAAGATTCCGGCGCAGTGATCACCCAGAATGGTGACAAGATCGTAGTCAGCAACATCACTCCCGGCACCCACATCTCCATTGATGCGGCTGCACAGGGCAAGGTTTCTGTGACGAACGAAAAGTATTACGTGAAGGGTGTTCGCATCAGCGGACGCGACAACAGCGAGTATAACAATCCCGGCTTCGCAGTAGACAGCGATGTAGAATATGTTGTTGCATATGGCATCGCAGGAAATCTTGTTTCCTATACCGTCCGCTACGAAGACGAATCCGGCAAGGAACTGGCTCCGGAAGCAACGTATTATGGCAATGTCGGTGATAAGCCAATCCTGGCATACACCTTCGTAGATGGTTACGAGCCGCAGACGTATAACCTGACGAAAACATTGTCGGAAAATGCAGCCGAGAACGTATTTACCTTCGTATATCGTCCGGTGCAGACCGAGGTTATTATCGACAACAGTAATAATAACGGAAATAACAATAATAACAATAATAATGCCAATAACAACGGCAGTAATGCGAATGGCGGCAGCAATGCTAACAATAACGCGAATGCAAATGGTGGTAACAATGCCAACGGTGCGAACAACGCAAACGGCACAAATACCACAACACCGGGAACGAACCAGACGCCCGGACAGAACAATGCCAACGGCAATGACGCAACTGTGAACAACAATGCAAACGCAAACGGCAACGACAATAATGCCAACGGAAACGATGCGAACACAAATCCGGACGATAATACCAATATCGACGAGTCGGATACGCCGCAGGATCGGATAGACCTGGATGATCCCGATACGCCTCAGGGCAATCTGGATATCGGTGACGTTGATGGAAACAACACATCCTCTGATGCAAGCAGATTTCCGTTCATAGTTGGAATCGTGGGCGGCGTAGTCGGCGTTGTAGCGATCCTGATGCTGGCACTGCTGCTGATCCGCAAGGGCGTGAAGATGGCAAATGGAGATCAGAAAAAACGCTAATTTGGTTTCTCATATTTTTCCCCTGGAAGGAGCACTCTTCGGAGTGCTCTTTTCTTTGTATGGACGCAATAAGATTTAGAGCTATAACTTAATTTTGGCGTGTCATGTTTCCTGCTCAGACCAATACAGCGCAATTCCACAATGAGCGGAAACTCGCCTTTGGCTCAAACAGTCCGCTCATATGTGGGCGCTGTATCGTCTTCGCGACGGAAACATTGACAATGCCAGAATTAAGTCATAGCTCTATATCAGTATTCGCATCCGCAACAAAGAAAAGGCGGGAGAAAAATTCGTAAGCGAGATATACGATTTAAAAGGGGGATGTGGTATAATGGGGACAGTACGATGATCTCAGAGGGAGATTGTGGATAATGTTGTGATGGAGGGCACTTTTATGAAGAAACCCGGTAAAGGAAAACGTGTTGCGGCAGGTTTTTGCAGCTTTTTGAGTATTGTTCTTTTGATTGCAGTGATTTTGGTGTGTGTACCGCTGACGGTTCCAAAGTTGATGGGATATGAGGTGTACACGGTTATTTCCGGCAGTATGGAGCCGGAGATTCCGATTGGAAGTCTGGTGCTGGTGCATCCGGAAGATCCGCTGACGATTGCGGAGAAGGATGTGATTGCGTTTTACGGACACGATGATTCAGGCGCGATTATTACGCATCGTGTGTTGGCGAATCAGACGGTTTCAGGCGAGTTTATCACAAAGGGTGATGCGAATACGGATGCAGATTTGTATCCGGTGCCGTATGCAAATCTGATCGGCAAGGTGGTGTGGTCGGCACCGAAGCTCGGTGAGATTTTGGCGACGATTGCTACGAAGACCGGTAAAGCAGCGGTGGCAGGCGTGATTGGTATTGTGCTGGTGCTGCAGGTCATTGCGGGATTGCTGAAAAAAGAAAAGAAAGAGTGAGAATGAGAGGCAGCTGTGGGTCGAGAGATTCACAGCTGTTGGTGATTTCGGAAAATAGTACAAGTTGTATGATTTCTTTTGCGAGAGTGTGAAATCACAAAAAGGAATTTAAAGAAAATGAACTGGAAAGATTGTAATATAGAGGAAGATTTTGGTATACTGGAGATAGAAAAATGTGGCGCGGTGAAGTTAAAAATATAAGGGGGATATATGACGATTCAAGAAGTATTGGCGATGGAAGAGTCGCAAGTTTTTGACCGAAAAAGTGCGAACGTGGATCCGAAGGCACTTGCGATTTTGTTGATTGCATTTGCAAATGCGGATGGTGGAACGGCTGCAATCGGCATTTCGGATAAGACACGCAGAATCGAGGGAATTGATGGAGACGTTCAGAGATTAAATGAACTTCTGAGAGTGCCATTTGATTTTTGCGTGCCGACGATTAAGGTAGAGACGGAGATGGTGCCTTGTGCTGACTTTAAGGGAAAAGAAAATCATGTCCTTCTGATGCATGTCGAACCGAGTATGGAAGTTCATGCAAATCAGGCGGATGAGGTTTTTATGCGAATCGGAGACAAATCGAAGCGATTGTCGTTTGATGAACGCATGCAGCTGATGTATGATAAAGGGGATCGCTTTTTCGAGGATAAGCCAGTGCCGGATGCAACACTGGATGATCTGGACTTGAATTTTGTTCAGGAATATATCAGAAAGATCGGATATCGGAAATCCCCATTGGAGTATTTGACGGAGAATAAAGGGTTTATAAGAGTAACGAATGGTAAACAACAGATTAGTACGGCTGCGATATTGTTGTTTGGAAAGAAGCCGCAAGAAAGGTTTTTCCCGAAAGCGAGTATTCGCTTTATTCGTTATGATGGTATTGAAGAGCGTTCCGGAACAGAGATGAACGTGATCAAAGATGTCATTTTCGAAGGAAATATTCTGAAAATGGTCACAGATGCAATCTGGTATTTGGACACACAGGTAAAGGAAAGAACGTTTCTTGGGGAGGATGGTTTGTTTGTAACAGAGGAGGAATATCCAAAGTTTGTTCGGCAGGAGATTATTGTGAATGCGGTGACGCATCGCGACTATAGTATTCGGGGAACGGATATTCAGGTTAAGATGTTTAATGATCGAATTGTGGTAGAAAGTCCGGGCAGATTGCCGGGGCTTGTAAAGGTAGACAATATCCGACATACTCATTTTTCGAGAAATCCAAAGATTGCAGAATTTTTGCGGGCATACGATTTCGTAAAGGAGTACGGGGAAGGCGTGGATCGTATGTGTAAAGAGTTGGAAGCAGCAGGATTACAAGATCCGGAATATCGAATCAGCGCATTTATGCTGCAGACGATTATTCGGAATAATGCAGGAACGGAAGAAAAAACACTGGTTGAGGGTGAGAATAACTCTCTTAAAGACGAAAAGACCAGATATCAGACGAAAAAGCACTGTTTGATAGATGAAAAAGCAACGGTTGAGGACAAAAAGCACTGTTTGGATGAGGAAAATGATAAAAAAGCACTGTTTGAAACAGTGGAAAAAGCAATCGCAGGGAAGCAAATTACGCGAATTGTAGGAAAAAACATGAAACAGATATTGGAGACTTTTGAAAAGGGACAAGTGTTTGGTCGAAAAGAAGTTAAGGATAGGCTGGGGTATGGCGATTCTAAAGCGGGTAAAACACTGGAAGCAATGCTGGAGCTGGAGATTGTTACTACAGTAGAAGGGAAAGGAAAAGGGAAATATACGTTTTAATTAAGAGACAATTTATATACTCGTAAGTTATAGGTTTACGAGTTAGTAACTTATGAGTATAATAATTGCAAGGAGGTGGATGCAATGTCTGAATTTTATTGCCGTGACGAAGAGCTGCGAAAACTGAATAAGCGCTATGCGGGGAATAAGTTTGAGTGTATTGTTATCTACGGAAGGCGTCGAGTCGGCAAAACAGCGCTGATTAACGAGTTTTGCAAGGAAAAGCATCAAAATTAAAAAGAACCCTGCGCATTTGCTGTCTTGATACTAGAAGATAGCAGATACGCAGGGATTTATTTTGAGAATAAAAGGAACTCAGAACTTCAGCTTCCCTCTTTCTCTCCGCTTCTGTCTCGCAACGCGCTTTTTGAGCTGGCGCTGTTTTTTCTGAACTCGCGCTTGCGGATTGAGCAGGTAGTACAACTGTGTCGCGATGAGGGCGATGAGCAGGATCGCGGCGGCACCGAGCAGGAAGTACCAGACATGGAAGTTATGTAAGTGTCCGAGCTGTGTGTTGGACACGGGGAAGGCATCTTCGTCCGAGCTGCTCAGGTCCGCGCGCACGAGGGGAAGCTGCGCCAGCGGATAGCCGTGCCAGGAGTAGGTGACCTGGATTGTGCCGTCATCGGTGGCTGTGGTCTCGCGTTCCAGATCGGAGAAGGAGACGCCGTTTGGCAGGAGCATGGTTGCGGATTCGTCCAGCGAGAACAGCAGGAGGTTGCCGCGGGGCAGCTGCAGCAGGTTCGAAGAATCGGTTTCACCGTAGGTCGTGTCTTCTTTTGCCGGAGTGCAGACCGTGAAGGAAGAAAAGGCGTAATCCATGAGGCTGCGGGTGTCTTCGTACTGTTGGGGAGCTTCTGCTCCCAATGTAACGATGATCAGGTGAATGCCCTGAGAAGACGCGTAGGTGACGAGGTTTCGTCCGGATTCCTGTGTCCAGCCGGTCTTGCCGCCTTTGACACGGGAATCATAGTAAACATTGTTTGTGCGGAGCATGCTGTGGGTGGAGCCGATGGTGCGGGTCTCGCTGTGTTTATTTGTGACGGGCAATGTGTATGTGCCTGCGGAGTCGATGGTGCGGAAGTCGGAATTTTTCAGACATTCCTTCATAATGAGAGCCAGATCGTAAGCGCAGGAGTAATGCGTGTCATCGTGGAGACCGGTGGGATTGACGAAGTGGGTATTAACTGCTCCAAGCTCGGCTGCGCGGGCATTCATGAGGTCTGCAAAGGCGCTGATGCTGCCGGATGTGTGTTCGGCGAGGGCATTTGCGACTTCATTGGCAGAGGGCAGGAGCAGGCCGTACAGGCAGTCCCTGACGGACATTTCCTCGCCGACCTGCATGGCAATGTGGCTGCTTCCGGCGGGAAGGTCATTGACTGCGCGGGCGGAGAAGGTCACCATGTCGCCGAGATTGTCATTTTCGACGGTGAGCAGCGCAGTCATGAGCTTTGTGGTGCTCGCCGGATAATGCTGTTCCGTGGCGTTCTTTGCGTAAAGGATCGTGCCGCTGTCTGCGTCCATGACGATCGCGGCGGAGCTGCTGATCTGGGGCGCAGAAGGCCAGTCGGAGGGAATTTGGTCGATCAATGCGTTGACTGCCTCAGAATCGCCCTGTGCGGCCTGAGAGACAACGGGTGTATGGAAAAACACACTGCCGGTAAGCAGGCATGCGCCAAGCAGACCGGCGCGCAGTGTGCGAGAAAATTTCTTCATAGAATGAAATTTCAAAGTAGTGTCCTTTCTATATAGATATGAAAATTCATAGAGTGTTTGTTTCATTGAGACCTTTTTACTTTACAGATTTTCTGTAAAGTAAAAAGCGTTCCGCGTGGATTGCACTGCAGCGGGATTCTATTTTACAACGAACAGGGGAAAAACGAAAGAGCAGAATAGATTTTTTCGAAAAAGATTGAGTTTTTCGGACGAATCGGTTATTGTAAATGAGAATTACGGAAATGGAGGGAACGATGAGATTACGAAATATTCCGGGCGCCAGAGAAGAGATGCTGGTAAACCCGTTTGTAGTACAGAATCCGCAGGAGCTAAAGGGACACTGGAAGCAGTGGTTTGCCGAGGAGAAGGGCATGACTGGTGCGCATCCGCTGTATATTGAGATCGGTATGGGCAAGGGCAAGTTTTTGACGACGCTGGCGGCTCAGAATCCGAACAAGCTGTATGTGGGCATTGAGAAGTATTCTTCCGTGCTGCTGCGTGCGTTGGAAAAACAGGAGGAGCTGCAGCTGCCGAATCTGTGTTTTATTCGTATGGATGCGGAGACAATCGGTGAGATTTTCGGGGAGCAGGAGGTCGATGGTATTTATCTGAATTTTTCAGATCCGTGGCCGAAGGATCGCCATGCGAAGCGCAGATTGACTTCGGTACAGTTCCTTGGCCGTTATGAGGGCATTTTGTCAGATGCCGGTCAGGTAGAGTTCAAGACGGACAATCAGGATCTGTTCCAGTTCTCCCTGGATTCCGCGGAGGAAGCTGGCTGGAACATCGTGGCAAGCACCTGGGATCTGCATCACGATGAGGTCTTGAATGCGGGAAATGTCATGACAGAGTATGAAGAGCGTTTTTCCGAGATGGGAAATCCCATTTGCAAAATGATATTAAAAAAAGCATGAAATGCTTTTTTTAATATCATGAGCATGTAGCGAATGCGGAATGCGAATAACCCGTAAAAAAAGCATGGAATGCTTTTTTAATATCATGAGCATGTAGCGAATGCGGAATGCGAATAACCCGTAAAAAATTTTTTGAGAAATAAGCATATAGCAAATACAAAATGCGAATAGGAAAAGCCGTTTTTCTTCGGAAAGAGCCTTTAAATTGGCAAAATCAAGAAGAAAAGCGGCTTTTTCAGCTTAAAATCGCTACAAATATCAAGAAAAACACAGAAAAATTATTTTCTTAAAAATTTTTCAAAAAAACACTTGCATTTTCTGTGGACATGCGCTATACTCTTTCTTGCGTTCGGGAAAACAAAGCGAACGAAAACAAAACAAGCGCTTCTAGCTCAGTTGGTAGAGCACCTGACTCTTAATCAGGGTGTCCAGGGTTCGAGCCCCTGGAGGCGCACTTGAAAGCATCGATTTCGAAGACACGAGCTTCGGGGTTGGTGTTTTTTTGTATCCTGCGATAGATTCACGACACTGCGGCGAAAAAGAAGTTATCACTTGGTAACCCGTCTCAGAATGTAGCCGCAGAATGCAATCGCAAAATGTGAGGAAAGATAGAAACAGAAAAATCCTGCTTCCGAATGGAATGAACCTTTCGAGAAGCAGGATTTTTTGATTCACGACAATAGAATGTTCACGGAGTGTGTATTCTATTGTTTTACAGGAAACGATTTATTACCGATTGTCGTACTCGTCGTTCTTTGCATCGCGAGCAGAGTAGACGGAAATTTCGGTATTTTCGAACCGGATGCCCTCCGTGTAGTTGATGACACCAAACTCTTTGCAGCGCAGCTTGACATTTTCGAAGTGCAGACCGCGGATCGGCTGTTCCTCAAATCCCTCGATGTGGAATGCGCGGCTGATACCATCATAATCAGGAGTATTGTCGGCGTGGACGTTGCGGATGGTGATATTTTCTACGCGGGTCATCGGCTCATCGTCGCTGATCGGTGCCAGCAGAGCCTTCCAGGAGTCGGAAATCTCACCGGTGTAACCTTCCGGCAGGGAACAATAGCTGTAAGCCGGATTCCAGTTCAGGAACAGATGGAACGGATACTTCACGTTGGTCATTTCCAGACCATCTACAGTGATGTCGCGAATGTAGCCGCGGCGGGCAATCGAAGACTTGATACGGAAGCCGCAGTCCGTTCCGTGGTAGTTCAGATTTTTCAGAGTGACATTGTAGACACCGCCGGAAACCTCGCTGCCGATGGTGACACCGAATCCGGCAAGGATCGTGCAGTTCTGCACGGTGATGTCATGGCACGGACGGCCAACGCGGATGCCATCGCCGTCACGACCGGACTTGATGCAAATACTGTCATCGTTGCAGGATGTTACGCAGTTTTCAATCAGAACGTCGTGACAGGAGTCGATGTCGATACCGTCTGTGCTGGGGCTGTGTGTGCCACAGGAAGTAATTTTCACACCGTCAATGTGAATGTCGTGGCTGTAGCAAACGTGGAAGTTCCAGAAACCGGAGCGGGTGGAAGTTACGTCCTTTAATGTGACATTGGAAGAATTCATGACAACTACATTGCGGACACGCATGCAATCATAATCGCATGCCCAGCGGAGTCCCCTGGCATCGTATTCCTTGCGCATACCGCCCTGCATGTCGTCGCCCCAATATTTGGACCACCAATATTCGCCTTGACCATTGATCGTACCGCCGGAAATGACAACGTCTTTCTGATCGTTGACATTCAGAACGCCGGGATACCACTTCATCTCAATACCGGCAACGCGGGTGTCGATGATCGGGTACTGGGATTCATCTGTCGTGCCCAGCAGAACGGTGTTCTCCTCCATATGAAATTCCATGCCGCTCTTCAAAAATAAAGATGCGGTCTGGTAAGTACCATTTTCCAAAATCAAAATACCGCCAGCGGCAGCGGTCTCGTCGATCAATGCCTGCAGCTGCGCGGTGACAAGTGTAGCACCGGTGTTATCAATGTTTCGTTCGGAACTGCGAAAAACAGGTCTCATAAAAATTTCCTCCATATCTTGCATGCTGCAAAAGCTGCAGCATGAAATTCTCCGGTTGTTATCATAACATAAGAAAGACTTCTTAGTATAGTAGAACTTTAAGACTGCGTGCGGCAGTTTTCCGCGGAAAAGGATCACGCATCCGTGCGGTCGTTCTGAAATGTTTTCAGAACGCGGAGTGCCATCGGCAATGCCAGTAAGAACGACAAAATGTCTGCAAGCATCTGCGCAATCTGCACGCCGAACAGTCCGAGAAACAGCGGCAAAATCAAAATCAGCGGAATAAAGAAAAGTCCTTGCCTTGCAGAGGCAACGATGGATGCCTGTGCCGCCATACCGATTGTCTGGAGCATCATATTGCAGAGAATCGTCCAGGCATTCAGCCAGAAGATGGAGCATTGCAGACGCAGCGCCAGCACACCGATCTGAATAACGTCCGGATCATTTCGGAACAGACGGATCAGTGGTTCCGCAAAAATACAGCCGCACATAGACAGTACAAAGAGTGTGATCGTGCCGAGCTTGACGCAGAAATAAAAAGCTTCCCGCACGCGGGTATAGCGCCCGGCGCCGTAGTTTGTACCGCAGACCGGCTGAAAGCCCTGTCCGAATCCGATCAACGCCGAGTTTACAAACATCGTAATACGAGTGACAACGCCCATTGCCGCGATCGCTGCGTCCGCCATCGCGCCGCCGTAGTTACCGGCTGCGGTATTCAGAAAGATCGTTGCAAAGCTGCCGATGCCCTGTCTGCACAGCGAGGGAACGCCGCCCTTGAAGATATTCTGATAATAAAAAACAGAGGGTGTAAAATTCTTGAGGGAAACGCGGATTGCCGCCCGCCTGCGGTTGAGATACAGCAGGATGCAAAAGCTGGCGATCTGGCTGATGACGGTCGCAAGCGCTGCTCCGGAAATCCCCATATCAAATACAAAGATCAGCAGCGGGTCCAGACCAATATTCAGGATTGCACCGCTGACGATGCCGATCATTGCGACGGAGGCGCTGCCCTGAAAACGCATTTGATTGTTCAGGACAAACGATCCCATGATAAAGGGTGTTCCGAGAAAAATAATGCGCAGGTAGCGGATCGTGTACGGCAGGATCGTTTCGGTGGAACCGAGAAAGCGGGAGATCGGGGTCAAAAACAGCAGTCCGATCAGGCAAATTACGATTCCGGCAATCAGGGACGAGAAAAATCCGGTGGCTGCCATTCGCTCCGCGTCCTGATATTCTCTGGCACCGAGCTTTCGGGAAATATAATTGCCGGAGCCATGTCCGAAAAAGAAGCCGGTCGCCTGAATCAGCGACATGACGGAAAACGATACGCCGACCGCAGCGGTGGACTGGGTGTCCAGCTGCCCGACAAACATCGTGTCCGCCATATTATAGAAAGAAGTGACCAGCATACTGATGATCGTTGGAATCGACATCTGCCAGATCAGCTTTGGAATCGGCGCAGTCGTCAGATACTGCACCTTTTCATCCTGGGAAAGGTGTTTGAGTTTCATGATAAGTTGATTCCTCCAGTAGGTTGTTGAAGTTAGTATAACACAAAAGCAGAACGTTCGACCAGAAACAAATCTGTGGAAAACCAGCTGTTTGGCGGCGATTTCTTTCTGACTGTAGATAAAGCCGATCAGACATGCGGATTCTGTCGAAATCCCTCAAAAAAACACGTATTAGAAAACAGGAATCAATCCTAAGATTAAAAACACTGCAAATGTTAGGAAATCCTCATTTTATAAGGGAAAACAAGCTTTGTATTTTTTTAAGAGCAATGAAAAAATGTCTTGTAATTTAGCAAATACATGCTATAGTATAAATTGTGAAAAGAAAATTAGCGCAAGCTAACCAAATACAAACAAAGGAGAGTTGTGATGAAGAATTTTGCACAGTGGGATGGCTTTGAAGGCCGTCTGTGGAAAGAAGAAGTTAACGTACGTGACTTCATTCAGAAGAACTACAAGCCTTATGATGGCGATTCCTCATTCCTGGCTGGCCCGACCGAGGCTACCGATAAGTTATGGGGAGAACTGCAGAAGCTGCAGAAGGAAGAGCGTGCTAAGGGCGGCGTTCTGGATATGGAGACCGAGGTTGTTACTGGTCTGACCGCTTATGGTCCTGGTTACATCAACGAGGAAGATAAGGATCTGGAGCAGGTAGTAGGTCTGCAGACCGATAAGCCTCTGAAGCGTGCATTCATGCCTTATGGTGGTATCAAGATGGCTAAGCAGGCTTGTGAGACTTACGGATATACTCCGAACCCCAAGTTTGATCAGATCTTCACCGAGTATCACACCACTCATAGTGATGCAGTATTCTCTGCTTACACTCCTGAGATGAAGAAGGCTCGTCACAACAAGATCATCACCGGTCTGCCGGATACCTACGGCCGTGGCCGTATCGTAGGCGACTATCGTCGTGTAGCTCTGTACGGTATCGATTTCCTGATCGAAGAGAAGGAAGCTGATAAGGCTAACTGCGGCGATGGAACCATGACGGATGATGTTATTCGTCAGCGTGAAGAGCTGTCTATGCAGATCAAGGCTCTGAAGCAGATGAAGGAAATGGCTGCCGTGTACGGCTTTGATATTTCTCAGCCTGCTGCAAACGCAAAGGAAGCTTTCCAGTGGCTGTACTTCGGCTACCTGGCAGCTATCAAGACCCAGAACGGTGCTGCTATGTCCGTTGGACGTATCTCCACTTTCCTGGATATCTATGTAGAGCGTGATATGGCGAAGGGCATCCTGACTGAGTCTCAGGCACAGGAGCTGGTTGACCACATGGTAATGAAGTTCCGTATGGTTAAGTTCGCTCGTATTCCTTCTTATAACCAGCTGTTCTCCGGTGACCCGGTATGGGCTACCCTGGAAGTTGGTGGTATCGGCGTTGATGGCCGTTCCATGGTTACCAAGAACGATTACCGTTTCCTGCACACTCTGGAAAACATGGGACCGTCTCCGGAGCCGAACCTGACTATCCTGTACTCTTCTTCTCTGCCGGAGAACTTCAAGAAGTACAGCGCTGAGATCTCTATCCGCACCAGTTCCGTACAGTACGAGAACGATGACGTTATGAAGCCTGTATGGGGTGATGACTACTCCATCTGCTGCTGTGTATCCGCTACCCAGACCGGTAAGGAAATGCAGTTCTTCGGTGCTCGTGCTAACCTGGCTAAGTGCCTGCTGTACGCTATCAACGGCGGTGTTGATATGAAGACAAAGGATCAGGTTGGTCCTGCATACAAGCCGATCACTTCCGAGTATCTGGACTATGATGAAGTAATCAAGAAGTACGATGTAATGATGGATTGGCTGGCAGGTCTGTATGTAAATACTCTGAACCTGATCCAGTATATGCATGATAAGTATTACTATGAAGCAGCTGAGATGGCTCTGATCGATACCGATGTTCGTCGTACTTTCGCAACTGGTATCGCTGGTTTCTCTCATGTAGTAGATTCCCTGAGCGCAATCAAGTATGCAAAGGTTCGTGTAATCCGTGATGAAGAGACCGGTATTGCTATGGACTTCGAGACCGAAGGTGACTTCCCTCGCTACGGTAACGATGATGACCGTGCAGATGAGATCGCTGTATGGCTGCTGAAGACCTTCTTAGATAAGCTGAAGAAGCGTCACACCTACCGTAATTCCGAGCCGACCACCTCTATCCTGACCATTACCTCTAACGTAGTATATGGTAAGGCTACCGGTAACATGCCGAACGGTCGTCGTGCTGGTGAGCCTCTGTCTCCTGGTGCAAACCCTGCATACGGTGCAGAGCAGAACGGTCTGATCGCTTCCCTGAACTCCGTTGCTAAGCTGCCTTACGAATGGGCTCTGGATGGTATCTCCAATACCCAGACCATCAACCCTGCAGCTCTGGGTCACTCCGAGGCTGAGCAGACAGCTAACCTGGTACAGGTTATGGACGGTTACTTCGATCAGGGTGCACATCACCTGAACGTAAACGTATTCGGTACCGAGAAGCTGATCGACGCTATGGAGCATCCGGAAAAGGAAGAGTACGCTAACTTCACAATCCGTGTATCTGGTTACGCAGTTAAGTTCATCGACCTGACTCGTGAGCAGCAGATGGATGTTATCGCTCGTACCTGCCATGACAGAATGTAATCATAATCCGGCGATCGTTGGTCATGTCCACTCGTTCGAGTCCTTCGGACTGGTGGACGGACCCGGCGTCCGCTGTGTGATTTTCCTGCAAGGGTGTCCGATGCGGTGTCAGTATTGTCACAACCCGGAGACCTGGGCATGTTCCGGTGGTGAGGAGTATACGGCAAAAGCGATGTTTGACAAAGCATACCGTTACCACACCTACTGGAGAAATAACGGAGGACTGACGATCAGCGGCGGCGAGCCTCTGATGCAGATGGACTTCGTGACCGAAGTGTTCCGTCTCGCGAAGGAAAAAGGAGTACACACAACACTGGATACGAGCGGCGTGTTGTTCTCTGATAATCCGGAGTGGCTGGAACGTTTTGATCGACTGATTGAAGTGACAGATCT
Source organism: uncultured Cuneatibacter sp. (assembly GCA_934234215.1). Classification (GTDB taxonomy): domain Bacteria; phylum Bacillota; class Clostridia; order Lachnospirales; family Lachnospiraceae; genus CAKQHB01. Next base: position 44,908 of record CAKQHB010000015.1, read on the forward strand.
GGTAATGCTGGACTTGAAGGAAATTGATTCCGAAAAGCACCGTGTACTGACCGGTCACGGAAATGAAAATATCCTTGCGATGGCCAGATATTTATCTGATCATGGCTGTGAGATGTGGATCCGCCACGTGCTGGTTCCCGGTCTGACAGATGACGAGGAAGGTCTGAAAGAGCTGGATGCTTTTATCCAGAGCTTAAAGACCGTGTCAAAAGTAGAGATTCTTCCGTACCATACTCTTGGACTTTTTAAGTGGAAGAAGCTTGAATTGGATTACCCGTTAGAGGGCGTGCGTGTGCCGACCGACGAGGAGATCCGCAGAGCAGAAGAACTGCTCCATATTCAAAAGTAATTCAGAGAGGACAGAGTGAGTTTTCACCCTCTGTCCTCTTTTTTGCTTTATAGAAATGCGACGCATTCCTATAAAGCAAAAAAGCGCTTCGCGTGGATCGCACTGCAGCGGAACAGAATTTGTCGCTTCGCGACCCGCCGCAGGCGGAGAATCCTGCATTTCAGGATTCTATTTTCACTTTATAGGAAATTTCGCAGCATTGAGCTGGAATAAAAAAAGAATAAAAAATATAAAATTTCCGAAAAACGATAGATTTTACAGCGGAAATTTGTTGGATTTACTCTTTTCCTTTTTTGGAAAATTTAATATAATAACGCAGGAGTCAAAGAAGGCAGTTTCGAGGGGAATATGAAATTGTCGAATTGATAAGAGACATTAAGCAAGAAAACAGAGGAGGAAGATTATGTTAGTCGCGCAGATTCTGGCGGTCCTGATCTTTCTGGTAATGTTTGCACTGATCATTACCGAGAAGATTGAGAGACATTACGTCACCTTGGGCTGCGGTGCACTGATGATCATTCTGGTATTTGGACTGTGCATGCACAGCGGTCAGGCGATCATTGATACACTGAATGTCCACAGCATTTTCACAAAAGCATTTTGGTATACAGGAGGAGCTTCTGAGAGCGAGTCCACCGGTATCAACTGGGCTACAATCATTTTCATCGCAGGTATGATGGTAATGGTAGAAGGTATGGGTAAGGCTGGATTTTTCCGCTGGCTCTGTCTTGAGATTGCCCGCGCAGTTAAGTATAAGCCCGTTCCTGTATTTGTGACTTTCATGATCATGTCTTCCATTCTGGCTATGTTCATTGATAGTATCACGGTTATTCTGTTCCTGGCAGCCGTTACACTGGAGCTGTGTCAGCTGCTGCAGTGCGATCCCGTTCCGATGATTCTGGCAGAGATCTTCTGCGCAAATCTGGGTGGATCAGCAACCATGTGCGGAGATCCGCCTAACATCATTATCGGTACCTCTCTGGGATACTCTTTCTTTGATTTCCTGAGCAATACCGGTGTAATTGCAGGTATTTCCCTGATCGTAGTTGTTATTTATTTCTTCTTCTGCTTCCGCAAGAAGCTGGTTTCCAGGGCAAACATTGCTCCGGAGGATTATCCGGACCCGAAGGATGCCATTGAGAATAAGAAGGACTTTATTCTGAGCATTGTTATTTTTGCAGTAGCAGTTGTTCTGCTGGTAAGCCATTCCGCTACCGGTCTGACAGTTGCATTTATCGGTACTTTTGTTGCAATTCTGACTATGATTGCGATGCATAAGTATCTAAAAGAGCTGATGTCCAAGGTAGACTACAAGACTCTGATCTTCTTCATCGGTCTGTTTGTTGTTGTTGGCGGTCTGGAGCAGACCGGTATCCTGAATGTCATCGCTGAGTTTATCGGTAAGATCAGTGGTTCCAACGCAATGCTGATGGTTGCGATCATCCTGTGGATCTCTGCAATCGCAAGTGCATTCGTAGATAATATTCCGTTTGCAGCTACGATGATCCCGATCATCAAGACTCTGTCTGCTATGGAAGGTGTAAATCTGCACATTCTGGCATACACACTGGCACTTGGTACCGATATCGGTGGAAGCGCTACCCCGATCGGTGCATCTGCAAACGTAGTCGGTATCTCCGTAGCCGGTAAGAAGGGTTATCCGATCGGCTGGGGTACATACTGTAAGTATGCAGCACCGGCAACTATTATTGTTATTACTATTTCTATGCTCTGCGTATTTGCACGTTATCTGTAATACAGACATAGTACATGCAATCCGGATCGGTGCCTGAGGGGATCGGTCCGGATTTTGGCTTATTTTAAAATGGATATTTTTATAACAATATAACAATAAAGCTACACAACATGGCAAAATATGCTATAATAGGGTTAAGCATTTTTTACTGGGCACTGCGGAGCAGTTTGCTAACATGCCGTCTTCGCCGGACACTGCTCAGATGGATCGAAATAAAAAGGGAAGGATCGTGAAACAGATGGAAAAGCAACAGTTGATTATTTGTGTAGGCAGAGAGTTCGGAAGTGGTGGACATGCGATCGCAGAGAGATTGGCAGCAAAGTATGACCTGCCTCTTTTCGATCACAACCTTCTGGATGCAATGTGTGAAGAGAATCATATGGACGCTGAGCTGATGCGTAAGTATGATGAGATGCCGAAGAAGCTCTTTGTAAACCGCAAGGTAAAGGGATACTCCAGTTCTATGGAAGAGAATGTTGCACAGATGCAGTTTGACTATCTGAAGAAGATGGCAGACAGAGGAGAGTCCTTCGTTGTTGTTGGACGCTGCGCAGAGTTTGTATTAAAGTATCATCCGGCTGCAATCAGCCTGTTTGTTCTGGGTGATGAGGTGGCAAAAATCGAACGTGTTATGAATGTTTATCATATGACTGAGAAGGAAGCAAAGGATAAGATGAAGCGTCATGACCGTTATCGTAAGATGTATCATAACTTCTTCGCAGAAGGTAAGTGGGGCGATTCCCGTCTGTATGATCTGTGTATCAACAGCAGCCGTATGGGCATAGATAAGACTGCGGATTCTCTGGAAGAGTATATCAACGCAAGACTTGCAAACCGCTGAAAATAAGGCTTGTAGAGCCTGTTAGCTGTAAATATGAATCCCCCTTTGAGACAAGGATCTCGAAGGGGGATTTTTTTGCTTTATAGGAAATACGACGCAATTTCCTGTAAAGCAAAAAACGCTCCGCGAGATGCGCACTCGCGCGAAGAAGAAATATGTCGCAAGCGACCGCGCTCGGCGCGAGAATGTGCCAAGGCACATCCTCTTTCATGAATTATTTGAGCAAATCACCGGCACCTTGCTTTTCCAGCACAAACGTCCAAAAGCTTTCTGCGACGGGCGACAGATACGCACTCTGGTTGCGGACGAGATAGAAGCTCCGGGAAAAAGGCAATTCTTTGAGCGTCAGGATGACGACGGGCAGACGCCGCAGAAGGTCCATATAGGGCACGATGGCGATGCCGAATCCATGTGCCACCAGTCCCGCAATAACCTCGTCTTCCTCCGTCTCGCAGGCGACAGGGGGCAGCTTACCCAGTGGTGCGTATAGTTCGTTTACGACAGAGCGCATACCGGAGCCTTCCGAGAAGAAGACATGTGGATAAGGCAATGTTTCCCGCAAAGAAACCGCGGAACGTGCGGCAAGTGGATGCTGCAGCGGTGTGATAAGCACAAGATCCTCCTGACCGACAGAGTGCCAGAGAAAAGGCGAATGTGCTTCTGGTTTGGAGCAGAAGGCAAGGTCGATCCGTTGGTCTTTCAGATCCTCCAGCAGAGGTGTTGTAGCGCCGCTGTGGAAGGAAAAACGGATTTCCTGATGTGGATGTAGGGCGAGAAATTCCGCCGCCAGGCGGGGCACAAAATCGGTTCCAAGGGTGCGCAGCAATCCCAGACGGATCAGCCCTTCTCCCTGTGCGCTGCGCTGCAGAGAGTCAATGCCGGAGTCCAGCGTTGCGAGCGTGCGTCTGGCGCATACGAGAAATTCCTCACCGTATTGAGTGAGAGCTGTATTGCGACCGCTTTTCTCGAATAAGGGAACACCAAGCTCCTGCTCGAGCTGCGCAATGGCATGGCTGAGGCTGGGCTGGGTGATGCAGAGCTGTGCGGCTGCCTTTGTGTAATGCTTTACTTCTGCGAGGGTAATAAAATAGCGAAGAGAGAACAGGTTCATAGCGGGAAAGCCTCCAAAATCAGATGGTTTCAGCATAACACGATTCATAGATAAAATCTATCAAATTATAAAAATGATTGATTTGAGAAATGTGTTTTCGCGCGGTAGAGTAGAAGGTGCGCGATGGCGCAAAAAAGAATACTTTTTGTGGATAGCAAGGACAATTGGAGGGGAATATCGTGGAAAAGAAAAAGCCCGTTTTGAGCGGGGAATTGATTTTGGTACTGGCTGTTTTTATCAATAGTATGGGGGTGGATCTGATGCTGCATTCCGGATCGGGGATCTCCGCAATCTCCAGTGTGCCGTATGCCTTCTCGCTGGCATTTCCGTTTTTGACGCTGGGCACCTGGACGTATCTGTTTCAGGGAACGCTGGTATTGAGCCTGATGGTGATGCAGAAAAAGTTTGTTCCGTCTTATCTGTTCTCCTTTGTAGTGGGATTTGTATTTGGTGAGCTGCTGGACCTTCATGCGATCTGGATCGCGTGGATTCCAACGACGATCGCGTGGAGAGTGTTCTGCTTTGTGGCAAGCTATCTTTTGATTTGTGTTGGTATTGCGATTTCGAACCGCTGCGGACTGCCGATCATTCCGACGGATCTGTTTCCGAGAGAACTGGCAGAGATCATCAAGAAGCCTTACTCGAAGGTGAAGGTGACATTTGATCTGACCTGTCTGCTTGTGACGGCGATCCTGACTGGTATTTTACTGGGACACATTCGTGGATTGGGGGTTGGTACGGTTATCGCTGCACTGACGATGGGTAAGACGATTGGATGGATCGGTGCAAGACTGGACGAACGGGTAAAGATTCGCCGCACATTCTACAAGCCGCAGAAGAATAGAGCTCAATAGTGAAATGAAAATAGAATTCTGCTCCGCAGGATTCTCGCCTGCGGCGGGTCGCGAAGCGACAAATTCTGTTCCACCGCAGTGCGATCCGCGCGGAGCGCTTTTTACTTTATAGGAAATACAACGTGATTTCCTATAAAGTAAAGAAAGAGCCCGTCGGGAATCAAATCCCGGCGGGCTCTTTTGAGACGATCTTAAAGCATCAGACTTTGATTAGTTGGTACCGATGGACATGGTCTCAGGCAGTGTGCTGCCACCATCGATAACGATCTGAGAACCAGTCAGGTAGCTGGACTCGTCACTGCCCAGGAATGCGAACAGTTCACCAACTTCGATGGGCTTTGCAAGACGCTTCATCGGAACGCCTACAGCGATATCGCGGATTGCTGCCTCCGGATCTTCCGGATTGGATTCTACAGCCATCTTCTCTACCATAGGAGTACGAGCGTAACCAAGCTGTGAGCAGTTTACACGGATGTTACGATCAGCATATTCTACAGCCAGGCACTTGGTCAGACCAACCAGAGCAGCCTTTGTCATAGCGTAAGCAGCCTCACCAGCATCAGCAACGATATCACCAGTTACGGAAGAAGCGATAACGATGTTGCCGCCGCCCTGCTTCAGCATGTAAGGGATAACTGCCTTACAGGTATTCCAAACACCCTTGATGTTTACATCAATGTGGAAATCACGAGTCTTGTCATCCATCTCTTCGAAAGGAGCCAGACGGCAAACACCTGCGTTACAGCAAGCTACGTTGATCTCACCAAACTTCTCAACACCCTTTGCAGCAGCAGCGTCCATCTGCTCGCGGTCAGCTACGTTTGCAACAACGGTGATGATCTCAGCACCATATTCTTTTCTCAGCTTTTCAGCAGTCTCTTCAACAGCGGGAGACAGGTCTACCATAACGAGCTTTGCGCCGTATTTTGCGTATGCAGTAGAAATACCCTCACCCAGACCAGCAGCAGCGCCAGTAATTAAAGCAACTTTTCCATCTAACTTAGCCATTTTTCAAGATCTCCTTTTCTTAAATAAATTTTTGTGTAGATGTTATATATGCGAAGCGGTCTTCCGCTTTGCTTTTGAAATTTAATATTCCTTCGGGCCGGTAGGTGTCTCAATGACAACCTTGTTCTTCTTCCAATGGAAGAGAACCATCCACAGCCAAAGGACTACGCCAACGCCAAGATATACCGCGAAGGATTTCCAGGAGCCGGCACTCTGTCCCAAAGTACAGAAGAATGCAATAACCAATGCAATGATAAGTGCCAGTACACGAGTGAACGCGCCGCCCTTTAAGTGATACGGGGATTCCCACTCGGGATGCTTGCGATGAATCCGCATTGCGGAGATCATTGTCAGAGCATAAGCACAAGCACAGCCAAAGCTCATCAGGTTAAAGAAGTCATTCATAAAGGTGGTAGCGTTCTGCAGAAGCAGGAATACCAGAGAAATTACAAGCAGCAGAATGTTCGGAAGAACCGGCTGCTGATGCTTGTTGACCTTTGTGAATGCTGCAGGGAGGAATCCGTTTTCTCCCATTGCATACATCAGACGAACGGTGGAAAGCCAGAAACCTAACAGGCAGGTACCGATCGCACACAGAATAGCAGCAACACCAAAAATAACAGCAAATACAGACCAGCCGCCACCCAGCTGCTCCATCATGGTGATTGCCAGGAAGCCGTTTGTTGCAGCTCCGCCTTCTTCAACTAACTGCTGAACCGGCATGCCGCCCAGACCGAAGAAGAAGAGAGAATAAACGATACCGCAGGAAACGATGGAACCAAGGATCGCCTTGTTGGAATCCTTGATCGGGAAATCCCCTTCTTCTACCATCTGAGGCACGGTCTCAAATCCAAAGAACGGTGTGATCAGAAGTGCCATACCGATGATCCAGGGAGTAATACCAAACTCGCCCTTTACCTGAGAGTAGAAGAAGTTCTTAAAGTTATCAAAGCTCCATACGCCAGAGAACAGGAATGCAACGGTAGCAACGATACAGCCTGCGATGGCGAACATCAGCATGTACAACTGAATCTTACCGGCGATCTCAACATTCTGCAGACTCAGGAAGCAGTATCCGATCAATGCAACCAATGCTACAACCTCAATCAGCAGGAAGCTGCTGTTAATGTGCAGTACATGGAACAACCACTGTACGATCGCCATAACGGCTGACGGCGGAACTGCGATCCAGGCAGCCATGATCAGCCAGGATGAGAAGAAACCAACATGCTTGTTAATACCGACGGTATTGTAGATCAGCTCGCCGCCTGCCTTCGGAAACAACGGAGCCAATTCACAGTATACCATAGCAATCGGTAAAATGAGAAGTGTCATCAGGATAAATCCGAGGAAAGTACCCGGACCGCAATACTCATAGAAAATGGTATCCCAATATCCGATGAACGTAAAGATTGCACCGGCTGCAATCGCGTAAACATAGATCAGACGAAGGCTTTTCTTCAGACCGGTAGGTTCTGCCTCCGTTTTGTTTGTTTCGGGTTTCATACCAAACTCCCCTAAAAAATATTTTTATCAGATGGATAGGGCGCCAACGTGTGACGCCTTATCCATTCGAAAATTACCAGATCCAAATTAGAACTTCTGGATTCCGTCCGGAGTCTCGATTTCTACCGGATGCTTCTTCCAGTTTACGCATACCATCCACAGCCACAGCAGAACGCCTACGCCAAGGTATACACAGAAGCAGATCCAGGAATCAATTCCCTGTCCCAGAGTACAGAAGAATGCGATTGCAACTGCAATCAGCATAGCGAAGATACGGAATGCATCACCACCCTTTACGGTGTTGGAGCTCTTCCAATTCGGGTGCTTTCTGTGAATGCATACAGCAGAGATCATCGTCAGAGCGTAAGCACAAGCACAACCGAAGCTCATCAGATTGAAGAATGCGCTCATGAAGTCAGAAGAGTTCTGCAGTACGATGAAGACCAGAGACAGAACTAACAGGAAAATGTTCGGCAGCAGAGGCTGCTGGTTCTTATTAACCTTTGCGAATACCTTCGGTAAGAAGTTCTTGTTAGCCATGGAGTACAGCATACGAACGGTGGACATCCAGAAGCCTAACAGAGAAGCACCCATACCAAGCAGACAGGACAGCAGACCAACAACGATCGGCCAGAAAGTCCAGCCCAGCTCCTGCTGCATGGTGGAAATGGTCAGGAAACCATCTGTTGCAAAGTTGGTGTAAACATCTCTCAGACCGTCCAGACCAGCTACGCAGAAGTAATAGAATACGTAAATACAACCACAAGTTAAGATGGAACCGCAGATAGCCTTCTTAGAGTTCTTGATCGGGAAGTCACCTTCCTCAACCATCTGAGGAACGGTCTCAAATCCGAAGTAAGGAGTGATCAGCAGTGCCATACCGATAACCCATCCAGGGATGCCGCTTACGGAATCCAGAGAAGACTGGAAGATGTTACCGAAGTTGGAAATGTGCCAGTGACCGGAGAAAAGCAGAATGAAACCGGTAAGAATGGTAACAGTGATGTTACAGAACAGCATACCAGCCTGTGCTTTTACCAGGAACTGTACGTTCTGGATACTCATTAAGAAGTACAGAACAAGCAGAACAGCTGCGCAGCCAACCATCGGCCAGGTGCCAAGACCAAGATTGAAGGTCTTATTTACCCAGGTCATGATGGCCATAACAACAGCCGGCGGTACAGAGATCCATGCTGCCATGATCAGCCAGGAAGCAAGGAAACCAACATGCTTGTTGATACCAACGGTGTTGTAGATCAGCTCACCGCCACCGGTATGGAACAGAGATGCAAGCTCACTGTAAACCAGTGCAACCGGCAGAATGGCGATGGTCATCAATGCGAATGCCAGGAATGTACCGGTACCGCAGTAGCCATAGAATACAGAGTCCCAATAGTTTACGAAAGTAAAGATGGAACCTGTAGCAACGGTATAAACAAAAATCAGCTTCAGACTTTTGTTTAAGCCGCCTTTACTTTGATTGTTCTCCATTTGAAAGAACCCCCTTGAATAATTTGTTGGTTGTTGGGAGATAGTTGAATGGCGCGAATTTGGGACAAAAAAAAGTCCAGTAATCCCGTAAAGGAGATTCTTGGACTTCAGTGTCGCAAATTCATAACAGACGTACCCCGTTGCACATCTGGCGTTATTCAACTATCAAATTAAGAGATATCGTCTCAACATGATAATAATATCACAAAGCAATGAAACTGTCAAGCGTTTAACAAATGACCGGGCGTTTGTTTTTTTGCGTTTTCCGACATCCGACAAATCGCATGCGAATGTTGAAATTCGCTGCGCACGAGAAATATCGTAATAATCAAGCGAAAGTTAATTGCTTGCCGCCTGCAATGGATGCAACGTAGAATAGAAAAATAGTGTACATTGCGAATATGTAGCAAATGAGATGTCGTGGTTTTCCGGAGGACTGACATCTAGCGAGCTTCCGTTATCCTGATTCTGTGTCGTAGCAGCCACAAAAGCGCATGTTTGAGTCCGAAGGACGAGTTTGCGCTGACTGGCAGCGAATAGACGCACAGATCAGGATAGGAAGCGGAGCGAGGCAGTCCGAGGAAAACCATGGCATCTCATGTAAATAATTCTGCTTTGGATGGATTCTGCACTGTAAACCTCGTGGAAGTTCCGCTCATATCCGTCTTCACATCCAGCGCCCCATGCAGACTGGATTCCACGAGGCTGCGGATGAGCCGCATGCCAAGTCCGGTACCGACAGGTGCTGCATTGAGATCGTAGCCGCATCCATTGTCGGAGACGATAAGTGTGGAAAAAGCGTCGCCGCGCTGGATCACAATGTGGATTTCGCCGGATTTGCGACCGAAGAATGCGTATTTCAGGCTGTTTTGGAGCAGTTCGTTGACGATGAGCGCAACGGTAGATGCAAGGTTGGCGGGCAGCTTGACATTGTCGCCCTCAATGGTGATGGAAATGGTGGGCTGCAGCGTCAGCATATAATTATGAAGATTTTCGGTCAGTTTTGTGAGCAGATACTTTACATTTACGGCATCGGAATCGGAGCGGGACAGCATTTCGTAGGTCAGGCTGACGCTCTGGATGTGGCGGGTGATCGTCCGCGCAAATGCCTTAACGTCTGCATTTTTCGTCTGCGCAGCTTCGAGACCGATGAGGCTGATCATAGTCTGCAAATTGTTTTTGACACGGTGATGGACTTCCCGGACAAGGGCTTCCTGATATTCCAGCTCTTTCTCCAGCTCGCGGATACGGGAGCGGTGATAGCTGATGGACTGTTGGAACGGTTCCTCAAAAGGAGTGGAGGAACCGTCTTTTGTGATAATCCGAACGGGATCGGTGTTGGGTCTGGCGTTGGGAAATTCGTGGGTGAGGGAGCCGATGATACGACCGTCCGCATTGCGGATGGCGCTGACGGTGTGGCGAACGACGAGACGTCCCTCGTCAATGATGCCGATGAGTCCTCTGCCGGGCGTGCCCTGCTCCAACGCACGATAAACTGCCGGCTCATTTTCCCGCAGTTCGATTTCCCCGACGATGTCTCTGTGATACAGGTCATAGTCGGGGTGGCGATATTGTGCGACAACGAGAGATTCGCGGTCGCGTGTGAGTACGTTGATGTAAGTGTCGCCGCCCTCCAGATCCCCGATAAAGGGCAGAGAGTGTGACACTTCGAGTAAAATGTGCAGATCATCCTCAGACAAATCGGTATAACGATGTACGAGATCTGTCAGACGAATGTCTGCACCGGTGTTACTCATTGTGCGCCTGCAAAAGCAGACGGGACAGCTCGGTCAGGGACAGACCCTTATCCATCGCCAGCTTTCGCAGATAGGCATAGGCATCATGTTCGGACAAATGCTGTGTCTCCATGATCATGCCCTTGGCGCGGTCAAGGTATTTGCGACCGTCCAGTGCTTCTTTTGTTTTTGCATACTCCTGCTCGATGTGCGCCAGCTGATGATACTTGTTCAGCGCAATGCGGATCGCCGGGATGAGAGAATATTCATCCACCGGCTTCACCAGATAGCCCATGACATCCAGCGAGGAAATCTTTTCTGTAATTTCGCGGTCACGGTAAGCAGTCAATAGCATGACAAATCCGGCAAGTTTTTCATTTGTGATGATGCGGGCGGCTTCCAGACCATTCATGACGGGCATGTTGATGTCAAGAATGACAAAATCCGGGTGCAGCTTGCGGCATACGGTGACTGCGTCTAGACCATCGCCGGCTTCTCCGACTACGTCAAAATCATTGCTCTCTAAAATCTCGCGCAGATAAAGGCGGGTCAGCATTTCGTCATCAACGATTACAACTCGTTCCATAAAAACCTCATTTATATAAAATCATTTGTAATAGTGTTCTGTATTTTTACGAGACAGCGTTTTCGAAAAAGAAAAGACACTAAATTTATGATACCATGCAAACACTTTATTTACAAGCAAAGAAAGTTGTGAAAAAGAGTGGAGCGCCTTTGAAAAAATGCGGCTTTCCACAAGCTGCCGCCTGTTTGATATAAAGAGGAAGAAAAAAATGCAGCGCGGGCGGCTTTTTTATGCGAAGTTCCGCTTTGCTTGTTGCTTATGATAGTGTAGAATGAGAGTAACGAAGCTGGATTTATGAGGGTAGGTATGATAAAGCTTTTAATGGAGGAGCAGGTTCGAGCGGCGGGGGATGATCGGGCGCGGCAGTGAGAACTGTGATTTTTATTTTTACAGGAATTGAGGGAAGTAATGAAAATATATCTGGATTTTGATGATGTACTGTGCGAAACTGCAAAATATTTTACAAAGATTGCAAAAGAACTGTTTGGCATTGATGTTCCTTACCGCGAGGTTCAATTTTTTAATTTGCAGAAATCCTTTGACTTAAATGAGGAGCAGTATAAAGCTCTAATGAAAGCAGGGCATTTGCCGGAAAATCTGCTGAATTATGAGGAGACTCCGGGGGCTTCCGAGGTGATCAATAAGTGGCTTGATCAGGGGCAAGAGGTTTTTATTATTACCGGAAGGCCGTTCCATTCCTACGAACCATCCAGACAATGGCTTGACGAACATCATCTGGAAAGAGTGCCCCTGTTTTGCGTAGATAAATATGGACGCGAAACAGAGAAACAAGATTATAGATATAATATGACATTAGAGGATCTTTACGGCATGACCTTTGATTTTGCAGTAGAGGATTCTCCGGCGGCTTTTGAGCATGTTTTGCATTTCGCGAATTGTAAGGTAGCGGTGTTCAGTCGCCCTTGGAACAGACAGGCAGAGCTTCCAAATGACAGATTTGTGCGATGTGAGAACTGGAAGGAGATTGACCGGATATTCGAAGAGATTCGACAGAGGAGAAAGTAACAAATCGAGATTGACTGAGCGGAAAAAATGTTAAAATCTAAATAGTATAGACCAGAAAATTATCCCTTTCGATACTCCGACGGCGTAACCCCATACAACCGTTTAAACACCTTCACAAAATAGTTATTGTCCGGATATCCCACATGTCCGGAGATTTCCTGAATTTGCAGCGATGTTCCCTTGAGGAGCGTGGCTGCTTTTTCGCATCTTTTTTTGGCAAGGTATTGCCCGAAGGTGTGTCCGGTTTCTTTTTTGAATTGTCTGGAAAGGCTGGATTCGGACACGCCGCTTTCCTCTGCGAGGCGGGACAGCAGGATTTCCTGGCTGAGATGCAGGTCCGTGTACTCAATGACGTTCGAGACGATGCGGGAGTAGGAACCGGTTTTTGTGAGATGGTCGTGAACTGCCTGTGTGAGTTCAAGGATCATGGTTTTGGTGTAGTGTGTCAATTCTGAAGTGCTCTGGACGGAGGCAGACAGCTGTGCAGCTCTCTGTGTAATTTCGTCGATAACGATGACGGACAGACCGGAGCGTTCCGCTGCTTTCCGGACGAGTGTTCGCAAAATAGCCATAGATGCCTGAACATTTTGAGTGTAAAAAGAACCGGACGCACCGGAGACGCTTGTTTTCATCATTTCCTGAAAGGCAGTCTGTACCTGGTTTACATTTCCGGTGGAGATCATGTTCAGAAAATGATTCTCATAGTCGTAACGTCTTAGAATGATGTTATAATCTACGGAGTCCGGCTGATATTTTTCAGTGGAGTGAATTTCCTCAAAAAGTCCGTGCAATTTGCGGTAGGCGTATTGCGGCGTTGCAGGCTGAAACGAAGTGATGCAGGCCTCAATCTCTTTTTGCACATGGAAGGTGGATAAAAGAGGCAGAGAGGTGTAGTACAATTTCAGAGAAATGGCGTAAGATGCCGGAATTTTACACTCCGCGAGGATAGACTGCATCCGGATGTCGTCGTATTCGTTTCGTACATAAGGTCCGATGAGAAAGGTCTGTTCCTGAAAACGGAAGAACAGAAGGCTGACATCGAGACGATCTGTGATTTCATACATGGTGGAATCCTGCATGGATTCCAGCAAAAAGCTTAGTGCCTGCACGGTGAACATGGGCTGAAGCGCATTGTGAAAGCAGAAATTGTTTTCAAACGCAGTCAGCTGGATGCGCGGATTCTCGACCATGACTGTATTGACAGATAGTAAATTTGTGATAAGGGTTGTGAATAGTTGAAAGTCCATAACGATCTCCATTTCCGAAAGCGGTTGTACAAGGTTTCTCTGCGGTAGAAAATATATGTTCTAAATTAGAAAAATATTTCTAACTAAGATTATAAACGGTATTTATCAAAAGAAAAAGTCCTTATTTTGAGAAAAATAATACTATATTTTGCGGAAAAATACTAACAGAAAAGAGAAGAGGACTCTATAATTAAGGTATCATGAAAAACGCGGAGAGGGGTTCGCGGATTGGAGAGGAACATGGGTAAGAAACAGACAGCGGCTGAAACGGATGGCGTTCAGTACAGAAGAGCAAAATTGTGGCAGATTATTTTGTATGCGTGCAATGCACTGCCGGGCATGGGCGTGTACATGCTGATGGGGATGGCGAGCTACAGCGCCAGCATCGGCTATGGCATTGCAACGGCGGTCGTCGGTGTGATCCTGACGTGCACTCGTATTTTGGACGGTATTACCGATCCGTTCGTAGCATTTTTATTTGACCGGATCAATACAAAGCACGGTAAAATCCGTATTTTGCTTGTTCTGGGTTTTGTAATTGAAGCAGTGGCTCTGCTTTCAATGTACAGCTTTGCATCCAGCAAAGGCTTTGGCATCGTAGTATTTACACTTTTGTATGTCATTTATATTTTCGGGTATACGATCACAAACATCACGGCGCAGACCATTCCGGCAATCATGACAAACGATCCGAAGCAGAGACCGGTCATCGGTGTGTGGACAACGGCATTCAATTATTTTGTGCCAATGATTCTGACGATTGTGTTAAATTCTGTGATGCTGCCGATGTTTGGCGGCAGTTATAATCAGGCGTTTCTGACAGCAGCCGCATTCGTCTGTGTTGGAATCAGTGGACTTGGTATTTTGCTGGTATGCATCAGTGTCAGTGCATTTGATAAGTCGGAAAATCTGGAAGGCATCGGCAAGAAAGAACCGCTTCGCATCAGGAATATGATCGAAGTGCTGAAGCACAACAAGCCGCTGCAGGCATACATTGCTGCACAGGCATCTGACAAAATTGCACAGCAGACTGTTGCACAGTCTGTCATTGTGACGATGCTGTATGGCATTATCATCGGTAATATGACACTGGCAACGATTCTGAGTGTTGTCAGCATGATTCCGTCTATCGCATTTGCGGCAGTTGGCGCAAAATATGCGGGCAAGCACGGCAGCAAGAAGGCAATCGTGTTCTGGACAGAAGTTTGTATGGTTGTAGCAGTGATCGGTTACATCTTCTTTATCGTCATTGATCCGGCAACGATCGCGGTGATGGGAAGCCTTCCGATGATTTTATATGTACTGATCATGCTGGTATTTAACGGCGCAAAGATGTGTGTCACAACAGCGGACTGCAGCTTTATGGCAGACATTATCGACTATGAACTGGATCGCAGCGGCAGATACGTGCCGGCAGTTATTACCGGTACTTACAGCTTGATCGACAAGATTATTTCTTCGTTCTCCGCATTGATCGCGACAGGAGCGGTTGCACTTCTCGGTTATACAAGCACGATGCCGCAGCCGACAGATCTGTGCACAGCGCCGATCTTCTGGTTTACGATCACACTGTATTTCGGTATGCCGTTCCTGGGCTGGGTGGTCACACTGATCGCAATGCGGGGCTGCAAGCTGGATCGGGAAGAGATGGTAGCAGTACAGAAACGAATTGAAAAGAAAAAAGAGGAGCAGAAAAATGCGTAAAAGCGTTTGCATCAACAAGGATTGGACATTTGAAAAAGAAAACGCAGAAGAAAGAATTTCTCTGCCGCATACCTGGAATGCGTTAGATGGACAGACCGGCCCGGAGCAGTATTACCGGGGCGAGTGTGTATATCGTAAGACATTTCACAGACCGGAATTGGCAGACGGCGAACAGCTGTATGCAGAATTTCGTGGAGTCAATTCCTCTGCGAAGGTGCTGCTGAATGGAACAGAAGTCGGTGCGCATGACGGCGGATATTCTACATTTCGCGTAAAGCTGACAGACGATTTGAAGGCAGAAAATACGCTGGAAGTACGGGTGGACAATCTTCCAAATGACCATGTATATCCGCAGAAGGCAGACTTCACATTTTATGGTGGAATTTATCGTGATGTTTCTTTGCTGACGGTGGAAGAAACACACTTTAGTGTGGAGGAATACGGTGGAAATGGATTTTTTGCCACACCGCACCTGAATGGAAAAGATGCGTCTGTGACATTTGAGACTTGCATCAGCGGAAAAGCAGATCGTGTCGTTGTGACTGTGGAGGGTGTCGGAGAAACCGAGCTTTTCCTGACGGAGGTACAGGGGCTTTGTGATGCTGCATCCGTGACACAGATGGGTAATGGCTCCATCGAGATTCCGAACGTGCACAGATGGAATGGTCGAAAAGATCCGTATTTGTATACTGCAACGGCAACACTTTACAAAAATGGACAGGCTGTAGATCAGGTGACGACACGGTTTGGATGCCGGGAGTATCGCTTTGATCCGGAACAGGGATTCTTCCTGAATGGGGAATCTTATCCGCTGCACGGTGTGAGCCGTCATCAGGATAGAGCCGGTGTCGGCAATGCCCTGACGAAGGAGATGCACGAGGAAGATCTGAATCTGATTCTGTCGATGGGAGCAAATTCGATCCGTCTGGCACATTATCAGCATGACCAGTATTTCTATGATCTGTGTGATGAGAAGGGACTGATCGTGTGGGCGGAGATTCCGTACATTACGGTTCATATGCCGAATGGCAGAGAGAACACGATTCAGCAGATGAAGGAGCTGATCGTGCAGAATTATAATCATGCGTCGATTATTTGTTGGGCAATTTCCAACGAAGTCTCCCTGCAGGGCGTGACGGAGGATCTGCTGGAAAATCATCGTATTTTAAACGATTTGATCCACAAAATGGATCCCAGCCGCGTGTCCGCAATGGCAAACCTGTTTTTGCTGGAGACGGATAGTCCGCTTGTGACATTGCCGGATATCCGTGGTTATAACTTATATTATGGCTGGTATGTGGGTGAAATGGAAGACAATGATGCATGGTTTGACGAGTTTCATGCAAAGTATCCGGAGACGGTGATCGGTCTGACGGAATACGGCGCAGATTCTGTGATCACGCTGCAGTCTCCCCGTCCGGAGAAAGGCGATTTTACAGAAGGCTATCAGGCGTTGTATCATGAGCATATGCTGGAGATGTTCTCGAAGAGACCGTACCTTTGGGGAACATATTGCTGGAATATGTTTGAGTTTGGTGCAGCAGGTCGTGACGAGGCAGGAGATCCCGGTAAGAATCACAAGGGATTGATCACCTTCGACCGAAAGCAGAAAAAGGATGCATTTTATATTTATAAGGCATGGTGGTCGGATGAGCCGTTTGTACATTTGTGCGGCAGACGTTATCATGACCGACTGGAGCCTGTGACAGAGATCAAAGTGTATACGAATCAGAAGCAGATTACTCTGTTGGTAGATGGTGTGGAGGTTGAGACAAAGACGGGCGAGCATATTTTCCGATTTGCAGTGCCGATTTCCGGCATACATGAAATTCAGGCAGTCGTTCCGGGAACGAGTCTGACGGATACAATGGAAATCGAGAAGGTTTCCGAACCGAATCCGGCTTACTTTGCATCAAAGGATAAGGTGAAAAACTGGTTTGATGAAGAGACGGAAACTTCGGAGGAGACGAGTGGATTTTTCTCGATCCATGATACAATGGGAGAAATCCAGCAGACGCAGGAAGGAGCTGCGATCCTCGGTCAGATGATGGCGCAGATGAAGAGTCAGATGGCAGGCGGCATGGGTGAAAATGCGGAGATCCCGCAGGCGATGCTTGCGATGATCGCCAGACAGCCGCTTGTGAAATTATTGCAGCAGGCGGGAATTGATCCGAAAGGAGAGACGGCACAGCAGCTGAATGCAGCGCTGTCCCGGATTCCGAAGAACCGTTAAAGGGAGAAAATCAGAATGGGCAGATTTTTCGTTGGTGCTGCAACAGCGGCACATCAGGTAGAAGGAAATAATATTTACAGTGATTACTGGGCAATGGAGCAGATGCCCCACACCAATTTTACAGAGCCGTCTCTGAATGGTGTGGATCATTACAATCGTTACGAGGAAGATATTAAATTGCTGGCAAAAGCAGGCCTGAATGCATACCGCTTTTCTATCGAGTGGGCACGCATCGAGCCGGAGCAGGGCAAGTTTGATGCTGCTGAGATCGAGCATTACCGCAAGGTGCTGCAGTGCTGCAGAGCAAATGGTGTGGAGCCGATCGTGACGCTGATGCATTTTACCTCCCCGGTTTGGGTCATCAAAAATGGCGGCTGGGAGAGCGAAGCAGTTGTGGATGCTTTCGCGGCATATTGCAAATATGTCGTAGAGCAGCTTGGCGCTGAGATGCATTATATCTGCACGATCAACGAGGCCAATATGCGTCTGCAGGTGGCTGCGATCGCAGAGCGTTACAAGCGTCAGATGATGGCGAAAATGCAGCAGCTGCAGAATGCGCAGGCAGCAGGCGGAGATGTGGAAGGTGTTGCACAGGTTGGCATGAACTTTAATTCCATGATGGAAAACATGAAGTTTCAGAAGATGGAAAACATGGAAGTATTCGGAACGACAGATCCGGCGACATTTGTATCCGGCTGCACGCAGGAGGGTGATCGGATCGTTATGAAGGCGCATCAGGCAGCAAAGGCAGCGATCAAATCCGTAAGACCGGAGCTGCAGATTGGTCTGACGTTATCTCTGCACGACATTCAGACAGCAGAAGACGGCGAAGAAGCGGCAGCAAAGGAATGGTCTGACGAATTTACACATTACCTGCCGTTCATCAAGGAGGATGATTTCTTCGGTCTGCAAAATTATACCCGCTCTGTCATCGGAAAAGACGGCATCCAGCCGGTTCCGGAGGGAGCCAAAACGACACAGATGGATTATGAATATTATCCACAGGCGCTGGGCAATGTGATTCGCCGCGTACATGCAGAGTTTGCGGCAGTCGGTGTGCAGATGCCGATCATGGTGACGGAAAACGGCATTGCGACAACAGAAGATGCCGATCGCCAGTCCTTCATAAAGGAAGCAACCGATGGTGTAAAGGTGTGTCAGAAGGACGGAATTCCGGTGATTGGCTATATGTACTGGTCATTGCTTGACAATTTTGAGTGGCAGAAGGGATATTCCATGACATTTGGTCTGATCGCAGTAGACAGAACAACGATGCAGCGCAGTCCGAAAAAGAGTCTGGAAGTGTTGGGAGAGATCGCAAAATGGCAGTAAAAGCAGTCCAGCAGATTATGCTGGGAACCGTGTCAAAAACGGAAGCACAGGCAGCGGAAACGCTGAAAAAAATAAAAGCGGCGGGGTATGACGGTATCGAACTGAACGGATTTATGATCCGTCCGACCTCCTTTCTCGTGCGCACGCTGACAAAGGCGGCAGGAATGCCCACCGGAAAAGGCGGAAATTATAACTGGGAGAGCCTCGTGAAAAACGCGGGGCTTTCTGTTGTCAGCATTCACGAGGATCTGGGCAGTATTGAGCGTGATCCGAAAGCTGTGATCGCAGAGGCAAAAAAGTTCGGCACAGACAAGATCGTAATTACAGGAATGTACCGCTTTGATTATCGGAGTCAGACAAATGTGGAACAACTGTGTAAACGCCTGAATGAGTCCGGAAAAGTATTGGCGCAGGAGGGAATTTCTCTGTGCTATCACAATCACAATATCGAGTTTCAGAAGGTTTCGCCGGGTCTGACAGCGATGGAATATCTGATTCAGAATACCGATCCGGAATATCTGAGCTTTGAGCTGGATACCTACTGGCCTGCGGAAGCGGGTGTGGATGTGTTGGGACTGATGGGGCGGGTTGGAACGCGTATGAAACTGTATCACATCAATGACCGTGGCACGAAGCTCACAAAAGCGCCAATTACGCCGATTTTAAAGTCTGACAGTTGTGAACTTGGCGATGGCAATATGCCGTTGACAAAACTGGTAGAGCAGGCTTTGTCCGTGGATGTCGCAGCGATTATTTTAGAGAGTCACAAAAATTGGCTGGACAATTCTCCAATTCGCTCTTTGGAGCGTTCTGCCATATTTTTGAATGAGTATGTGAAGTGAGGATGAAGATGAGAGCAATCAACTGCAAGACAGAATATCAGAAAAATCCCATGGGAATAGACCGGAAAAGCCAGCGATTGTCGTGGAATTGTGCGGATGGAACGATGCAGACAGCGTATCAGGTGCAGATTTTCCTTGCAGGAGAAATGTTATACGATAGTGGAAAAGTCATTTCCCATCAGATGTCCGCAATTGTAACTCCAAATGTGAAATCGCGGGATGTGCTGTACTGGCGGGTACGTCTGTGGGATGAAAAGGATGTGTGCGGCGAGTGGAATGAAGAATCCTCTTATGAGATGGGATTACTGCAGGCTTCGGACTGGAAAGCGCAGTGGATCTGTCCGGAGATCGAGCTGCTTCCCGATGGAGATCCGCGCTGTCAGGATGAGATGAATCGTCTTGCAAAAGCGGCGTGGGATGGTCGAAAACACAAAAAGAACGAGCAGTATGTTCCCCATCAGCCTGCGAGCTATGTGCGGAAGCGCTTTGTGTTAAAGGAGAACGGGATCAGTCGCCTCTATATCAGCGCATGCGGTGTGTACGAGGTGTTTTTAAATGGTCAGCGTGTGGGTGACGCAGTGCTGACACCCGGCAGCAGCAACTATGCACAGGAAATCAAATATCAGGTGTATGATGTGAACAAGCTGCTGCAGGACGGCGAAAATGAACTGGAGATCGTGGTGGGTGACGGCTGGTATCGCAGCACCTCCGGCGTGGACGGCGATCGGTGTCTGTATGGGGAGAAGCTGTCGGTTCTTGCCCAGCTGGAGGTAAACGGTCAGCCGGTTGTTCTGACGGATTCCGACTGGGAAGCATCGCAGGATGGTCCGCTGGCGCAAAATGATATGCAGCAGGGCGAAGTGTACGATGCAAGACGGGAAGGTGCATTGGAGCGCGAGTGGCACAATGTTTGTGTCGATTCTGCACATTCGACAGACATTTTACATGCAGAAAATATGGTGCCGATCCGGGAAAAAGAGTCCTTTACAGGCAAAATCCTGATAACGCCGAATGGTGAGACAATTGTGGATTTTGGCCAAAATCTGGCTGGAGTTGTGGAATTTACACTGGAGGCAAAAGCGGGACAGCATATCCAACTCATTCACGGAGAAACACTGGATGAAAACGGAAACTTCACGACGGAAAACTTTCAGGAGCGGAAACGCCACAAAGAGGGCGGGACGTATCAGACCATTTTCTACACCTGCAAAGACGGTGTGAATCATTATAAGCCGCGCTTCACGATCATGGGATTTCGGTATGTAAAGATTGTGACAGATGGCGAATTGAAAAATGCGCAGTTTGCAGCACATGCAATCTATTCCGACATGGAACAGACCGCAGGTTTTACATGTGGAAATGAGCTGGTCAACCAATTGGTGAACAACGCTCTGTGGAGTCTGAAGGGAAACTTCTGCGACATTCCGACAGACTGCCCCACAAGAGAACGCGCCGGCTGGACAGGAGATGCGGGATTGTATGTGAATACGGGACTGAGACTGATGGATACGGTCACAGTATACGAACACTGGCTGAGACAGTGCCGATATGGTCAGTATGCGGATGGTCGTGTGGCAAATATCGCGCCGCCGAACAATCGCCCCGGATTCATGAGTAAGATGTTGTCTGCGTCTGTGGGCTGGGGCGATGCGTGTATTCTTGTTCCGTATGCAATTTATCAGGCAACGGGAGATGTGCGTGTCCTGGAAGAAAATTATGAGATGATGCAGCAGTGGTATGCTTTTCTGGAAAAACAGGCGGCAAAGCGCAGTCTGAAAAAGCTGTTTGCGAAAATTCCGGAGCGGAAATACACTTTTGAGAGCGGCATCAACTACGGCGAATGGTGCGAGCCGGGTACGAATCCGATGCAGAGTATGCGCAATGGCAATTATGATGTGGCGAATGTCTATTACTGTTATTCCGGCAGATTGCTGACGGAGATCGCAGATCGGCTCGGATACAAAGAGGATGCAGCGCGGTATGCAGCGTTGTCGGAATCCGCAGGAAAAGCATTCATTGCGAACTTTACCGAGGACGGTGCGATTCATTCCGAACGCCAGTGTCAGTATGTGCGCCCGATCACATTTGGACTGCTGAATTCGAAAAAAGAGCAGGAGGCTGCCGCTGAACTGAATCGACTGGTTGAGAAAAATGGCTGGCATCTGAATACCGGATTTTTGACAACGCCGGAACTGTGCCGTGTCCTTGCAGAGCATGGATATGTGGAAACTGCATATCGTCTGCTGCTGCAGGAGGATGCCCCGGGCTGGCTGTATGAAGTAAAAAAAGGTGCCACAACCGTGTGGGAGGTGTGGGACGGTATCAATGAGAGCGGCGTACCGCGGGAATCTCTGAACCACTATTCTTACGGTGCGGTCGTCGGATGGCTCATCGACGGCGTGTGTGGGATCCGGTATTCGGATACGTCCGTTACGATCAAACCGTATCCGCATAAATCACTGAGACATGCAGAAGCATGGTACGAATCTCCGAGGGGAAAAATCGTCAGCAAATGGCGGTATGAGGGAGATGAACTGCTGCTGAACGTGGAGATTCCGTGTGGAGTGGAGGCGAAGGTCGTGCTGCCCGACGGGCGGGAAGAAGTCGTAGACGCGGGAGAACATGCATTTTGTATAAAGTAAAATAGCGCTCTGCGTGGATCGCACTGCGGCGGAAAGGAGAATGTGCCAAGGCACATTCTTCAGACTGTAGACAAAGCCCCGCTTTTGCGGGGTTTTGCTATGTTTTCATCCGTTCTTCTGATATAATAGAAATATCAGAAG
>CAKQHB010000016.1 GCA_934234215.1 uncultured Cuneatibacter sp.
TATTTCTATTATATCAGAAGAACGGATGAAAACATAGCAAAACCCCGCAAAAGCGGGGCTTTGTCTACAGCCTGAGAGCAGTTACATACTGCTCTCTCTTTGATAGCAAAAGATTTGTACTTTATAAAAACATAATAGATTTTGCGTAAACTTCGCAAAATTGATTATACATTCATCTGCTTTGCAACTTCTTCTGCAAAGTTCTCCTGCTTCTTCTCGATGCCTTCGCCGGTCTCGAAACGAACAAAGCTCTTGATTGCAACCTTAGCATTGTTTGCCTTAGCTACTTCTTCAACATACTTTG
The DNA here is from genome assembly GCA_934234215.1 of uncultured Cuneatibacter sp. Taxonomy (GTDB): domain Bacteria; phylum Bacillota; class Clostridia; order Lachnospirales; family Lachnospiraceae; genus CAKQHB01. The sequence goes on from CAKQHB010000016.1 coordinate 305, forward strand.
CTACTACCTGCTTGCCATCCTCAGCCTTTACATATACCTGATCCAGCAGACAGATTTCCTTCAGCTCCTTGTTGATACGACCCATAACCATACCGTTCAGGATCTTCTCGTTTGCATCGGGCTTCTCGTTCTTAGCCTGAGTCATCAGGATCTCTTTTTCTCTCTCGATGTAGTCCTGATCAACTTCGTTACGGCTGGTGTACTGAGGCTTCAGAGCTGCGCACTGCATAGCTACGTTCTTAGCCATTTCCTTGATTGCATCGTTTACAACATCGGTCTCAACGTCAACCAGAACACCGATCTTACCACCTGCATGGATGTAGGAAGCAACGAAACCGTTCTCCTCTTCAACCTGTGCAAAACGACGGATGTTCATGTTCTCACCGATAACAGCGATCTGTCCAGCCAGAGCTTCGTTTACAGTCTTGGAAGAATCAAACTTCCAGGTCTCGTTCAGGAACTCTTCTACGTTTGCAGCCTTGGTATCCAGAGCCTGCTCTGCAACCTGTGCTACATAGTTCTGGAACTTCTCGTTCTTTGCAACGAAGTCAGTCTCAGAGTTTACTTCTACTGCAACAGCCTTCTTGCCATCTTCGCTTACCAGAGTTGCAACGATACCTTCTGCTGCGATTCTGTTAGCCTTCTTCTGAGCGGTAGCCAGTCCTTTTTCTCTCAGGAAGTCTACAGCTGCATCCATATCGCCATCGGTAGCAGTCAGAGCCTTCTTACAGTCCATCATACCTGCGCCAGTTGCTTCACGTAATTCTTTTACCATAGATGCGCTAATTGTTGCCATAATTCTCCTCATTTCTGTGCATGTGGCACTTTTTATTCATAAACGGCTGCCATTCCAAGTGTTGGAACCGCAGCCGCCCAGTTAAATCGTTTAATTATTCTGCTGCTGCTTCTACTTCAGCATCTACATCTGCTGCAGGTGCATCGGTAACTGCCTCACCCTGACGAGCCTCGATAACAGCGTCAGCCATCTTGGAAACGATCAGCTTTACTGCACGGATAGCATCATCGTTACCAGGAATTACATAATCCAGCTCTTCCGGATCACAGTTGGTATCAGCGATACCGATCAGAGTGATTCCCAGAGAATGTGCTTCCTGAACACAGATTCTTTCCTTCTTAGGATCTACTACGAAGATAGCATCCGGAATCTTCTTCATGTTGCGGATACCGCCCAGGTTCTTCTGCAGCTTATCCAGCTCTTTCTTCAGCTCAACAACTTCCTTCTTCGGCAGAACATCTGCAGTACCATCTTCCATCATGGTCTCGATCTTGTTCATGCGAGCGATTCTGCTCTGGATGGTCTTGAAGTTGGTCAGCATACCACCTAACCATCTCTGGTTTACGTAGTACATACCACATCTCTCAGCCTCGGTAGCGATAGCGTCCTGAGCCTGCTTCTTGGTACCAACGAACAGGATCTCACCGCCGTTTGCAGCGATATCTGCAACAGCCTTGTAAGCCTCATCAACCTTACCTACAGACTTCTGCAGGTCAATGATGTAGATACCGTTACGCTCGGTATAGATGTAAGGAGCCATCTTAGGGTTCCATCTTCTTGTCTGATGTCCGAAATGAACGCCAGCTTCCAGCAACTGCTTCATAGAAATAATGCTCATGTCTTTTCTCCTTTTGGTTTTTCTTCCGCAGAATCACTCGCAGGGACCGGATCGCTCCGGCACCGTCCCCGATTTCCATCTGCGTGAATTATTTTAAGCCTGTAAGATTATAGCACAGACTTTTTGTCATTTCAAGTGTTTTTTACTCTTTTTTCGAAGCCTTTCTTACGGTCCTTCTCCAGCTCTGTCTCCATCAGTTGAAGCAAAGCCGGATTCAGAAAGTGGACATACGTTCCCTTCATACCGGAAGATCGGGATACCAATACTCCGGAGCTCTCCATCTTTCGAAGTGTGTTTACGATGACGGAGCGGGTCAGATGTTCTTTCTGTGCCAGTCTGCTGGCAACCAGAATTCCATCTTCTCCTTTCATTTCGTTGAGGACATACCACGCTGCTTCTCTCTCCGAGCTGCTCATGACACGAACTGCTGACTGGATATTCTCCTCTTTTCCGGTTGCACGCTCCTCCGCAATGTTCTGCTCATGCACAAGTTCCATTCCAGTGATCACTGCGCCGTACTCCACCAGAATGATACTGTCGATATCATACGGTGCGCTCTTGCGGTAAGCAATCAGTGTCGCGAGACGCTCTCCGGCAATGATGACCGGTGCGATCATCGCCTGATTACCGCAGCCTTCGATTCCCAGCGTTTCCAGATTTACATTTTCCTGTGTGGAGAGCACTCCCAGCAGACGTTCATTCAGACTGCTGTTGATTGTCTCCTCCTCGGTGTCTGTAAATTCCCGCAGAGACACTGCCTGTTCACTCAGGCATTTGGAGAGGATCTTTCCGTTTTCTTTTAAGATCACGATTTCGGAATCCAGCACTCCGGACAGCACATGGCTGATCTCCGAAAAGCTGATGGAGCCGGAGTTCGCATTGTGAAGCATCTTTGTCAATTTTCGTGTTTTGTCCAGCAACTGTACGTTCATCTTTTTACTCCTGTTATGTTTCATCTTCTTTCGGTCTCAATTTCGGATTGTCCATGACAAATCCGCAGGTTTCATTTGAACAAATCAGTTTATTGCCTTTTTCTATCAGGTAAGAACCGCAGATTTTACACTTCTCAGTGGAAGGCTTTTGCCAAGACATAAAGTCACAGTCCGGATAGCCTTCGCATCCGTAATAGCGGCGCCCTTTCTTTGTCTTGCGGATCACAACTTCTTTTCCGCACAGAGGACACGGCACGCCTGCCTTCTCCAGATATGGCTTCGTGTTGCGGCATTCCGGGAAGTTCGGGCAGGCTAAGAACTTTCCGTGCGGTCCGTATTTGATGACCATGTTGCTTCCGCACAGTTCACAGATCTCGTCCGTCTTCTCGTCCTCGATCGTAACGTGCTCCAGTTCTTTCTCCGCTTTCTGAACTGCTTCATTCAGATCCGGATAGAAGTTTCGAACGATTGTCTTCCAGTCAATCTTACCATCTTCCACGCCATCCAACAGAGACTCCAGATTTGCTGTAAAGGAAACATCCACGATGGACGGAAAACTCTGTACCATCATCCGGTTGACAACCTCGCCAAGCTCAGTCACAAACAGCGAACGGTTTTCCTTAGCAATGTAGTGTCTTGCCAGAAGCGTTGTGATCGTCGGTGCGTAAGTGGAAGGACGTCCGATGCCCTGTTCTTCCAGCGCCTTTACCAGCGAGGCTTCGGTGTAATGTGCCGGAGGCTGTGTGAAGTGCTGTTTCGTCTGCAGCTCTTTGACCTTCAGCTCCATGCCCTTTTCCAGTCCGCTTAACATGGAATTGTTTTCTTCTTTTTCCTCTTCCTGCGTGTACACACTCATGAAGCCGTCAAAATCCAGCTTGGAAGCGGCCGCGCTGAAACGATATTCGCCTACGCCGAGACGAACATTCACTGTCTTATAACGGGCAGCTGTCATGCGGCTCGCAACAAAACGTTTCCAGATCAGCTGATACAGACGAAACTGCTCTCTTGTCAGAGATTCCTTAATCACTGTAGGCGTCAGGGTCAGATCTGTCGGGCGGATTGCCTCGTGAGCATCCTGAATTCTACCGGTGTTTGCATTCGCGGTCCGGGTCTTCTCCTGCACATATTCTGCACCGAAGTTCTCTCCAATATAAGTATGTGCGGCTGCTTCTGCTTCCTCGGAAATACGAGTCGAGTCGGTACGCAGGTAAGTGATCACACCGATCGTACCGCGTCCCTTGACATCCACACCTTCATACAGCTGCTGTGCCAGGCGCATCGTCTTCTGCGTGGAATAATTCAACACTTTGGATGCTTCCTGCTGCAGCGTACTGGTTGTAAACGGCAGCGGTGGATTTTTGATGCGTTCGCCTTCTTTCAGATCCTCAATGACAAACGGCTGTCCCTTGATTTCTTCCATAATCCGGTTCAGTTCTTCCTGACCGGTGATGTTTAATTTTTCTTTGCCTTTTCCGTAGAAATGCGCCATCAACGGCTTTCGCTCACCGGGACAGGCAAGAGCTGCATCCAACGTCCAGTACTCTTCCGGAACAAAAGCATCAATCTGCGATTCTCTGTCACAAATCATGCGCAGTGCAACCGACTGGACACGACCGGCGGAAAGTCCACGCTTGACCTTTGCCCACAAAAGAGGGCTGATGCGGTAACCTACCATGCGGTCTAACATACGTCTGACCTGCTGGGCATTCACCAGATTTTCGTCAATTTCCCGCGGTGCCTTGATCGACGCCTTGACAGCATTTTTCGTGATCTCATTAAATGTGATACGTCTCGCCTTGTCATCATCCAGCTTCAACGCCTGCTTCAGATGCCAAGAAATCGCTTCTCCCTCGCGGTCCGGATCCGTTGCCAGATACACGCGGTCTGCTTTTTTTGCCTCTTTGCGAAGCTTCGCCAAAAGCTCGCCTTTTCCGCGGATTGTAATATATTTCGGTTCGTAATCATTCGTCTCATCGAATCCAAGCTGGCTCTTCGGCAGATCCCGCACATGACCGTTTGATGCCATGACTTCATATTGGGAGCCGAGAAACTTCTGGATTGTTTTCACTTTTGCAGGAGACTCTACGATCACCAGATTTTTTGCCATTTTTCACTACATCCTTTTTACTTTCTTCTCAAAACATAAAAACCCTCAACGGGTTGCGTGATCCATTCCTTCTGCTCCAGCTGCAGCAAAACCTGTGCCAGCCGCGCCAGAGAAAGTCCTGTCGCCTCCAAAATCACTTGAAAGTGTCTTGGTGACAAATCGAGACAACTATACACTAATTTTTCATCACCTGCAAGCCCTTCTTTTTCATTTTTTTCGGGCGGCTCAATAATTTTACAGAAATTTTCGAAATATTCCACAACTTGTTCCGGCGTCTGCAGCAGTGCTGCTCCACTTCGAATCAACCGATTGCAGCCCTCGCTGAGAACATCTCCGACTCTGCCGGGAAGCGCAAAAACTTCTTTTCCCTGCTCCAGTGCATACTCTACCGTGATAAATGATCCGCTTCGCTTTTTTGCCTCCATCACAAGCAGACAGGATGCCAGACCACTGATCAGCCGATTTCTCTGGGGAAAATGATAGGGCAGCGGTGCCGCTCCCGGCAAAAATTCCGACAGCACGCCTCCCGTACAAATCATATGTTCATACAGATACTTGTTCTCCTGCGGATAGCAGACATCCGCTCCGGTTCCCAGGATTCCCAGCGTGTATCCATTCGCCTGCAGTGCCCCGCGATGTGCTGCACTGTCGATGCCATATGCCAAACCACTGACGATCCCGATGCCCCGCTCCGCAAGACTTCTGGCAAAATACTCTGCCATTTCCCGTCCGTAGGCGCTGCAATCTCTCGCACCAACGATCGCTGCTAACGGCATATCCACGTTCGGAAGTCTTCCTTTATAAAATAGAACTGCAGGCGGCTCGTACAGCTGTCGATACACTTCCGGGTACTCCTCCTCCGGATATGCCAGCAGATGCATTCCGCCTTCCTCCAGCGCATCCCATCTCTGCGTCTGATGTTCCCAGTTGTTTCGATACTTCTCCCATGCCGTTTTCTTTTCTTCTTTCAGGAAAGGGGCAGCGGACTCCGGCAATTGCCAATCGTTCTCCGCTCTCCAACCAAGCTTCAGCAGCTCGATCTTTTGACGGTTTGTAAAACCGGGAAATGCCGCCCATGCATACCAGTCCCTCTTTTTCATGGACGGATCACCTGCCTTTCCGTCTCTGCCGATGCATTTCGGAAATACCACGCTTCACTGATTTCTTCCTCGCCGGGCTGCTCTCTTCCATTCAGATCTGCAATCGTCCGCGCGATCCGAAGCAGCTTATGATAACTCCTCATTCCGCCGCTTCGCCCTGCATACAGCATCTCCAACAGCTTTTTCCCTGCAGGATCCGGCAATGCATCTCGCTCCAGCAATTTTCCGGTGAGATGTGCATTGAGGATGCCACCCTCTGCCCGTGTGCGAAATCTCTGCCGCTCCACTGCTTCCAGTACATGTGCACGAATCTGTGCAGAAGTCCGCCCACGCTTTCCACTCTGCATCACCGAAAATGGTACTTCCGGCAGCTGCACCGACAGGTCGATCCGATCCAGCAGCGGCTTACTGATACGTCTCTGATAGCGCAAGACATCCTGCTCCGGGCAGCGGCAACGATTGCGGTCAGGATAGTATCCGCATCTACAGGGATTTCGGGCTGCGACAAGCATCATTCGCGCCGGGAAGCGGTAAATTCCATGTGTGCGGGAGATTCGTACCTCACCTTCTTCCAACGGCTGACGCAATACCTCCAACACTTCCGGACGAAATTCCGGCAGCTCATCCAAAAATAAAACACCGCAATGTGCCAGCGAGATTTCCCCGGGAATCGGTGTACTGCCCCCACCTGCCATTGCATGCACAGAAATTGTGTGATGAGGGCTGCGAAACGGACGCTCTGTCATCAGCCCTTCCACGGAAAATCCCCGCACACTGTACAGCTTTGTCAGCTCAATCTGCTCCTCCGGCGTCAGATCCGGCAGGATCGTTGTGATTCGCTGCGCCACCATGCTTTTTCCCGTGCCGGGCGGTCCTGTCAGGATCAGGTTATGCAAGCCTGCCGCGGCAATCTCCGCCGCACGCACGCCGGTCTCCTGTCCGATCACATCCGCAAAGTCTATGCGAACCTCCTGCTTTTCCGGCAGAATCCCCTTTTTTTGTTCGGGTGCACTCTCCGGATTTTCCAGAAAAGCCAGTACCTCCCGCAAGCTGGAAAATCCGTACACCGGAATCTGTTTCAGCGCGGCTCCTTCCCCTTGATTCTCCGATGGGACGATGCATCCCCTGCATCCCAACTTCCAAGCAGCCGCTGTGACGGAGATCGTACCGTGTACCGGCTTCAAAGCGCCGTCTAACCCCAGTTCTCCGCAGAACAGATATCCCTTTGCCTTTTCTCCCTCCAGCAGTCCTGCCGCGATCAGAACGGCAACTGCAATGGGCAGATCGAATCCATTTCCCGCTTTTCTGCGGTTTGCCGGGGAGAGATTGACCGTCAGCCTGCACGCCGGGAGGCGGATCCCGGTATTTTTCAATGCAGTCCGCACGCGCTCTCTCGCTTCCCGGACTTCTGATCCGAGAAACCCTACCATGTCAAAAGCGGGCAGCCCCTGGCTCATATCCGCTTCTACCTGAACCGGATACCCATCAATTCCAAATAAACCTGCACTTAAAACTGTTCCTGTCATTTTCCTTTTTCTTCATCTGTAACGTATTTCCAAAATATACGTTTCTCCAGAAATTGTCAAGGAGAATTTTGGGTGAAAACATAAAAATAGAATCCTGCATCGCAGGATTCTCCGCCTGCGGCGGGTCGCGAAGCGACAAATTCCATTCCGCCGCAGTGCGATCCACGCGGAGCGCTTTTTTGCTTTACAGGAAATGCGCCGTAATTTCCTATCAAGCAAAAAAGGCTGTACCCCTTCTTCGGAGTACAGCCCTCAAGCTTCATTTTTATCAGAAATCGACTTTAGATCAACTCAGCAATGTCGATATTCTCGCCGGTCAGACCAACATAAGCACCGCCAGCCGCTTCGGAAGACTCTGCATGCGCAAGCAACCATTTGTTGCGTGCGGTCATCCAGCCATCTTCTACATTCTTTACTTCGAACTTCGGCATCTCGGTGTTTGTATCCTTCGGCAGAACGATGACTACACGGAAGCCCTGTCCCTTCTTTGCATTGCAGGGAGCGTAGTGCAGAGTCGTTGCGTACACTTCTACTGCAGTTCCTGCAGGACAGCGGAATGCCTTTACTACAGAAGTGTCTAACTTGCCGTCTGTGATCTCAGACTGCTTTGCCAGAAGCAGGATCGCATCGTTGGAAGAAGGAATATCGATCTCGCTGTCTCTGTGGTATTCCAGACAGTTTAGCTTTGTGTTATTACCATTGCAAAATCCGATCTGAATCGGCATACCACCGTAGCAGTTATCACGCAGCTGCGCAAATGCAGGAGTTGCCTCTAACTTTTCATCAGACGGAACATAAATAACCGCATCCTCCGGCTGAGGAGTTGTCTCATCCAGAACCTTCAGCAGCTCTGTGTAGTCATAGCCATCTACAACACGACCATACTCTTTAAACTCCGGATCCAGAACAGAATAAATCTTCATTGTAACGAACCTCCCAATTTTCATCCCATATGCTTTGTGGGTATTTTGTAAACCTTTTTTATTGTACTCAATCCGATCTCAAATGTCAATCAGATCGCATAGCTTCCCAGCACTTCCCCGTCCATCGTGCGGATCGTAAACAGACCATCCTCATAGATCATGTAGCTCTTGGGATTGCCCTCTTTTGGAAGTGTCACAGAGCCCGGATTCAGATAGGTGACTCCGTCCTGCTCTGTCACCGTCTGCACATGCGTATGCCCGTGGATCAGAATCGTTCCCGGTGCCACAGGAGGCATCTTCTGCAGATTGTAGACATGACCATGTGTCAGAAACCACATTCTGCCCCGCTCAAAAATCGCTGCATAATCTGCTAAGATCGGGAACTGCAGCACCATCTGGTCTACCTCTGTATCACAATTTCCACGCACGCACAGGAGCTGTTCCTTTCGTGCGTTCAGCAGCTCGATCACCTTTTTCGGAGCATAATCCGGCGGCAGATCATTGCGGGGACCATGATACAGCAGATCTCCCAGAAGGATCAGCTTTTCTGCCTGCTCGGCGTCAAAGCAGTCTAACATTTTCTGACAGCAGGACGCATCTCCGTGAATATCCGATGCAAACATTAACTTCATCGCTTTTTCCTTCTTTCTCTTCTCGTCAGGAATGGATTCCAAGCGCTTCCAGACCGGCAACGGCTGCCTCATGATCTGTCACCTGAATCGTGTGAAAACCAAGTTCTGCCGCAGTCTGGATATTTTCTGCCCGATCATCCAGGAACACGCATTCCTCCGGGTTCAGATCATACTTCGCAAGCAATGTTTCGTAGATTGGCTTGAAAGGCTTGCGCTCCAATATTTCATAAGAAATCACACCGCCGTCCACTTCCGGATAAAAGGCAAATTTCTTTGCACCGACTTCAAACATGTACTTGCTGTAATTGGACAGCAAATAAACACGATATCCCTGTGCCTTGATCGTGCGCACCCAGTCTTTTGCAAAGGGCTCCTCCACACAGGTTTCCAGACAATGCTGCATCACTTCTCTTGTCTCTTTTTCGCAGGAAGGATCGTTTGCGATGAACTCCTGCAAATATTCTTCTTCTGTGCGACCACCCTGATCCCGGTCATTCCAGGTCTTACTTAAAAACACTGCATTTGCGACCTTTTTCTTTGTCTCTTCCGAATAGGGAAACTGTTCCAGAACGGATTTCCAGTCGTAGCGGATCAACACATTTCCGATATCAAAAATGACGTTCCGGATCATGCCTGTGCCTCCCGGAATACGATCTCGCCGTTCGGGTCCATGCTCTCAACGATTGCCAGAGATTCTACGTGCACGCCCATGCTACGGATACGCTCTCCGCCCGGCTCAAAGCCCTTCTCAACCGCGATACCCGCTCCAACCAATGTTGCTCCGGATGCACGAACGATCTCGATCAGACCTGCCAGTGCGCAGCCATTTGCAAGGAAATCATCGATTACAAGAACACGGTCTTCCGGACCGAGGAACTTTTTGGACACAATGACATCATACACTCTGCCGTGTGTAAAAGATTTTACCTTGCTGCGATACATCTCGCCGTCCAGATTCAGACTCTCGGACTTCTTTGCGAAAACAACCGGTACATGGAATACGGATGCTGCAGCGCAGGCAATACCGATTCCAGATGCCTCGATCGTCATAATCTTTGTAATATTCTCTCCCTCAAACAGACGTTTCCACTCTTTGCCCATCTCCACGAACAGGTCTACGTCCATCTGGTGATTCAGGAAACTATCTACTTTCAATACATCTGCACTTTTTACAATTCCGTCTTTCCGAATACGTTCTTCTAACAGTTTCATTCGTTCCTCCGCATTTCTCTTTGGATTTTTTGTTCATTATACAAAAGTGCTGCACAAAATGCAACAAAGCTTCTTAAAAATTATTCCGCCTCTTCGGATTCCGTCTCCGTCTCAGGTTCCATCACATGTACGATTGCCTGCTCAATATGTCTTCTCAGAACCCGCGTCACATGGATCTGCAGCGGCGGCACCTCGATGTCAAACACGGAGCCATCCTCCGGAAAACTATCCATATGATCCAGCACCATACCGCTCAGCGTATCGTAATCTTCATCTTCCGGGATTTCTACCTGCAAGGCTTCTGCCAGATCCGGAATCTGAATACTTCCGGAAACGCGCCAGGTATTGTCCCCGATCTTTTCGACCTCTGCCTGCTCTGCCGGATCAAACTCATCGTAAATATTACCGACGATCTCCTCCAGCAGATCCTCCATCGTCACAATACCGCTTGTATCGCCATATTCGTCAATGACAATGGCAATGTGCTGTTTTTTCATCTGCATCTGACTGAACAGACGATCCGCCGGAAGTGATTCCGGTACAAAATAAGCCGGGCGCAGCAGCTCCCGCATCGTGCGGGGCTTTTTCCGTGTCAGATTCAGCAGATAATCTCTCGCATTTAAAATACCAAGGACATCGTTCAGATCTTCCCCATACACCGGGTAACGGGAAAGTCCGCTGTCGTGGATTGTTTTCAGCACTTCATCTTTTTCTGCTTCTGCGGACAGTGCAACGACCTTTGGTTCTCGCGTCATAACATCTTCTGCGTCAATATCATTGAACTCAAATACATTTTGAATCCACTCATGTTCATCCTGCTCGATGGTTCCCTGCTCGCTGCCCTTGTCCACGATCATACGGATCTCATCTTCTGTGGCAACTTCCTCCTCCGGCACTTCCATCTTTAACAGACGAAATACTCCGCCGACACTGCCTTCTGCCAGCCACACTGCCGGATAAAAGAACTTGCCGACACCGCGGATCACACCGTACAGCGACAGCGCATAGCGCATCGGATCACGGCTCACCAGTTTTCTGGAAATCTGATCTCCAAACAGAATGACAATCAGCCACTCTACAACGAGAAGCAGAGCACAAACGCTTCCATATAAAATCGGCTGAGGCACAAACTCCCACCCCCATTTATACTGACAGACTCCGGTAACGTCTGATGCAAAACCAATGACCGTCAACGCCGCCAAAAAGAATCCCGTCAGCATCATGGCGATCTGATGTGCATAAAGTGTCCGTTCCGGCTCCTCTGCAATCTTCAAAAGCTTTGTTGCATCCTCGTCTTTGTCCTCTTCCTCCATCTTTCGCAGCTTCGCAACGCTCAGTCCGCGCACTGCCGCATCCGCCGCTGCCAAAATCGCGTGTGCGACCAGCAAAACAACTAACAGCAGCATCTTTTTCCAAAACATACTCTCTTTTTCTCTCCTTTTTGTAATGTGTCGTTTCTAGTTGCATTTTTTGCAAAAAATAACGCAAAAAGCACAGCCTGTCAGAACTTTCCTGACAAGCCATGCTCTTATCTACTCTTTGGATCTGTCGATACACAAATGATCTGTGTTAGGATCACTATCCGAATCGTCCATGAAAGCTTCTTTTCCTTCCTTCCATAATGCGGTAATTTTCCGCAATCCATACTTTTCTTAGTATAGCCTTGCGTCCCGCAAAAGTCAAGTCTTATCAGTGATGGAACAGACGAATGCCGGTAAATGCCATCGCAATGTCATGCTCGTTGCAGCTTTCGATTACCAGATCATCTCTCACAGAACCACCGGGCTGTGCAATGTATGCAACACCGCTCTTTACTGCACGTTCAATGTTATCGCTGAACGGGAAGAATGCGTCAGAACCAAGTGCAACACCCTGCATCTGATTCAGCCAGGCACGCTTTTCCTCTCTTGTAAATACCGGAGGCTTCTCCTCAAAAGTGCGCTCCCAGACACCGTCTGCCAGCACATCCATATATTCCTCCCCAATGTAAACGTCGATGGCGTTATCGCGGTCTGCACGCTTGATGGAATCCTTGAATTTCAGATTCAATACCTGCGGAGCCTGACGTAAAAACCAGTTATCTGCCTTGTTTCCGGCAAGTCTCGTGCAATGTACGCGGGACTGCTGACCAGCGCCGATACCGATTGCCTGACCGTCCTTGACATAGCAGACAGAATTAGACTGCGTATACTTCAGTGTGATCAGGGAGATGATCAGGTCGATCTTTGCGGATTCCGGAATGTCTTTCTTGTCTGTCACAATATTGGACAGCAGCTCTTCGTTGATCTTTAATTCATTGCGACCCTGCTCAAAGGTAACCCCAAATACCTGCTTGTGCTCCAACTGTGCCGGTACATAATTCGGATCGATCTGGATCACGTTGTAAGCGCCCTTCTTCTTTGCTTTCAGCATCTCCAGCGCTTCGTCGGTATATCCGGGAGCGATGACACCATCGGAAACCTCTCTCTTGATCAAACGAGCGGTATCTGCATCGCACACATCTGACAATGCAATAAAATCACCAAAAGAAGACATTCTGTCTGCTCCTCTTGCTCTTGCATAAGCACATGCCAGGGGTGACAATTCTCCCAGATCCTCTACCCAATAAATTTTTGCCAGCACATCCGATAACGGAAGTCCTACTGCTGCGCCGGCAGGGGAAACATGCTTGAAAGAAGTCGCTGCCGGAAGTCCGGTCGCTTCTTTTAATTCCTTAACAAGCTGCCAGCCATTAAATGCATCCAAAAAGTTAATATATCCGGGACGACCGTTCAGAATGGTCACCGGCAGATCGCTGCCATCTTCCATAAAAATACGGGAAGGCTTCTGATTTGGGTTACATCCATATTTTAATTCAAATTCGTTCATGATCCATTCTCCCTTTTCTCTTAGCAATTTTTATTTTTTATGATGGTCTCGTATTTGCCTGTTGCAATGTCGATGTAGCGAACAAACAACGAAACCTTATTGTCCGGATTCAAGCTATCCCAAAGCATCTCGGTGAATACCTGCATGTCGTCACACATTTCCACCAGCTTCGGCTCACCTGCAAAGCTGGGCAGCGGATTGCCATCGTGCTGATAGGTATGAATGAAGCGTCCCTCACCTGCTACCGGATGATCGTAGCTGAATGTGTAACGGTTGCAGCAGGACGGATCGCCGTTATTGCTCTTTAAAATCGACATGCTGTATGCATACTGACCATCTGCCACTTCCATCAGTCCGGAAATTCTGGGGGTATAATTCGGAGCATCCGGCTCAAATTCTCTGCTGCGAAGAGACTGTTCAAAAGAAAGTCCTGCTGCAAGTCCATCGTATACGGTATCGGTCTGATCTCCGTTTGTTACGATCGTCTGGCTGCCAAGAACACGTACTGGTGCGTAGATAATCAGGCTCGGATCTACCAGTTTGGACGGATCAAACGCCTGTGTGCGGATGCCCTCGCCTTCTGTCTCAAAGACACGATTGCGGCTGTTCTCGCTTCTGCCCATGATGAAATAAGCAGCAACTGCTTTTGTTCCATCTGGGGTCCGGCCGATCACAATTCCTCTTCCCGGATATGCATTTTCCTTCAGTTCCTTCTGCAGTGATAACATGGTCATTCCATTCTCTCCTTTGAAATGTAATGCAATTTTAATAATGTAAAAATAGAATCCTGCTCTGCAGGATTCTCCGCCTGCGGCGGGTCGCGAAGCGACAAATTCCGTTCCGACGCAGTGCGATCCACGCGGAGCGCTTTTTTTGCTTTATAGGAAATGCAACGCAATTTCCTATAAAGTAAAAAAGGGCATTCCCATACCAGGAACGCCCAGGCGGTCGGCAATTATCTCGTGTGCTCCCTGTGGTTTCTCCACTTCCGCCAGTCACACACATCTATACTATAACTTGCTTTCCGAACGCTTGCAAGCATCAAATGCTGTGAATTTTCACTGGTCGATTTTTCGTTTTCTTTTATGACTGTTCCATCGCTTCCCGCAGATGTTCGATCCCGCTCTTTTCGATCCGGCTGACGTAGCTGCGGCTGATCCCGGACAATGCCGCCACCTCCCGCTGTGTGTATTCTCTCAGACCATATAGCCCGTATCGCAGACAAAGTACACGGCGCTCCCGCTCCGGAAGTATCCGCAGCATCTGATACATCTTGGCGAGATCCGCCCGCAGGATGATCTGTTCCGACACCTCCGACTCCTCTGCAATGATAATATCCAGCAAATGAATCTCATTGCCCTCTTTGTCTGTTCCGATCGGGTCATACAGACTCACTTCGCGGCTGCGTTTTTTCTCTGCCCGCAATACCATGAGGATCTCGTTCTCAATACATCTAGCAGCATACGTACCCAACCTGCTGCCTTTTTCCGGATCAAACGTATCGACTGCTTTTATCAGACCGATTGTTCCTATGGATATCAGGTCTTCCTGCTCCTGACCGCTGCCCACATACTTTTTCGCAATGTGTGCCACCAGACGGAGATTTCGCTCGATCAATGCATTTTTTGCATTCTGATTTCCGTTTCTGCTGGCAGTCAAATACTCTTTTTCTTCTGAAGCACTCGGCGGTTTCAGAAAGGTCTGCAAAATAAAAAGCCCTCTCGCAACTCTTTCTGTTTAAAGTATGCGACAGGGCTTTTCTCAGTTCCCGGATTCTATCCGGACTTATTTCTTCACACGGTCAATTGCATCCGGCACAACCGTTTCCGGCGGAACCATCAGCTGTTCCGGATGCATCATGTAGTTTCGGATTGCTTTAAATGCAGATGCGTATACAAAACCATCGGTGATGCGCTCATCTGCAACAACCTTCAACGAAATGTATGTTTTCTTTACGGTAGAACCGTCTCTTGCGATCTCATTCACAGAATACTTCTTGCCCAGTGCAATAAAGATCGAAGTCGTACCAAACTCATAAATATGGTGATAAATACTGCTCAGTCCCATAGAACCCATGTTTGTGATAAAACAGGACGTATGGAACGGGCTCAGATCCGTAAAGCTCTTCGGCAGCCAGCCGCGGCGATCCAGCCACTTCAACATGCCGACAACAAAGCGCAGCAGAAAATCCGGGATCATTGCCAATGCAGTCTCCAGACCATCAAAGCCGCTCTTGTTCTCATCATCCTCTACCTTTACGGTGCGGTCGATCGTCTCAACGATCTCATCGACTCTCCGGTAAACATCCTGCAGCGTATCCTCCAGTTCGAAATGAGGGGTGATGATCGTGCGATCGCCATCAAAATGCATGCCTTTCTTGACAACCATCGAGAACTTGATCTCATTTCTGGAATAAATATGGTTGCCCTGCACAAAACGGTTCAGCTGTGGAATCTGGGAAATTGTACGTACCAGAGCTGCAAACAGCAGATGATACGTCGTCAGTCCCTTCCAGCCGTCTCTGCGCTGCTCCTGTAAAAATACCTGTGTCTTTGTGATATCAATGGTATCCTCAAACAAAACCCAGGAATCGGACTTCGTCTTCATAATATACGGGATTAAAAGTCCCATGGGATCGAGATTCCGAATACGGAAACCGTCCTTTCTGTCACCTAACTTCTTCTTTCTTCCCTCAAAAGGTATCATAAAGCATAACTCCTCTTTCCCTATGTAAACTTGGATTGCTCCAGCGTTTATGATAGAGGAAGATGAACCAAAAAGTCAAATAAACTTTTATTTAGGATGTGTTCTGTCAGGTAATCGGCGCCGGATTGAAGATGCACATATCGTTGTGGAACCCGTATTGATCGGAATAAGGCTTTTTCCGTCCAGATGCAACGTCCAAAATATAGCGGAACAGTTCTGTGCCCACTTCTTCGAGGCTAGCTGCGCCGGTTGCGATGTCGCCCGCGGAGATGTCGATCATATCAAACCAGTTTGCTTTCATCTCGTTGCGGCTGCATACTTTGATGACCGGGGATACCTCCAGACCATAAGGAGTTCCTCTGCCGGTCATGAATACCTGCAGTCCGATGCCGCTTGCAAGCTGGGACGGTCCGCACACGATATCCGATGCCGGTGTTGCGGCAAAGATCAGGCCGTGCTTGGTCGGACGTTCGCCAGGTCCAATGACTTCCACGATGGGACTTGTTCCGGACTTTGCGATGCTGCCCATCGCCTTTTCTACAATGTTAGACAGACCACCCTTTTTGTTGCCTGGTGTCGTGTTTGCATCACGGCCAACACCGCCGTTTGCGAGGTATGCGTCATACCAGCCCAATTCTTTTGCCAAGCGGTCCCGCACTTCTGCGCTCTCACAGCGGGCCGCCAGAAAATGAGCGCCATCCCGGACTTCCGTAACTTCGCTGAACATCACGGTTGCACCGCCTTTGACCAACATATCCGCGGCATAACCGGCGCTGGGATTCGCCGTGATGCCACTAAAAGCATCGCTGCCGCCGCACTGCATTCCCACAAGAAGCTCTGACAGAGGCAGTTCTTCTCTCTTTCTCTGGTTCAGGCGCTCCAGCTTTTTCTTTGCCATCGCAAGGATTGCATCCATCATGGCGTCATGACCACTACATTCCTGAATGAGCAAGCAGTTTTCGGAGCTGATCTCCTCTTCTGTCAGGATCCGGTCTAAGGTCAGCTTTTCACAGCCCAGACCTACCACCATGATCTCCCCGCCAAAATTCGGGTGATGAATCAGGTTTTTGATGCTGCGGATTGGGATGTACGCCAGCGGCGCATTGATCGCAACACCACAACCGTAAGGGTGCGTGATCGTCACAACATCATCGACATTCGGATACAGCGGCAGCAGCTCCTTGCGGATGCGCTCCACTGCCACACGCATGACACCGGCAACACACTGTACCGTCGTCATGATACCCAGCAGATTTTTCGTGCCGGCATAGCCTTCCCGGTTGCGATAGCCCATCCATGTCGTCTCCGGCGGTGTGGGCAGATCTTCTTTTTTCACAATATTCGTGTCATAAGGCAGATTTTCCAGGCTCGGACTCTGAGGCAGATCCAGCATAAATTCATTGATCCAACTGCCGCAGGGAATGTCGTCCTTTGCATAGCCCAGCACAACGCCGTAGCGGATGATCTCTCCTCCCTTCGGAATGTCACACAGAGCAATCTTATGCGCCTGAGGAATCAGCTGTCTCGTCACAACATGCTCCATGATCTGAGTTCCCTCCTCCAGATCATGTGTCGCAACGACTACATTATCTTTTTCATTCATTTGAATGTACAATGGATTCTTTTTCATGGGTATCCTCCATTTTTATTTTTTCCAGAGACAAATTGCTGCCCGAAGGCAGCAGTTCATCGGCTGGTCATTTACATTATGAATATCGGCTCGCGTCAGCACACACTGACGAATCCGCTGCAATTCGCCGCCCTCCGGCGAGCGAAAACGAGTTGTATTGTGCAAAATCAGGTCATGTCCCTCTGCATCCTGTCCCCAATACAGCATCACATGTCCCGGCACGTACAGGATCGTACCAAGCGGCAAATCACCGAGGCTTGCCGGTGTCACGCCATCTCCTGCAAATTCTCTGCGGAAGCAGGGCAGTTGGTTCATCGAGGAAGAGTTGCGCGGCAGTCGGATGCCAAAGCAGTGATAAATCGCCTGTATCGTAGAAGAACAGTCCGGATTGCCGCCCTGATCGCCCCATCCATAAGGAATACCGATGCACCGCTCTCCCTGTTTTCTCAGGAGCTCTTCGGTAAAAGGCAAGTATCCGGCGTGAAAGCTCTCATCTGCCTTGTCGATCGTAACACTCACCGTCTCCAAAGATCCGTCCGTACCCCGCTTGGGCAGGGCAACACTCCACGCGTCTGACGTCTCTCTTTCAATCGGCAATGCTGTTCCCATCGGCAGATGATATCCCTCCAGATCCAGATACTCCAGCGTCACAAGCAACTGTTCTCCGGTGCGCTGCATGGATACCTGTTCCGCGAGATGTTCTCTTGTGATCTGGGCCAGATGATCACTGCGAATCCATCCATGGTACTCCTCGGTAATAACGTAACTCCAACCGCCATCCGCCGTCTTATGACAGATCCACACACAATTTCCCGGTGCAATGCCCGTTTCCTGAAAATAATCAAAATCTTCCTGAAACCGAGTATTCGCACCGGCAGTATCCTGCAAAACCTGCTCCGTCGGAAAGCTCCGGATTGCGCTGTATTCCGTCACAATTGCCGACTGTACCACGATCATCTCCGGAATCTGATCCAGATTGCGCTGCGCCAGAATTGCCGCTTTTGCCTCTGCTGTCACCGGCGCTCCATCTAACAAATTCTTATCTGGAAATGCCGTCTGCTCGATCTGGGCGCGAATCTCCTGCCCGGAGATCGTCTCCGGCATCGCTGTCAGATCCGTCATCATCAGTCCCGCCGTATCATACAAAGACTTGTTCCACTCCTGAATTTCAGCCATACTCCACAGCCTTTCAGAATCTTCTATTTCCAGAGTATGCGCCTCCGTCTCTGGCTGCTCTGTTGCGAATGTCTCCGGCTCTATCGGAGCAGATGTCTCCGTCTCCGATGTCTGTGAATCGGTCTCAGTCTGCGCCGGTATCGTCGCAGAATCGTCTGTTTCTTTTTTTGAATGACAGCTTGCCGCACTGACGCAAAGCAACACAATCAATGCCGTCACTGTTTTCCAAATTCCTCTCATGATTCCTCGCATGCACAGTTCTTTTTTCTCCCTCTATCATACCACGCCCCATTTTTTTCCTCAACCGTCTTTCTGAAATTTTTAAATTTTCCCTCTTCCCATTCTGAAAAAAGTACGCTATAATGGCTCAGGTAGAAGATACTGCCACAGATTCGATCACTCCGGAATCTGTGTTCGCACGGCATCCACGTTCCGGAGATGTGGATGGCGTTTTTTTATGTAAAATCACTTTTCGCCTCCCTTTATTACAAGAACCGTGCAGAAAGAGGAAACGATGAGACATCTGATCAGTCCCTTGGATCTTTCCACTGACGAGCTGGAAGAGATTTTAGATCTGGCTACCGACATTGAAAAGCGTCCGGAGCATTACGCACATAAGTGTGACGGAAAAGTATTAGCAACTTTATTCTATGAGCCCAGCACCCGTACCCGCCTTAGCTTTGAATCTGCTATGCTGCATTTGGGAGGTAGTGTTCTGGGCTTTGCTTCTGCCAATTCCAGTTCCGCTGCAAAGGGTGAAACCGTTTCGGATACGATTCGGATGGTTTCCTGCTACGCAGACATCTGTGCCATGCGCCACCCGAAGGAAGGTGCTCCCTATGTAGCATCCACGAAGTCTTCGATCCCGGTTATCAACGCAGGCGACGGCGGACATCAGCATCCGACTCAGACACTGACCGATCTGCACACAATCCGCTCCCTGAAGGGACGTTTGAATAACCTGACCGTTGGTCTGTGCGGCGACCTGAAGTTTGGCCGTACCGTTCACTCCCTGATCAGCGCTCTGGTTCGCTACGAGGGCATTCGCTTTGTTCTGATCTCTCCGAAGGAACTGCGTGTTCCGGACTATATCCGCGAAGACGTTCTGGAAAAGAATCACGTTCCGTTCACAGAGGTAGAAGATCTGGATGATGCACTGCCCCATCTGGATGTTCTGTACATGACCCGTGTTCAGAAGGAGCGTTTCTTCAACGAAGAAGAATACATCCGCATGAAGGACTGCTACATTCTGACTCCCAAGAAGATGAAGCTGGCGAAGGACGACATGATTGTCATGCATCCCCTTCCCCGTGTCAATGAGATTTCTGTTGAGGTCGATGACGATCCGAGAGCCGTTTATTTCAAGCAGGTCAAATACGGCAGATTCGCCCGCATGGCGCTCATTCTTTATCTGCTCGGTCTGAACAAAGAGGAAACAGGAGGAACTGAAACATGTTAAATATTTCCGGATTAAAAGACGGCATCGTACTCGACCATATTCAGGCCGGCATGTCCATGACAATCTACGAATATCTGAAGCTGGACCGTCTGGAGACAGAGGTTGCCATCATCAAGAATGTTGCCAGCAAAAAGATGGGCAAGAAGGATATCATCAAGATCGAGGGAAGCCTCGATGATGTGGACCTAGACGTTCTTGGCTATCTGGATGAGCACATCACGATCAACATCGTCAAGGATAATCACATCGTCGAAAAAAAGACGCTGACCCTGCCGAAAAAGATCACAAATGTCATCCACTGCAAGAATCCCCGCTGCATCACTTCCGTAGAGCATCAGCTTCCCCACATTTTCCTGCTGGCAGACGAGGAAAAACGTGTTTACCGCTGTGCTTACTGTGAGGAAGCCCACAGCTGATTCTTTTCTAAAAACAGGAGCAGGGAAACAATGCATTCCCTGCTCCTTTTTGTTATCTATTTTCAGTCACACTTTACTCTTCCTCGTAGCGGGAGGTCGGTTTCTTCTTAAACATCACCTTTACACCGCGCTTCACCATATTGGGAAGAATGTATTTCATCTTGTCCTCGGATGTCACCATCGCTGCCAGACCGTGATATTCCGGATCATTCTCCGTGATCTTCACACCGATCCGTTCCGTGATCTTTTGCCCCACTTGTTTTGAGTATATCGAATTTTTTGCACGAAAAGCAATTCTTTTTCTTCTCACCCTTTACTTTTTCCCTTTGCAGTGCTAGAATATGAAAGATTGAGTCAGGCAAATGGTCGCGGCTGCAAGTGCCGAAAGGCCGCAGGTGAGGAAAGTCCGGGCTTCATAGGGCAGGATGCCGGATAACGTCCGGTGGAGGTGACTCCCAGGCCAGTGCAACAGAAATAAACCGCCAGCTTCGTGCTGGTAAGGGTGGAAAGGCAGTGTAAGAGACTACCGCCTGGCTGGTAACAGGCAGGGCACATGTAAACCCCATCCGAAGCAAGACCGAACAGAAAGCAACAGGGCGGCCCGTCCTGCTTTCGGGTAGGTCGCTTGAGCCTGGTGGCAACATCAGGACTAGATAGATGACCATTCAATGACATAACCCGGCTTATCGCCTGACTCGATCATAAAAAACGAAATGCAAAAGCGAATCACAGACTTCTGTTTTTTCACAGATCTGCGATTCGCTTTTAACATTCTTTTTACATTTTTTTGCTTGTTCCTCCTCAAAAAATCGGCAATACTTACTCTGTATGAAATCACACAGGAGGAATTTTTTATGACATACAAAGAGATTATCCGGGATGAAGAAGTGAATCTGCTCCTGCAAAAGGGGGATCACAATCTCGGTCTGTTAGGTTTTACCGACCACTCGGCCGCCCACTGCGTCCATGTCGCAGAGACTGCAGCCCGCATTCTCAAAAAGCTCGGCTACAGCGAGCATGAGAGCGAACTTGCAAAAATCGCTGGCTATATGCACGACATTGGCAATGCCATCAACCGCACCCATCACGCGGAATATGGCGGACTGCTCGCCAACGAGATCTTAAAGAAATATGATTTGAGTGTTGCAGATCGCATCACTATTGTCTCTGCCATCTCCAATCACGATGAATCTACCGGCGGCGCTGTCGATCCCATCTCTGCTGCTCTCATCATCGCGGACAAGACCGATGTGCACCGCAGCCGTGTCCGTCAGAAGCCGAAGGCAAACTTTGATATTCACGACCGTGTGAATTACGCCGTTACCGATCAGAAACTCAGGTTAGACACCGAGAAAAAAGTCATCTCTCTGAATCTGCAGATCGACACCGCCATCTGCTCCATGTATGAATACTTCGAAATCTTTCTGGAGCGAATGCTCATGTGTCGCGGCGCCGCTGATCTTCTCGGCATGACATTCAAATTAACTGCAAATGGAGCGAAAGTGCTGTAATCGCACTTCGCTCCATTTTTTCATCCAATTCAGGCTTTCAATATTCTTCTGCGATATCAATATCGTGCTCTTCTTCCTCTGCTGTCTCATGAGACATCGGTGTTCGGTGCAGGTAGGCGAAATAATAGCCGCAACCAACGATCCCAGCTCCTCCGATGAGGTTTCCAATCGTCACCGGAAGCAGACAGCCCAAGCAAAATCTTGCCCAGGTCAGACTTCCCGCTGCGATCTGAAACTTCCCTGCTGCCAAAAGTCCTGCCACGCCAAAATACATATCGGCAATACAGTGTTCAAATCCACACACAACAAATACCATCACCGGCCAGAAACTCGTCATCAGCTTTGCGGAAACCTGCTTTTCTGCAAAAGACATCCACACTGCGATACACACGAGGATGTTACACAAAATTCCACGAACGAAAGCTTCCATCCAACTAAGATCCGTTCTTGCACGGGCTGCTTTTACGATTGCCTCTCCTAACGCACCATCAAACAGCTTCGGCGTGCCGCCATATACAACCAGCACTGCCACAAACGCTGCACCCATGAAGTTGCCGATGTAGACAAACAGCCAGTTTCTCAACATTTTATGTACCGGTACTTTTCCATCCAGCACGGACAAAATAATCAGATTATTGCCGGTAAACAGCTCACTTCCCGCGACAAGCACCATCGCCATGCCCGCGGGAAACACCAGCGCTCCCACCAGCTTTGCCACGGATGGATTTGCAATCGTGCTGGATGCGGTCGTGGAAGCGATTCCCGCAAAGCCGATGAAAAGTCCGGCGAAAATCCCAAGCAGAATCATCTTAAAAATCGACATCTGACTTTTATGAACACCGACTTCGATATAACTTTTTGCAATTTCTAAAGGTGAGTGCATCGTATCTCCATTTCTCTCTTTCTCTTTTTAGACAGAGAATACGCTCCGTCCAATAAATTCCCGTACAATCGAGTTCTTCGGAATCAATTCGGAATCAATACCAAGGAAGTAATTCAGGAATTTCAGCAGTCTCTTTGCTTCCGGATAGCACGGATCGTCCTCCGGAATGCCGAACAGCAGCGGCTCCACATACTGCTTCAATACCGGAATCTCATACAACAGTGCAGAATTGAACATGGCATCTGCCTGCTCCTGATAAGGAAAGATGTTTCTGCCCTCGCCCCGGCGCACATTCTGCCACATATTCAACGTATCTGCTGCGGAGTTTCCTCTCGTTCTGGCATCCCGCACCATACGGCGCAGCAGTCTGCCGTCCGTTGTCGGAATGCGATTGTGATCGTCCAGATTCAATGTCGTCAATGCGCTGATATAAATTTTAAATTTCTCATCTGCGGAAAGCTCAGAAGACATGGCATCGTTCAGACAATGGATGCCCTCTAAGATCAGCACTTCATCGGAACGCAGTTTTAATGTGTTGCCCCGATATTCCCGCATGCCAGTCTTGAAATTATAAGTGGGCATCTCCACTTCCTCACCCCGCAGCAGACTCTGCATGTGAGCATTTAACAGCGGCACATCCAGCGCCTCCACTGCCTCGAAATCATAATTTCCTTCCTCATCCCGCGGTGTCTCCGTACGGTTCACAAAGTAGTTGTCCACCTCCACCGGATGCGGAAAAATACCATGTGCCTTCATCTGCACTGCCAGTCGATGGGAAAATGTCGTCTTGCCGGAAGAACTGGGACCTGCAATCAGCACAACCCGCTTGTTGGGATATTGCAAAATCTGCTCCGCAATATCGCCGATTTTCTTTTCCATCAGCGCTTCCTGCACGAGGATCAGCTCATTCACTCTGCCCTGCTCGATACAGGTATTCAGCTCGCCTACATTGCTGCACGCCAGCTTTTCGCTCCACTCCGTCGTATTCATCATGACGCGGAAAATCTTGTCCATCGGTTTAAATTCCGAAACCGTCTCCGGTTCATTTCCGGAAGGCATCTGCAAAACAACGCCATTCTGATACGGCTGCAGCGCAAAATATTTCAGATAGCCTGTGCTGTGAACGAGATAGCCATAGTAATAATCTTCGTAGTCTTCCAGCTGATACAGGTTCATCCAGGATGCTCTGCGATAACGGAACAGCTTTTCTTTGTCTGTCAGCCCCTCCGCATGGAACTTGCGAATCGCATCGTCTGTATGAACCGACTTCTTCTCAAATATAAGATCCTGCGCCACCAGCTCCCGCATCCGCGCTTCGGTCTGCTGCAGCACTTCTTTTGTCAGAAGGAGGCGACCTCTGGAATGGATGTAATAGCCATTGTCAATCGAAAAGTCCACGATCAGATTACGCACTGCCTCTTTTCCCAACACATCCTGAAAGCTTTTCAATGCCAGAAAGGTCATACTGCTGCGATAAGCCCGCATTCCGATGGGATCTGCTGCTGTCACAAATCGAATCGCACCGCCGTTTGCGTCCACCGGTCTGCCCAGCTCCTGCAGACGATTGCCCTGAAATGCCAGCAAAATCTCATGGGGACACTCTACCTGATATTGCAATGCCAAATCCCGATAGGTGCTGCCCTCTGCTACTTCCCGTTTTGTTCCATTGATGTCCAGAATCATAGTAAGCCCTCCTTATACGATCGACACAAACGGCTCCTGTCCTGTCATAGTCAGAACTGCCACCTCTGCGGACAACTGCTCCCGCAGATAGGACTCGATCTCTTCTGTAAATATTTGCTCGATTCCAAAATGTCCGGCATCCAACACCACCAGTCCCTGCTCTCTCGCATCCAGACCATCGTGGTGTCCAATGTCGCCGGTAATATAAGCCTGCGCTCCCGCCTGCATCGCTTCATTCAGGAACGAGCGACCCGCTCCCGGACAGATTGCTACTTTGCTGATAGGTATCTCGGAATCCGGATCTCCGAACAGACGCACAGAATCCAGGCCAAACCGTTCTTTTACCAGCTGCGCCAGCTTTTTTGCTGTCACCGGATGGGGCAGCAGACCGACTTTTCCGATGCCGCCCTTTTTTGATGCGCCGGACGGAGTCTCATAAGAAATCTCCGGCTCCAATGTCTGACAGCCAGTCAGCCTCAGACACTTTGCTGCGGCATCCGCCATACCGCCCTCTGCCCGGTCATAATTCGTATGCATCGAATAGCAGGAAATGTCGTGACGGATCAGCTTTAACAGCCGTCTGCCAAACACATCGTCCGATGTGATGCGTTTCTGTCCACTGAAGATCAGCGGATGATGAGATACGATGAGATCCACCTGTTCACTCACCGCAAAATCTACCACTTCTTCCGTCACATCCACCACCAATAAAATCTTCGCTACATTCTGGTCTCTTCGTCCTACCAGAAGTCCGGAATTGTCCCAATCACATGCCAGAGATTCCGGTGCCAGTTCTGTCAGCTTCTGTATGATCTCACTGCACTTCATAATAATGCTCCTTTATGTCCTCGATTCGTCTGCACTCCTGCTGCAGTCCTGTCAGCCGCTCTCTCGCTCTGTCGGTGTCAGCATTCATGGATCGGATGAGCTGTCTCTTTGTCTCTAATTCCTGCTCCAGATAAGTAAGCAGCACCGGATCTCTGTGCTGCAGCAGCCATGCGCCGTACTGATCCTCCGCTTCTTCCCAGCCGGATTCCTGCGGCCTGGGTTCTTCGGAAAGAGACACCTGCATCACAGTGTAATACTTTCCCTCTTCCTGCAGAAATACTTCCTGACAGATTTTCCACTTTCGTTCTTTTATGTAACGTCTCACAGCTCCGATGTCGGACTGGGGCGACAGTACAAGCTGCTTCATGCCCTCCGTCTGCGCCCGTCCCTCTTCCAGAATCCGCACCATCAAAGGACCGCCCATTCCTGCAATCACACCGCTGTCTGCCTCGCCCGGCTTCATCGCTGCAAAGCCATCGCTAAGCCGCACTTCAATCTGATCCGAAAGTCCCGCCTGCTCGATGTGCTCTCTCGCCCGTGCCAGCGGTCCTTTTCCCACATCCATCGCCAGCGCAGACGGGCAGATGTCTTCCTGCACAAGTGTAATCGGCACAAATCCATGATCCGTGCCGACATCCACAACGCGGCTGCCCGGCTCTACCAGGGAAACAACTGTCAGTAACCGTTTTGATAACATCTCTTTTTTCACTCTAGTACTCCAAATAATCTCTTAATTTTCGACTTCTTGTCGGGTGTTTCAGCTTTCGAATCGCCTTTTCCTCGATCTGGCGAATACGCTCTCTTGTCACATGAAATGTCTGTCCGACTTCTTCCAGCGTGTGAGGCTCCTCGTCTCCGATGCCAAACCGCATCCGAAGCACCTGTTCTTCCCGGTCAGTCAGCGTCTGTAACACTTCTCCCATCTGCTCCTGAAGCATCTGTCTGTCCACTTCCTCCGCCGGGATCGGCATGCGCTGATCCTGAATAAAATCACTCAGATGGCTGTCTTCTTCCTCACCCACCGGTGTCTCCAGACTCACCGGCTCCTGGGCATAGCGCTGCAATTCCAGCACCCGCTCCTCTGAAATGTCCAGTTCCTTCGCAAGCTCTGCGGTCGTTGGCTCTCTGCCAAGCTCCTGCGCCATTCGCCTCGATGTGCGCAGCAGACGGTTCAGAGATTCCACCATATGCACCGGAATACGGATTGTCCGCGCCTGATCGGCAATCGCCCGCGTGATAGACTGTCTAATCCACCAGGTTGCATAAGTGCTGAACTTGAACCCCCGTCGGTAATCAAACTTCTGAACCGCCTTGATCAGTCCCAGATTTCCCTCCTGAATCAGATCGAGAAACAGCATCCCTCGACCGGCATAGCGCTTTGCCACGCTGACGACCAGCCTCAGATTCGCTTCTGCCAGTTCTTTTTTAGCGAGGACATCGCCCTGCTCTGCCCGGATTGCCAGCTCACGCTCTCGTTCCGGTGTCAGCAGCGGTATTTTTCCGATTTCACGCAAATATGCCCGCACCGGATCTTCCTCCGTAACTTCCAGACCTTCCTCTTTCAGTTCCGCGAGAATCTTCTCCGGAATCACCTCAAACGCGTCCTCCATCTGCTTCCACCTTCCATGTTTCTTTAGAAACAGTATCCCATTATGACAGGGAAATATTCAAATGCTGCAGTTTTTGCTTTTCCACTACAAGCTTCTGGATCTTTGCCAGGTCGGTCTCCGACCGCAACGCTGATTCCAGGCTATGCATTTTGATCTTTTGTACTGTCTCGCGGAATGCAACTTCCCGCGCACGGCCATCCAACTGTTCTTTCAGTCTCGTCTGGAATACCTGCGCCGCCTCCGCGTAATCATCTTCCTCCAGAAAATGATTCAGAAGCTCTGCCGCATTTACACTTCCGGTTTTCGCCTGTGCAAACAGACGTTCTGCAATTCTTCGATATAAATCTACCGTGAAATCTTCCGGTGTCACAAGCTGCTCAATTTTGCGATATACCTCCGGCTCCTCAGAGATCCAGGTCAGCAACAGCCGCTGCGACTTCCGGATTGCATTTTCCACGTTCTCTTCTCTCGTCGCCTTCCGCTCTCTGGTGATGGGCTTTGCTATCTCCGCCTGCGTGATCGTCTGTCCCTTTGCCCGGACAAGCTTCTGAAGACTTTCCAATGGAATCTGATACTCCCTTGCCACCGCCTCGGTATAATTCGCCCGCTCCAGCTCCTCCGTAAAACCAGTGAGTTTCTCTGCGATTGCATTATAAAAGCGGGTCTTCTCCTCCGGATCACTCAGATCATACTGGCGTCTCAGCACGCTGATCTCGAATAAAAAGCTGTTCTGCGCCTGGTCGATCCGCTTCTGAAATTCCTCCGCGCCAAGATTTTTAATAAATTCATCCGGGTCTTTGTACGGCTTCATATTCAAAACGCGCATGGACAACCCGGCTTCTTTCAGGATCGGGATCGCACGCATCGCCGCTTTCACGCCCGCCTCGTCACTGTCATACGTCAGAATGACTTCATCTGTGTAGCGCTTGATCAAAAGTCCATGCTGCGTCGTAAAGGCAGTTCCCAGCGATGCAACGGAATTTGTAAATCCTGCCTGATGCATGGAAATGACATCCATATATCCCTCGCAGATCAACAAATAAGACTTTCTTGAACGCCTCGCCGCGTGGAGTCCGTACAGGTTTCGACTCTTATCAAAAATCAGCGTCTCCGGCGAGTTCAGATACTTCGGCTCTCCGTCTCCCATGACACGGCCGCCAAATCCGATGACCCGGTTGTTGGCATCCATGATGGGGAAAATGACACGATTCCAAAAACGGTCGTTTGCTCCCCGCTCGTCGATCTTGACAAGACCAGACTCGTTCAGCAAAGAATCGGAATATCCCTTGCTTTTCAGGAACTTATATAAGCGATTGGAATATGCCGGCGCGTAACCAAGTCCAAAGGACTGGATCGTTTCCAGACTCAGACCACGACCGGTCAGATAATCCAGACCGCGCTTGCCCTCTTCGCCCCGCAGCAAACGGTAATAATAGGTCGCCGCCTCCTTCTGAATCTCCAGAAGCTGCGTCTTCTTGCTTGCTCTTGCACGCTCCTCGCCGGTCGGCTCTGCTGTGGGAAGTGTGATTCCTGCCCGGTCTGCAAGACTTTGCAGCGCTTCCGGGAAGGACAGATTCTCATACTGCATCAGGAAAGAAATCACATTTCCCCCGGCTCCGCATCCAAAGCAATAATACATCTGCTTGTCCCCACTGACCGAAAATGACGGAGACTTTTCATTATGAAATGGGCACAGTCCGAAATAACTGCTCCCCTTTTTTTGTAATTTTACATAACTGCCGATCACATCCACAATGTTATTCCGCGTGCGGACTTCCTCAACCAGTTCTTCCGGATAGAACATGCAGCTCTCTCCTCCTTCTTTTCCAAATCGGAAAATCGTACTATTTTACTATATGTCCTTTTCTCCCGCTTTATGACGGAAAGAATGATTATTTCTAGTATAAGCGAAAATTGCATATTCCGCAAGCAAACAGCTCTTTCTTTCATATAATAAAGAAACTTTCTTTCTGGATGTTTCGATGCCTGAATTAGAATTGATTCTCCGTTATTCCGGTGATTCAGATGCGCTGCGTGCAGCTCTGCAATCACATACATCTGTAAATTCGCCTGCAGCTTTGCCATCACTTGCGGACGCTGTGTTTTCCAACTTTATCCCGCTGCTTGCCGGATTTGCTATTATCCGTATTCCAGCGGAATTCGTCCCTGCGCTGACATCCATTTCCGAAATCTATTACATTGAGCCACCTTCCACGCTCTTTTATGCCGATACGCCAGCCCTCCGGGCAACCTGCGTTCCTCCGCTCTCGCAAGCGCCCTATAATCTAACGGGAAACGGCGTTCTCATGGGGATTGCGGATTCCGGCATTGATGTGACACATCCGGATTTTCAAAATGCGGAGGGGCAAAGCCGCATCCTTGTACTCTGGGATCAGACTGCGGAACCTGCCGCATCACCTGCTGCTTCTGAAGCCCTTACACCGGAAGTTCCCTATGGACAGGTCTTCTATCCTGCCAGACAAAATCTCTCTGAAATTTCCACCTACGATCCCACCGGGCACGGAACTGCTGTTGCGGGGCTCGCTGTTGGGAATGGCCGTGCCTCTGGCGGGCGCTTCTCCGGTGCTGCACCGGGAGCAGACCTCGCCTTTGTAAAACTTGCCCCTGCCACACCCGGCGGCTTTCCACGCACGACACAGCTTCTGTGCGCCGTTGATTTTCTCGTGCGAACCGCGCAAAGACTGGCAATGCCATTGGTGCTCAATCTCAGCTACGGCAACAATTATGGAGCTCACAACGGCTCCTCTATCCTCGAACAATATCTGGATGCCATCGCCTCTTACGAACGACTCCTCATTGTGACCGGCAGCGGCAACGAGCGGGCTTCTGCCATTCACGCAACGCTTCGTCTTGTTACGCCAGAGCCTATCACCACACAATTTGGCATCCCCAGCTATCAGACGACCTGTAATCTCCAGATTTGGTGTGCGCCGGAAGATCAGTTTCGCATCGAACTGCGCTCCCCCTCCGGGGAATCCGTCCAACTGCCCGCCGCAAACGCCCTCCGTCTTTCCAGGGAATACACGCTCCATGAGCAGCAGCTTGCGGTCTTTTTCGAGCCGCCCGCTCCCTTCAATCCTCTGTGCCAGTATTTTCTCACCTTTTATCCGGACAATTCTTTTCTTCCTCCGGGCATCTGGACGATCCGCATTGAACCTGTTCGCATCCGCACCGGCATTTTTGAATGTTGGTTTTCCGATCAAAATGCCCTGCAACCCGGCACTCGCTTTTATAACGCAACGCCGGAAACCACCGTTACGATCCCCGGAACTGCACGCAGCGTGCTAACCGTTGGTGCCTGGGATTCTGCCAGACAATCTCTCGCAGATTTTTCCGGCATCGGGCCGACCACAGACGGCAGAATCAAGCCGGATCTCCTTGCTCCTGGTGTCTCGCTCACTGCCCCGGCTCCTGGAGGCGGATATCGCAGTGTCACCGGCACTTCCTTTGCAGCACCCATCGCATCCGGCACCGCCGCGCTGCTCATGGAATGGGGCATTATCCGGGGCAACAATCCCTTCCTCTACGGGGAACGACTGAAAGCGCAATTCAAAAAAGGTGCTGTCCCTCTCAATGGGAACAACACCCTTCCAATCTTATCTCCTCCGGACATTCAGACCGGCTACGGGACACTCTGCGCCCGCTCTTCTCTTCCAGATGAAATTTTGCCATGAAAATTTACAGTCCTGCGTTCTGAATCCGCTCCTGCATCGTCGGATCAAACGCACCGCTCTTTAACATCGCAATCTCTTCTTTATACGGGCACAGTGCTCTGCCTTTTTCTCCCGGCAACGGAAGATATGGCGTCTCTAAAATCTTCGGAACCTGCTCCAAAGCCGGATGATGCAGCACATTGGACAATGCCTCAAAACCAATCGTACCAAAGCCAATGTTCTCATGGCGATCTTTCGCTGCACCGCGGGGATTCTTGCTGTCATTCAGATGCACAACCGCAATCTGATTCAGTCCTAAAATCCGGTCGAACTCTGCCAACACGCCATCCAGATCGTTCACGATGTCATAGCCCGCATCGTTGACATGACAGGTATCAAAGCACACCCGCAGCCGTTCCGGATGTGCCACACCCTCGTAAATGCGTGCCAACTGCTCAAACGATCTGCCAAGTTCCGAACCCTTACCAGCCATCGTCTCCAGCGCAATATGCACCGAACCGGACACATCTGCCTCCAACACTTCATTCAGGCCCTTGATAATCTGCGCAATGCCAATCTCCTCTCCCTCTCCCACATGGGAACCAGGATGCAGCACAAGCGTCTCGCTGCCCATCGCAGCGGTACGCTCCAGCTCCACCTGCAAAAACTGTACTGCGATCTCAAACGTCTCCGGCTTCACTGCATTTGCAAGGTTGATAATATACGGTGCATGAACCACGAACGTCCCAATGCCCTGCTCCTTCATCAATGCCTGCCCCTCCGGAATGCGCAGCTCCGAAACCTTCTTTCTCCGGGTATTCTGCGGCGCACCGGTGTAGACCATAAACGTATTTGCTCCATAAGAGAGTGCTTCCTTCACCGAACCGAGAAACATCTCTTTTCCGCTCATTCCAACATGACTGCCCAGTAACATATCGTCCTCCTTGCAAGTTTTTTGCAAATTCCTGTATAGAAAATGCGACGCAATTTCCTATATAGCAAAAAACCGGATAACCTCCAATCGGTTATCCGGTCTATCGTGCAGATGGCGGGACTTGAACCCGCACGAGCGTAATGCTCACATGAACCTGAATCATGCGCGTATGCCAATTCCGCCACATCTGCATGTTTTGTGCTTGGCACGCATATTATAATAGCATAGCGAGAAGTGGCTGTCAACAACTTTTTAAAATCTTTTTTCAAATTCTTTTCCACAAAACAAAAATCCGAACCTCTCTCAAATGAGAAAAGCCCGGATTCCTTTCGTTGAGTGCGGGAAAAGGGACTTGAACCCTCACTTCCTACGGAAACATGATCCTTAGTCATGCCTGTCTGCCAATTCCAGCATTCCCGCATCTTTACAACGAAATGAAGTATAGCACACCTTTTTCCTTTGTGCAACCACTTTTTTTATTTTTTTTAAATTTTATTCGCCCCAGCGCTGTTCCATCAGCCGCCACAGTTCCCCGTCATCCGGATGATTGTCTGTATTCAGGATCCGCAGAACTCTGCGCTCCTCCTCACAGTCTCCAAATTCCCGCATCCATTCGAAAAAGTGTGGACCTTCTCCCAGTGTGCGGGCGTAACTCATCAGATAGCCGCACAGCGCTGCGCTTTGCTTTACATCTGTCTGGCACTCATTTTTGTAATATTGTAATAATCAATCCATTTTCCATGCTTTCTGCTTCGCATATTGAATCGGTTTTTCTTCTCGATCCCCTGTTATCTGACTATTTCTGTTTAATCTCTTTTTTTCTCTCCTTTTGTAAAAAAGTTGTTGACAGCTACTTCTCGCTATGCTATTATAATACGCGTGCCAAGCACAAGACATGCAGATGTGGCGGAATTGGCATACGCGCATGATTCAGGTTCATGTGAGCATTACGCTCGTGCGGGTTCAAGTCCCGCCATCTGCACGATAGACCGGATAGCCAATTTGGTTATCCGGTTTTTTGCTTTACAGGAAATTGCGTCGCATCATTTTCTCCTTTCATCCCCCGCACTCGCTTTGATACGACCCGGTCTAATGGCACCATCTTTATTTCCACACTGGCGTCCGGCTTTCTCGTGATGAGCGTGCCACCGCGCTGCGTATAGCTTTTCTCAATTCCTTTGTATCCCACATAGTCAATAGACATTCCATAGGTCAGCTGAATTCCCTGATACACAAGGGACAGCGTATTCAAGTGATCGTGCCCGCAGAACATCCAGCGGATCACGCCATTTTCAACTGCTCTTTTAAAAAACGTGCCGCCAAATTTCGAAATGCCAAAGTATTCGTCCTTTTCCATGATACTGCCGTGACGGTACTCCACGCTCCGATCTCCCAGCTTCATCTTCTCATATGCCTCTTTAAATTCCGCAGGCGGCATATGAAAAAATGCCATCGCTTGAATGTCCGGATTTTCCTGTTTCATTTCCTCCAGACGGTGCATACACCACTCGGTCTGATCTTCATGGATTCGATCAAAGCCACCATAAAACCAGCCGCTGTCCCCGTACATGTTCGAATCCAGAAATACCAGTGGCAGTAGAATCTTTCCATTCTGATCCGTCAGATTCAAAAAGAAATTGCCAACACCGGTCAGCTCCTTCTTTCCTTCCGCAAAAATGCAATACTTTCCTTTCGGATACAGCTTCGCCAAATCTTCCTTGTCGCAGACAGAACCCATCTCGCAGTCATGATTGCCAAACACAAGGGCATACGGAATCCGAAATCCATCCAAGAATTGAATCAGCTTCTGTGCCTGCATCCGATTGTTCAAAGTTCCGGTCTTCGGCAAAAACGGAAAGATGGAATCTCCCGTCAGCACAATCAGATCCGGTTTCGTCTGCCCCACCAACTTTTTAACAGCTGCCAACGCCAGCGCATCCTGTTTTCCGGACAACCATCCAAAGCCGAAATGTAAATCTGTCAGTTGCAGGATGCGAAAATCCTGTTTATCGTTGATTTTCCACGCAAATGTCTCTTCATCAATCTGTCTAAAATTTTCTGCCTGATACATCTGCCGCTTCACCTCCCGTAAAAATACACGCTAGCTCAGCGGAATCATTGCACCCACTGCACAAAGAACCGTGGAAATCACCATCAACACCTGAAACGGCACGGTGCCTATTTTACCACAGATGGGGCTTGTTCCTGCTTTGCGTCTCGATTTTCCGTATGTCAGCACCAGCATAATACTCACCAACACCACAACGCCACTCATGATCCGAGTCAGCACGATAAAACTGCTCACACCGAAAACTGCAAACAAAATACAGGGGACCGTTGCGATGACCCAGCTGATACGATTGCCTGTTCCAACCTGCTCATGCACTACATCCCGCAGCGCCAGCGTATTGCTCCAGAACGTCGTGAGCAATGCAAACAGCGAAAAGATTCCTGCCAGAATGATCGCCCATTTGCCGATGCTCTCTCCCAACTGCATATAAGCAAGCTCTTTATCGATGGCTCCTTTTGTGCCAAGCAATACGGTCAGTGTTACAATCAGTACAAAGCAGGAGGACAATGCAAATCCCAGAAAAATCGACTTACGGATCTTTTTCGGATTGCCGTCCAGACCTTTTACCACCTGAATGACCGCCTGATTTGCTGAGGTCGCAAAGACTACCATGCTGTACAGCGCCAGCAGGTTATTCCAGTGAAACGGTGCCGTATACAGTGCATTGACGGGATGCAAAAATGTTCCGGCAGTCATCACAGCAACAATTCCCATCAGAAGCATCACAGCATATTTCTGCGCAATTCCTACTGCTTTCATACCAAGAAATACAACAATTCCGGCAATCCCATAATACACGATCTGTGCTGCCCATAACGGTATTCCAAACCAGTTCACGAAAATCTGCGCACCGCCATTGATGTTGCCGCTGACTCCCACCATAATCGCCAGACCGTACACAACAAACATGATCCAACTGAACACCTGCTTCATCTTTCCGTGAAACAGCTCACTTTCAAAGCTCTTTACCAGCTGCAGACCACCATTGTTGTACGACAGCTCTGCGATAATGAGGTGTAAAATCACGTTCACGATGTAGGCAAGCGCTACCATCCAGATCACATCGAACAGACTGTTCCGCGTTGCCAGATAAGGCACGGCGATAATGCCGGTTCCAATGCTGTTTCCCACGATCATACTGATTGCCTCAAATGTCGTCAGCTTCGCTTCTGATTTCATTTCCATAGGGAAGACCTCCGTTTCGCCTCTTTTGTCTCTATCTTAGCCTGTCCCACGCAAAAAAGAAACCCCTATTTCCAGTTTTACAAATTTCTTTCCTTTTTTACAAAAAGTTGTTGACACCCGAGTCGCATCGTGCTATTATAATACGCGTGCCAAGCACAAGACATGCAGATGTGGCGGAATTGGCATACGCGCATGATTCAGGTTCATGTGAGCATTACGCTCGTGCGGGTTCAAGTCCCGCCATCTGCACGATAAACCGGATAGCCGAAAGGTTATCTGGTTTTTTGCTTTATAGGAAATTGCGTCGCATTTCCTATAAAGCAAAAAGCGCTCCGCGTGGATCGCACTGCGGCGGAACAGAATTTGTCGCTTCGCGACTCGCCGCAGGCGGAGAATCCTGCGCTGCAGGATTCTATTTTTATATTTTGAAAAACTTTTCCACTTACTTGAATTGGTCATAATTTCGTCAAAAAACTAGCTTATCACAATCCAGAAGAGCTCCTTCTTTCTTTTTATGAATCGAATATGTTGTAAATAGAGAAAAATAACCCCTGTCGTTTTTCATAACATTGTGAGGATTCCGTCATCCGGAGCACATTATGAAAAATGATAGGGGTTATACTCTATTTAATATTTAATTGATCCGATCTCACTGCATCCAATTCGTATCCGTCGTCAAATAGCTATCCACCGCATATCCCACAGTGCCATTGTACTCGACCATGCTCCAGCCATTCCGTCCAACGCCGATCTTTGTCACCCACTCACCGTGGTCAATCGCACCCAGAAGATCGTCATCGCTGCGAACACCAGGGTAAGAACGGATGTTTGTGTGGATCTTTGCCGTCACAGATACCGGCTCGATCATATCAAAGACAACGCCGAAGGCCTCCTGTGTGTTGCCAGTCTGCGTAGTTGTGTTTGCTGCAGATGAGCTAGCTGCTGCGGAACTCTGCGCTTCGGAGCTAGCCGCTGCACTGCTCTCCGCCTTTGTCTCTGCGGCAGAACTAGACGCAGCTGCGCTGCTGGCCTCACTACTCTGAGCGACTTCTGAAGATGCTGCAACAGTCTCTGTCTCGCTCTCTGCCTCTGAACTGGGCTGCGTCTCCTGCTCTGCCTCTGAGGAAGTGGCAGGCGCTGTACTCTCTGTTGTTCCTTTTCCGCTGAACACATCGTCTCCCAGTGCAAAATAAAACACCACAAGCACAATATTTGCCAGAATCAGAACGCCTAACAGCACCGCCAGCACCACCTGACGAATGCTGGACTGATCGTCATTCAGATCCTGAAATTCCATTCCATCTGTATTAGTATCGTTGTTGTTCCATTCTTCCATTGTATTTTTTCTTTTCCTCCATTTCTATCTCCGGATCATCCAAGGGCAACATCCAATATCATCATCAGCGTAAAGCCGATCATAACTCCCCACGTTGCCAGATGAGAGGACTTTCCCATCTTCTGATGCGCTTCCGGAATCAATTCCTCCGCCACAACGAATATCATCGCGCCCGCAGCAAATGACAGAAACCACGGCAGCATCGGATGAATCACCCACAAAAGAACCGCCGTCAGCATCCCTGCCACCGGTTCTACAATCCCGGATGCCGTGCCGTACAAGAAAGCTCGTTTCGCACTCATCCCTTCCTGGCGCAGCGGCAAGGATACCGCAGCTCCCTCCGGGATGTTTTGCAGTGCAACTCCCACTGCCAGGATCATGCCTGCCAGCAGCTCACTGTGTTCTCCGCTCTCCGCCGCGATAGCAAGGGAAAGTCCCACTGCCATCCCTTCCGGAATATTATGCAGCGTCACGGCAATGACAAGCAGTGCCGATCTTCCCAGCCTGCTTTCCACGACTTCCCGGCTCCCAGGCTCAAAATGCTCGTGAGGCAGCATCCGATCCAATGCCCAGAGTAAAAAACCTCCTGCCAGAAATCCCACTGCCGCCGGAACCCATTTCCAGACGCCATAGTTTTCTACCAGCTCCAGCGATGGCAAGATCAGCGACCAAATCGAAGCTGCTATCATAATACCAGATGCAAAGCCCAAAAACAACTGTCGGATTTTATTTCCTGCTTCTTTTTGAAAAAAAAATACGACTGCAGATCCAAACATCGTTGCCAGAAATGTCAGTCCGGTCCCTGCCAAAACTGCAAGATATCGATTCATGACACACCTCCGCGTGAAGCAGAGACCCCTCGCTTATGCCCGCTCTTTCAGCCAGCCGGCGCGATACGCCTGTACCAGCTGCCGCAGGTCTTCCAGCTTGCTGCGCAGCTCTGCCCCATCATCCGTATCTTCCACCAAGACACGTTTTTCCATTTGTTCTACTATATGAACAGATGGCTCGATGGGTGATGCTCCCTGTGCCTCATCAAAATAGGACTTGTGCTCCGCCAGCGCCAGATGATGGGAATTGTAGATCAGGGTGTAGCCTGCGATACCGGTCTTCGTCTGGTATGCCTTTGAGATTCCGCCGTCAATAACGAACAGCTTTCCGCCTCCCTTCACCGGGCTTTCTCCCTGCTTTAGCTTCACCGGCACATGACCATTGATAATATGCCCCTTTTCGGCATCCACGCCAAACTCTTCCAGAATCCGTCTGCACACCTCTTCCTGCTCGCTCAGGCGGTAGTACGGATTATAAACCTCTACTTTTTCTGCCGGGTCTTTGATGAAATAACCTTCGAAGGTTGCCATCTTACTCTTTCCGAACACAGGAGAATTTTTTCCGCACCACAGATACCACATAAAATCCGTGTTATTCTGCTTTTCTGCATCCTCTTCCGGCAGGAAATAGGCATTTTCTACTTTTGTCTGAATCACATCTAACAATGCTTTTCCGTGGTATGGCGCACCGTCGATCATCACATCGCTAAAGCTGCCATCCTCGTTCATCGGAATGCAGCCATGATACATGAGATTTTTGTTGACACAGCGGTACATAGAACCAACGGTATACAGATAGCGCACATGGCGATGCAGCGGCTCACTGTGAGCAAAGGAAGCCGTCAGTGCTGTCATAAGACGCTTCTCACCCGCCGTCAGCTCCAGCGGATTCTTCGGATCGATGGTCGGGAAATTCTGATCTGCAAGGGCATATTCCTTTCCATGCAGACAGATTGTCATTTTGTCCCAATCCACCAGCTCCAACAGTCTGCGGTCATCCATCTTGTACTCCGGGTGCCGCTTTAACAACTGTCCCTCCAGCTTTAACTGAATAACGGTAATCGCTTTTAACATTCGCACGGTCAACGCACTGTCTACAATATCAAACTGGTTTTCATCCAGCTTATGAATCTTGAAGCAGCTGCACGGATCATCCCGGTAAACATCTGCCGCAAATAGGGACAGCGAACGCAGGTTGATGCCATATCCATCTTCCAGCACATCAAAATTATTATATCCCAGCGCAATGCGCACCGCATTTGCCACAAGCGCCTGATTGCCGCAGGCTGCTCCCATCCAGGAAATATCGTGATTGCCCCACTCGACATCCACATCATGAAATTTCATCAGCTCATTTAAAATCACATCCGCTCTCGGACCACGGTCAAAAATATCTCCGATAATATGCAGCTTTGCAATACTCAACTCCTGCGTCAGATGACACAGCGCAATGATGTACTCATCCGCCGCTCCGGTATCCAAGATCATCTCCACCAGACTCTGATAATATGCGTCCTTATCCGGGTCGGAATAGTCGGCATGAAGCAATTCGTCGATCGCATAGGCATATTCCTCCGGCAGACAGCGTCTCACCCGAATGCGGGTATATTTGCACGCGATAACCCGGTTCAGTTCTACCAGATGATCGATCTGCTCTTTTTTCCAGTCCCTCAGAGAATCATGGAACATCTCCACCGCATTCAGCACTTCCTCTGGATAGTAGACGAGATTTGCCAGCTGATTTTGACGGATCTCATCCATCCGTCCATCAAAAGTGCTGCGGATCTTGTCCCGGATCGTACCGGAGGCGCTCTTCATCAAATTCAAAAATGCGGTATGCTCTCCGTGAAGATCGCTGAAAAAATATTCCGTTCCCTTCGGCAGCTTCAAAATCGCAGAAAAATAAATAATCTCTCGAATCGCTGCCTGTGTCGTCGGATATTTTTCGGATAATAATTTTAAATAATGTCTCTGACTTGTTTCCATACTCACCTCTTAAAAATCCCCACTGTTTCGATCTGCTCCTGTCAGGCGATACAGCTTCTCTGCCGTCTCCTGAATGCGCCGTGCCGTCTCCTGCAACTCCTCTTCCGTCGTCTCTCTGCCAATCGAGATCCGAATGGAACTGTCCGCCTGCGCCTGGTCTACGCCCATCGCAAGGAGCACATGCGATGGTTTGCGGGATGCAGAGGCACATGCAGACCCAGTAGACACACAGATCCCCGCCATGTCTAACCACACCTGCATCGCTTCCCCGGAAAGCCCAGGAAAGCTGAAATTCCAGATGCCCGGAAGCCAATCCTTCCTCTCTCCGATCCCGCCGTTTTCCACAATATACGGACACCGGCTTCTTACACACTCTGCAAATCGTTCTTTCTTTTTCCACTCTGCCCCGGCACGCTCTGCAAGATCCTCCATTCCGAGAGCTACTGCCTCGGACAGACCTGCGATTGCCGGGATATTCTCTGTTCCGCTGCGCAGTCCTGACTCCTGTCCTCCTCCGGTCAGA
This sequence comes from uncultured Cuneatibacter sp., assembly GCA_934234215.1. Lineage (GTDB taxonomy): Bacteria > Bacillota > Clostridia > Lachnospirales > Lachnospiraceae > CAKQHB01. The sequence continues at coordinate 39,680 of CAKQHB010000016.1, forward strand.
AGCGGGGTTGCAAGCGTCCCGGAACGAATATACAAAAATCCAATGCCTTTCGGACCATATAGCTTATGTCCGCTGGCACTCAGCAGGTCAAAGCCATCCTCCGATGCGGTGATAGGAATCTGCCCATACGCCTGCACAGCATCCGTGTGAAACAAAACCCCGTGTCGTCTGGCAATGTCTCCGATCTCCCGGATCGGCTGAATCCTGCCCGTCTCGTTGTTCGCATACATGATACTGATGAGGATCGTATCCGACCGAACCGCAGCCTCCACTGCGGATGCCTGAATCGCACCGGTCTCATCCGGCAAGATCCAGGTAATCTCATAACCATTCCGTTCCAGTTCCCGCACGGTCTCCAGCACTGCCGGATGTTCGATGGCGCTGGTGATGATATGCCGTCCACGATTCGCTCGCTCTCTCGCTGCGCTCCGGATTGCCCAGTTATCGCTCTCTGTCCCGCCCGATGTAAAAAAGATCTCTTCCGGCTGCACCGATAAACTTGCTGCGATGCGCTCCCGTGCCTCCTGCATGATCCTGCGTGGAATCGATGCAAACTGATAATTGGCAGAGGCATTTCCATATTCTTGTTCCAGACAGTCCATCATCTTCCGGATGACCTCCGGCCGCGGCTTTGTCGTCGCTGCATGATCCAGATATATCACAATACGCTCCTTCTTTGTACGGAAAAGGCGCCGTGAACCGAGATGGCTCACAGCGCCTGCTTTCAACAAGATTTTTTGAACAGAATTTTTTCTGTCAGTCTTTTACTTCGATTACCGCTTTGACGATATCTGCCTTGTTCTTTACGGAGTATTCCATCGCTTCCGGAACCTGATCCAGTGTAAAGAAGTCGGATGCAATCTTGGCGATCGGAATAGATCCACCGGAAATTGCATTGATCGCAGCCGGATAAATATTCCGATAACGGAATACGGTCTTGATCGTAGCTTCCTTGTTGCCAAGAGTACCAAAGTCATATGCTACGGTCGGATCGGGAGCCATTCCTACGAGAACAACGGTTCCGCCGCGCTTTACAAGCTTTGCAGTCTGTGCGGTAGTAAACTTGTTTCCTGCAGTCTCATATACCATATCACAGCCCTTGCCGCCTGTCAAACGCATGATTTCTTCTACGGTATCCTTTTCCTTTGCGTTGATTACTTCAGTAGCGCCCAGCTCTTTTGCCTTTGCCAGTCTCTTATCCAGAACATCGGACACGTAAACTTCGGTAACACCCTTTGCACGCAGAGCAAGCAGTGTACAAAGACCGATACAACCGGAACCAAGGATCACTGCGGTCTGTCCCAGAGAAGCACCACCCTGATTGGTTGCATGAATACCAACTGCCAGCGGCTCTACTAAAGCGCCTTCCATCGTGGACATGTTGTCCGGCAGCTTAAATGCCATATGAGAAGGATATGCAACGTACTCACAGAATGCACCATCATAAGGAGGAGTTGCCATAAATACAACATCCGGGCACAGGTTGTAACGTCCGGTCATGCAGAATTCGCACTTGCCGCAGGTATAACCAGGCTCCAGCGCAACGCGATCGCCAACCTTTACATTTGTAACATCCTTACCAACTGCCTCTACAACACCAGCACTCTCATGTCCCAGGATGATCGGCTTTTCTACTACGAAATCACCGATTCTTCCGCTCTCATAGTAGTGGATATCGGAACCGCAGATACCGATGTGCTTGATATGTACCAGTACCTCGTTGTCCTTCGGAACCGGCATCGAACGCTCCTGCATCTCAATCTTTCCCGGCTCCAGCATAACTGCTGCCTTATTCATCATTTTCATTGGCCTCATTCTCCTTTCCAGACAGAATCTTTTCTTACTTATTCTGCCTCTACCAGCTTCTTATAAGTATCCTTTAATGCCGGATACAAAGCGGTATATACGCTGTACTTCTTATTATATGCCTCAACCAATTCAGGAGTCTGATCTGTGGTCTCCACAACCTGGATCAGCTTACTTGTAGCTTCTTCTACCGTTGCATACTGACCGCATCCTACTGCTGCCAGAATAGCTGCACCGAATGCAGGACCTTCTGCGCTATTGATCTTATCAACCTTTACATTCATAACATTTGCGATGATCTTGCACCACAGAGGGCTCTTGGAACCACCACCGTTGATACGAACACGCTCGATCTTAACACCGAAGGAACGAGCAATCTCCAGTGCATCACGCAGGGAGAATGCAACACCTTCCAGAACAGCCTGTGTCATATCTTCTCTTGTGGTATCCATAACCATACCGATGAAAGTACCACGAGCGTTCGGATCGTTGTGAGGAGTTCTCTCACCCATCAGATAAGGCAGGTAGTAAACATTGTTCTTACCCAGCTTGTCATCGGTAATACCCTTCTGCTCTTCCGGATAGTTCTTATTGCGGATGATCTCATCCATCCACCACTTGTTAGAAGCTGCTGCTGCCAGTGTGCAGCCCATGAAATGATACTTACCGGATGCATGTGCGAACATATGTAAAGCGTTGTTATCATCTACTGCAAAATTATCGGTTGCGATAAATACCGTTCCGGAGGTTCCCAGAGAAACGCTGCACATACCATCGCCAACCGTACCGGTACCAACTGCGCCGACTGCCTGATCTCCGCCGCCTGCTACAACCTTTGTTGTCTCCGGGATACCCAGAAGCTTTGCAATCTCAGGAAGAACAGTGCCTACCGACTGATAGCTCTCATGCAGAGTTGCCAGCTGATCCTCGCGGATGCCGCACAGTTCGATCATTTCCTTGGACCACTTTTTATTCTTAACATCAAGCAGCAGCATACCAGATGCATCGGATACATCGGTGCAATGTACGCCGGACAGCTTGTATGCGATATAATCCTTCGGCAGCATGATCTTTGCGATCTTTGCGAAGTTTTCCGGCTCGTGCTTCTTTACCCACAGGATCTTCGGAGCGGTGAAGCCTGTCAGAGCCATGTTTGCGGTGTAAGAAGAAATTACCTCACGACCGATGGTCTTGTTCAGATAATCACACTCTTCCTGAGTACGACCGTCGTTCCACAGAATTGCAGGACGGATGACATTATCATTCTCATCCAGAATAACCAATCCATGCATCTGACCGGAGAAGCTGATGCCGTCTACCTGAGACTTATCTGCATCCTTTAACAGCTCGCCCAGACCATCTACTAACTGTGTCCACCAGTCTTCCGGATTCTGCTCCGACCAGCCGGGCTTCGGCAGAGATAACGGATACTCTCTCGTTACGATACTCTTAATATCCCCCTTCTCATCCATAAGAAGCAGCTTTACGGAAGAAGTACCAAGATCCACACCAATGTATAACATATCATTTCCTCCTTAAAGAAACAGTCGGTTTCCTAACCACTGTTTTTTTCATATCTTTTTCCGGAAGGCTCCGGTATTTTTTCCAAAGCCTTCCGTTACAAATATAACAAATCCACTCTCCGTTGTCAACGCATCCGGCGACATCACTTTGCATTTTTCTGTCTTTCTTCCGGATCATACAAAACCTGATCTGCTGCGCAGGTCACAAGCAATTCTGCCGGTGTCTTTCCGGTGAGTTCTGCACTGCGGGCATCCGGCTGCATTGTGCCGACATAGACCTGATAAGTGCCTGCATACAGCATTTTCTTCGGTTCCTCGTTGTACAGACCAAAGGCATCTGCACCCAGCGTAATAGAGACGGTCTTGCTCTCACCAGCTGCCAGACGTACCTTCTTTAAGCCCTTCAGCTGTGCATTCGGTGCGTCCGGACGCTCTGCGTGTACATAAACCTGTACCGTCTCTGCACCTGCCATATCACCGGTATTTTTGATGGTCGCCTGTACCGTCACAGTGCCATCTGCCGCGATTTCTGTCGTATCTGCCTTCACATCGGATACCTGAAATGTGGTATAAGACATTCCATAACCGAACGGATACAGCGGCTCATGCTTCATGTAACGATAAGTACGATTCCTCATGGAGTAGTCAGTGAACTCCGGCAGCTCCTCCAGAGAGCGATAAAAGGTCAGCGGAAGCTTTCCTTCCGGAGCAAACTCGCCAAACAGCATCTCTGCGATAGCGCGACCGCCCTGTGCACCGGGATACCAGCCCTGTACGATGGCATCTACATGTTCTTCTGCCCAGTTAAATGCCAGTGCACTTCCTGCCAGAACGACCAGGATCACCGGCTTTCCGCTGGCATATGCTGTCTCCAAAACTTCTTCCTGATAGCCGGGGAAGTCCAGATTCGTCTTGTCACCGCTGGCATAAGAGTTACCGGTATCGCCCTCTTCTCCTTCCAGAGTTGCATCCAGACCCAGGCAAACGACAACTACATCACTGGCTTCGCAGACACCCTTTACCTCGGACATACGGTCATCTGCCTGTGCCAGAGGCTCCACACGATCCTTGTACAGATGGCAGCCCTGTGCATACATCACGCGGGCATCGTCCCCTACATAATCCTGAATGCCTTCCAGAACGGTCACATAACGGGAAGCAGTTCCCTCGTAGTTTCCAACGAGTGCCGCACGGCTGTTTGCATTCGGACCGATAACGCCGATGGTCTTGATTCCTTCTTTGGACAACGGCAGAATGCCATTGTTCTTTAACAGAACCAGTGTCTCCTTGGATGCTTTCAGATTCAGTTCCTTTGCATCCTTCGAATCAATCTGGTCATAACCGATGCTGCTGAACGGTACTTTCTCCGGATCATCGAACAGACCCAGCTTCATGCGGGTCGTGTACAGGTTGACAACTGCTTCCGTCAGACGCTCCTCGGAAACCATTCCCTGCTCCACTGCCTGTACGAGATAGCCGAACATATTACCACAGTTCAGATCGCAGCCATTATTCATTGCCATGCTGACGGATTCTACCGGAGAATTGGTTACTTTGTGATTTTCATGGAAGTCCTTGATTGCCCAGCAGTCGGATGTAACATGACCATCAAAGCCCCACTCCTTTCTCAGGATATCCTGCAGCAGCGTCTTACTGCCGCAGCAAGGTTCACCATTTGTGCGGTTATAAGCACCCATAACTGCCTCAACACCGGCTTCTTCTACACAAGCCTGGAAAGCAGGCAGATACGTCTCATACATATCCTGCTTAGATGCAACCGCATTAAACTGATGGCGGATACCCTCCGGACCGGAGTGCACCGCGAAATGCTTTGCGCAGGCTGCAACCTTCATGTAATTTTCATCATCGCCCTGCATTCCCTCGACAAAGCGAACGCCCAGTCTGGAAGTCAGGTACGGATCCTCACCGAATGTCTCATGGCCTCTGCCCCATCTCGGATCACGGAAGATGTTGACATTGGGAGACCAGAACGTAAGTCCCTTGTAAATATCACGATCGCTGTACTTCTGCTGCATATTGAACTTCGCGCGACCTTCTGTAGAAACAATCTCTGCTACTTCCTGCAGCAGATCCTCGTCAAAGGATGCTGCCAGACCAATGGACTGAGGAAATACCGTTGCAACACCAGCTCTTGCAACACCGTGCAATGCTTCATTCCACCAGTTATATGCCGGAATTCCCAGTCTGGGGATCGCCGGAGCATTGTACAATGTCTGGAATACCTTTTCCTCCAATGTCATCTTGCTGACCAGTTCTTCCGCTCTCTTGCGGTATTCTGCCTGATGCTTTTCAACTTTTCCCACTTGTAAAGCCCTCCTTTTATCATTCTCTTTTATTTTCGAATCAGTTCGTTGCACTCCCGGATCTTTTCCGGTACAGCCTTCGGCTTTCGATCGTAGGTCAGAAGACCGTTGATTTCCTGCTCCACATCGCAGATCTGCGTGTAACAGAACCCCGCCAGTCCACTGGATGCTGCGATTGCCGTCAGCAGGCGACGATACTCGGACACATACATATCCGCGTTGGTAACGCTGGTATAGCCCCAGCCCGGCTCTCCGGAAACATCGTATCCGATGCCGCCAAACTCTGTCAGTAAAATCGGCTGTCCCTGCCAGTCAAAGCCATTTGCGAAGATCCGCTTGCCAGCCGGCCTCGATGCGATGAGTGCTTCTGCATCTGCCAGCATCGCTTCGTAGTCTGCTGCTCCCTGCGCATCCCCAGGCGCTCCATGCCGGTAGTTGTGAATCGCGCAAACATCAGTCTCCGTCATCTCCCAGCCATCGTTGCTGATAACCAGCCTCGTCTCATCTAATGAGTGGATCAGATGATACATTGTCTGGGAATAGTGCTGCTGCATCCGATTTCTGCCAATGTGCGGCACGCTCCAGCTCTCGTTCAGTGGAACCCATGTGATGATGCATGGATGGTTGTAATCTCTGCGGATCACCTCCGTCCACTCCTGCACGGAACGCTGTACCATATCCGCATGATACATCGGCGCTGCTGCGCACTCGCCCCATACGAGATAGCCCATCTTATCTGCCCAGTATAAAAATCTGGGATCTTCCATCTTCTGATGCTTTCTGCATCCGTTAAAACCCATGTCTTTGCACATCTGAATATCCGTCCGGAACGCCTCGTCAGAAGGTGCCGTCAGAAGTCCGGTGGGCCAATATCCCTGATCCAGCACCAGCTTCTGATAATACGGTCGGTTATTCAGATAAACCATACCATCCTCGGTATGTACTTTTCTCATACCGAAGTAAGAGAATACTTCATCGCAGATCTTACCATTTTTTACGACCTGCAATCTGATGTCATACAGGTTCGGATGCTCTGGTGTCCAGACCCGCTCATCGTGGTGGAATCCGGTGCGGAAAATATGATTTTGCACAAGATCTACCGCAAATGTCAGCTCCGGCACAGTCCAATGAACGGAGCCGGTTACAACGGTCTCATCACCATAGGTAATCTCATACTCCAGTGTATCTTCCGGTGCAACCTTTACTCCCGTCGCGCAGATTCGAACCATTCCCTCATCAAACAGAGGGGTAAAGTCTACTCGCTCCAGACGCGTCTCTGCAACGATCTCATACCAGACGCTCTGCCAGATACCGGTGGAATTTGTATACCAGATGCTCTCGGAAAAATCTTTCCAATACTGCTTTCCTCTCGGAATCGTCTCATCCCGATGCGGGTCATAGGCACGAACCGTCAGTCTGGACGGCATGCCGTCTTTGCGGATGGCATCGGTAATATCCAGTGTAAATGGGGTATTGCCGCCGATATGTTCTCCTACGAGATTATCCTCCACATAGACCCGCGCCTCGTAATCCACCGCTCCAAAATGAAGCAGCACCCGCTCTCCTTCTTTCCAGCCTTTGATCTCTACCGGCCGCTGATACCACACGATATCATGAGGTGTCACGTCCCCAATCCCGCTATCATTGCACTGGTACACAAACGGTACCTCGATCTGCATCGGCAGCTTCTCGTTTTCTCTGTACCAGCACTCTGCCATTCCTCTGTTTTCATCATCAAATCCAAATGCCCATGTTCCATTCAGGCATTCCCAGCCGTGACGCACAAACTGCGGTCTCGGATATTCTACTCGTCTCATCTTAATCTCCATTCCATAGTTCTTTGTTCCACAAATGGAGCGCATCAGCGACTTTTTTCACACTCTACACGCAGCGTCATAATCTCAAACGGACGGAAATGTACGGATACACTTCTGCCATCGGTAGAAAGCACCTCCTCGGGTTCTTCCATCATATTGCAGCGGCTGACTTTGCGCACAGCACATCCCAGTGCATCCAGTCCGAACTGTACTTCTGCCATCGTGTCTGCCTTTTTCGACTCATACAGACGCAGGATCAAATCGCCGCTTCCATCTTCTGCTGCCTTGACGCTCTCCAGAATCACATTTGCTACATCCACAGAGAATGCGGAAAATCCCTTCACTCCGGAGGCTACGGCCATCGGCTTTACATTTAACTCATAGCCCTGTTTTACCACATCACTGTCAAAGAAGCTGCCTTCCCATGCTGTGATTGCATAGACGAAATGATGCTCGCCCTGATCTGCGTGGCGATCCGGTGCCGTTGCACCCCGAAGCAGTGTCAGCTCCAGTGCATTTCCATTCATGCTGATGCCATATTTGCAGTCGTTAAGCAGCGCTGCGCCGTGGCTGCCGTCACACAATGCGCTGTAACGATGATTGCACACTTCAAAGCGATCCCTGTCGTAAGCTCTGGAACGATGAGTCGGACGATTTACATAGCCGAACTGCATCTCATTGATGCCGTTTTCTGCGTAAACATCTACCGGGAATGCAACTTTCAACAAACGATGCTGCTCACTCCACTGTACCGTCGTGTCAAACTCTACGCGCTTTCCGCAGGCATCCAATGTAATATCCTGCACATAAGACGATGTATCAATACGACCACTCACTCTCAGGCACACTCTTGATCCGGAGCTTTGTACGATCTGCATCGAATCCACTTCATGTGCGCCGAAAACTTCCTGATCGACGTAATTGGAATCAATATCCCAGGCATCGTATCTTCTCGGAACATCCTTGTACAGATGGAACCGGTTCATCGGCTCTGCGGCGAACTCCCGCTCTCTACCATCCTGTTTCAGACACAGGGAAATGATCTCGCCCTTTCGGTTGATCTTTGCCTGCAGAAAATCATTTTCCATCAGATATCCGGACGGAGTACCGATCAGAACCGCTCTCTTTGCCGGAGTTGTTACTGCTGCCGGGCGCAGGTCTGCCGCGCCGCATGCCGGAAGGTCGATCACTGCCTGCCAGCCATCCTTTGACGCTGTCACCGGAACCGGAGTTCCATCCACGAGAACGCCCTCTGCAAATGCTTCTGGAAGCGTCACAACTGCCTGTCTTGCAAATCCAAGAGAGTTCCAGACGGAATAACCAATCTCACCGGTCATCTCACCGATTGTCTCTTCTAAGAGTGCCTTGCCCTCCGCAAAGAACTGATGGAAGGTCTTTTCCGCTTCTTCATAAACACGGGCGATGCAGGAACCGGGCAGAATATCATGGAACTGATGAAGCAAAACTGTCTTCCACAGCTGCTCTAACTGCTCTGCCGGATAAGCGGCTCCCTTCACCATATTCAGCGCATTCCACAGCTCCAGCTGCTGCATCAGAAGCTCGGATTTTCGATTGTTATATTTTATCTTTGCTTGCGACGTATACGTTCCGCGGTGTGCGGTAAAGTACAACTCGCCCACATAAGTATGCTTCGGTCCACCCAGCTCTTCCATCTCTGTGAAGAACTGCTTCGGGGACGTCATCTCCATACGAACACTGCCTTCCAGATTGCGATAACGTCTCGCATACTCAATGTGATCTCTGCAGGGACCGCCGCCGCCATCGCCGTAGCCGAAAGGATACAGAAATGCTTCCAGATCCCGCATCTGACTGCGGTTCTTCCATACATTATTTGCTTCTTCCGGGCTTGTCCGGTAAGTATAGCTCGTAGGCAGGAAGCTCGTTACCTGAGAGCCATCCATACCTTCCCATGTAAAATAATGATACGGGAACTGCTCACCGCCGTTGTAAGTCCAGAAGATCTTCTGCGTTACAAGGTAATTGACGCCAAAGCTGCGCAAAATCTGCGGCAGCGCTCCGGTATATCCAAACGTATCCGGCAGCCACAGTACTTCGCTGTCTGTTCCCAGAACATCTTTATAATACTTCTTTCCATATAAGAGTTGGCGCACCAGCGCTTCTCCGGATGCCATATTCGTATCTGGCTCTACCCACATCGCACCGTCTGCGATCCAACGTCCGCCGCGAATTGCCTCCTTGATCCGCTCAAATAACTCCGGATAATACTTGCGGCACATCTCATAAGCTGCAGGTTGACTCTGGATATAAATATAATCCGGATACTCCTCCAGCAGACGCAGCTGCGCAGCAAATGTCCGGGCTGTCTTGCGATAAGTTTCCGCCATCGGCCACAGCCATGCCAGATCAATATGGGCATTTCCCATGGCATAAAACTTCGGCATCGTCGATCCGTTCGTTGCCTCCAATGCAGGCTTCAAGACTTCTCTCGCCTTCTGATAATCCCGGATGCGTCCCTCCAAAGGCTGCTCAAAGTCCACGTTCAGCGTGAACTGCTCCAACGCTTCCGCTACTTTCGCCGCCCGCAGGGAAGATTCATCCAATACTTCCTGCAGACTACGCAGCGTGGAAACATCCATATACAGCTGATAGGCATCCTCGTTCCAAATGCCAAATGTACTGTTGCCCAGTACACGGCGTGCCCCCTCTGTCAGTGGATCTTCATAATCCCCCTCCAGAACCGGTCCCGTCGCGGTATGGGAATCCGGGATTCCAAATGCAGGATAATAATGTCCTGCATAAACCTCCATATAGATCTCGTAAATATCTCCTGCATGAGCCTCCCCCGGCAGGAAATTATCTTCCAGATAGTGATGCGGTTCGTCGATCCAATCCGCTCTCCATGTACCGAACTCCTGTCCGTTCACAAAGACGGTTGCCTCATATCCCGGCTGCAGATCCAGAACGATTCTTTTTCCCTCTGCCGCTTCCGGCAGTGTGATCTTCGCCCGGAACCACCCGTACTCCCAGGTGTGTCCCCAGCTAAATCCAGGTTCCACCGGGGTATACGCAAGCTCCCTTGCTTCAGCAAGAGACAGTTGCTCCATCGTGCTGCACATCTCCCAGCGAATCTCCTCCAACGGCAGATACAGATCCTTCTTCAAGGTTCTGATCCAATGAGAAACTCGCTCCTCCCATTCTGAAGTTTGTATCCTCATAATCCTTCTCCTTTTATGTCCCATTTCAGGGAAATCTCTCCAAACATCAGTGTATCCTGTCCTTCGGTTTCTGTCAAATGCTTTTTCGTCATTTTGCTTGACAAACTCCATTCTTTTTCCGTATACTTTTTACGAGTTTGACAATACTTTCAAGAATTGAGGTTCTATATATGGAGCGAAAAATCAATTTACATATAATTTCCGATGGAAGGCTCTATCAATCTGATGATCTCGTGCGGCTCGATGCAGGCGGCTGCGCCGGATGTTCCGCCTGTTGTCGGGCGACAGGAGATACCATCGTGCTGGACCCCTACGATCTATACCAGCTGGAAGCGCATCTGTCCGCGGATTTTGACAGGCTGCTCGCCACCTGTCTCGAACTCCGGCTCGTGGATGGACTGATTCTCCCAAATCTGAAAATGATCTCCGATGCCGATGGCGTTCATTGCGCATTTCTCTCTCCGGAGGGGCGCTGTCAGATCCATACAGCGCGTCCGGGATTTTGCAGACTGTTCCCTCTTGCCCGATTGTATGACGGCACCGGATTTTCTTATGTTTTACAGACAGAGGAGTGTCCCCGTCCCGGCAAGTCCAAGGTTCGCATCACAAAATGGCTCGGTATGCCGGACTATCCCCATTACGAAGCTTTTCTGAATCAATGGCACTATTTTCTGAAACCATATCAGGACTATCTCCTGTCCGGCAATGCCGATCCGCTCTGGCAGAAACGTGTCAGCATGGAGATCCTGCAGTCCTTCTTTGCAAAGCCCTATCGGACGGACATGGATTTCTATAAACAGTTTGCATTGCGTCTTTCCATCGCATCCCGCAAGCTGCCGATTCCAACTCCGGAGAAATAAATTCGCTTTCTCGAAAAAAGATGAAAAGCACCGACAACTGCTCACTACAGTCATCGGTGCTTTTTTCATTTTTTATTATAGTCCAGTGTAACCCATCAGATATTCGTCCACGGCACGGGCAACTTCTCTGCCCTCCCGGATTGCCCAGACAACCAACGACTGTCCTCTGCGCATGTCTCCGGCTGCAAAAACATGTTCTGCACTGGTCTGAAAATCTTTATCGGAAGCTGCCACATTGCTTCTCGCATCGGTTTCAACGCCAAATGCTTTTGTGACATAGCTCTCACTTCCAAGAAATCCCGCTGCGATCAGGCACAGATCTGCATCGATCTCATATTCGGATCCTGCGACTTCTTCCATTCTCATACGACCAGTCTTTTCGTCCTTCACCGGCTGTAGCTTTACCAGCTTCATCTTTTTCAGATTGCCCTGTTCATCTGCGAGAAATTCTTTTACAGTTGTCTGATAAATACGCGGGTCGTGTCCAAACACCGCAATCGCTTCTTCCTGACCGTAATCCGTCTTGCAGACTCTCGGCCACTCCGGCCAGGAGTTGTTTTCTGCGCGGTGATTCGGCAGCTTCGGCATCATCTCCAGCTGTGTCACAGAAGCACAACCGTGACGGATCGCAGTACCGACACAATCATTGCCGGTATCACCGCCACCGATGACAACCACATGCTTTCCCTTTGCACTGATGAATGCACCATCCTGCAGGTTCGAATCAAGCAGACTCTTCGTTGTTGCTTTTAAGAAATCCACTGCAAAGTAAATTCCCGCTGCATTTCGTCCCGGAGCTTTAATATCTCTTGGATTGGATGCTCCACAGGCAAGCACAATGCTGTCATATTCCTTCAGCAATTTTGTTGCCTTTATATCCTTGCCCACATTCGTACCGGTCACAAATTCCACGCCCTCTTCCTTCATCATGTTCATGCGGCGGGTAATCACAGCTTTGTCCAGCTTCATATTCGGAATACCATACATCAGCAAACCACCAATGCGATCCGAACGCTCAAATACTGTTACCTGATGACCTCTGCGGTTCAGCTGCTGCGCTGCTGCCAGACCGGAGGGACCGGAGCCGATGATTGCCACTTTTTTTCCGGTACGCACCGGTGGTTTCTGAGGCACTGCCCAACCATTCTCAAATGCAGTCTCGATGATGCTCCATTCATTTTCCTTGACACTGACCGGATCCCCGTGAAGGCCGCAGGTACACGCAGCCTCACACAGCGCCGGACAAACTCTCGACGTAAATTCCGGAAAACAGTTCGTCTTTTGCAGACGGTTGTATGCCTGTTCCCAGTTGCGAGTATAGATCAGATCGTTCCACTCCGGCACAAGATTGTTCAACGGACAGCCTGAGGTCATCCCCTTGATCATCTGTCCGGACTGACAGAATGGCACGCCGCATTCCATACATCTTGCGCCCTGTTTTTCCTGCTCTGCCTGGGGCAGTCTGCAGTGAAATTCCTGAAAATTCCGAATCCGTTCTTCCGGAGGAAGTGCCGGTCCGGTGACTCTGTTATAATCCATAAAGCCAGTAGGTTTTCCCATTGTTCCGATTCCTCCTCGTCATTATTTCTTCGCACATGCGTAGAATGCTTCGATCTGCGCCTGCTCGCTGCTCATGCCCTTCTGCTCCATCAGAACGATCTCGTTCTGCATCTTCTTATAGTCGTGCGGCACTACCTTTTTGAACTTCGGCAAATATTCGGAGAAGTGCTCCAGAATCTCTTTGCCCTTTCTGGAATTGGTGTACTGCACATGCTCGCCGATCAGCTCCTTCAACTGCTGAACGTCGTACTTGTTCGTCACTTCTTCCAAGGAAACCAGCGCCTTATTGACTCTCGTATACAGGTCGCGATGCTCGTCTAACACATAGGCGATACCACCGCTCATGCCGGCTGCAAAGTTCTTTCCGGTCGGTCCGAGAATGACAGCGCAGCCACCAGTCATGTATTCACAGCCGTGCTCACCAACGCCCTCAACAACTGCCGTCGCGCCGGAATTTCGTACACAGAAACGTTCTCCTGCCACACCACTGATAAATGCTTTGCCACTGGTAGCACCATACAGCGCTACATTACCGATGATAATGTTGTCTTCGGCTGCAAAAGCTGCACTCTTCGGCGGATAAACGATCAGCTTACCACCGGAAAGTCCCTTTCCGAAGTAATCATTGCTGTCGCCTGTCAGCTCCAGAGTCAGTCCCTTCGGGATAAAAGCACCGAAGCTCTGTCCTCCGGAACCGCTGCACTTGACGGTGAAGGTATCCTCTTCCAGCGTATCCTGATACTTTCTCGTGATGTCTGCACCAAAGATCGTACCAAAGGTTCGGTCTGTATTGTGGACATCCAGCTCCAGACTACGGTGCTGCTTTTTGTCCAGTGCGGACTTGAACTTCGTCTCCAGCACTCTCTCATCCAGCGTCCGCTCCAGATGGAAGTCATACACATCTTTATCATAATAACCGCGGATAGAAACGCCTGCGTAAGGATTATTCAGCAGTCTCGTCAGATCCAGCTCGGAGCCGTGTCCATATACCACATCGTTTCTCTGGCGCAGATACTCGGTATGTCCAATCAGGTCATCCACTTTGCGGACACCCAGTCTTGCCATATATTCCCGCAGCTCCTGTGCCACAAACTTCATAAAGTTCTCAACATACTCCGGCTTGCCGCGGAACCGCTTGCGCAGCTCCGGATTCTGGGTTGCAATGCCCATCGGACAAGTATCAAGATTACACACACGCATCATGACGCAGCCCATTGTTACCAGAGGCGCTGTCGCAAATCCGAACTCCTCTGCACCAAGCAATGCTGCGATCAAAACATCTCTGCCGGTCATGAGCTTTCCATCCGTCTCCACGATGACACGATCCCGCAGGCCATTCATGAGCAACGTCTGATGTGTCTCTGCGACACCCAACTCCCACGGAAGTCCTGCGTTGTAAATCGAACTTCTCGGTGCAGCGCCCGTACCGCCGTCATAACCGGACACAAGGATAACCTGTGCGCCCGCTTTTGCAACACCGGCTGCAACCGTTCCCACTCCCGCTTCAGATACGAGCTTGACGGAAATTCTGGCATCGGTATTGGCATTTTTCAGATCATAGATCAGCTGTGCCAGATCCTCAATGGAATAAATATCGTGATGCGGAGGCGGAGAAATCAAAGCCACACCCGGTGTGGAATGTCTCGTCTTCGCGATCCACGGGTAAACCTTACTTGCCGGCAAATGTCCGCCTTCACCGGGCTTTGCGCCCTGCGCCATCTTAATCTGGATTTCTTTTGCGCTTACCAGATAGCGGCTTGTCACACCAAATCTGCCGGATGCTACCTGCTTGATCGCGGAGCAGCGGTCCTTTCCATCTGCAGACGGTACGAGACGATCCAGACTCTCGCCGCCCTCACCGGAATTGGACTTGCCATGCAGGTGATTCATCGCAATCGCCATCGTCTCATGAGCTTCCTGAGAGATGGAACCGTAGGACATCGCGCCGGTTTTAAACCGCTTGACGATAGATTCTACGCTCTCCACCTCGTCAATAGGAATACCGCCATCCTCCGGATACTGGATATCCAGCAGACTTCTGAGCTTGACCGCATGTTCCTTCTCATCCGCAAGCCTTGAATACTGCTTAAACTCTTCATAATCGCCATTTTTCGTGGATTCCTGCAGCAGATGGATCGTAGCAGGTGTGTACAGATGTTCTTCCTGTCCGCTTCTTGCCTTGTACGTTCCGGTGCTGTCCAGGGTCAGATCCGTCTGCAGTCCCAGCGGATCAAAGGCTCTGGAATGCATCTCATCGTTCTGACGCTCGATGTCTTCCAATGTCACACCGCCAACTCTGCAAATCGTTCCGGTGAAGTATTTATTTACAACATCCTCATCCAATCCAATCGCCTCGAAAATACGAGAGCCCTGATAAGACTGAATTGTGGAAATACCCATCTTAGATGCAATCTTGACAATACCGGAAAGCACTGCCTTGTTGTAGTCATTGACCGCTGCATAATAATCCTTTTCCAGCATGCCGCAGTCGATCAGATACTTGATAGAATCCTGTGCCAGATACGGGTTGATCGCACTGGCACCAAAACCCAGTAAAGTCGCAAAGTGATGTACTTCTCTCGGCTCGCCGCTCTCCAGAATCACGGCAACGGAAGTTCTGCGCTTTGTCGTAACAAGATGCTGATGCAATGCAGAAACCGCCAACAGAGACGGAATCGCAACGTGATTTTCGTCCACACCACGGTCAGACAAAATCAAAATATTTGCGCCATCCCGGTAAGCACGATCGACTTCTACAAACAGGTAGTCGATGGCTTTTGCAAGGGATGTGTTCTTATAATAAGTAATCGGAATCGTCTCAACCTTGAATCCGTCTACTTTCATATATTTAATCTTTAACAGATCCGTGTTCGTCAGAATCGGATTGTTGACTCGCAGGATCTTGCAGTTATCAGCTGTCTCCTCCAGGAAGTTTCCGTCCTCACCGATATAAACCGATGTGGAGGTAACAATCTCCTCACGGATCGCATCAATCGGCGGGTTCGTTACCTGTGCGAACAGCTGTTTGAAATAGTCAAACAGCGGCTTATCCTGACTGGACAGCACTGCCAGCGGAGAATCCACACCCATTGAGGACGTTCCTTCCGTGCCGTTCTTTGCCATCGGCAGCAGCATCGTACGGAACTCTTCGTAAGTATAGCCAAACGCTTTCTGCAATTTCTGACGCTCATCGTGACTGTAAGACGGAACGCTCTTGTTCGGGATCGGCAGATCATGCAGATGGATCAAATTGGCATCCAGCCACTCACCGTAAGGACGTCTCATCGCATATTTCATTTTCAGCTCTTCGTCCCCGATCAGACGTCCCTCTTTTGTATCAATCAGAAGCATCTTACCGGGACGCAGACGATCTTTTTTGATAACCCGCGCCGGATCGATCTCCAATGCACCAACCTCCGAAGACAGGATCATGTAATCATCGTTTGTGATGTAATAGCGGGACGGACGCAGACCGTTTCGATCCAGAACCGCACCAATCATATCACCATCGGTAAATACGATAGACGCAGGACCATCCCACGGCTCCATCATCGTCGCATAATACTGATAGAAGTCTTTCTTCTCCTGAGACATGAAGCGATCGTTCATCCACGGCTCCGGAATCGTGATCATCACCGCCAGCGGCAGATCCATTCCACTCATGACCATAAATTCCAGCGCGTTGTCCAGCATTGCAGAGTCGGAGCCTTCGGAATTGATGACCGGCAGAATCTTGTGCATGTCAGCTTCCAGATACGGCGATTCCATATTCTCTTCTCTTGCCTGCATCTTGTCAACGTTGCCTCGGATCGTGTTGATCTCACCGTTATGAACGATGTAGCGGTACGGATGCGCACGATACCAGCTGGGATTTGTGTTCGTGGAGAATCTGGAATGAACCGTTGCGATCGCAGATTCATAATCCGGGCACTGCAGATCCTGATAGAACTTCCGCAGCTCACTCACAAGGAACATACCTTTGTAAACAATGGTACGGCTGGACAGGGAAACCACATAGGTCTCAGAATCCGTGCTGTGCTCGTACTCTCTTCTTGCCACATACAGCTTTCGGTCAAAAGGAAGTCCCTCTTCCACATCCGCCGGTTTGCGGATAAAGCCCTGCATAATATGCGGCATACAGTCTGCTGCCTTGTGTCCCAAAATTTCCGGGCATACCGGAACCTCTCTCCAGCCAAGGAACTTCAATCCTTCTTTTTCTACGATGATCTCAAACATCTTCATAGCACGGCGTTTTTTCAGTTCATCCTGCGGGAAGAAGAACATACCGATTCCATATTCCCGTTCGCCGCCCAAATCAATCCCTGCCTCTGCCATCACGCGACTGAAAAACTTATGGGAGATCTGCAGCATAATGCCGACACCGTCACCTGTCTTTCCTTCCGCATCTTTTCCGGCACGATGCTCCAGATTCTCTACAATCTTCAGTGCATCGTCAACGGTCTTGTGTGTCTGGATACCCTTGATATTGACGACAGCGCCAATACCGCAGTTATCATGTTCAAACCGGGGATCATACAGTGTTTTCTGTTGTTCCATGTTTTCCTCCATTCCAGCAATATTTCTTCTGTGGCTTTTCTCTGTTGTTTGAATTGTCTGAATATTCAACTATAATCCCAATATTGTCGAATTGTTCTTCAATTTCAAAAATGAAAAAATAAAAAAGGACAGATAGACTCATCTCGTCTATCTGCCCTCTTCGGCTTCGTTTCTTTAGTTTATAGCACACATCAAAACCAGTGTCAACCACTAATTTACGATCTCCTATACTTCTGAAATTTCACCTCATTTTGTTTCAAAAACGCTTCTGTACTGAAAAAGGAACAAGCTTTTGCCCGTTTTCACCTTTACATCTCCAAATTTTGAGAGTACAATAAAATTAAATGTGGCGTGTCCACAAAAATCACTCGGTTTTTTACAGGAGGTTTTTTTCAATGAAAGTTTTAGTAATCAACTGTGGAAGCTCTTCTCTGAAGTACCAGCTGATCGACTCCGAGAGCGAAGCTGTTCTGGCAAAGGGTCTCTGCGAAAGAATTGGTATTGATGGTCGTCTGACCTACGCTGCTGCAGGCAAGGATAAGATCGTAGTTGAGGCTGCTATGCCTGACCACACCGCTGCTGTCAGCATGGTACTGGAAGCTCTGACAAAGCCCGGCACCGGTGTTGTTGCATCTCTTTCCGAGATCGGCGCAGTTGGTCACAGAGTTGTACATGGTGGTGAGAAGTTCTCTTCCTCCACAGTTATCACAGACGAGGTTCTGAAGCAGATTGAAGAGTGTAACGATCTGGCTCCTCTGCACAACCCGGCAAACCTGATCGGTATCCGTGCTTGTGCAAAGCTGATGCCCGGTGTACCGATGGTAGCTGTATTCGATACCGCTTTCCATCAGACCATGCCGAAGAAGGCTTTCATCTATGGTCTTCCTTATGCATATTATGAGAAGTACGGCATTCGTCGTTATGGCTTCCACGGAACCAGCCACAGCTTCGTGAGCAAGAGATGTGCTGAACTGTGCGGCAAGGCTCCGGAAGATCTGAAGATCATCGTTTGCCATCTGGGTAACGGTTCTTCCGTAAGTGCTGTTATGAACGGCAAGTCCGTAGATACCTCCATGGGTCTGACTCCTCTGGAAGGTCTGATCATGGGTACCAGAAGTGGTGACATCGATCCCGCTATCGTTGAGTTCATCGCTCACAAGGAAGGTCTGACTCTGGAAGAAGTTCTGACTGTTCTGAACAAGAAGTCCGGTGTTGAAGGTATCTCCGGTATTTCCAGCGACTTCCGTGATCTGGAGAACGCTGCAGACGAGGGTAACGAGCGTGCAATCCTGGCTCAGGACGCATTTGCTTACCGCGTTGCAAAGTACGTTGGTGCTTACGCAGCAGCTATGAACGGTGTTGATGCAATCGCATTCACCGCTGGTGTTGGTGAAAACGACAGTGTTATCCGTGAGAAGGTTTGCGCTTACCTTGGATATCTGGGTCTGACTCTGGACAAGGAAGCAAACAAGGGTCGCGGCAAGGAAATCCAGCTGTCCACTCCGGACTCCACTCTGAAGGCATTCCTGATCCCGACCAACGAAGAGCTGGCTATCGCTAGAGAGACCGTTGCTCTGGTAAAATAATATTTGACACTTGATTTATTGATCTTGTCAAAAAATAAAGGGGATGCGAAAAAACTCGATTGAGTTTTTTCACATCTCCCTTTTTGTACCTGTTGTGTATAAATGACTGAAATCATGCGCAAAGAAAGTGCACTTCCCCTACCCCATAGAGCATGTATACCATGTTTGTCACCGCAAGCTGTGACATAAGTAATTCAGACATTTTATCCTCCCCGGGATGTGTTACTCCCCAAAATAATGTTTCAGGTTATACATGTTGCGCTTATCATAAAAGAACGGATCTTCATAGTAGCCGCCGTCCGTGATCTCCTGGCTGAACAGCCCCTGATAACCGTTCTTCAGCATATCCTCCACATCCTGGCGAAGATTCCGGTTGCCGTCTCCCCAGATGTAATGGCCGTAAGGATTGCAGTCCTGGAAATGGCTGTGGATGATATTTTCTACGCCAAAGGTGTCAAACCACTGCTGAATCGTCTCCCCTGCCACGGACATAGCGGTGAGATCGATCATCGCCTTGAAATTGGGGCGGTTCACCTCGTCAAACAGATGCTTGATCTGATCGATCCGATAACCAATGCGTGACTCCTGCGGCCGCAGCGACTCGCAGGCGATCTGCATGCCATATTCCGCCGCCACCTCGGACAGCCGCTGGTGCATTTCTACGGATCTCTTGAAGCCTTCCTCCTCAGGCTCATTCCAGTATCCCCAACCGGAGTTTGCCTCCAGGATTTTTGCGCCCAGCTCAGCGCCCAGACGGATCCCGTTGACGAAATAGTTGTAGCTTCGCTCCCGCAGTTCCGGCTCCTTCACCGCAAACTGATATCCCAGCATGCAGTTATCCGGCGTGATCACCGGGCATTTTAACCCTCTGTCATCCAGCTTTTTCTTAATAATCTTCGGGTCAATGGAGCCCTTATGATCCAGCCATATACCCTGCCGCCCTGCCAGGAGCTCCACGTTTTTCACTCCCAGTGCCTGCTGGCAGTCGAGGAAGTAATCCAGCGAATAATTGATATAATGAATGTTCAGAACCGAAATCCGGTCAATAGATGCAAGTTTCATGCGCTTTTCCTCCCCCTTCTATTTAAAATACGGCTCGAAGGCTGCGATATTTTTCCGGTCAGCTTCCTTCGGATCATCGAAATATCTGCCGTCCGTGATCTCCTGTCCCAGATAACCTTCGTAGTGATAATCGTTAAGCAGCTGCAGATAGTCCTCCAGCGGATGCAGGCCGTCGCCCCAGATCAGATGCCCGTAAGGCCGTCCGTCCGGGAAATGCATATGACGGATGTCACTGCCCAGCGTCTCGAACCACTCCTGCATCGTCTCACCGGCCACACCCATGGCAGTCACATCCAGTGCTGCTTTTACATTGGGATGATCCACCGCATCCAGCAGTCGTTTTAACTCCGGCAGCGTGATCACTACCCGGGATTTCTCCGGGCAAACAGTCTCCACTGCCAGCGTCACGCCGTTATCCTCTGCCACCGGTGCCAGTTTTCGCAGCACCTGCACAGCCCGGTCAAAGGTGCGCTCCGGATCCTCCTTCCAGTCTCCGCCGCAGCAGTTGGTCAGCATGATTTTTGCGCCCACTTCCCCTGCCGCCTTGATGCCATTGGTATAATACCCCATGGAATGCTTCTGTGCCAACGGATCATGGGCACAGATCAGATAACTGTACATGGAACACTCAGGCGTAAACACACCGATATGCAGTCCATAGGACTCCACTTTCTTTTTCAGTTCCTGTGTGTCCTGATACCCATAGTCATCCAGGATAAAATGGGGCAGACCACACCACATCTCGATGGTCTTAAAGCCCAGTTCCGCCTGGCTCTGCAGGAAATAATCCAGGGAGTAGTACATATAATGGATTCCCATCCCGGCCAGCTGTTCTCTTCGTAAGTACGGCATACATTCTCCTCCTTGCCTGTTTTATTATGCTTGGTCAAAAGACGGCCTGGCAGTAAAGCTACGCCGTCCTGTATTTCTAATCATATCATTTTTCAGCTCATACACAATTACTCGTTTGTTACATCCTTTGTCTCTTCTGCAGTCAGAGCCTCCGCATCGGAACCATCGCTCAGCGGCTGCAAAGTCCTGAATAGAAGTTGCATTTGCATATTTGCTGTCTTTACGGACAACCATTACACAGCCGTTATTCCAGTAGTAATCAGAGAAATCTACAGTCTGCAGTCTCTCTTCGGTAACACCCAGTGGGGAGATGCAGCAGTCAAGCTTACCGGATACAACGCCGGAAATCAGACCATCCCAGTCTGTTTTGATGATCTTCAGGTTCCATCCGTAGGTATCGCAGATCTTGCGTGCAACCTGTACGTCGTATCCGCAAACATACTGGTCGGTGCCATCGATGGGCCATGCGCCGTTGGAATCATCATCCTGGGTCCAGCCAAACGGAGCTGCACCACAGTTCATACCTACACGAAGGGTATATCCTTCCGGATATTTCTC
>CAKQHB010000017.1 GCA_934234215.1 uncultured Cuneatibacter sp.
TATTATGGGGTCTTAGCTCAGCTGGGAGAGCATCTGCCTTACAAGCAGAGGGTCATAGGTTCGAGCCCTATAGGCCCCATCCAGAACTACCAAGCATGCCGCAGTGGCGGAACTGGCAGACGCCCGGGACTTAAAATCCCGTGGGTAGTGATACCCGTACCGGTTCGATTCCGGTCTGCGGCATACCCACAAATAATAATTTAATATGTACGTGTAGCTCAGCTGGATAGAGCGTCTGACTACGGATCAGAAGGTCGCGAGTTCGAATCTTGTCACGTACACGCATGAATAAGGCATCTCAATAAGAGATGCCTTTTTTCGCTTTATAGGAAATTGCGTCGCATTTCCTATAAAGCAAAAAGCGCTTCGCGGGATGCGCACTCGCGCGAAGAGGAAATATGTCGCAAGCGGAGAATCCTGCGGAGCAGGATTCTATTTTTAATGCACAAAAATGGAACACGCTTCTCGTAATTAAAGGCAATCAGATTGACAGAAAGCGGGAAAAGAGGTATATTATAAGAAAGTATTGTGATATTGCACAAATTCAATCAAAAAAGGAAACGAGGAGTGGTAGAAATGTATCAAGAAGAGTATAAGCGTTGGTCTGCAGCAGATCTTGAAGATGCAGATCTGAATCCGGAACTTTCCCGGATCGAGGGTAACGACGAGGAAATCAAGGATCGTTTTGCAGTTGCATTGAAGTTTGGTACTGCAGGTCTGCGAGGCGTTCTTGGGGCTGGTACAAACCGGATGAATATTTACGTTGTCAGACAGGCAACACAGGGGCTGGCAAATTGGGTAAAGACACAGGGCGGCACACAGACAGTAGCGATCAGCTACGACAGCCGTTTAAAGAGTGATGTATTTGCAAAGACTGCAGCTGGTGTTTTGGCTGCAAATGGAATCAAGGTTCGCATTTACGATGCGCTGATGCCGGTTCCGGCACTGTCCTTTGCAACGAGATATTATCAGTGCAACGCTGGTATTATGGTAACAGCATCTCACAACCCTGCAAAGTACAACGGTTACAAGGCTTACGGACCGGATGGCTGTCAGATGACCGATGATGCTGCTGCAATCGTATACGAAGAAATCCAGAAGACGGATGTTCTGACCGGAGCAAAGTATGTTTCCTTCGCAGAAGGCGTTGAGAATGGTCTGATTCGTTTTGTTGGAGACGACTGCAAGAAGGCTTTGTATGAGGCAATCGAGTCCAGACAGGTTCGGCCCGGTTTGTGCAAGACTGCTGGTCTGAAATTAGTATACAGCCCGCTGAATGGTTCCGGTCTGATTCCGGTAACACAGGTTCTGAAAGACATTGGTATCACGGATGTGACGATCGTTCCGGATCAGGAATATCCGAATGGTTATTTCACAACCTGCAGCTATCCGAATCCGGAGATTTATGCAGCTCTGGAGCAGGGCTTAAAGCTGGCAGAAGAGACAGGTGCAGACCTGATGTTGGCGACAGACCCGGATGCAGACCGTGTTGGTATTGCGATGAAGTGCCCGGATGGTTCTTATGAGCTGGTTACCGGAAACGAAGTTGGTGTTCTTCTGTTAGATTATATTTGTGCAGGTCGTATCGAGAAGGGCACGATGCCGGAGAAGCCGGTTGCAGTAAAGTCTATCGTATCAACGCCTCTGGCAGATGCAGTTGCAGCACATTATGGTGTTGAGATGCGCAACGTCCTGACCGGATTTAAGTGGATCGGTGATCAGATTGCAAATCTGGAAGCAGCAGGCGAAGTAGAGCGTTTCATCTTTGGTTTCGAGGAGAGCTACGGATATCTGGCAGGATCTTATGTCAGAGATAAAGATGCCGTTATCGGCAGCATGCTGATCTGCGAGATGGCAGCATATTATCGCAGCATTGGAAGTTCTCTGAAGCAGCGTCTGGAAGAAATCTACGCAGAATATGGTCGTTATCTGAACAAGGTAGACAGCTTTGAGTTCCCTGGTCTGACCGGTATGGACAAGATGGCTGGTATCATGCAGGGTCTGAGAGATAATCCTCCGACAGAATTTGCCGGACATAAGGTTGCTAAGGTTGTAGATTACAAGAAGTCCGAAGAGACTGGTCTGCCTGCAGCAAATGTTCTGATCTACACACTGGAAGATGGACAGACAGTAGTGGTTCGTCCTTCCGGAACAGAGCCGAAGATCAAGACCTACTTCACTACATTAGGAAAAGATGTGGCAGAAGCACAGGCACAGAAGGATCAGCTTGCAGAAGCCTTGAAGCCATTATTGGCATAATTGCGATGGAATTGCGAAAAAGGAATTGCACATTGAAATAGTCGAAAAGACGATACAGAAAACCCCGGTACAAGTTTTTGTGCCGGGGTTTGTGCAAAAAAAGAAGTTTTAATTTTCTACAAAACAATAGAATGCACACTTCGCGAACATTCTATTGCCATAAATAAAAAAAGACCTTTCGGTCTTTTTGCCACACAATGTGGACCTTTCGGCGATGTCGGATAAATCCTTATTTGTACTCACCTTGTAAATTACAAATAAAACATATCACGACATGCCGAAAAAGTCAAGAAAGAACCCAAACCTGAAAATCTTGTAGATGTAAAAATACGGAATGGAACACGGAAATGTGTTCCGGATTGGAGAAATGTATGAATACAGAGTACTACTTGGGGCTGGATATGGGAACTGGTTCTGTCGGATGGGCAGTGACAGATCCGGAGTATCATCTCCTTCGGAGGAAGGGAAAGGATCTCTGGGGTGTGAGACTTTTCAAAACGGCGGAAACATCAGCGTCCAGAAGACAAAGCCGTGTGTCCAGGCGCAGATTGCAGAGGGAGAAGGCTCGTATTGGATATTTGCAGGAAATATTTGCAGATGAAATTGAAAAAGTAGATCCGGGATTTTATCAGAGGCTTGAGGACAGCAAGTATTTCCCGGAGGATAAGACAGAGCAGCAGCCCTTTGCTTTGTTTGCAGGGAAAGACTATAACGACAAAGATTATTATCAGAAATATCCGACTATTTTTCATTTAAGGAAAGAGTTGCTGGATTCGACAGAGCCACATGATGTGCGGCTTGTGTACCTTGCGCTTTTGAATCTGTATAAGCATCGCGGACATTTCCTGAACAGCAATGTGCAGGGCGATGGGATGGAAGAAATGAGCAGTCTGTATGGGTGTTTCCGCAGTTCAGTAAAAGAAGTACTGAATATAGAATTTCCCGCATGGGAGAATACAGGCAGATTTGAAGAAATTCTGGTGTCTAAAGATTACACAAACACAAGTAAAAAGGAAAAGATATTAGAGGAATTTAACTGGAGAAAGACAGACAAGCAGCAGGCAGAGATTGTGACATTGTTGTGTGGATTAAAGGGAACTCTGGCAAAAATTTATGTGGATAAAGTATTTGATGAGGAGACAAAGAAGTTTGCGGTTTCCTTCCGAGAAGGTGATTTTGATGAGATCAGCGCAACAGTAGAAGATTTGCTGGATGAAGAAGAGTATGAATTATTCTTATGTATGAAACAGCTTCACGATGCGGGATTGCTTGCGAGTATTATGAAAGGCGAAAGCGGTACGTACAAGTATTTGTCGTATGCAAGAGTTGAGTTATACAAAAAACACCAAAAAGATTTGTTCAAGCTGAAGGAGCTTGTGAAAGCATATTCGATGGAAGAATACACAAAGCTATTTCGAATTATGGGGGAGAATAATTACAGTGCTTATGTTGGCTCTGTAAATTCAAAGATAGAGAAAGTGCGTCGAGGTCGAACTAAAGAATACAAAGAAGGCACATTTTTTGATGAGTTACGCAAAGTTGTAGAAAAAACACAAGATTGTGAAGATAAAACCTATATTTTACAAGAGCTTGATAAGGGAACATTTTTGCCAAAGCAACGAACTGTCTCGAATGGTATTATTCCAAACCAGCTACATGCTGCAGAAATGAAAAAGATTTTGCAGAATGCGGAGCAGTATTTGCCGTTCCTGAAAAAGCGGGATGAGAGTGGATTAACAGCAAGTGAGCGAATCCTGAAAATGTTCTCCTTCCAGATTCCGTATTACGTAGGTTCTCTATATGGCGGATTGGGTAGCAATCCGCATAGTAAAAATTCCTGGTCGATTCGAAAAGAGACGGGCAAAGTATATCCGTGGAATTTTGAACAGAAAATTGATGTGGAGGAGAGTGCAGAAGAATTTATCCAGCGTATGGTAAAGCACTGTACATATTTAAACGGAGAACAGGTGTTGCCGAAAAATTCCCTGCTATATGAGCGGTTTATGGTTCTGAATGAATTGAACAATTTGCAAATCAATGGCGAGCGGATTAGTGCGGAATTGAAGCAGGAATTGTATGAGCAATTGTTCCGAAGCGGGAAAAAAGTAACTGCAACAAATATAGAGAATTTTTTGAAAAAAAACGGCTATGTGGAAAAAAGTGCGGAAGTAAAATTGAGTGGAATTGATGGAGATTTCACAAATCGACTGAGTAATTATGCAAAGTTCTGCGCGATATTTGGTGTGGAACATCTGACCTATGAGCAGGAACAGATGGCAGAACAGATCATCCAGTGGGCGACAATCTATGGCGATTCGAAAAAATTCCTGCGCAAGAAGATTCGTGATGCATATAGTGTAAAGCTGACACCAGAGCAGCTGAAACGAATTGAAGGTTTGAAGTTCAATGACTGGGGGCGACTTTCCAAAGAACTGCTGGAGACAGAAGGCGAGGATGAGGATACTAAGGAAAAATTGACAATTATTGCACGAATGTGGCAAGAAAATAAGAATCTGACAGAGCTGATTGAAAGTAGACAATATACTTACAAGAAAGCAATCGAAGAAAAACAGGAGAAGATAGAGCAGTCTTTGCAGGAAATTGAGTATGAGGATTTGGATGGTCTATATTTATCAGCGCCGGTGAAGCGCATGACATGGCAGACAATCCTGATTCTGAAAGAGCTTGTAAAGGTCATGGGCTGTGAACCGAAAAAAATCTTTGTAGAAATGGCGCGAGATGCCGACACGGAGAAGAAGCGGACTGTAAGCAGAAAGAAAAAGCTGCTGGAGAAGTATAAGTATTGCAAGAAAGAAGAGGCAGAACTGTTTGAACATCTGAATGAGGAGAGTGACGCTTCGCTGCGCAGTAAGAAGCTGTACTTATATTATACGCAGATGGGATGCTGTATGTATACGGGAGAACGAATCAATCTGGAAGATTTATTCAAAAAGAACATGTACGATATTGACCATATTTATCCTCAAAGTTGCGTAAAAGATGATAGTTTGGAAAATAATATGGTACTCGTAAAACAAAGTGCAAATCGAGAAAAAAGTGATAAATATCCACTGAAAAGAGAAATTCAAGAAAAAATGGTGGGTAAGTGGATAATGTTAGAGAAAGGAGGATTTATTTCATCCGAAAAATTAAAGCGCTTAATGCGCAAAGAAGAATTTACGGATGATGAGCGTGCCTGTTTCATCAATCGCCAGTTGGTAGAAACGAGACAGGGAACAAAGGTAATTGCGGACTTATTCCGTCGTGGATTTGAAAATACGCGGATTGTATATGTAAAAGCGGGAAATGTCAGCGACTTTCGATATAAGTTTGACTTATTAAAGTGCAGAACGGTGAATGATTTCCACCATGCTCAGGATGCTTACTTGAATGTTGTAGTTGGAAATGTGTATGATACGAAATTTACACAGAATCCGTATAATTTTATTCTGGAATGCAATAGAAATTCCGAAAAGTATTCATACAAAATGGACACAATTTTTGAAAAGAACGTAGCACGAAACAATACTGTGGCATGGAATGTGGAAAAAAGCAGGAGTATAAGAATCGTAAAGGCAATGATGCGAAAAAATACACCACTTGTCACATTTATGAACTATGAAGAACATGGTAAACTTTCAGATTTGAATCCGATATCGGCAAAGAAAGTTGCAAAGAAAAAAGGTGTTGGATACATGCCAGTAAAAGCAACAGAGCCACGACTAAATCTAACAGAACGATATGGTGGATATGGTAGTATAAAGGGAGCCTATTTTATTTTGGTTGAACATGAAAAAGGAAAGAAGAAGGTTCGTACCATTGAGCAGATTCCGATATACCTAGCGAATACGTTGAAGGCAAAGGAGGATTTGGAACGATATTGTGCAGAAGAACTTGGATATAAAAATCCTTCGGTTCGGATGGAAAAAATAAAAATATACTCATTGATACAGGTGGATGGATTCCAATTATACTTAACAGGTAGATCAAAAGATGATTTACGGGTTTGCAGTGCAACTCAAATGATTTTAGATAAAGAATCAAACGATTATATTCGTAATTTAGAAAAAGTGTCAAAAGATAAAGATGCATTTATAGAGAATCAGATAGTGACAAGAGATAAGAATATTCGATTGTATAGAATATTGAAAGAAAAGCATTTAAACGGAATTTTTGCAAAGAGACCGGTATCAATGGGGGAAAGATTAGAAAAGGGAGAAGGAATTTTTGAGACAATTGATGTAGAGAAACAAGTGGAGGTTTTGTTACAAATCTTAAAATTGTCGAGTAGAGAAAATGCGGGAATAAATTTAAGTCAAATAAAAGACAAAACGCAAGTTGGAAAAAGTAGTATTAGCAAGAAAATCACGTTAAGAAAGCAGGTTATTTTGATCAATCAGTCTGTAACAGGTCTGTATAAATCAAAGATAGACCTGTTGACGGTATGAGTTGGCGAACAGTTGTCATAGCGAGTAATGCGAAGTTGGACTACCAGATTGGCTATCTGGTAGTCCGCGGAGCAGAGACGAAGAAAATTCACTTGAATGAAATCGGTACGCTGTTAATTGAGAGTACAGCGGTTTCGTTGACAGCGTACCTGATGAGTGAGCTAATGAAACGAAAAATTAAAGTGATTTTCTGCGATGAGAAACGGAATCCAAGTTCCGAAGTGATTCCCTATTATGGGAGTCATGATACGAGTATCAAAGTTCGGAAGCAGTCAGAATGGACAGAGGAAGAGAAGGCGATTATCTGGACGGAGATTGTGGCAGAGAAGATACGAAAACAAGCGGAGCTATTGGCATACTGTGGAAAAGAAGAAGCAAGATTGCTAGAGGGATATTTACAGGAACTTCAGATTGGAGACAGCACGAATCGAGAGGGACATGCGGCGAAAGTGTATTTTAATGCGTTGTTCGGAAAAGATTTTACACGTTCTACAGAAAATCCGATAAACGCAGCATTGAACTATGGATACACATTACTTTTATCTACCTTTAACAGAGAAATTGCAGCAAATGGATATATTACACAAATAGGATTATTTCATGGAAATATGTTCAATCCGTTCAATTTGGGATCAGATTTGATGGAGCCATTTCGACCGATTGTGGATCGGTTTGTGTTGGAGTTGAAGCCTGAGAAATTTGAGACGGAAGAGAAGCACGAAATGTTGCGGATCTTGAATGCGGAAATCATCATAGGAGAGCGGAAAGAGTTTGTGACAAATGCCATCAAAATATACACTCGAAGTGTATTTGATGCATTGAATGACCGAGATCTTTCGGCAATACGGTTTTACAGAAATGAGTTACCGATTTATGAGGGTGATTGTAATGTTCGATCTGCCGGTGGAAACAACCGCGCAGAGACGGGAGTACACAAAGTTTCGGAAATATTTGATTAAAAATGGATTTTTGATGATACAGGAATCTATCTATTGCAGGCTGGCGCAGAACTCTTCGGCGGCTGATTTTCTCGTGGACAATGTACGGAAGAATAAGCCGCCGGAGGGACTGGTTCAGGCGTTGACAATTACAGAAAAGCAATTTGGAAAAATTGAATATATTGTGGGTGAGAAAAAAACAGAAGTACTGGATAACGATGAAAGGCTGGTGATTTTGTGAAGTTGGCGTATGGAAAATATCAGATCTGCTTGGAATTACGCGAGAATGAACCGGTTGTTTTCGTGCTGGAAAATCCACATGTATTTGCGGAATTTCTACAGGATTTTCAAAATCAGATAAATGGAATGGAGGAGTCCTTTGCATTGTCAGAGGGTGAAAAAGAATACAAATTGAGTAAAGCTGTAGATTATGTGATGGATCCTTTTTCACTAGATTTTAATAAAAAGGCGATTTTGAATAAACTATACGCAAAGATGAATGTACTTGGCGATGAGATGATTCGGGAAAAAGTGGAAGTAAATGCTGGCATGCTGAAAGTACTGGAAACAATTCTGGAAGAATTGCCGTATCAAAATGTGGAATATCAGTATGACTTTGCATGGCAGGAGCTGTTCAAATTATATGGAGTTAAGCTAAACTGCGAGTACGAATCGCTGGTAGAAAAACTGACCGAGTACATAAAAATCAGTTCGACATTAGCCGGATTCGGAGTATTGCTGCTCGTAAATGTGAAAAATTATCTGACGGAGGAAGAATTGAAAGAGCTTTATCAGCAGGCGGCGTATTCCAAAATGAAGCTACTGCTGGTGGAAGGACAGGAGCGGGAAAAACTTGAGGCAGAAAATGTAACGATCATTGACAAAGACTTGTGCGTGATAGTAAAGTAGAGCTAGATTGTAAGGCACGCTGTTTACCAGACAGAATAGGTTCGGTGAGAGTCTCAAAAGGAATTTGAGGTTTGAGAACCTTGTGAATTACGAAATAACTCAAGCCCAGATCAATCGCCTACAGGCAGCTACACAGTTTGAGAACCTTGTGAATTACGAAATAACTCAAGCAATTATTCAAATCATAAGCAGCAGAAGATAGTTTGAGAACCTTGTGAATTACGAAATAACTCAAGCCTCCAGCGCATGCTAACGCGTTGACAGACTGTTTGAGAACCTTGTGAATTACGAAATAACTCAAGCGACCTACGATCTGAATGAGGTGCTGAGTAAGTTTGAGAACCTTGTGAATTACGAAATAACTCAAGCGAAATTGCTGCACCAGAAATACTGTACGTTGTTTGAGAACCCTGTAAATTAGAAAACAACCCAGGTTTTGACCTTTTAGACTTGTGCGATGACATGAGTTTGAAAACCTTGTGAATTATGAAACAACTCAAATTTCCATTTGACGAGTATATCGACATAGCAAGTTTGAGAACCCTGTAAATTATAATAGTAGAAGCGTTGCTGGGAACATTGTCGTTGTTTGAGATCCTTGAAAATTACACTGTATTAAAAACAAATTTTATCCTAAACAACAATAGATCAAAGCAACTAGTTGAAAAAGAACCCAATAAATTTGAAAGAAGATATTCTTAGAAGGAGAACCCCATGAGAATTACAGGCACTAATTTTGATATCCGTGATATTGAAGCGGCGGACAAGTCTGGTTTTAAGCAGGTGATGTGTCAGGAGGAGACATTTCGTTCTCTTATCGACTCAGTTCCAGAAAGCATTGATACGCTCTGGGGAGTTTTTATGGGAAGTTCGGTAGCAGTTGTAGACAAGACGGATACGTTTGTCGGTTTTGCTCATTATGAAGCAGAAGAAGACGGTGGGGATGGTCAGTTCGAATTGGTATTATTAAATAGTCTTGATTATACCGGTTTTGGAAAAGAGCTTTTGCCAGAAATTTTGAAATATGCTTTTGAACAGACAGGATCTTCCGCCTTTGAGGCAGAGGTATCCAATCCGAAGGATGTCAGCAGAGCGATTTATACAGAGCTGGGATATGACTGTAATAAAGAGAAGTGGATTTATATTTATAGAAACGGTATAACGTTATGACAAACGAAGTTTTTTACAGCGGTAATTTCTGGACACATTCTTCCTGGGAACGCGCTGGTCTGGAACAAAAGATTAACTGTGCATTTGAGTGGGCGGGCAGGCATTGGCTTGTCCCGTCTGTATATTTGTGTGGAAAAGGTTTGGTTGTGGATGTGTGTATGTGCATCGATCCGGTGGAAATTACGCAGTTTCTGCAAAAATGGGGACTGAATGGCGATGAGGAATATAGTCAGTTTACACCGGAGCAGGAGAATCAGATGCAGGCAGAGAATCCTCTGGAGATGGATCTGATGTGTGCGGTTACAGTGAACGGTCAGACGAGCGAGATGGCGCAAAGCAGTGGAGTGACATATATGCCGGAGGGGATGGTCGATGGCTGGGCGCGGGATGATGAGATGGATGCGGTGTTAGCGCAGTACGATTTAGATTTGTCTTATGTGTGGCAGATTACACGCATTTCGTTTCCGTGGAAGAGTGTAAGACGTCCAAAAGAAATCAAGACGTTGGAATTATTGATGCGGCAGAGGGAAGTACCGATTTATGGTGAAACATTTTGTGTACATGAACCGGGCGAAAAATTGAAATTTACACATCCGATAAATGGCGAAAGTTACACACTGACTGTGGAAAGTCTGGAGCAGCAGGAGCTGCCGATGGACTATCCGGAGTATGGGCAGTGGAAGTTTCCGAATCATTTACAGACGATGGAGTACACGATTTCACCGGAGCCGGCGGGGAGAATCCAGCTTGTAGATTGCGAGACTGGGGATGAGCCGATAAAGCAGAAGCAGTTCCGGAACAAAGAATGCGAAGAGGATGCGACAGCGGTGAGTGTGATCGGTGGTGCGGATGGACCGACAGCGATATTTGTCGGAGTGAGCTGCAAACCCAAGGCGGATACTGCGGAAGATGCAGAAGCAGAAAAGAAGGCAGAAATAGAAAAGAACGCAGAAGCGAAGAAGATACAGATTGCAGGTTCTTCGCTGCATTTTGAACCACGGGAAACAGTGAAATGGCGTGCAGTTTTTTACGAAAAGCAGATCGCAGACAAAAAAATCACGTTGGTAGCCCCTTGAAATCGAGGAGAAACATGAAACCACGAACAGAGTTGAGCATGGAATTATATGAGGAATTAAAGCGCATCGGATATCCGGAGGAGCTGTGCGATTTGATTTCAAAAAATCTGAATACGGATTTTACGGCACGGCGGATGCTGGGGTATTTGTCTTATTACGATCAGCCGAAGGTGGAAGATCTGGTGGATGAGATGCTGGCGATCCTCAGCGATCGGAATCGCATCATGCAAAAGAAAGAGGCAATCGCGGCGAATGCCCGCTGGAATGAGCTGCGGGCGCAGGATGTGTTTGGCGAGGAGGAAGACGAATGAAGCTTTTGATCAAACAGAGGGTATTTTCCTGGACAGATACGTATGACATTTACGATGAGAATGGCGAGGCAAAGTATTTTGTGAAGTCGGAGTTTTTGTCGATCGGACACAAAATTCATGTGTATGACCGGTATGATCGGGAAGTGGGGATGGTACGGGAGAAATTGTTGAAATTGCTTCCCACATTTGAGATTGATGTGGATGGGGAGACTGTTGGAATCATCAAACAGAAGTGGACTTTTTTCCGGCCGAAGTACGAGATCGACTGCAATGGCTGGCAGTGCGATGGTACGATCTGGGGCTGGGATTACGATGTGATATCGGGTGGTGGTCTGGTGGCGCATATTTCGAAGGAGCTGTTCCACTGGGGGGATACCTATGTGTTGGACATTGTGGACCCGGCGGATGAGGTCATGGCGTTGATGCTGGTGATCGCGATTGACGCGGCAAATTGCTCACAGGGGAACAACTGAGAACATAAAATGAGTAAAAAGAGTAAGATTGTGCGGTTTGTATTTCCTTTTGTACAAAGGGCTGAAACCCGCGATTTTACTCTTTTTTTAGACTCTTTTCATAGGCATCTCATTGACATTTGTATAGAAAATGGGGATAATAAAACAGGTCGTAAAACAAGAGCAAAAACAGGAGGATGGCATGTTCGGATATATCACGATCAACAAGCCGGAGTTAAGAATCCGGGAATATGAGACATACCACGCCTGGTATTGCGGATTGTGCAGAGCGTTAAAGGATGGATATGGGCGCAAAGGGCAGCTGACACTGACGTATGATATGACGTTTCTTGTGATATTGCTGTCAGGACTTTATGAGCCAAAGACAGAACAGGGAGCTGCCAGATGTGTTGCGCATCCGACGACAAAGCATGGCTATCTGGTAAATGACATCAGTGCCTATGCAGCCGATATGAATGTTTTGATGGCATATTATAAGAGTCTCGATGACTGGAACGATGAGCATAAGATCGCGAAGGGTGCTCTGGCGAAGAGTCTCGCGGGCAGTGTTGCCCGGATCAGGCAGACGTACCCGGAGAAGGTCGCCCGGATTGAGGAGGCGATGGCGCGTCTGAGTCAGGCGGAGAAGGACGGCAGTTTGAATTTTGATGAGATGGCAGGGCTGTTCGGTCAGGTGATGGCGGAGCTTTTTTTATACCGGGAGGATGAATGGCGGGAGGTTTTGTACCGCTGTGGATTTTATCTTGGCAAGTTCATTTATCTGATGGATGCATATGAGGATCTGGAAGAGGACCATGAAAAGGGGACGTTTAATCCGCTGTTTGAGAGAGAAGGACAGAAGGATTTTGATGCATGGTGCGGACAGATTCTGACCATGATGATGACAGAGAGTGCGAGAGCGTTTGAGGTGCTGCCGATCGTGCAGGACGCGGAGCTGCTCCGTAATATTATATATGCCGGTGTCTGGAACCGCTACGAGCAGGTTCAGCTGCGCCGGTCACAGAATAGAGGTAAAGATGAGAGATCCGTATGAGGTTTTGGGTGTGTCGCGTGGAGCGACGGAAGAAGAGATAAAAAAAGCATATCGCGCGTTGAGCCGTAAGTATCATCCGGATGCAAACATCAACAACCCTCACAAAGAAGAAGCAGAGGCGAAGTTCAAAGAGGTGCAGCAGGCGTATCAGCAGATCCAGAGAGAACAGAGCGGCGGCAGCACCTATCAGGGCAGCGCTTATGGCAGCGGCAGCCGCGGCTATGGAAGCTATGGCGGTTATAGCAGTTACGGCAGCACCGGACAGGGCTATGGCAGAAATGCAGATGGTACCGGTTACGATGGTGACGGCTATCAGAATCAGAGCTATGGCGGACAGGGCGCAGGTGGTTTTGAGGACTTTGGCTGGGGCAGCTTTTTCGGCGGCTTCGGAGGTCCGGGCGGATATCAGAGTGCCGGTGTGAACTATCGCAACGAGTCCGACCCGCTGCTGCGGGCGGCAGGCAGCTATATCAACAGTGGGGAGTATCAGCAGGCGTTGAATGTGCTGCGGGATATCACACCCCGCACAGCGAGATGGTATTATTACAGCGCTTATGCAAATTCCGGTGCAGGCAATAACGTCATTGCGCTGGAGCATGCAAAGAAAGCTGCGGAGATGGAGCCGAACAATTTGACATTCCGCCAGTTGGTACAGACGTTGGAGAACGGCGGCAGCTGGTATCGCGGACAGCAGGGAAGCTACGGCTATCCAAATTCCAGCGGAAGTTCTTTTTGCTGCAAGCTATGTGCGACATATGCGCTTTGCAGTATGTGCTGCGGAGGGGGCGGCATGTGCTGTGGACCGTTGTATTATTAAAAATTTTGAATCAGAAAGCCCGTTTGACAGCGGAAAGGAGTTAAGCAGTGGGTAAGATTATCGGAATCGACTTGGGTACGACAAATAGTTGTGTGGCAGTGATGGAAGGCGGAAAGCCTGTTGTGATCGCAAACAGCGAAGGCAGCCGAACAACACCGTCTGTGATTGCATTTTCGAAGAATGGCGACCGCCTGATCGGGGAAGCGGCAAAGCGTCAGGCAGTTACGAATCCGGATCGCACCATTGCCTCAATCAAGCGTGAGATGGGCACGGATTACCGCATTTCGATTGATAAGAAGAAGTATTCTCCTCAGGAGCTTTCTGCGATGATCCTTCAGAAGCTAAAGAAAGATGCGGAGGAGTATCTGGGCGATACAGTCACAGAGGCGGTTATCACCGTTCCGGCGTACTTTAACGACACCCAGCGTCAGGCGACAAAGGACGCGGGACGAATTGCCGGTCTGGAGGTAAAACGAATCATCAATGAGCCGACAGCGGCAGCATTGGCATATGGTCTGGACAACGAGGAACCTCGCAAGATCATGGTATACGATCTGGGCGGCGGCACGTTCGATGTGTCGATTATTGAGATCGGCGGCGGTGTGATCGCCGTATTGGCGACTGCGGGAAATAATCATCTGGGCGGCGATGATTTTGACGAGCGTGTGACACAGTATTTGCTGCAGGAGTTTAAGAGAACAGAGCACATCGATCTCTCAAAGAATAAGATGGCGATGCAGCGTCTGAGAGAAGAGGCAGAGAAGGCGAAAAAGGAGCTGTCCTCCGTGACTTCCGTGAACATCAACATTCCATTTATCACGATGGAGAAGGATGGTCCGAAGCATCTGGATGTGACGCTGACGAGAGCGAAGTTCGAAGAATTGATTTATGATCTGGTGGAGCAGACTGCGCTGCCGGTTCAGAATACATTAAGAGATGCCGGATTGACACCGGATCAGTTGGACAAGGTCTTGCTGGTAGGCGGTTCGACCCGTGTTCCGGCGGTACAGGAGAAGGTGCGCAAGCTGATCGGCATCGAGGCGAGCCAT
This sequence comes from uncultured Cuneatibacter sp., assembly GCA_934234215.1. Lineage (GTDB taxonomy): Bacteria > Bacillota > Clostridia > Lachnospirales > Lachnospiraceae > CAKQHB01. Next base: position 14,484 of record CAKQHB010000017.1, read on the forward strand.
AATCTGAATCCGGACGAGTGTGTTGCATTGGGCGCAGCCATTCAGGGCGGAAAGCTTGCGGGAGAGAGCGGACTGAATGAAGTTCTGCTGATGGATGTTACACCGCTGTCTCTGTCGATTGAGACGTATGGCGGTGTTGCGACTCGTCTGATCGAGCGCAATTCCACGATTCCGACGCGGTACAGCCAGATCTTTACGACAGCGGCGAATTTCCAGACGTCCGTAGATATCAAGGTTCTGCAGGGCGAGCGTCGTTTCGCGAGAGACAATAAGCTGATCGGCAATTTCCGACTGAGCGGCATCAAGCGTGCGATGCGGGGCGTGCCTCAGATTGAGGTGACATTTGATATTGATGCAAATGGTATCCTGAATGTTTCTGCGCGGGATCTTGGTACCGGCAGAGAGCAGCATGTGACGATCAGCGCCAGCTCGAATCTGTCCGAAGCAGATATTGAGCGCGCGATGCAGGATGCGGCCATGTATGAAAATCAGGATCGCCAGCAGAAGGAGTATATGGAGCTGCACAACGAGGCGGAGAGTCTTGCATTCCAGACAGAGCAGGCGCTGGTGAAGGAGCGCAAGTCTTTGACGAAGGAGCGCAAGTCCGAGATCAAAGAAAAACTGAGCAATCTCAAGCATCAGCTGAAGCATATGAAGCCGGAGAAGATGACACCTCAGGATGAGCAGAGCCTGCGCAGCGCAGTGGACGAGCTGCATCGGGTGGCAGATGAGGTGCTGCAGGAGCAGCAGCAGTAAAAGCGGAGCGCTCCGGATAGGAGTAAGTGTGAAAAAAGCCGCTGATGCGCTCTTTTTTCACCCATCCAGTTTGTGACGAAGCGTCACAAACATGGTGTTTATGGCAGACGGAAACTCGTATGCACGACTTTCCGTCGCCCCGTCGCGCGGAGCGCTCCAGATAGGAGAGGATTATGAAAAAGAAAGAAAATCGTTTGATCCTGCCGATTTTGATCGCATTGGTAGCCTGTGTGATTTTGGCAGTGATGGTGTGGAATCGTTATCAGGGCAAACAGGAAGCTGCCGGGGGCGGTGAGGAGTCGGTGCTTGTGGGGAGCGGCGGGTCCGTTGTGGAGAAGGTGGTGGAACTGCCTTCTTATGTAAAACAGGAGATTGTGCCGGTCAATGGCGTCGGTCGCCGGGGCGAGCAGTTGGAGGGAGTGACGGATATCGTCATTCACTATGTAGGCAATCCCGGAACGACAGCAGAGCAGAACCGCAGTTATTATGCGCAGGCGGATACACAGGTCAGCTCTCATTTTCTGATCGGTTTGGATGGTGAAGTGATCCAGTGTATTCCACTTGCAGAAAAATCTTCTGCCAGCAATGACCGAAATCGTGATACAATATCTATCGAGGTATGTCATCCCGACGATACCGGAAAATTCACAGACGCATCGTATGATCGTCTGGTAGAGCTTACCACCTGGCTGTGTCAGGTATATGGACTGGATTCTTCCCATGTGATCCGTCATTATGATGTGACCGGGAAAGAGTGTCCGAGATACTTTGTCCAGCATGAAGATGCATGGGAGCAATTTAAACTGGATGTGGAGGAAGCATTGGGGAAATGAGCGAGAAGAAGCAAAGCCGTTTTTCAGGTGTGCTGCTACCGGTGAGCAGTCTGCCCTCACCGTATGGGATCGGCAATTTCGGAAAAGAGGCGAGAAACTGGATTGATCTTTTAGCAGAAAATGGCCAGCATTACTGGCAGGTATTGCCCTTAGGGCCCGTCAGCTACGGCGACAGTCCCTACCAGGGCTTTTCTGCGTTTGCGGGAAATCCGTATTATATTGATCTGGATGCACTGTCTGAGGAAGGACTGGTGCCAATCGAGTATGTGAACTGCTTTACCTGGGGCAGAGAGGAAGAAAAGGTATCCTACGATCTGCTGTATGAAAGCCGGTTTCAGGTATTACGTGCCGCATGGGCTGCCAGCAGCTATGGGGAGACAGCGGAGTACCGCACATTTGAGCAGGAGAATGCGTATTGGTTAGAGGATTATGCGCTGTTTATGTCCTGCAAGAACCATTTTGGCGGAAGAAACTGGATGGAATGGGACGAAGATATTCGGATGCGTCAGCCGGAAGCGCTGGAGCATTACAGAGAATTGCTGATGCGGGATATTTCCTTCTGGAAGTTTCTGCAGTTTACATTTTTCCGCCAGTGGAAGCAGGTGCGTGCCTATGCCGCAGAGAAAGGCGTAGAGATCATCGGAGATATCCCAATCTATGTAGCGATGGACAGTGCGGATGTGTGGACACATCCGGAATTGTTTGATATGGATGAAGAGAAGCGTCCCAAGACCGTGGCAGGATGTCCGCCGGATCTGTTCTCCGCAGATGGACAGCTGTGGGGGAATCCGATCTACAATTGGAAGTATCAGGAGGAGACCGGATTTGCATGGTGGAAAGAGCGCATGAAGGCGACAGCGAAGCTGTATGACTGCATCCGCATTGACCACTTTATCGGTGTTGTGCGTTACTATTCGATTCCCTATGGGGATACGAATGCCCGCGGTGGCTGGTATACACCGGGTCCGGGACTGCATCTGATGGATGCGATTCATTCGGTACTGGGTGAGACAAAGCTGATTGCAGAAGATCTCGGTGTGAATACGCAGGAGGTCAAGGATGCGCTGGCAGAAACCGGGCTTCCGGGTATGAAGGTATTGGGCTTTGCCTTTGGCAGTGGCTCGGATAATGAATATCTGCCGCACAATTACACGACGACAAATTGTGTGGTTTATCTGGGAACTCATGACAATGAGACAGCAGCGGGCTATCTGGAGAACCTGTCTGAGGAAGTGCGGGAGGAAGTATATACATACCTTGGCATTGCGAAGGACGCGACGATTTCCGAGGGCGTGCAGGCGATGATCCGGGATGCATGGAAGAGTATCGCACAGACCGCAATCGTGACTGCACAGGATATTTTGGGACTGGGTAATGAGGCGCGTATGAACTTCCCGTCTACGATCGGAGAAAACTGGCGCTGGAGATTAAAGCCGGGTCAGCTTGGAAATGAAGAGCTGAAGTGGCTGCGTCAGTGTACGAAGATGTATGGACGTTTCTGTGAGGAACCGCAGCGAGCTTCCCGGTAAATAAAAAAAACTCCCGGAAAATAAAAAAGAATGTGCCTTGGCACATTCTCGCGCCGAGCGCGGTCGCTTGCGACATATTTCTTCTTCGCGCGAGTGCGCATCCCGCGGAGCGCTTTTTGGTTTTATAGGAAATGCAACGCAATTTCCTATAAAACCAGAAAAGACTTCCGTTTGTTGGAAGTCTTTCGGTATAAGGGAGGATACAATGAAAAAATGAACTTTCTCGTTTGGTGGGTACGAGAATTAGTTATCTTTTACTGATGTAATTAGTATAAAGAAAAGAAGTGAAGAAACAATGTTTTTGGTGTAAAAACATTTTGAATGGTTTGTGAATAAAATATGAACATGACACATATGCCGGATAGGGGTATAATAGAGTCATGTAATAAGAAAGGAAGGATTGAATTTATGAATCCAGTAGTTACTTTTGAGATGGCAGATGGCGGTATCATCAAGGCAGAGTTGTACCCGGAGATCGCTCCGAATACCGTTGCAAACTTTATCAGTCTGGTACAGAAGGGTTTTTATGACGGCGTGATTTTCCACCGTGTCATTCCGGGCTTTATGATCCAGGGCGGAGATCCGGAAGGCACCGGTATGGGTGGTCCCGGATATTCCATCAAGGGTGAGTTCAGCCAGAACGGTTTTTCCAACCAGATGAAGCACACCACAGGTGTCCTGTCTATGGCTCGTACCATGATGCCTGATTCTGCAGGTTCCCAGTTCTTTATCATGCACAAGAATGCTCCTCATCTGGATGGCGCATACGCTGCATTTGGTAAGGTAACAGAGGGTATGGATGTGGTTGACCGCATTGCAATGACCAGATGTTATGCAAACGATCGCCCGATGGAAGATCAGGTGATGAAGAAGGTAACCGTTGATACCTTTGGTGAGACTTATCCGGAACCGGAGAAGTGCTGATCGGTTTAAACAGTTCAAATGGATTTTCGGGACACAGGAAGGAGTGATCTTTCCTGTGTTTTTTTGCTTTATAGGAAATTGCGTTGCATAAGTATATTTTTTTGCATTCCCGGTATAAAATCAGGTATGATTTTTTGCATTTCTGAGCTAAACTGGAGCTAAGAAAAAAAGAAACCGGGGGCAGATATGGAATTGTTAAAACTGGTCATTGTGGACGATGAACCGATTTTATTAAAAGGATTGCTCACGACGTATGATTGGGAGCAGATGGGCTTTCAGGTCGTGGGGACAGCACAGAGCGGGGAGCAGGCAATGCAGGTCATTGAGGAGACTCGTCCGGATGCGGTATTGACGGATATTCGGATGAAGCAGATGACAGGACTGGATGTGATGGAGCAGGTGCGGCAGACGAGAAAGGATTGTCTGTTTATTGTGCTGAGCGCGTATCGGGATTTTGACTATGCGCAGAAGGCATGTGATCTGGGTGCATTCGCGTATTTGCTGAAGCCCATTGAGGATGACAAGCTGTTAGAGACGATGAGCAGCGCCTATGAATCCTGCATGAAGCAGCGCCGGAGTGCGGAAAAGGTCGCAAATCTGGAGAAGGTGATCCAAGGCGATTCGGACAGCTTTTTACAGATGGTGGTGCAGAAATATCTGCAAAAGGAAATCTCTTCGGAGAAGATGCAGCAGGTGTTGGATGCAACAGGACAGACGATCGGGCGGGATGACCGGTTCGTGACGCTGATGGCGGGCGTGGATCTGGCGTACAAGATCACGAATGCGCTGGAATATGAAGCGTCCTGTTTTGTCCTGAAAAAAGAATTGCAGGAGCGGATTGAAGGCATATATAACTGCTGGGATTTTGTAATGCAAAAGGATGGAATCGTTTTTGTGATCCGAACAACGGAGAATACGACTGTTCGTAAGCTGAAACAACTGCTGGATCAGGTGCGAGAGGAGCAGAACAGCCCGATCATCGGGGCAATCTCAAAGCCGTACAAGGGTCTGGACGGAATCCGTCGAAGCTATGAGGAGGCAAAGCAGCTGCTGGAGCTGGCGGCATCGTCAAAGGCTGGCATTCTCACCACATTGGAGCTGGCAGGGGAGCGGGCAGAGCGCAGCAGCTCTACGGAGGAGGAAGCTGTGCTGCTTCACGCGGTGCGAAAGAACGATGCGGCGGCAATGAAGCAGGCATTTATCGAGCTGATCTATGCCCTTCCGGAAGGGGAGGAGGCGCAGGTGCAAAAGCTCCATGAAGTGATGCTGCAGGCAGAGATGATGATTGAGAGCAGCTACGGCATGACGGAAGAGCTGAAAAAGCAATTTCGCAATTATTATGCGAATATGGAGCATCTGAATGCCTCTCGAACGGTAGATGTGTGCTATAAGATTCTTGGCGGTGCAATTGAGGCGAGATGCGCAGCTGCGGCGGAACAAGAAAGCAGCGGCAGCAAAGAATATATGCGGGAGGCAATCGCGTATATTGAGGAGCACCTGGAAGAGGAGGAGCTGTCCATCGTGTCGGTGGCAGCTTACATTTATCTGAATCCGGTCTACTTTGGAAGAGTGTTCAAAGAGACGATGCAGATGTCTTTTAAGAAGTATTTGCTGCAGCGCAGGATGGAGCGGGCAAAGAAAATCCTGCAGACCAAGACCGACAGCATCAGCAGTATTTGTGAAGAAATCGGAATCAACAATCCTTCTTATTTCTCGCATCTGTTCAAAGAATACACCGGCAAGCTGCCCAGTGAGTATAAAAAGGAATTTGAAACATGAAGAAAAAAATTACGGGCTTTCAGCGAAAATATCTGATCTATGCCGGCGGTCTGCTGCTCATCGCGATTCTGTTGTCCAGTGTGGGTGTCTGGTATTATATGCGCAAAAATATGATGGGGATCGTGACGGATCAGTACAGATTCCGAAATGAAAAGTCGGGAATGGCGCTGGATAATCTGTTTCAGACGTCGGACAAGGTGCTGGAGGAGTGCATTTTCAACGATCAGGTGCAGGAGAGCTTGAAGGCAAAGCCACTGGCAGAGGTGGAAAAAAACTCCCTGAGTAAATATTTCGCCTACATCAATCTGGACGCGGTGTCGGAATATTGCTATGTGGACAATAAGCAGAATATTTACACAAGATCCTATTCCAAGCTGACTTATGATAAATTTGCCACCAGCGGTCTGCTGGAGCATCTGGGCAATTCTTATGCAAATACGGTGTGGTTTCTGGCAAAGGACACGCTGTTCGGCAATGGAGAGCTGGCCCTGTTTCTCGGTCGAAAGGTGCATAGTCTGGAGTATGCCCATGAGCCGGGCTATCTGTTCTTAAAGATGGACAGCAGTTTTCTGAACAGTGTGCGGGAGATGGGAGATTCCGTGAGCAACGAGGCAGCAATCGGCGTGTTGGATGCCGAGGGCACTGTGTGTGCGGCGTGGTATCCCAAATATTTTTCCATGAGCCGCAGCACATTGACGAGACTGGGGAAACTGGTGGAAGAGACCAGGTCAGGTGTCGTGGTGCAGAGCGAAAAGGTGGCAGATGGAATGCTGTTTGCATATCGTCAGGCGGAGACCGGCTTTACAGTATTTACGATCGTGCCGGAGCTTGTTTTAACGAAGGGCAGCAGACAGGTGGTATGGGTGCTGCTTGTGATCTATCTGTTTGTCATCGCATTTGCCGGTGTGCTCAGTATTTATTTTTCAAAGCGGATCACAAAGCCGATCTGGGCCATCAGCAAGGCAATGACGGAGTTTGATGCGGAGGAGAAGGCGGAGCCGATCCACCTGAACACGAAGACGGAGCTGGATCAGATCGGAAACTCTTATAATAAGATGGTAAGCAACATACAGGAGCTGTTGGCGGAGATCAAGGTACAGCAGCAGGAGCTGCGCACCAGTGAGCTGAACATGCTCATCAGTCAGATCAATCCTCACTTTTTGTATAATACGCTGGACACCATCTACATGCTGGCACGAATCAACAAAGAAGAGACAACAATGAAGATGATCCAATCGCTGTCGAAATATTTGCGGTTGTCACTGAGCAAGGGAAGCGATATTGTGACTGTGGCAGATGAGCTGGAGAATGTGAAGAGTTATTTGCAGATCCAGGAGATCCGAAATGAAAATCTGTTTACTTACACTGTGGATTGTGGAGTCGATGCGGAACAAACGTGGGTATTGAAACTGATTTTGCAGCCGCTTGTGGAAAATGCGATCAAGCATGGATTTTGTGAAATCTACGAGGGCGGAATCATTCAGATCCGCGTGTACGAGGAAGAGGAGTTCCTCGTGCTGAGTGTGTTCAACAATGGAAAGCCCATCGATCCGAAGACGGCGGAGAAGATCAATGCGCTGAATGACAAGCCGATCTCGGAGGTGAAGAATTGTTTTCCGGATCAGAAAAATGGCTATGGGGTAACGAATGTTTTGACGAGACTGCGCCTGAAATATGGAAAGCGCGTGCAGTATTGTTATGAGGCGCAGAAGGATGGAACGCTTTGTATTATCCGGATTCCGGGAAAAGGGGAAAGTGAAAATGTATAAGAAAAAGACGTTTTCGACGACAGCAGGGCGTATTGCGGCGATGGTACTGGCAGCGGGGCTTGTGTGCGTCAGCGGGTGCGGCAAAACGGAGCGCCAGGCAGATGCAGATGCCGCGCCGGAGGGAGTGCAGATCCCGATTATTCTGACAGTAGATCCCACAACGGGTAAGCGAAACAATCAGGATCTGGCGGATGCGTTCAACAAGGCGTATGAGGGACGCTATTCGCTGGATGTGGAGTGGGTGCTGGAGACGGAGGAGGAATACCGTCAAAATCTCAAGCGCATGAACGTGACGGGAAAGCTCCCGGCGCTTATTTATGATGTGTGTACAGTGCCCTCTTTTTATCAGCGAATGGTGGAAGAGGAGCGGCTGGTGAATCTGACGGAGCGTGTGACGTCGGATGCGGAATGGATGGAAATGATCGAGCCGTCGGTACTGGAGGGCAGTACTTACGAGGACGGACAGTTGTATTTGGCACCCATCAGCACAGCGGCATTCACCTGTTCAGGGATGTTCTATAATACGGAATTGTTTGCGAAGGCGGGAATCGACACATTTCCGACAACGTGGGATGAATTTTGGAAGGATCTGGATCTGCTGGAACAGAGCGGGATCACACCGCTGGCATTGCATACGGAGGGGACTGGCTGGGCGCCGATGCTGATCGCCACGGCAGCGACGGCGCAGACACCGGAGGGAGAAGAATTCCTGCGGGAAATGCTGCCGGACAGTTACGATACGCCGGCAGGATATACATTGGTGCAGACGCTGCAAAAATTGTTTGCCTACACAACGAAGGATGCGCTGCACGTAGACTATGATGTGGCGTACTCGAATTTCTTTTCCGGCAAGGCGGCAATGCTGCCAAACGGATATTGGCTGATCGGACAGATTCCGGATGGCTGGGAGGACAAAGTTCGCTTTGCGGCATTTCCGGAAGGGACGCTGGTGGCATCTCCGGAGACCTTTGGATGGGCGATCGTGGCGGATTATGATGAAGAAGTGCAGGAAGGCGCGATGGAATTCCTGAAATTCCGAACCCGTTACAACTGGCAGGAAAAACAGACACTATTTGCGGAAAACAGCGCGGAGGCGGGCTCGGTGCTGGCAGATTATCTGCAGGCATTCACGGATGCAGAAAAGATTATTCCGAACTATCAGACCAAGTGGAACTCTGTGCTGCAGGAAGAAACCATCGGAAAAGGATTGCCGCTGCTGGCGGAGGGCGAGATCTCCATTGAGGAATTTCTTGAAATGATGGAGGAGAGCATTTTGGAGTATCAAGCAGAACAGTAATCGAAATCATAAAAAATAAACTGGTTTTTGTGATCAGTTTATTTTTTTGCATGCAAGGTTGAATATTTGATATGGGATTTTGCATAAGATTGTTAAAATAAAGGCACAAACAAACGAGATGCGTAAAGACGCATGCATCAAAAAAGAAATGGGGGACACACAATGAACAATCTGAAGCGTTTACTGGCACTTGGAATGGCATCGGCTATGGTGATCGGATCACTGGCAGGATGCGGAAACAAAGACACCGGTAATACAGAAACAAAGGGTGAGACAAAGCAGGCTGAGAGTACCGCTGGAGAAGACACGAAGGCGGCAGATGACAATAAGGATACCGCAAGCGGTTCCGTTTATTATCTGAACTTTAAGCCGGAGCAGGACGAGCAGTGGCAGGAGCTGGCAAAGACCTACACCGAGAAGACCGGCGTAGATGTTACAGTTGTTACCGCAGCGAGTGGCAACTATGAGACCACTCTGATGAGTGAGATGGGCAAGAGCGGTGCACCGACTCTGTTTCAGGTAAACGGACCGGTTGGTCTGGCAAACTGGAAGGATTATTGCTACGATCTGTCTGATTCCGATATTTACGGACAGCTGACAAGCGATGAGTACGCATTGAAGGACGGCGATTCTGTAGCCGGTATCGCATACGTTATCGAGACTTACGGTCTGATCTGCAACAAGACATTGTTAGAGAAGGCAGGCTACACAATCGACGACATTCAGTCCTTTGATGATTTGAAGAAAGTTGCAGAGGACATCACCGCACGTTCCGACGAGCTTGGCTTTGCAGCCTTCACCTCCGCTGGTATGGACGGTTCTTCTGACTGGCGTTTCAAGACACATCTGGCAAATCTGCCGATCTACTTTGAGTACAAGGCTGACGGCATTGGTTACACAGATGCCATCAAGGGTACCTACTTAGACAACTACCGCAACATCTGGGATCTGTACATCAACAACAGCACCTGCGAAGGCAAGGATCTGGCAGCAAAAACCGGTGATGATTCCAGAAACGAATTCCTGAATAATGAAGCCGTATTCTTCCAGAATGGTTCCTGGGAATATGCAAATCTGGTAACAAATGGTACGTTCACCGATGATGATCTGGCTATGATCCCGATCTACATTGGCGTAGGCGACGAAGCAAATCAGGGTCTGTGTACCGGTACTGAGAACTACTGGTGTGTAAACAAGGAAGCTGACGAAGAAGATATTCAGGCAACTCTGGATTTCATCAACTGGTGTGTAACTTCTGAAGAAGGTACTTCCAGCATGGCAGATGACATGGGATTTGTTATTCCTTTCAAGGATGCAAAGGAATCCGACAACCTGTTTGTAAAAGAGAACATCGAGTACACCGAAGCTGGAAAGACTCCGGTATCCTGGAACTTCCCGACCATGCCTTCTGAAGAGTGGAAGAATGGCGTTGGTTCCGCACTGACTGCATATGCAGCAGATGAGACGGATGCAAACTGGGATGCAGTTGTAAGCGCATTTGTAGATGGATGGGCAACGGAATACGAACTTGCAAATCCGCAGTAAGCACAGCAAAAAAGTAGAAGTCGAAGGGCTGGCGGCAGATAAAAACCTGCCTGCCAGCCCTTTCTTACTTTATAGGAAATTGCGTTGCATTTCCTATAAAGCAAAAAGCGCTCCGCGTGGATCGCACTGCGGCGGAAGAGAATTTGTCGCTTCGCGACCCGCCGCAGGCGGAGAATCCTGCGATGCAGGATTCTATTTTTATATTACAGAAAAACTGTAAAGTAAGAAAAGCTGCGCATAGATCGCGCATAGATGGAGGTATCATATGGAAAAAGCTTTGAGAAAGAAAGCCCCGATCTTTATTCTTCCGACGCTGGTGGCGTTCACGATCGGTTTTATCATTCCGTTTATTCAGGGTGTGTATTTGTCCTTCTGCAAATTCACGACCGTCAACAATGCAGAGTGGGTTGGCTTGGCGAACTATAAGGCGGCATTTGCTGATGCATCGTTTGGCAGATCCTTTATTTTTACTGTGATGTTTGCAGTGGCAGCGATCCTGTTGATTAACCTGCTGGCATTTGGCCTGGCAGTGCTGTTGACGCAGAAGCTGAAAGGAACGAACGTGTTCCGTACCGTATTTTTCATGCCGAACCTGATCGGCGGTATTGTGCTGGGTTATATCTGGCAGATCTTATTGAACTGTTTGCTGACACTTCTGGGACAGCCGCTTCTGGCGCTGAACACAACAGCCGGTTACTGGGGACTTATTATTCTGATGTGCTGGCAGCAGATCGGATATATGATGATTATTTATATCGCCGGATTGCAGAACGTATCGGATTCTCTGATTGAGGCAGCGGAGATCGACGGTGCAAATAAGTGGCAGATTCTGCGTAAGATCAAGATTCCGATGGTAATGCCGTCCATCACGATCTGCGTGTTCCTGACACTGACGAACTCCTTCAAGCTGTTCGACCAGAACTTGGCATTGACCGGTGGTGATCCGAATCATTCCACCGAGATGATGGCGCTGAATATTTTCCAGACCTTCTACGCCCGCGCCGGCATGCAGTGGAAGGGCTATGGACAGGCAAAGGCGGTATTGTTCTGTCTGCTTGTGATCGTGATTTCACTGATTCAGCTGAATGCAACTAGATCAAAGGAGGTACAGCAGTGATGAGAAAAAAGGTAACGAATACGATCTGGACCGTTGTACTTTCTATCGCGTCGCTTATTTGGGTATATCCGGTCTTTATGATCCTGATTAACTCCCTGAAAAAAGAATCTGCGATCAGCACCGGTACGGTGTTCCAGCTGCCGACATCTGCAACATTTGCAAGACTGGCAAACTATGTGGATGCGATTGCATCCAAGGGCTTCCTGAGCAGTCTGTTTTACAGCTTATTTATCACCATCACATCCGTAGCAGCAATCCTGATTTTCTGCTCCATGTGTGCATGGTACATCACGCGAGTAAAGAGTCTGCTTTCCAGAATGTTATATTTCTTATTTGCATTTTCCATGGTTGTACCGTTCCAGATGGTAATGTTCACCCTGTCCCAGACGGCGGATAAGCTGAAGCTGAATACCCCGTGGACAATCTGGGTGATCTATCTTGGATTTGGAGCAGGTCTGGCAGTCTTTATGTTCTGCGGCTTCGTAAAGTCGATTCCCATCGAGATCGAGGAAGCAGCGCTGATCGACGGCTGCGGACCGGTACAGACATTTTTCAAGATTGATATGCATATGCTTGGTTCGACCCTCGTTTCCGTTGGTATTTTGGAAGCAATGTGGGTATGGAATGACTATTTATTGCCGACACTGGTATTGGATATCAAGAAATATAAGACAATCCCCATGCTGATTCAGTATTTCCGCGGAAGTTACGGAAAAGTAGAGATGGGACCGATGATGGCGAGCATTATGCTGACGATCATCCCGATCATCGTTGTATATCTGACAGGTCAGAAATACATCATCAAGGGCGTTGCAGCAGGTGCAGTCAAGGGCTGATGACACAGACAAAATAAGAGGCAGAAGAGGAGAATCCCCGGATGATAATGGAGCAGAAAATCACAGGCAAACTCGGAAAGAACATCGAAAAAGCGACGGAGCGGGAGCTGTATGAAGTGTTGCTTTCCGTTGTAAAGGAGATGGCGGCAGAACGATCCGATGGCACATCGGCTGCGGCTTCCAAAAAGAAGGTTTATTATGTCTCAGCAGAATTTTTGATCGGAAAGCTGCTGTCTAACAACCTGATCAATCTCGGCATTTACGATGAGGTGAAGGAACTGCTTGCAGCGCATGGCAGAGAATTGTCCGCCATCGAGGAGATCGAGCCGGAGCCGTCGTTAGGAAATGGCGGTCTGGGTCGTCTGGCAGCGTGCTTCCTGGATTCCATGGCGACGCTGGGATTGCCGGGAGACGGCATCGGGCTGAACTATCATCTGGGATTGTTCCGGCAGAAGTTTGAGGACGAACTGCAAAAAGAGCTGCCGAACCCGTGGATCGAGGAAAAGAGCTGGCTGACAAAGACGGATGTTACGTATCCGGTGACATTTGGAGATGTAACGGTGCAGGCACGGATGTATAACATTGCCGTGATCGGCTATGAAAATCGGACGAATGAGCTGCACCTGTTTGATCTGGACAGTGTGGAAGACGGCATTGTGCAGGGCGGAATCTCTTTTGACAAGACGGATATCAGGAAGAATCTGACGCTGTTTTTGTATCCGGACGATTCCGATGAAGCGGGCAGACAGCTGCGCATTTACCAGCAGTATTTTATGGTCAGCAGCGGTGCCCAGCTGATTTTGGATGAGTGTGTGGCTCGTGGCAGTGATCTGCACGATCTAAATGAGTATGCGGTGATTCAGATCAACGACACACACCCGACGATGATTATTCCGGAGCTGATTCGTCTATTGACGGAGCGGGGCATCGGCATGGATGAGGCGATTGAGATCGTTTCCAAGACCTGTGCGTACACAAATCATACGATTCTGGCGGAAGCGTTGGAGAAGTGGCCGATTGCTTATTTGCAGAAGGCAGTGCCGCAGCTTGTGCCGATTATTGAGATTTTGGATGATAAGGTGCGCAGAAAATATGCGGATGAGACCGTGGCGATCATCGACCGAAATGATGTGGTGCATATGGCACACATTGACATCCACTATGGATTTTCCGTCAATGGTGTGGCGTCACTGCACACGGAGATTTTGAAGCAGACGGAGCTTCACGCATTTTATGAATTGTATCCGGAAAAGTTTAATAATAAGACAAACGGTATCACGTTCCGCAGATGGCTGCTGCACTGCAATCCGCAGTTGGCAGAGCTGCTGGACGAGACAATCGGCACCGGTTATCGAAAAGACGCGGAGGAGCTGAATCGTTTTCTGGAATTTCGCAAAGATCCTTCGGTGCAGCAGCGGGTGTTGGATATCAAGCAGGAAAAGAAAAAAGAGCTATGCGCATACCTGGAGCGGACGCAGGGAATCTGCCTGAATCCGGACAGTATTTTCGACACACAGATTAAACGTCTGCATGAGTACAAGAGACAGCAGATGAATGCGCTGGCAATCATCCATCAATATCTGGAAATCAAAGCGGGAAAGAAACCAAAGACACCGATCACAGTCATCTTTGGTGCGAAGGCGGCTCCCGCCTATGTGATCGCAAAGGATATTATTCATCTGATCCTGTGTCTGCAGGAGCTGATCCGTCGTGATCCGGAGGTTTCCCCGTATCTGAATGTGTGTATGGTGGAAAATTATAATGTGACGTTGGCGGAGAAGCTGATCCCGGCATCGGATTTTTCGGAGCAGATTTCTCTGGCGTCCAAGGAAGCCAGCGGCACCGGCAATATGAAATTTATGCTGAACGGTGCATTAACGATTGGAACGGAGGACGGTGCCAATGTGGAGATCCACGATCTCGTCGGGGATGAAAATATTTATATTTTCGGAACGGAGAGCGAGGAGGTCATTGCGCATTATGAGAAAGCGGATTATAATCCAAAGAAGCTGTATGAGAGTGATCCGATGATCCGCGAGGCAGTGGACTTTATCACATCGGACATTTTGTTAGAGATCGGACAGAAAGAACATCTGGAGCGCCTGCAAAAAGAACTGCTGCAAAAAGACTGGTTCATGACGCTGTTAGATTTCCGGACCTATGTAGCAAAGAAGCAGGAGGCATATGCGGACTGGGAGAACCGTTCGGCATTTGCGGAGAAGATGATCGTGAACATTGCGAAGGCAGGCTATTTCTCCTCCGACCGCACGATCGCGGAGTATAACCGGGATATCTGGAAGGTATGACCGGACAGGAGAGGCTTGCGAGAAAGGAACAAAAAAACATGAGAGAAAGCGGTATTCTGATGCCTGTCTTTTCCCTGCCGTCGCGGTATGGGATCGGATGCTTTTCAAGAGAGGCATATGCGTTTGTGGACCGTCTGAAAGAAGCAGGACAGAAGAAATGGCAGATCCTCCCGTTGGGTCCGACGGGCTATGGGGATTCTCCGTATCAGTCCTTTTCCACCTTTGCGGGGAATCCGTATCTGATCGATCCGGAGACGCTGCTGCAGGAAGGTCTTCTGACCTGGGAAGAGTGCGAGGAGGAAAAGCTGCCGGAGGCAGATGCGCCGATTGATTATGAGCGGCTGTATCATCGTCGGTTTCCGCTGCTGCACAGAGCGTTTGAGCGGTTCACTCCGGACGAGTCCTACGAGAAGTTCGTGAGGGAAAATGAACAATGGCTGCCGGATTATTGTCTGTATATGACGATCAAGGAAAAAGAGGGCGGCAGAAGCTTCTTAGAATGGAGCAGAGAATATCGGGAGCGGGACCCGGAAGCGCTGGAGCGGGCGCGGATCGACTGGAAAGAAGAGCTGGATTTCTATGCATTTTTGCAGTATACATTCCGGAAACAGTGGGACCATTTGCATGCGTATGCAAATAGTCAGGGTATTGAGATCATCGGAGATATCCCGATCTATGTGGCGCTGGACAGTGCCGATACGTGGGCGAATCCGAAGCTGTTCCAGATTGGAGACGATCATTTGCCAACGGGTGTGGCAGGCTGTCCGCCGGATGCCTTTTCTGCAACCGGACAGCTGTGGGGCAATCCACTGTTTGACTGGGAGTATCAGAAAGAGACCGGTTATGCATGGTGGCTGAAACGAATCGCACATTGTTTTTCCCTGTATGACATCGTGCGCATCGATCATTTCCGTGGATTTGATGAATACTATGCGATCCCTTATGGAGACAAGACAGCGGAGTTCGGCAGGTGGATGCCGGGACCGGGCATGGATCTGTTCCGGACGGTGAAGGAGCAGCTGGGAGATCTGCGGATCATCGCGGAGGATCTGGGATTTTTGACGGATTCCGTGAG
Source organism: uncultured Cuneatibacter sp. (assembly GCA_934234215.1). GTDB lineage: Bacteria > Bacillota > Clostridia > Lachnospirales > Lachnospiraceae > CAKQHB01. The sequence goes on from CAKQHB010000017.1 coordinate 30,250, forward strand.
ACAGCTGTTAGAAGACTCGGGATATCCGGGCATGAAGGTGCTGCAGTTTGCCTTTGACTCCAGAGAACCGGGCAATTACCTGCCCCATACGTATCCGCGCAACTGTGTGGTCTATACGGGAACCCATGATAATACGACGACCCGCAGCTGGTATCATGAGATCCGCCCGGACTGTCGCGCCTATGTGAAAGAATATATGCATATTCCGGCGCTGGATGAGGATACGTTGGCATGGAACCTCATTGCACTTGCCATGAGCAGTGTGGCGGATCTGTGCATCATCCCGATGCAGGATTATCTGTGCCTGGATGATCGGGCGCGGATCAATAAGCCTTCTACGCTGGGCGGCAACTGGGTATGGCGCATGCAGGAGAACGCCTTTACCGGAGAGCTGGCGGGTGAGATCCGGCATATGACAGAATTGTACGGAAGATAGGAAAAAGAGTGTGTCTGCTCAAAAAGAAAACGCATCTGCGCTTCCAACGAAAAAGGGAAGTTCAGATGCGTTTTTTGGGATTCTGTGATAAAAAATCATTCGGCTGCGGCTGCAACGTAATCCTGACCAAAGATATAGCGGAGGACATTGACACATTCATCCGGCTTCTTGGAATTAACAATAAAGGTGAGGTAGATCGTGTCTCCGCTGAGAGGCTTCATGTGGTACTGTGCGGCAAAATCGGTATCGGTGATGTCGATCGCCATGGCATACTCATCGGTGCGCCCCGCATTCTCCTCAGTGCCCTGTCCGTAGACGATGCGTCCCTCAGACTCCATCTGCTCAAACAGATCCGCGGGGAGCAGCTCGGACAGATCGGCATATCCGGCAACCTTCTCATAATTCTCAAAGACGTAATCATCACAGATCAGAAAATCGAGCTGCTTTGCTGCGATTGTACTGGCAATCTTCATGACCGTAGAATAATCGCTCTCTGCCTCAACACCCAGATCAACACCCATGAATAAGTTGCCCTCAAAGTAGGCACGGTAATCCCGCGTGCTGTGGTTGGAATAGGTCATGTAATCCGCGGGAACATCCTGAGAGGTCATCTCATCGGCGGAGATGTTTACAAACATGCCATATACGAGAGTGTCCTGATTTTCAAAGATATAATGATACAGGAAAAAACCAATGAGGATGGCGAGTAAAATACCGCCAATGATCGGGATCTTATAGTAATCAAAAATGTATCCGACCTTCTCCTTCGGAGAGAGTTCTTTGAATACGCGCTTGCGTTCCTGGATGGCATCACCCAGTGTAGTTCCATCGTGTTCCATAGGGAAAAACTCCTTTGCTTGTTCTGCTTAGTAGTATAACACATATTTCTGCACACAAAGAAGAAGAATCTATAAAAGAAATAAAAGTATTCTAAAGTATGCAAGAGTTGTTTGATTTTTACAGGACAATCCCTTATAATGGAACTTATGAGTTTACGCATAGGTCGGTGTTGCGGCCTGGATAGGAGCATACAATGAGTCGAATTTTTAACCTGGAGAATCCGTTCTGGCAGACGATGTCGAAGCTTGGTGACATCATCATGCTGAACATTTTGTGGCTGGTCTGCTGTATTCCGATCATCACCATCGGACCTTCCACTACTGCTTTGTACTATGTCATGCTGAAGCGTGTGCGGGATGAGGAGGGTAACATCTTCCAGCAGTTCTTCCGTTCCTTCAAGCTGAATTTCAAGCAGGGCGCGATCGTTGGTATCATCATGACGGTCTGTGGATTTTTATTCCTGTTTGATGTCATGTTCTACCGCGAAGCGAAGGGCACCGTCAGTGATCTGTTCTGGTTTGTCAGCATGATCATTTTCTTTGTTTATCTGATGGTGACGATCTACATTTTCCCGCTGATCGCAAAGTTTGAGAACACTGTAAAGAACTTCTTCATGTTCTCCTTCGTGATGGCAGTTCGTCATTTCGGCAAGACACTGATCATGGCGCTGGTAACCGCCGGTATGATCTTCCTGATGTATTTTGTTTACCCGCCGCTGATCTTTATGTTCATGGGTGTCATCTCCTATGTGAATTCAAAGTTCCTGGTGGGCATTTTTGATATGTACATTCCGGATGATAAGAAGGAAGTGCGCGGTCAGGATCAGGGCTTTGACGAGATGGAGAAGGCAGCCGCTGAGGGCGATGCAGAGGATGAGCCGGTACATATCGTGATGGATATCAACAATCCGGAGCATGTTGTGCTGGGAGAAAAGAAAGATGACGAGCAGAAATAAGCTGTTGTTTGGAATGAAATGAAAACAAGCCCCGATGGGAAGCTAAGAAAGTTTCCTATCGGGGCTTTTGTGTTGGGTAATCTAAAAATCACACCTGTCCTAACAGCTCTTTCATGATCTGGGACTCTCTGCGGTGGCAGGAGAACAGGATCACCTGCGTATCGAGATGCTGCAGAACGTCCAGAGCGCTCCTGAGACGATCATCATCGTAGTAAGCAAATACATCGTCCAGAAGGAAGGGAAGCGGCTCTTCAGGGCACAGAAGTCTGACAGAGGCGATGCGCAGTGCCAGATAGGCCTGTTCCATCGTGCCGCGGCTGAGCTGCTCCACCGGGATGAGCCGGTCGCTGGTATTCAGAGACAGATGGAACTGCTCGTCAAAGACCATATCGGAGTAACGGCCGTTTGTCAATTGAGAGAGAAGCGCGGAGGCATCTTCCCGCAGCTTCGGGCTGTAAGAACTCTGTACCTGCCTGGACAGTTCGTTGATCCGGGATTTGGCCAGCTCCAGAGCGTCCAGTTCTTCGGACATCTGCTTTTCCTGAGCGAGACTTTCCGAGAGCTGTCCGATCTGCTGCTCCAGCTGACTGATCTGCTCTTTGAGCTGACGCAGAAGGACGGACTTTTGCTCCTGCAAACGAATCTGCTGGTCTTTGGACTGGGACAGCTGTGCAATCTGGTCACTCAGAGCGTGAATCTGCTTTTGACGGTCGGCAGAGCGCCGGTCAATCTCTGCATGGATGGCATCCTGTCTGCGGTCCTGCCGTCTGGCAATCAATTCCACGATGACAGTGACAAGCAGGAAGAACCATCCGGCACCGAGAATCGGCAGTGTCCACTGGGAATCATAGAAGAAGTAAGAGCCCAGAGAAGCCAGCACACAGAGGAACGTCAGCACCGGGAACAAGACCCGGAAAAAGCCGGGGATTGTTCGGAGGCGGGGTATCACGCTGGTGTCGGAAGCTTCTTCGGCTTTGAGAGCAGCCTGCTCAGACAACAATGCCTGCAGTCTGGAGGAAGCATCTCCCGGCGCAGACGCTGAAGCGGGAGCTTCCTGCTCGATGGTCTGCAATGCGTTTTTCTTTTCCAGCAGCTGCTGCTCCAGCTGCATCTTCTTTGCGAGAGTATCCGACGGAATCTGTTTCTTGATCTCTTTTGCCTGCGTGTTCAGAGACTGAACAGCGGCTTTGAGATCAATCTGGGCATCCTGTGCAGTTGCCAGATTTGCAGAGTAATTTTGCAGCTCCGGGGCGAAATCACCATCGGGAGCGGCCTGCATCTGTCGAATCAGCAGTGTGTTGCGGAAGGTCGTCTCGGTCATGGGTGCAAGGAGCGCGGCGAGAGTCTCCTCTGCAGGTTCCAGTGCAGCACCCTCGGTCTCATCCACGAGAGCAAGGCTGCGGTTTTCCTTTAAGAAAGAACGCTCAATGCGGTACGTGTGTCCGTCCTTTTCGAACCACAGCTTGCCGCCGTAAGCGCCGGGCGTATTCCACGGCAGATAGCGCTGGTACAGACTGTTCCTGACACCGCGTCCGCGAGACGGATCTAATCCGAACAGCATCGCAGCAAGGAAGGTGTGAATCGTGGACTTGCCGGATTCGTTCGGTCCGTAGATCAAGTTGCAGCCTGCATGAAACGGGATCGTCCGGTTCTGGAACTTGCCGAACGCGGTCATTTCGATTTTTGTGATTTTCATTTGCTTTCTCCCTTCAACAGGGCAGACAGCCCATAGTAAAGTGCTTTTGACTCCACGGGGGACAGGCCTTCTTCCGGGAAGGAGGCGAGAAAACGCCCGATGACATCTCCGGCATGTTCCCGGCGCAGTATGGCGAGATCATAGGCCGGTGTGGTGTGATCCTCCACGCGGATGATATGTCCCAGCAGCTTCAGACGATCCGGATCAATGGGAGCGACCGGGTCTGTGGAGCCTTCCAGAAGGATGCGGAAGACACAGTTCATCCGCTCTGCCAACAGGCGGCGCAGCTGATCCTCCACCGCAGTCTGCGTGATCTCCGGTGTGAGATTCAGGCGCAGCTGACGGTACTCGTGGCGGGAAGCCGGAACAAAGGAAAATGTCGTACCCTCGTCAGTGATCTCTCCGCGAATATAACCTCTTGCACCGGTGTCGTTCTGATCGGTTGGTTCGAGGGAACCGGCATAAGCAGCGCACTGCTCCGGCCACTGGGACGGCTGATGGATATGTCCGAGAGCGATGTAGTCAAAGCCTTTGCTGTGCAGATCCCGCACGCGAAACGGCACATGAGATGCATCTCCGCCGTGCAGCAGCAGGATCTGATGACGTCCCTTCGTGCCGGGGCGCACATTTTGACAGCGAGCCTCCGGAATTTCGATGCGGTCGTAGCTGAATCCACACACTTCGGTATTCAGATGTGGAAAATAAGCGGAAGCAAATGTGGGTTTGCGTAAAAAGATGACCTGCTTGCACCATGTGAAGTCCTGATAGGGGGAATCGGGAGTATTCGGATCATGGTTTCCGGCAATGAGCACCACATAGGTGTGGGTCAGTGTGGAAAACAGGTAATCGACTTCTTTCAGCTCAGCGACAGTCGGGATCTGGTGAAACAGGTCGCCGGAGATCAGGAGCAGGTCGATCTGATCCTGATTGCATACATCCAAAACAGATCGAAACGTAGCCATGCGATCCTCTGTCCACTGGCGGCTCCAGGAGCAGCCCGGATCTGTCACCAGTCCCAGATGAACGTCGGCGATATGGATAAATTTCATGGGAATCCTCACTCTTGGTATGTATCAAGCAGGCGGGCATAAAAGCCCGCCTGCTAAGTTTGTTTTTACGATTGATTACAGTTCGCAGTTGCCTACGGTTCTGGGGAACGGGATAACGTCGCGGATGTTGCCCATACCGGTCAGGTACATCACACAGCGCTCGAAGCCCAGACCAAATCCGGAGTGACGAACAGATCCGTACTTTCTCAGATCCAGATAGAAGGAGTAGTCCTCTTCCTTCAGATTCAGGTCCTTCATACGTGCGGTCAGCTTGTCATAGTCGTCCTCACGCTGGCTGCCGCCGATGATTTCACCGATGCCGGGAACGAGGCAGTCCATAGCAGCGACGGTCTTGCCATCGGGGTTCTGCTTCATATAGAAAGCCTTGATCTCCTGCGGATAGTCGGTAACGAATACCGGTCGCTTGAACAGCTTCTCGGTCAGATAACGCTCATGCTCGGTCTGCAGGTCACAGCCCCAGAATACCTTGTAGTCGAATTCGTCGTTGTGCTCTTCCAGCATCTTGACAGCCTCGGTGTAGGTCACATGACCAAACTCGGAATTCAGAACGTGGTTCAGACGGTCTAACAGTCCCTTGTCAACGAACTGGTTGAAGAAGTTCATCTCTTCGGGAGCGTTCTCCAGAACGTAGCGGATAACATACTTTAACATGTCCTCAGCTACCTGCATGTTATCATTCAGATCCGCGAATGCCATCTCCGGCTCGATCATCCAGAACTCAGCTGCATGACGGGTGGTGTTGGAATTCTCTGCACGGAACGTCGGTCCGAAGGTGTAGATGTTGCGGAATGCCATCGCATAAGTCTCACCGTTTAACTGTCCGCTTACGGTCAGGTTGGTGGGCTTGCCGAAGAAATCCTGTGTGTAATCAATAGAACCGTCTGCGTTTTTCGGAACGTTGTTCAGATCCATGGTAGTAACCTGGAACATCTCGCCGGCGCCTTCGCAGTCACTGCCGGTAATCAGCGGAGTGTGAACATAAACAAAGTCTCTCTCCTGGAAGAACTTGTGGATTGCAAATGCGATCAGGGAACGAACGCGGAACACTGCCTGGAAGGTGTTCGTTCTGGGACGAAGATGGGAGATCGTTCTCAGATATTCCATGGAATGACGCTTTTTTTGCAGCGGGTAATCCGGAGAGGAAGTGCCCTCGACGGTAACGGTGTCTGCCTGGATCTCAAAAGGCTGCTTTGCCTCCGGAGTAGCGACAAGTGTACCGCTTACGATGACAGATGCACCGACGTTTAACTTGCTGATGTCTGCAAAGTTGTCCATAGTATCATGATAAACGACCTGCAGGGTCTGGAAGCAGCTTCCGTCATGCAGAACAAGGAAACCAAAGGACTTGGAATCGCGGACACTGCGGAGCCATCCGCCGACCTGTACGGTCTGTCCAAGAAACGCTTCTGTATGATCGTAAAGCTCTCTTACAGTAGTAAGCTTCATAGAAATAATCCTCCTGAAAGTATAAAAATGAACCGTCGCAGGGCGCACTGCTCCCACAGACGATACGATATTTTCTAGTATACTCGTTTTCCGCCTGTAATGCAAATATGTTTTGGAAAAGGCTTGCAGTTTTTTTCGAAAAGACATACACTAAAAAACGTCAAAAATGTTTTTTACGAAGAGGAGCGTTAAAATGGACTATTTCCATGGAAAAAATCCGGCACTTGCAGCGCTGCTGCAGGCAGAAGAACCGGAGACAATAAAGATGAGAAGATATCTGCATGAGCATCCGGAGCTGTCCATGCAGGAAAAAGAGACGAGCGCTTATGTGCAGGCAGAAGCGACGAGACTGGGACTGCCCTTTGAGATCGTGGGTGAGTACGGTGTGATCGTCCGTATTGACGGAAAAGAGCCGGGGGACTATGTAATGCTGCGTGCGGATATGGATGGACTTCCGGTAGAGGAAGATCCACGGAATCTGAGCTGCGAACGTACTTGCATTTCTGAGAATCCCGGCGTGATGCATGCCTGCGGCCATGATGCCCATATGGCGATGCTGCTGTCTGCTATGCGTGTGCTAGCAGCATACAGAGATCAGTTCGACGGTACGATTCTTTTCTGCTTTGAGCAGGGTGAGGAGCCGATCGCCGGTGTTCATGCGATGATGAAAGGTCTGGAAAAGTATCCGGTCAAGACCTGCTATGGCATGCATGTTTACTATGGATACGACAGCGGCAAGCTGGAGGTCAGCGCAGGTCCCCGCATGTCCGCTGCATATGGTTTTGAGATCACAATCCATGGCAAGGGCGGTCACGGTTCCAGACCGGATCTGTGCAATAGCCCGATCCTGTGTGGTACGCAGATGATCAACGCATGGCAGAATATTTGGTCTGTCCAGTTGGATCGCACGAAGTCGGTCAGTCTCGGCATCGGGCAGTTTTGTGCCGGTGAAGCGATCAATGTCATTCCGGACACTGCATTTATCGGCGGATCGCTGCGGTATTTTGACCGCGCAGCAGGTCCGGTAGCATGGGAAAAGTTCAAAAAAGCAGCGTACACTATTGCAGAGCTGAATGATTGCACCATCGACTTCCACGAACCGTACATGCCAGTTGGTCCGGTCATCAATGATGCGGAGTACAGTGAGCTGGCAAAGGAAGCAGCTGCAGAGGCTGTCGGTGAGGAGCATCTGATGGTGGGAGATCCCTGGTATGCATCGGAGAGCATGTCGTTTTATCTGGAAAAATACCCAGGTGTATTCGGACTGCTGGGCATCCGCAATCCGGAAAAAGGCACCGGCGCAAACCATCATACATCCAGGTTCGATGTAGATGAAGATGCGATGAAGATCGGTGTTGCATCCGCAGTCAACTATGCGCTGCACGCCTTAAAAAAGTAAGTATCGGAAGCTTGATCCGCTGAGAAAACACAGGCGAAGGTCATTCGAACGGTTTCAGAATCTGAAAATGATTTTTATGAAACGCGAGAAGGCCTTCGTTTTTCATTTTGCCCAATTCCTTTGACAGAGCGCTGCGGTCGAGGTTCAGATAATCTGCCAGCTCGTTTCGGTTGAACGGGATGTCGAATTCATTTGCACCGGTGAGGGAGCACTGCCTTGTGAAATAAACGGACAGTCTGCCGCGGATCGTCTTTGGCGATGTACAGAAAATGCGGGTGGACAGAGTGAGATTTTTCCGGAGGGACAGCAGCATCATATTTTGTCGCAGCTTTTGACGGCAGGAGTCAGTGTGGGTGTCATCCAGAAAGATCGCGGCGGGCAAAAATAAAATCTCGCCGGTTTCGGCGGCGATGACGTCCACCATGAGAGGCGAGCGGGTCAGGGCGTAGGATTCTCCGAAAATCTGTCCCGGCTCAATACGGTTCAGCAGGGTGCGATTGCCCCAGGGATCGTTTGCCTCAATGCGTGCGCTGCCGGAGAGGACGATGCCGATTTCGGAAATGGAATCGCCGGAATGAAAGATTGTGGCATGTCGTTCAAAAGTGCGGCGGCGCAGTGTCGGCAGCGAGTACAGACACTTCCATTCGGAATCTGTAAAGCCGCGAAACAGCGGCGAGGGAATTTTAGGATAAGAAACAGCCATATTCTGACACTCCATTCGTGGTTATAACAACCGATTTATTATGGCAAGCATACTATAATAAGCCTGTAATCGCAAGAAATATTCGAGAAAAAGCGTATCGATCGCAGAGCGCTTTCTCGACCAAGATAACAAAAGGAGCGAAACGATGAAAAGACAGATTATCGAGATCAACGAAGAAAAGTGCAATGGCTGCGGCGCCTGTGCGACGGCCTGCCATGAAGGTGCAATCAGCATGGTAAATGGGAAAGCAAAGCTGATGCGGGATGATTATTGTGACGGTTTCGGCGATTGTCTGCCGAACTGTCCTACCGGTGCGATCACATTCGTAGAGCGGGAGGCGGCTGCATACGACGAAGCAGCGGTTCTTGCCAATAAGAAAAAGAAAGAATTAGAGGCGGCACTGCGCAGGGAAGCGGCGAAGACGCAGATGCCTGCCGGCGGATGTCCGGGCAGCCGCATGCGGACAATGAAAGAGCGGGCAGAACAGGAAGCGCCGATGCAGGCAGGGGCAAGGCCGTCCCGTCTCGGACAGTGGCCGTGTCAGATCAAGCTTGTCTCTCCGAACGCGCCGTATTTTGATGGCGCGAAGCTGTTGATCGCGGCAGACTGCACCGCATATGCGTATGCAAATATGCATGAAGAATTTATGCGCGGGCACATTACACTCATCGGATGTCCAAAGCTGGATGCCATCGACTACAGCGAAAAGCTGACGGAGATCATTCGAAACAACGAGATCAAAGAAGTGACCATCGTGCGCATGGAAGTGCCCTGCTGTGGCGGTTTGGAGATGGCGGCAAAGAAGGCGCTGCAGGCAAGCGGAAAGTTCCTGCCATGGCGTGTGGTGACAATCTCCATTGACGGGCAGATTTTGGACTGAATTTCAAAATAAAAAGTGTAGTTTTCAAAAACTTCCCGGTCGTTTATAATGATAGCAGCGAATCATTCTAAACGACTGGGGAGTTTTTTCATGAAAGAGGATAAAAACACTTCACAAAATCCGGAGGAGACGATCTCGGACGAGAGGGCGTATGAGCGGTATCTGCTGGGAGAGGAGTCTGCTGCGGAGATTCTCGTGGAGCGATATGGAGATGCGCTGACATTTTATATCAATGGCTATATCAAGGATCTTCACGATGCGGAGGATCTGATGATCGAAGCTTTTTCTCTGCTGTTTGCAAAGGAGCGTCCGATCCGGGACGAGGGCAGCTTCAAAGCATATTTGTATAAGACTGCACGAAATCTGGCATTGCGGCACAGCAAGAAGCATCGGATCCGCTTTTTGAAGCTGGAGGAGCTGGACTTTGAACCGCCTGCAGGGGAACTGACGGATATGAAGCTTTTGCGGGATGAGCGGAATCGTATCCTGTATCATGCGCTGGAACGGATAAAAGCAGAGTATCGAGAGGTCCTGTATTTCATTTATTTTGAGGATATGAGCTATCGAGAGGCGGCGGAGGTTCTTGGAAAAAAGGAACAGCAGATCACGAATCTTGTCTATCGGGGCAAGCAGAGTCTGAAAAAGATTCTGGAGCAGGAGGGCTACAGATATGATGACAACTGAGGAGCGGATGCGTTTGATCGGAAAGCGGACAGCAGAGATCAGACGGCAGGAAGAACAGAAAAAACGGCGCGTGCAGGATGGACTTTGTCTGGCGGCGTGTCTGATTCTTGTGGTGGTGATCGGTGCATTTTTGCCGGGCGTAGTTTCCGGGCTATCTTATGAAGCTACCGGAGCGATGTCCGGTGCGGCAAGTCTTGTAGGAAGCAGTGAGGCACTGGGATATATTGTGATGGGATTGCTGTCATTTATGCTGGGTGTGTGCGTGACGGTGCTGCTGTACCGGCTGCGGAGACGGAACGAGCGCAGAAAGCAGGAGGAGACGGACGATGAACTTTGAAGTGATCGACAATGTATTTCAGGTGACGGTTCTTCTGATCGCATCGGTTGTTTCCCTGTGGCTGGCAGTGCGGCACGGAGAAAAGCGGTTTCTGATCTTGTCTCTTGCCTATGCCTGCTTTTCTATGGGAACACTATATTTTGTTCTGTACCTGGTGATATTCGGGAAGGTGCCGCAGGTTTTCTATGCAGCGGAGATCTCATGGTGGGCATCGTATCTGTTTTATTTGTCGCTGCAGATCGTGCGATCGGAAAAGATTCCAGTGAGAGCTTCAGCGATTCCAGTGATTGTCTGCATGGTAGTCGTTATTGCGGTCTTTGTCTTTCAGATTTTTGGGCCGGCATGGTTGATGATAGGACTTTTCGCGGCGACTGTAGGTGCAATTGCCTATATCAGTCTTTTTCGTCTGGGCAGACCGGAATCCCGAACTCCGCTGGATGCGCTGTTGTTTGTCTGCGTTTGTTTGCAGATCAGTCTGTATGGTGTTTCCATGCTTTATTCCGATTATACACGGTTTAACTTTTATTTTGTGGTGGACATCACGCTGACGTTGAGTTTTGTAGGCCTGCTGCCGCTGCTGTATCGGGAGGTGACGCATGACATACATTGAGAATATCTTCATCTGTCTGGCAATCCCGATGATCTTGTCCTTGTTTTTTATAGCGGGGAAGTCGAGGCGGTTCACATTGTTTGTGATCATCGGAATGGCAGTGTGCCTGCTGTCTGCTTATGTAAACAGCTTCTTCATGGGCTACTACGGATCGGACGCGGTGGTGACTTCTGTGGAGATCACGCCGGTATGTGAGGAGATCATGAAGCTGCTGCCGTTGCTGTTTTATTTCGCAATCTTTGAGCCGCAGCCGAAGGAGCTGCCGGGTGTTGCCATCGCGATTGCAGTTGGATTTGCGACGTTTGAGAATGTCTGCTATCTGGCGGAAAACGGCGCGGAGAATCTGACGTTTCTGCTGATCCGCGGTATTTCTGCCGGTGCATTACATATTCTGTGCGGTATCCTGGCTGGATTTGGTATCTCGTATGTGTTCCGTCGAAAATGGCTGGCACTGACCGGAACCGCGGGAATCCTCGGAGCATGCGTTGGATTTCACGCAATCTATAATCTGCTCGTTACCACAGAGGGGACAGTGCGGATGATGGGATATTTGTTCCCATCATTGTTGATCTTGTGTCTGTATCTTTGCAGAAAAGTGTTGCCTGTCTTTCGCAGAGGACAAATGTGGGAGTGAACAAGTATTTTGAGAAAGCATTTGCGTTTTGACGCATGTGCTTTTTTGCTTGATAGGAAATTGCGTCGCATTTCCTATCAAGCAAAAAAGCGCTCCGCGCGGATCGCACTGCAGCGAAAAGGAATTTGTCGCAAGCGACCGCGCTCGGCGCGAGAATGTGCAAGGCACATTCTTTTTTATTTTGCAGAGAAACAAAAATTTTTCAGGAAAAGGGTGAAAGGATTTCTTCGTTTATGTCTTTTAGGAAGTAGAGAGAGCAGAAAGGAGGCATTGCGGATGACGGAAAGGACACAGACCCGTCTGCAGGAAATCCGGCGAAGAACGCAGATCAAGAGACGGCGACAGGAAGAACGCATTCTTTCTGTTTTGACGATATGCAGTCTGCTTTTGGTGACAGCGATCGGGGGCGTGTTGAGACAGCTCCAGTTACCGGGTATTTCGGCTGTGGAGAGCGGTTACAGCAGTGTACTGCTGCGAAACGGAGCCGGTGCGTATATCGTAGTCGGAATCGCAGCGTTCGTTGTGGGCGTGGTATTGACCATGATCTGTATCAGGTGGAAAAAGAGAGCTTACAGGAGACATGACCGCATGACACATGCGGAAGAAAGGGAGGACGGAGAATGAAAAAGCGAATTTTGAGCATGGCGCTTGCGTGCTGTATGATGCTCACAATGATGCCGGGCGTGACGCACGCGGAAGGCATTGAGAGCGGTACGATGGAAAGTGGAACTGCGGTGTATGGGGAACAGCAGGAATCAGAGGCGGAAGCTTCTGTGGAGGCAGAACTGGAAACGGTTACAGAAGCAGAAACAGAGGTTGAGACAACGCTGGCAGAAGAGGAAACGAGCGCATCGACAGAAGGAACGCAGGAGTCCGAATCTGCAGAGACAAGCAGCGAAGATCTGCAGGAGTCCGAATCCGCAGAGACAAGCAGCGAAGATCTGCAGGAGCCGGAGTCGGAGAGTGCAGCAGAGAACGAGACTGCGGAAACCGTGGAAGCGGAAACAATCGTGGAGACAGAGACTGCAGAGAAGCTTCCGTTAGCGAGAATGGCAAAGCTGCCCGGAATGAAAAATATGGCAATGCAGATGAGTAATGCAGAAAATGGCATTGCGGTGCGGGCGAATAGTGTGAAGACGTTTAAAGTAACGACTGGTGATGAACTTTATAACGCCTTTAAATGGCTGCAAACAGAGAAAAAATCAATACATGTTATCTTACAGAATGATATTACAGTTACGCACAATTTGAAGTGTACGATGTTTTCCGGTATCACAGAAAATACAATTGATCTGGACCTGAATGGAAAAACAATTACCTTCACGCCGGGAGATGAGATTGATCTTGCAAATTATCAGGACTTGAGAAAAACAAAGTCATTTTTATTTGCAGAAGACAATACATGGATTATTCGGATCGAAGGAAATGGAGGAAAGATCGTTTTTGCGCCGAGAGAAGGGGAAACCAGACGTTTTACCTGTTTCCAGATAAATAACACAAAAGCGCAGATAAAAAATGTTACGATTACCGGTTTTAATGACAGCGCAATAAAATGTACAAAGAATAAAGAGGAAGATAAAAAAGGACTCACAATGGAAAATGTTCAAATTACAGATTGTGAGGCGTGGCAGTACGGCGGAGGAATTTATGTAGGCCTGACGAATAATAGCGGGAATAAGTTTATCTGCACCGGATATGTGGATTTGAAAAACTGTACAATAACAAACTGCAAAGCATCCAAAACAGACGGAGGTTTGGAGAATGAAGGCGGCGGCATCTATGTGGGAGCTTGTTTTAATGTAAATTTAGAGAATACAAGGATTGAAAATTGTCATGCAGATTCCGACAGCGGTCGTGGTGCGGGCGTTTACGTGGCAACGCATGGAAGACTGAATATGTATGATGGCAGTGTAATTACCGGAAATGAAGCTGCTACCGGCGGCGGTGTCGCGCTGTGGGGCGGTGAGTTCTACCTGTACGGTGGTACATTAAAAAATAATGCAGCCAGAGGAAGTGGAAATGAGCTGGCAATGCTGTATGGCACACAAAACATCTACAGTGAGATTTCCGGCGGCAGCGTGATCCACGATACGATCGTTGCGAATGAAGGAAAAAGAGGTCAGATCATGGTGAACGGTGATAACAGTGAGCTGCATATCACCGGTGGAACAATTGATCTGAGCGGCGGCAATTATGGATTCAGCGGAACGCAGGTCGTAAAGATTTTCGGTGGCTATATCAAGGCGAACGGAAAGGTGCGTGCCTTTGATATGACACCGGTGATTGAGGACACTTCCAAAATCAAAGGCGCATGGGGCGCATATGACCGTGCAGACGGAATGGTAAGCGGCAGCCAGGAGATCGACTTTACAAAGCAGGGCGTGATTCTGGCAGAGAAGAACAACTGGTGTACTGTGACATTTGAAAATCCTGAGTATATGGGGACAAAGCTGGATACAGATACACCTGCATCGTTGGTGGTTCCGAAGGGCAGCCATCTGGTAGCACTTCCGGAGCTGACGGATCGGGGAAATCATTATTTCTTTAATGGCTGGTGGTTTTACAAGGGGGAATGGCTGCTAGATACACGCTGGACGAGTGATCTGGTGGTAGAAGCGGATACTGCATTGCATTCTGACTGGGTAGTCAGTGATATGCGAGTTTACTATTCCGGTACACTCGGTATGGGTAGTGGAAGCGTACCGAAATATGTGACAAATATTCAATTAAATGCGCCTTATGGCTATCGTGATATAGATGCGGACGAAGGAATCACAGTATGGAATTACGGATCCGCAGATGGAAAGGTGCAGGTGCTCTCTTCTATGAAAAATTTCACAGTTGAGGCAGGTGCATATACCTCTGGTCTGGAGACGGAGATTGAACATTATGACCGAAGAAATTTTGTGATTCGTGCAAAGACAGGGTTAGAGGCTGGAACTTATAGCGAATCCTTCGAGATTAAGTGTTTTGTAAAGAGCGGATCGACCTACGTAGAAACCGGAACGTTTGTCATTCCGGTGACATTGACCGTTGGTAAGGCTACCCCGTCTGTTCGTTTTCCGAGAATCGGAGATATCACCTATGGACAGATGCTTTCGGACGCGAGTGTGGAAGGTGGGATGATTACTCCGAATATTTCGGGTACTTTTACCTGGTCGAATCCGAACCACATTCCGAATGCCGGAGATGGTCAGACCTTCCAGATGGTGATGACTCCGGACGACACAAGAAATTATGACGTTGTGAAGCAGGATGTGACGATCAATGTCAGGAAGGCGAAGCTGACGGATATTGCGGAGCCGACTGTTGCGAATACGCTGACCTATGGGCAGACATTGGAAGAAGCGGGTCTGAGTGCTGGCTGGCAGTGGGAGAATCCGGACGAAGTTCCGACCGTAAGCAACGATGGTTATGCGGCTTATTATGAGATTGACGATGAGAGCAACTATGATCTGACCGGTGTGACGGGTTATGACAGTGCGACGAAGCGCATTACCCGGAGGATGGCAGTGACCGTGCAGAAAGCTGCAACGCAGGTGACCGAGTGGCCGATGGTGAATAATCAGGTGTTTGACGATCAGACATTGACAGATGCGATTTTGACCGGAGGAAGCACGAGCAAAGCGGGAATCTTCACATGGAAGAATCCGCAGACCGCATTGGATCAGGCTGGTACACAGTTGTATGATGTCGTATTTACGCCGGATGATCCGAACTATGAATCCGTAGAAGGAACGGTTTCTGTTACGGTCACAAGAAGAAAGTATGATGTGATATATGATCCGGGCATGGACGGTACCGGTACAGCACAGACTGTTGTAAAGACATACGGCGAGGCGCTGACATTGGCAGGTGTTCTGTTCCTGCGGGAAGGCTATGTGCAGGATGGATGGACGACGGAGGACGGCGCGGAATGGTTTGAACTGAATGGACAGTATGACCGTAACGAAGACATTACGTTGTATCCGACCTGGGATAAGATCGTAACAAAGGAACTGCCGTTTGTAAAGAAGGTAACATTGGGCGACAATGGCGTGCCGAGTGAAGAGACATTCCTGCTGGAAGTATTCGGCATGCAGGGCGATAACACGTTATATCCGGATGTGACTTATACCGCTTCTGTGACCACCGATGGCGCTGGCACTTATGCAGGGCTTTTGCAGATTACAGGTCCGGAATCACAGGTACGTCAGTTTGTTTGCGAAGGCTTCTATGCCCGGGAAGTACAGGGCGATGCAGATGGCTGGACATATTCCGATGTGGTCTGGCGTGTAGAACCTCTGATCGAGGAAATCCCGCCCATTGTGATTCAGGCACTCGAGACGAATGAAGAACCGGAAATGCGCTTTGTGATTTATCCGATGATAAAGACAGAATTTGAAGAGGGTGAATTTGATTACATTCCGGATCGGGATCACCCGGCAGAGCGCATGGAATTTGAAAATATCTACACGGTTCACGAGCATGTGTACACGTTGAAATACGATGAGACGACACACTGGAACGAGTGCGTGTGCGGCGACATCGTGGAGAAGGAAGCACATCGCTTTGGCGACTGGATTACGACAAAAGAAGCGACTGAGACCGAAAAAGGTGAGAAAGAGCATATCTGCTCCGTTTGCCGGTACACGGAAAAGGCGGAAATCCCGATGATCGAAAAGAAACCGACCCCTCAGCCTCCGAAGGATAATGCACCGCATACCGGTGATGACAGCAGTCTGATGTTCTGGCTGGCGCTGGCAGTAGTGAGCGGCGGAGCATTGGCAGGAAGTGTGGTTTATCGGAAGAAGAGATTGGAAAGATAAGTTTTTATAGCAGGAGTGTAGGGCTGTCGCAGTGGCAAATATTTTTGCTGGGCGACAGCCTTGCTTTATGCGCAAAGGGCGTTGAAATTTGGGGATTGAGATGCTAAAATATGGAAAAAGCAGCAGATCCGTGATGGATTTGCTGCTTTTTTCGAACCTTCCGTGTGAAAAATTATTTCAGGGCATCTATCGCTGCCTGCTCAATGCCAAGACCCTTGCGGTATGCTTCGATGAAGCGGTTGCATCCGTCCACATCGGCAGGATCGGGTGCGATGGTGGTTCCGGCATTGCCATGGAAAACATCAGAAGCCAGGAAATCCTGCAGGGACTGACCGTCCTTTTTGCGGATACGGTATGCAGCCAGCAGAGCCATACCCCAGGGACCGCCCTCACCGGCAGTCTCCATAACGGAAACCGGTGCGTCGATGGCAGCAGCGAGCATGCGCTGTCCCACAACGGGTGTCTTGAAATAACCGCCGTGTCCGTAGATGCAGTCCAGAGCGACATGTTCTTCTTTTAAGAGGATGTCCAGACCGACCTTCAGAGCGCCCAGTGCAGAATACAAGTGCAGGCGCATGAAGTTGGACAGGCTCATGTGACTGTCGGGAGTGCGCACGAACAGCGGGCGTCCTTCATCGAATCCGGTGATGGTTTCGCCGGACAGATAGTTATAAGAAAGCAGTCCGCCGCAGTCCGGTTCTCCGTCCAGTGCAGTCTCAAACAGCTTTGTATACAGGGTATTGGTGTCCACCGGCATTCCCATCAGGTCTGCAAACTGGCGGAATAGTCCAACCCATGCATTCAGATCAGAGGTACAGTTGTTGCAGTGAACCATGCCAACGAGATCGCCAGCAGGTGTCGTCACAAGGTCGATTTCCGGATGCGGACGGGACAGCTCTTTTTCCAGAACGACCATCGCAAAGACGGAAGTTCCGGCGGAGACATTACCGGTGCGAGGGGTAACACTGTTTGTGGCAGCCATGCCGGTGCCAGCATCACCCTCCGGCGGGCAAAGAGGAATTCCGGCTTCCAGCTGTCCGGTGGGATCCAATAATGCAGCGCCCTCAGCAGTCAGCGTCCCGGCATCTTCACCGGCAACAAGGACATGGGGAAGGACGTCTGCGACTTTCCAGGAATAGCTGCGATCCGCAATCTGCCCATCGAACTGTGCAAGCATCGTCTGATTCCAGTCCTTTGTCTGAATGTCGATGGGGAAAATGCCGGATGCTTCGCCAACTCCGACTACCTTCTGACCGGTGAGCTTCCAGTGCAGATAGCCGGCCAGCGTTGTGACAAAATCCAGATCCTTTACATGGGGCTCATCTTTCAGGATTGCCTGATACAGGTGAGCAATCGTCCAGCGCTGCGGGATCGGATAAGAGAACAGCTTCGTCAGCTCCTCCGAGGCCTGTCCGGTCATGGTGTTGCGCCAGGTGCGGAACGGAACAAGCAGCTCACCCTCTTTGTTAAATGCCATGTAACCATGCATCATACCGCTGATACCGATGGCAGCAACGCGGGTCAGTGTGATGTCATACTGCTTGCGGACATCTGCCAGCAGATCCGCAACGGCATCCTGCAGACCGCTCCAGATATCCTCTAAAGTGTAAGTCCAAATACCATTTTCCAGACGGTTCTCCCATCCGTGGCTGCCCGATGCGATGGGGGCATACGTGTCATCAATCAGAACGGCTTTGATACGGGTGGAACCAAGCTCAATGCCCAGAACTCCCTTGCCGTCCGCAAGATATTGTTTTGCAGAATGTAAATCCATAAACTCCCTCCAAATATAATATGCTCATGAATAACATAAGCCCATTGTACAACGAGAAAAACAGCAAGTAAAGCAGGATTTGCGGGAAAAAGGGATTACTTGTGAAAGACAGCAGGATTTGCTATACTGAGGGAAAAAGAGTACGAAAAAACAAGCTATTTTAGAATGGAGAAGAGCATGGGAGAAGAGACCGGATATCGGATTTTTCTGGTAGAAGATGATGAAGTGATCGCCCGGGAAATCAGCCAGTTTCTCACTGGATGGGGACTGGAGACACAGTGCGCGGAGGACTTTTCAGATGTACTGGAGCAGTTTCAGGAATGGAAGCCGCAGCTGGTTTTGATGGATATTTCACTGCCGTTTCACAATGGCTTTTACTGGTGTCAGGAAATCCGAAAGCAGTCGGAGGTGCCGGTGGTATTTTTGTCCTCCGCAGCGGATAACATGAATATTGTCATGGCGATGAACATGGGCGGCGACGATTTCATTGCGAAGCCCTTTGACCGAAATGTGCTGCTGGCAAAGCTTCAGGCGATCCTGCGTCGGACGTATCACTATGCAGCGGGTGCGGAACAGACAGAGGATTCCGAGCATTTGCGCTGCAAAGGCGCAGTGCTGAATCTCGCAGATATGTCGTTGGCGGCGAATGGGCAGAAGCTGGATCTGACAAAAAATGAGTTCCGGATTTTGCAGGAGTTGATGGAAAAGAAAGGACATTGTGTCAGCCGGGATCGTCTCATGGAGCGGCTGTGGGAGACAGACTGCTATGTAGATGAAAATACACTGACCGTCAATATGACGCGGCTCCGCAGAAAACTGGCGGGCATTGGATTGGAACAGTTTATCACAACGAAAAAAGGCGTCGGATACTTGCTGGAGGATGAGAGCAGGACATGATAAAAGCCTATTTGCAGACAAAAAAGAGAAGCGCCCTGTGCATAGCCCTTGTAGTGCTTGCGGTGGGAATGGAGCTGGTACTCAGTGATGTGCCGCTGGATACGATCCAATATGCGGCGGTTCTGGCAACGGTGATCATAGAAGCATTTGTGGTCTGGGATTTTGTGCGGTTTCAGAAAACGATGAAACTGCTGGAAAGCATGGAGCAGGCAGCAGATCAGGCAGTGGATCTCTTACCGATCCCGGAAAATGAGCTGGAAGAGCGCATGGGAGATGTGCTCCGGGCAACAGATCAAAAACGCCGCATGCTGGAGATGGAATCACGGCAGCGCTATGACAGCATGGTGGAATATTATACGATCTGGGCACATCAGATCAAGACACCGATTGCGGCGATGCGCCTGATGCTGCAGCAGCAAAAGGAAGAAGAGACGGTGACTTCGCAGCGTACAGCGGAGCTTTCCGAAGAATTGCAGCGGATTGAGCAGTATGTGGAGATGGTGCTGGGTTTTTTGCGGCTGGAATCCAACAGCACGGACTATGTGATCTGCAAAGAGCGAGTGGACGAAATCCTGCGGCCCTGCATTCGGAAATTTGCATCCACATTCATTCGCCGCAGGATTAGATTGGAGTACACCGTGCCGGAGACAGACGGCGAGGCCGAAGTTCTGACCGATACAAAATGGCTGCGGTTTGTCGTGGAACAGGTGCTGACAAATGCATTGAAATATACCGCTGCAGGCGGTACGATCCACATTCGCCTGGAGGCAGGAAAAGTGCTGTGCATCGAGGATAGCGGCGTCGGGATTCCGGCGGAAGATTTGCCGCGTATTTTTGAATACGGATACACCGGCGCGCGGGGCAGAGAACATCAGAAAGCCAGCGGACTGGGTCTGTATCTGTGCAAAAGGATCTGCGAACGACTGGGGCATAAGATCTGGGTGACATCGGAAGTCGGAGTCGGGACGAGTGTGAAGATATCGCTGCAGGAGCGAGCGTTGGAAGTGGAGTAAATACGCAAAAAACAAAAGAAAAATAAATAGAAAGTGCAAGTAACATCTAAAGCAGGAGGTATTCTACACATGAAGGAAAAAATCAGTTTCTATCTCAAGACGTTTGCAGGCTGTGTGTTCGGTGTTTTTCTTGGCAACTGCATCTACCGTTTCTATGATTTTAAGATGCATCCAGATTTTTATGCGATGCAGTCCGCACCGTGGTATACATTTCTGATTCCCAGTGCACTCATTGCAGCAGGACTCATCCTGTTGTCCCTTGGCATCAGCTATATTTTAAGGAAAAAAGGGAAGTAAATTAGCATCGAAAATATGTAAGGGCGACACTCCATTGTGCCGCCCTTTTTGAACCTTTATTCGTCCTCTTCCTCGTTCTTGCAGTTCCGGCTGCTGTTTCTCTCCTGGTCGCGCATATGGTTCCGGTTGAAACTGTTCTGCGTCTGATTTCCGGAAGAATTTCGGCTCTGATTCTGGGAACTGCGATTCTGGGAACTGCGATTCTGCTGTGCCTGATTCTGTTCTTTTTCATTTCTGTTCATGACAAACTACCTCCTGTTTCTTTCCGTTTCAAACGGTGCAGTGATAGTATGTCCTTCTCATTTCAGAATATGTTTCCAATGCTATCCATTATTTTTTGACGATGTTGTAATACGCTTTTGACGTAATTTCGTACATGATACAGTAGACAACTGCAAAGGTCAGCACGGTTCCGCCTGTGATCACAGCCAGATACTGAATATCTACCATATTGAACAGCATCATGATTTTCTGGATCATATGGAATGCCATTGCGACATGGAGACCAGCAACTGCCAGCGGCAGGAAGAATACCGTCAGAACCTGAGAATTGATGCTCTTTCGAATCTCGCGTTCGGTCATACCGACCTTTCGCTGGATCTCAAAACGAGCCTGATCCTCATAGCCCTCGCTGATCTGCTTATAATACATGATCATGCACATTGCGATCAGGAATGCAAATGTCAACAAGATTCCAAGGAAAAAGATTCCACTGTAAACAGCCACAAAATCCCTGTCGTCTATGCACTGGAAATCTGCCGCGTATACGTAAGCATAAGGCACGTCTTCGATACTGAGCCGATCTGTCAGCGATTCCTGCAGTCGGATCAGCTGATCGTCTGCTTCTGTCTTCGGCTCTGTATTGCACCATACGGCATCATATAATGCAGCTGTATCCACTTCTCCCATTGCCAACCGCATCTGTACCATTGTCTCTTCATCGGAAACAACCAGATACAGCGTATTGTCTCCAAAGTTCAGGTTATAGTCGATTTCCTTCGGTACTTCCTGCACCTGCAATGTTCCGTAACCGTCCAACGTCAGTGTTCCGTCTGACAAATCCAGAGCCTGCAGCGTTCCATATCCTTTGTCCTTTTTGTCCCACAATGCCTGACCTTGCACGACATCGACAGATGCTCCGGTCATTTTCTCATATCCATCCGCGGTCAGAAAAACTACACGGCCTCTCCTGGATTCGTCCTGCCAGTCGGAACTCTGTGCTTCCGCTGTTTTATAATCCAGTGTAAACGTATTTCTGTTCACGATATAACCATAGGTCTTTACATATCGAAATGTCATCGGATCCGATATCGCATATCCATTTTCTGTCAATGCTGCTTCTACCAGAGACTGACCGTCTTCCAACGCTGCGCCATTGTCGATTGCGACTGTCCGTGTCACCTGCACCTCTCTGCCATACAGCTCTTTCAGACCACGATCCTGCCCAAAGTACAGGCAGGATGTTGTGGAGACCGTCACAAGCACCATGGTCGATAAGATGCAGATAAATGCCAGTCCTGCGCCATTGCGCTTCATGCGGTACACCATTGTACCGATGGAGATAAAATGATTTGTCTTATAATAATACGTTTTGTTTTTCTGCAGCAACCTGCATACAACTACAGAAACCGCCATGAACAACAGAAAAGTGCCCAGGATAACGAGAACCACTGCGAGAAAAAAGTTGGACAATGCATCGATGGGATCTTCGATCGTCTGCGCCATCCAGTAACCAATCCCCAGCAGTACGATTCCCGCAATGGCAAACAACCAGTTCGCTTTCGGCGGCTTTTCACCTACGCTGCCGCTGCGCAGCATTTCGATAGGATTAGACAGACGTACCTGAAACAGCATCCGTACAAACAGCAATACATAAACAACAGCAAAAAAGAGTGCCGATATCGCAAGAACATCAATGGAATACACTGCCTGCAGCGGAATGGCTGCGCCCAGCATCTTTTTCAGTGCAAGATATGCCAGCCTTGAAAATACCTGTCCCAGCATCAGTCCGCCAACCAGTGCGATTCCGTAATAAAACAGGCTTTCCCACAGGAGGATTCTTGAAATATTCCGCTTGCTCATGCCGAGAATATTATAAATCCCCAGCTCTTTTCTCCGGTTTTTCATCAGAAACGTGTTGCTATAAAATAAAAAGATAACTGCGATCAGACCAACTACGACAATTCCAAACAGCATCGTGGCCTGAACGGTGGCTCCGCCTGTAATCGAGGTCAGTTCCGGATCGAGAGCAATCTGCGCTAATAAAGAAAACAGCACCACCATCAGCACGCCGGTCAGAATGTACGGAATCGTGATGCGATGATTTTTCCGGACACTGTCCGCTGCCAGCTTCGGATAAAAGAAATGTTTCATCGCAGCTCCTCCTTTCCGGCTGTGGCGAGCAGTGTCAGCGTATCAGAAATTTTCTGATACATCTGCTCCTTTGTCTGATCACCACGGTAGATCTGGTGGTAAACCTCACCATCTTTGATGAACAGCACACGCTTGGCATGACTTGCTGCCTTGACGGAGTGCGTTACCATGAGGATCGTCTGTCCATCCGCATTGATCCGTTCAAACAAATCCAGCAACTCATCCGTAGATTTCGAATCCAGCGCACCAGAGGGTTCGTCTGCCAGAATAATACTTGGCTCTGTGATCAGCGCTCTCGCAACTGCGGTGCGCTGCTTCTGTCCGCCGGATACTTCATACGGATATTTATTCAGCAGCAGAGAAATGCCCAGCTTCTTCGCCAGCGGCGTGATCCGTGCTTCCATCTCACTGACCGGTCTGCCCGCCAGTACCAGCGGCAGATAAATATTGTCCCGCAGCGTAAAATTATCCAGCAGGTTAAAATCCTGAAAAACAAAACCCAGATTCTCTCTGCGGAACTGTGCCAGCTGAGAATCCTTGATGCTGCTGAGGCTCTTTCCACGCAGGGTTACTTCGCCGGATGTCGGACTGTCCAGCGCTGCCAGAATATTTAACAATGTTGTCTTGCCGGAACCGGACTCGCCCATGATGGCGACATACTCGCCTTCCTCTACCATAAAATTCACATTTTTTAACGCTTCCACGCGATTTCCACCAAAACGTGTCGTGTATACCTTTTTCAGATTTTGCACATCCAGAATAATCATTGTGTTCCTCCTATTTGCCTCGTTCTTTGTTACAGACACATTGTAGCGAAAAAGCCGGATGCGTTCCATTCATCCGGCTTACAGTTTGCAGGGCGAATCTTACAAAAATGTAAGATGATCTGATTTTAACATAATTCCACTTTAAAACATAGATTATAAATAGAAGAAAGTGCTGTTTCAGGCAGCGAAAGTGTGGAAGGATGTCGATGGAACTGATTTCTTCCGGGACGTTTGATGCCTGGCTGGAGCAGGGGCATTATCTGCTTCTGGATCTGAGGTCGCAGAGCGCGTATCAGGCAGGTCATATTGCAGATGCCAGAAATCTTCCATGGCCGGTTTCAACGAGACAGCTGCAAAGTCTTCCCCGAATAGAGCCGGTGCTGGTATATTGTGAGCATGGTGGAAACAGCATCTCCGTATGCCGCAGACTGGCGGCATGGGGATGGCAGACAAAGAGTCTGGTCGGCGGAATCGCAGCCTATCATGGAAAGTATTTACACAGCGCAAAAATGCATTGACAATCAGCGCCCGCGGGCATTACACTAGACATATGGCTGCAACAAAAGTAGCCATATGTCTGAAAGTAAGGAGTCGCAGTAAAATTGCGAATAACCTGTATATCTATAGATTTTGTTTTTTACACATGGAGGAAAATGTGAATCGATATGAACTGATCGCCCCCTGTCATTTTGGACTGGAGGCTGTTTTAAAGAGAGAAATTCAGGATCTCGGCTATGAGGTGCTGCAGACAGAGGACGGACGAGTGACGTTCGAGGGAGATGCGGAAGCAATCTGTCGTGCAAATCTGTTCCTGCGGACTGCCGAGCGTATTCTGCTGAAGGTCGGAAGCTTTCCGGCTTATACATTTGATGAATTGTTTGAGGGAACAAAGGCGCTGCCCTGGGAGGAATTTATCCCGGCAGACGGCCGCGTGTGGGTGACAAAGGCTTCTTCCGTAAAGAGTAAGCTGTTTTCTCCGTCGGATATCCAGTCCATCATGAAAAAGGCAATCGTAGAACGCCTGCGTGCAGCGAGAAAAACAGCGATCATTCCGGAGACCGGAGATGCGTATCCGCTGCGAGTTTTTCTGATGAAGGATATTGTGACGGTTGCCATTGATACAAGCGGCGAGTCTCTGCACAAGAGAGGCTATCGTCCGATGACGGTCAAGGCGCCGATTTCTGAGACGTTAGCGGCAGCGCTGATCTTGCTGACACCGTGGAAAAAAGACCGGATTCTGGTGGATCCGTTCTGCGGCAGCGGTACTTTTCCAATTGAGGCGGCAATGATTGCAGCGAATATGGCACCGGGCATGAACCGGGAGTTTCTGGCGGAGAACTGGACAAACCTCATTCCGAAAAAGCTGTGGTATGAGGCTGCCAGCGAAGCGCAGGATGTGATGGATGACACCGTGCAGGTGGACATTCAGGGATATGATATCGATGCAGACGCAGTACGTGCAGCGAGAGAAAATGCAAAGCTGGCAGGCGTGGATCACATGATCCATCTGCAGCGCAGAGGCGTATCGGAGCTGAGCCATCCGAAAAAGTATGGTTTTATCATTACAAACCCTCCTTATGGAGAACGTCTGGAGGAAAAGGAAGACCTGCCGGATCTGTACCGGGTATTTGGCGAGCGTTTTGCAGCGCTGGACAGCTGGTCTGCCTATGTGATTTCTTCTTATGAGTTTACCGAGCGGGATATGGGACGCAAGGCGGACCGCAACCGCAAGATTTATAATGGTATGTTAAAGACATACTTCTATCAGTTCTTAGGACCGAAACCGCCGAAAAGAACAGGAGAGCGCGATTGAAATCCAAGTGGATCGCAGGGATTTTGACGACGCTGCTTCTTCTGTGCGGGATCGCAGCAGCGATTCCGGTGCGGGAGCAGGTGGAGACCGGAAGGGCGCAGACGGCGCACCCGATGGATCTCTGGACAGAGCGGATCTCGGAAGAGACAAACCGCAGAAGTATTACCGTCCGCATGGACGGATCAGAGCTTTCGATGGAACAGCCGGTGATCTTAAATGAGACCGGCGCAGTATTCTTTCCATTGTCAGAGCTGAAAAAAGCAGGGGACTGCTATGTGGGACGGTTTGACGACGGCAGGATCGTGATTGAGCAAGGGGAAGATCGACTGGAGATTTTGCCGGATTTGCAGACTGTCACAAAAAATGGAACAACGCTGGAGCTGGAAGAAAGTATCCGCCAGATCGAAGACGAATGGTATCTTCCGGTTTCGTTATTGGAGGACGGACTGGATTACACAGTACAATGGAATGTGTCGAAGCGGGAGCTGACGCTAAAGAAGTCAGCGAAGGCCGCAGAGCTTCCGGTACGTTATGATTACCGACAGGAGGGACGTGCACCTCTTGTGGGAAATCAGGGCAGTGACGGCACTTGCTGGGCATTTGCTTCCTTGAAGGCAGTGGAATCTACCTTGCTGCCGGAGCGCACGATGGATTTTTCCAAAGATCACATGAACTGGAATAATAGCTCCGGGCGTGCCGGAGAGGGCGGCGGTTCGTTTTGGATGGCGCTGGCATATCTGACTGCATGGCAGGGACCGGTGCTGGAGGAACAGGATCCCTATGGAGATGGCGTGAGCGATGCTTCGCTGTCGGCTGTGATGCATGTGCAGGAGGCGCAGATCCTTCCGGAGAAAGATCTGCAGGCAATCAAAAAAGCGGTCTTTCAGACCGGCGGCGTGCAGAGCTCTCTGTACTTAGATCCGGGCGCCGGGAATGGAGCTTCTCCGTATTATCGTGCAGAGACGGCGGCGTATTGCTATACAGGGACAGAGCAGAGCAATCACGACATTGTGATCGTGGGCTGGGATGATGCATATTCGAAAGAGAATTTTGCAGAACAGCCGGAGGGAGACGGTGCGTTCCTGTGTCTGAACAGCTGGGGGACTTCATTTGGGGAAAACGGTTATTTTTACGTTTCTTATTATGATGCCAGGATCGGGATTCACAACATTGTCTACTCGAAAATCGAGGAAGCGCAGTCGGATGAGGTGATCCATCAGACGGATCTGAGGGGCTTTACCGGACAGGTCGGATACGGCATGGACAGTGCAAGCTTTGCAAATGTGTATCGCGCCGGAGCGACGACGGAGCTTGTGAATGCCTGTGGATTTTACGCTACAGGTGCAGACACTTCTTATCGCGTGTTTGTGACGAAAGGAGCGGACACACCGGAGCAGTTTGTGATGGAGCATCCGGTGGCAGAAGGGACGCTCCCGTATGCGGGATATTATACGATTCCGTTTACGAGACAAGTGCAGGTAGAGTCGGGAGAGTCTTTTGCGGTGATTGTGGAGATCACAACGCCCGGTGCGACACAGCCGGTGGCAGTGCAGGCATTGACGGAAGACGAGACGAGAGAGCTCGCAAATTCCGGAGGAGAACAGGGATATATCAGTTATCGCGGATATCGTTGGGAATCCGCGGAGGCTGTGAGCCAGGCGAGAGTTTGCCTGAAAGCATATACAAAACAAAAAGAGGAGTAAGGGGAACGCGTATGAAACAGATTATTTTTGCAACATCCAATGAGCATAAGATGCAGGAGATCCGTATGATTCTGGCAGATCTTCCGGTAGAGATCCTTTCGATGAAGGAAGCGGGGATCGCATTGGATATTGAGGAAAATGGAACGTCGTTTGCAGAAAATGCGTCGATTAAGGCAAATGCGATCCGGCCCTATACGGACGCAGTCGTTCTGGCAGACGATTCCGGACTGGTCATTGATGCGCTGAACGGAGAGCCTGGCATTTACAGTGCCAGATATCTGCCGGGCGAACCTTACGAGGTAAAGAACCGCACACTTATTTCCAGGCTGGACGGCTTGGAAGGAGAGGCGCGGAGTGCCAGATTTGTCTGTGCCATCGCAGCCTCCATGCCGGACGGCAGAACGCTCTTCTCAGAAGGAACGATGGAAGGCATCATCGCGAAAGAGCCGGCGGGCGAGAACGGATTTGGATATGATCCGATCCTGTATCTGCCGGAGTTTGGAAAGACATCTGCCGAGATTTCACCGGAAGAAAAGAATGCGATCAGCCACAGGGGAAAGGCATTGCGGGCTATGCGTGAGCTGCTGGAAAAGGAACTGAAAGCATGAAGATACTGGTAATAAGCGACACGCACGGAAAGCTGTACAATCTGGTGGATGTGCTGACAAAAGAAGGCCCTATCGATATGCTTCTGCATTTGGGAGATGTGGAAGGGCAGGAAGAAGAAATCCGGGAAATGGCAGGATGCCATACCGAGATCATTGCCGGAAACAACGATTTCTTTACCACGCTGGAGCGTGAGAAGGAGATCTGGATCGGCAGAAATAAAGTATTGTTGACACATGGTCATTATTACAAAGTCACGCTGGGACCGGAGCTGCTGATGGAAGATGCGGCGGCGAGAGGCTATCAGGTGGCTTTGTATGGACATACCCATCGTCCGCTGATCGTGCGCGGACCGGGAATCGTTGTAGCAAATCCGGGCAGTCTGTCTTATCCGAGACAGGATGGCAAACAGGCATCCTACATGATTATTGAGATGGACCGTCAGGGAGAACTGGAGTTTACGATCAAATATCTGGATCTGCCGTAAAGCAGATTTCGGACAAAGAATGTATTGGAGGTTTACACATGGGACAGAAAACGAGGGGACTGATCGGCATTCAGATGTGTACGATCAAGGAAAAAGTAGCGGAGCTGGGCGCATATGAGGTGTTGAAGACATGTGCGGAGATGGGGTATCACTGCATTGAGATCAGTCAGATTCCGATGACAGAGGAAAATGTGGCTGACATCCGCAGAGCATGTGAGGAGTTCAATATCGTTATTTCGTCCTGCAGCGCAGCCGTGGAGCCGATGCTGCCCGGTCAGCCCGGCGAATATCTGTGCAGCGATTTCGACAAGATCGTGTCGGACTGCAAGAAGTTAAACTGCAATCTGCTGCGTATCGGTATGCTGCCGATGACCTGCATGGGCAGCAAGGAAAAAGCACTGGAGTTCGTCCGCAAGGCAGACGGCTACGCAGAGCGTCTGAAGGAGCAGGGGATTGACCTGTATTATCACAATCATCACATTGAGTTTGTAAAATACGATGGACAGTATCTGCTGGACATCATCAAAGACAACACGAAGTACATGGGCTT
The DNA here is from genome assembly GCA_934234215.1 of uncultured Cuneatibacter sp. GTDB lineage: Bacteria > Bacillota > Clostridia > Lachnospirales > Lachnospiraceae > CAKQHB01. The sequence continues at coordinate 59,028 of CAKQHB010000017.1, forward strand.
TGAGCTGGATACCCATTGGATTCATCGCGGTGGTGAGAATCCGGTAGAATTTATCAAAAAGTATACGGGACGTATCCGTCTGCTGCATCTGAAGGATTATCGGGTGGCAGAAGTACAGCTTCCGGAGCATTTTGACCGCAAGGATTTCTTCAAGTATTTCACCGCCAATATTCAGTTTGCGGAAGTCGGTGAGGGCTCTTTGCCAATTAAAGAGTGCATGGAAGCCGGACTGGCAGGCGGCAGCGAGTATTTCCTGATCGAGCAGGATGATACTTATGGAAGAGACCCATTTGAGAGCCTGCGCATCAGCCGGGACAATCTGATCAAGATGGGCTACGCAGACTGGTTTCTGCCGGAAAAGGAGGCATGACGATGAATCAGAAAAATGTAAACAGGTACATCGGACATCCTTCCCAGCTGGGCGGTGTGGAAGAGCATCGCCTTGTCGGTGGGAAGGGAGACGGGCTGCGTCTCTACGAGATCCGCAATGGAAAAGGGCTGGAGCTGACGGTATCTCCGGATCGAAATGGCGATATTCCGAGATTGCGGTTTCAGGGAATCAATCTGAGCTATTTCTCACCATGCGGTTATGTGGCGCCGGCATATTATGACAATCAGGAATCGAATTGGCTGGCATCCTTTACCGCAGGATTTCTGACAACCTGTGGTCTGCAGGCAGTTGGCGCTCCCTGCGTGGATGAAGGGGAAAAGCTGCCGCTGCACGGTTCCATCGCCAATACTCCCTGCGAACATGCATGGTGGGAGGAAGATGACAAAGAAATTCGCATCCACACAAAAACGCGGGATGAAATTCTCTTTGGCAGAAAGCTGACATTGTCCCGGACACTGCGCATCTCGAAAGAAGAAAATACCTTTTACATCGAGGATGAGATCGAGAATACGGGCGACCGCACCGAGCCGTTTGAGATTTTGTACCATATGAATATGGGTTATCCGCTGCTGGATGAGGACAGTGTTATTACAATTCCGGCAAGAGAAGTGCGCCCCCGCGATCCCCGGGCTGCAGAAGGACTGGATCACTGGATGCAGATGGAGCCGCCGCAGGAAGGTTTTGCGGAGCAGTGTTACTATCACATCTTCGAAGGCAAGGACGGCAAGGCATCCATCTACCAGCCGAAGCTGGGAGTGCAGCTGACGATGACATTTGATGCGGAAGTGCTGGACGGTTTTACCGAGTGGAAGATGATGGGAGTGCGGGATTATGTTCTTGGACTGGAATGCGGCAACTGCTATCCGGACGGAAGAGACGTGATGCGCAAGATCGGTATGCTGAAATTTCTGGAACCCGGACAGAAGCAGAACTATCAGGTTCGGATTCAGGTAGAGCGGGTAGAAGCCAAGTAAAATAACTTTTAATCAAGTTGTCGCGGGGCTGAGTGCCGCGAGGCTCAGAAAGAAAAGAAGCGGTGCCGCAGAGTTAGCTTTGCGGCACCGAAAAAGAAAAAACATTCGCTGGAAAAGTTTTTTGAAAAAGTTAAAAAAACGTGTTGACAAAATCGTAGTCCTGCTATATAATCTTTCTTGCGTCAAAACGAAAGAAGAACGACGCGTCGGACTACGACTACGGGGTGTGGCTCAGTTTGGTAGAGCACCTGGTTTGGGACCAGGGGGTCGCAGGTTCGAATCCTGTCACCCCGATGTAGTATGCGGGTGTAGTTCAATGGTAGAACACCAGCCTTCCAAGCTGGATACGTGGGTTCGATTCCCATCACCCGCTTT
>CAKQHB010000018.1 GCA_934234215.1 uncultured Cuneatibacter sp.
TGCTGTCAAGCACTTTTTCCAAATCTTTTGGATCTCAGAAGTTTTTTGTTGCCGCTCTCAGCGGCGACTCGTATATACTATCACTCTCGGTCCCAAATGTCAACACTTTTTTTCAACTTTTTTCATCTTTTTCTAAAGTAAACCAAAATGCGACTCCATCTTCCTCATTATAGACACCATACTGCTGTTTCATAGACTCCATAATCGCTTTTACGATGGACAAACCAATTCCACTGCCGCCATACGCTCTTGTTCTCGCTTTATCTACTTTATAGAACTTCTCCCACAGATGTTCCAGATCTGCCTGTGGGATTGGTTTACCGGTATTATGCACGGTGATCCGCACCTGATGTGTCTCCTCCAGACACTCCTGCTCGATCTGAATCCGCTTTTCCCCATCCAGATGATTGCGCGCATTGCTCAGATAGTTTGTCAGCACTTCCTCGACACGGAACGTATCGCCCCATGCATAGATCTCCTGCTGCGGCTCAAATGTCACCTTCGCACCAGCCTCTTTCATCAGCAGCTCCGAAGACTTCAGCATCCCCTGTATCATCTCTGTCAGGTTGAACCTGCTCAACTCTACCATCTTCTCCTGCTCTTCCATCTGATCCAGCATAATCAACTGTTTTACCATACGGCTCATTCGAGATGCTTCATCTATAATCACATCACAATACTCATTGCGGCTCTCCTCGTCCTCTGCAATGCCATCCTTCAAACCTTCGGCATAGCCCTGGACAAGCGCCAGTGGCGTCTTCAACTCATGAGACACATTCGACAAGAACTCTCGGCGCATCCGATCGATCTCATCTTTCTTTTCAATATCCTTCTGTAATTCCAGATTCGCACTCTTCAACTCCGAAACTGCCTGTTCCAGCTTTTCGGACATCCGGTTCATATTATTCCCCAAAATACCAATTTCATTCCGATCATGTCCCTGATATCTGGTCTCAAAATCCAAATCTCCCATACGCTCCGAGATTGCAGACAATTCCATAATCGGGCGAGCGATCCTTTTTGTGACTAAGAATGCAACGACTGCACTGACGAAGATTCCTGCAATTCCGATGTAAAAAAAGAAACGGCTGGCAATGTTCACATTTTCCCGCATTGCAACAAGGGGAAAGGAAATAATATATGGCTGGTATTCTCCGTTTTCCGGAAGGAAGCCCAAGCACTCCAGATAACTGCTCTTTGTGCTGTTGTCATAAACGCAGTACACAACGTGCTCGCTGTCCCGCTCCACTTCTTTTATTTGCAATGTTTCAGACTCGGTACCGCTGTCCGCAAACAGAAACTCCCGCAAATGGCGCACCAGCCTCGTTGTCTCCGTTCTAGTGGAATATGCAGTTGTTCCATTGCTTCCCAAAATCAAAAAAGCCATGTTGTTCTTTTCTGCGATCCCGATTACGTCCTGTATTTTCTCCTGATCTGTCGCGTCTTCATCAGTCCAGATCGATTCAAACTGAATTCTTTTTTCGGACATATTCTTTTTTTGCTGTTTGAAATAAAACGGCTCCAGCAAAAAAGAGAAGCTGCACCAGAACAGCACAACAATTGCTGCCATCACGCCAGCAAATAGGATCGTATATTTCCACTGAATAGAACCATGCCTTTTCATCATCTTATCCTTACGCTTTCTGTTCTTCTACCTCGAATTTATATCCCATCCCCCAGATAGTATGAATATAATTCTGACAATCGCCCAGTTTACTTCTCAATTTCTTTACATGGGTATCAATCGTTCTGGCATCGCCAAAATAATCATAGTTCCAGACATGATTCAAAATCTTTTCTCTCGACAATGCAATCCCCTGATTTTCGATAAAATACGTCAGCAATTCAAATTCTTTGTAACTCAGCTCGATTTCTTTTCCATCTACCCGCACGCTGTGCGCACTCTTATCCAGCTCGATTTTTCCTGCACGCATTACTTCAGATGTAGCACTGGAATTTCTGCGCAAAATCGCTTCAATTCTGGCAACCAGCAGCTTCGGGCTAAACGGCTTTGTGACATAATCATCCGCTCCTGCTGCAAATCCCTGCATCTCATCCTGCTCTTCGCCCTTTGCAGTCAGCATAATCACCGGCACCTGCGAATACTCCCGTATCGTTTTCAGTACCTCCCAACCGTCCATCTTTGGCATCATGACATCCAAAATTACAAGATCGAAATTTTTTTCCTGAAAAAAGATCGTGATTGCTTCCTCTCCGTCCGCCGCCTCGACAACATCCATATCATTTTTCACAAGAAAATCCTTCACTAATTTTCTCATTCTAGCTTCATCGTCTACCACAAGAATTCTCTTTTTGTTCATGTCTCTCTCCATTCTCCGTCATTCTTCGAAATGCATCGTTCCGAAAGGCACATTTTTATTTCGTTAGTATATCAATCAAATATGTTCGAACTGTGATCAGCATTCTTTTTCTTTTTGCATATCCTGTTCTAAAGACGTCTTTTTCAAAAAGGTATTATGAAAACTGCCATCTATTGTTCCCTGCAACGCCCGGATTCTCTGTTTCCCCTGGAAATTCCACCAGCTCTGCTCTCTGCGCTCCGTCATCCGCCTCATTCTCTCTCCGACTTGTTTGCCATCTATGTCGATGACTCGCCAGATACTTTTTCGATGGATGCTCCTGCCTTTCAGAGAATGCTCCGCGATTTTTCTGCTGGATATTTTGAGTCTGTCTTTTTCTGCCTAAGTACCCCGCAGACAGATCTCACCTGATCCTTTCTCCGGAAAGCAAAAAGCAGGCGGACATCCATTTTTCGGACGCCGCCTGCTAATCTCACTTATCTTATATTTACAGTCTCTTTAACAGGCGTTCTCTTTCCTCTTCATAGCCAGGTTTTCCAAGCAGAGCAAACATATTCTTCTTGTAGCTCTCTACACCAGGCTGGTTAAACGGATTTACACCTAAAATATATCCGCTGACACCACAGGCAAACTCATAGAAATAGAACAGCTGTCCCAGATAAAATGCGTTCTGCTCCGGAACAGAAACGGTCAGGTTCGGAACATTACCATCGGTATGTGCCAGAATCGTACCATTCATCGCAGACTTGTTAATGAAATCTACGCTCTTACCAGCCAGATAGTTCAAACCATCCAAATCAACCGGCTCTTCCTCCAGAATAATCTCCTCAACCGGCTTCTCAATGCTGATAACCGTCTCAAACATCACTCTGGAACCGTCCTGAATAAACTGTCCCATAGAATGAAGGTCTGTTGTCAAATCCACACTTGCCGGGAATAATCCCTTCTGATCCTTGCCTTCGCTCTCGCCAAACAGCTGCTTCCACCACTCTGATACATAGTGCAGACTCGGCTCATAGTTTGCGGTAATCTCTACAGACTTGCCCTTGCGAAGCATGATGTTACGCAGTGCTGCATACTTCAGAGAATCGTTCTCCTCAAACGGCGCGTTCAGCGCATTCTCTCTTGCACTGGCTGCGCCAGCCATCAGAGCATCAATATCTGCTCCGCTGACTGCAATAGGCAGCAGACCAACTGCAGTTAAAACGGAGAATCTGCCTCCTACATCATCCGGAACAACAAAGGTCTCGTAACCTTCCTCGGTAGCCAAATTTTTCAGGGCTCCTCTTGCCTTATCTGTTGTTGCATAAATACGGCGAGCTGCTTCCTCCTTGCCATACTTTTCTTCCAGCATCTTCTTAAAGATACGGAATGCGATTGCGGGCTCTGTCGTTGTACCGGACTTAGAAATGATATTTACAGAAAAGTCCTTATCCTTCAGAACATCCCGCAGCTGACTTACATAAGTACTGCTGATGCTGTTTCCGACATAATAAATCTCAGGAGCCTTTCTCTGCTCCTTCGTCAGACAGTTAAAGAAATTATGATTCAGGAACTCATTCGCTGCTCTTGCTCCCAGATAAGAACCCCCAATACCGATCACAAGCAAAACATCGGAATCCGACTGAATCTTCTGTGCTGCCTTCTTAATGCGGTCAAACTCTTCCTTATCGTAGTTTACCGGAAGATCTACCCAACCAAGGAAGTCGTTGCCGGCGCCCTCACCGGACAGCAACAGCTCTTTCGCAGATTCTGCGATCTTGCTCATGCTCTGAACTTCTTCCTCGGAAACGAATGATGCTGCTTTGGAATAATCAAATGTTACCTTTGCCATAACGCTTCTCCTTTTTCGAAGCGGTCCCCCTGACCATACTCCGATCTTTTTTCCATAAAAGCCGCTCTGTCGAGTCTGACTTTTTCTTGTTTTATTATAACGAACTTGTTCACCAGAATCAAGTCATTTGCCCTTTTTCTGACAAAAATCTAACGGTTTTCATTCCAAATATTCCTGCAAAATATCTTCGATCAAACGGCTCTCTTCTTCCGTCAAAACTCTCTTTTTCTTTTTTGGAAGCTCCTTCTTCTCTTCTGTCACAGAAGTTGCCGCAATCTGCGGCTGCGCATCCGTCTCCTGCTCCTCTGGTTTTTCTTCCACCCGCCTGTTGATCCGTCCTCTCTGCAAGTGTGTCGCACACAGATTCACCAGATAATCCTCCAGATAAACAGACAGGCGCTCCTGCCGCCTCTTCACATCATATCCACGATAGAAGAACAGCATCGTCAAAAAAAGCAGCACTGTCCCGCTTCCATACAAAACTGCCGCCTGACGTTCATTCAAAAACCAGCAACCACTGGCGGCAAGACCTCCTGCCAAAAGCTCCACAAGCAGCATCTGCTCCGACAACCGGATCCATGTCGTCAGACGCACTCCAAACAGTTTCAACTGATCTGTCTGTTTTTGAACAAAAACTGTCTGCCCCACGCCTTCTTCTTTGAGCTGGCACAGGTTTTCAAAACGATTCTTCATCTGCTGCAGCGCTTTATTTTTGCTGTTTTTCCCTTTTGCGATCTGCGTTGTCATATGCCGCAGCCCACAGGAAGCCAGATAACGAAATAAAATCCCGACTACTCCAAGCCCTGCGAGCGCATAGAGTCCATTTCCAGCAACAAGCCATTCCAACATAGTATGTACTCCTTTCTGTTTCCAGTTTTTACATCTGGACTATAACAGAAAGAAATCCTACTGTCCGCAGTGATTCATCGCAAATTACGCTTCTTTATAACAGCGAACCATCTCTTCCATAAGACGAACTGAATTTACAATCGCCTGTGCTTCAAACTCCTCGTAATCCATCGATGCACTGTCATCTGCCTTATCTGAAATCGCACGAATTACCAGATACGGGATCTGATTCAGATAAGCTGCCTGTGCGATTGCCGCACCTTCCATCTCGGTACAAGATCCTGCAAAAGTCTCAATCAGCCATGCTTTTTTTGTAGCCTCTGAGACGAACTGATCTCCGCTGACAACGCGTCCGGGGAATGTCTGAATCTCCGGATTCACGCGGCTGCAACAGTCCTTTGCCAGCTCTAAAAGCTTCTGATCTGCCGGAAATGCTGTGATCTTCATACCAGGCACCTGACCCGGATTGTATCCAAATACGGTTGCATCCATATCATGCTGCACTGCATCTGTAGACAGTACGATATCTCCGATATTGATTTCCGCCCGCAAGGAACCTGCAACACCAGTATTCACAATTCCGGACACCTGAAAAACATCTGCAAGGATCTGCGTACACATTCCTGCGTTTACTTTTCCGATTCCACTCTGCACAACGACAACTTCTTTTCCCTGCAAAACGCCCTGATAAAAAGACATTCCGGCACGCTCTGTCACCGATACGTCTGTCATATGTGCTTTTAATGTTGCTACTTCCTGTTCCATCGCTCCAATAATTCCAAGCATGTATTTTCCTCATTTCTTTTTTTCCGGGAACTATCTGGTTTTTCTCCGGATTCTATGTTACAATATGCGCAGCTCTCCATACGGCCGAGCGTTTATCATTATACCAAATTTTCAGGAGGTTACAACCATGACTTATAAAACAACAGGAACCTGCGCACGCGCCATTGATTTCGAAGTCGTTGACAACCAGGTACATAACGTCCAGTTTCAGGGCGGATGCAGCGGAAACACACAGGGTGTTGCCCGTCTCGTAGAGGGAATGCCGGTAGACGAAGCGATTCGTCGCCTTGAGGGAATCCGCTGTGGCATGAAGCCCACTTCATGTCCTGATCAGCTGGCAACTGCTCTGAAGAAATATCTTGCAGCAGAGGCTTGAGTAAGGGGCATTCGTCATGAAAAAAATCGTTCTTACCGGCGGCGGAACCGCTGGACATGTCACACCTAACATCGCATTGCTTCCCGGTCTTCGCGAAGCTGGTTACGATATTCTCTATATCGGCTCCTACGAAGGCATGGAGAAAAATCTGATTCAGGCGGAAGGTGTTGCTTACCGCGGCATCGCTACCGGAAAGTTTCGTCGTTATTTTAGCTTAAAGAATCTGACCGATCCGTTTCGTGTTATCAAAGGTTACTTCGAAGCGAGGAAGTATATCCGCGAATATCAGCCGGATGTTGTCTTCTCCAAGGGCGGCTTCGTCGCTGTCCCGGTCGTACTTGCCGCTGGAAGACAGCACGTTCCGGTTATCATCCACGAGTCCGATATGACTCCCGGTCTTGCAAACAAGATTTGTATGCATTCCGCATCCAAGATCTGCTGTAACTTCCCAGAGACATTAAAATCTCTTCCAGCAGACAAAGCTGTTCTGTCCGGCTCCCCCATTCGAAAAGAGCTTCTCTCCGGAAGCCGTCTGGAGGGACTCCGCTTCACCGGTCTCTCTGCGGAAAAGCCCATTCTTCTTATGATTGGCGGCAGCACTGGCTCTGTGGTGATCAACAATGCGCTCCGCAGCATACTCCCGGATCTATTAAAAGAATTCCAGGTTATCCATCTCTGCGGAAAAGGACGTCTGGACCACTCTCTCGATCATCTTGAGGGATATGTACAGTATGAGTACATCAGCAAAGAGCTGAAAGATCTGATGGCAGCCGCTGATATCGTGCTCTCCCGTGCCGGTGCAAATGCAATCTGTGAGCTTTTGGCGCTGCATAAGCCGAACATTCTTGTTCCGCTGTCCGCTGCAGTCAGCCGTGGCGACCAGATTTTAAACGCTCGCTCTTTTGAATCTCAGGGATTCTCCTATGTGCTGGAAGAAGAGCAGATGAATGCTGCGACTCTTCTGGATGCGATTCACACTGTTTACAACAAACAGGATACTTACCGCAAAAACATGGAAAGCAGTTCCCTGTCAAACGGCGTCGATGTCGTATTAAAGCTCATCCAGGAGCTTTCCTGATTTTCTGTAGTTTACAAAAAGTCTCTGTCACCGCGTCTTCGCAATGACAGAGACTTTTTCTTTCCTCCGGATGGATTCTTTCTATCCCGGATTTATAAATTCTCCCGGATGCAGGCTGCTGTTTTCTGCAGTTCTTCCTGTTCCGCACTTCCCGGTACCCATGTTACCATCTCCGGACCGCCCTCATAACGCGGAATCACATGCATATGGAAGTGAAAAACAGTCTGTCCTGCACTCAGTCCATTGTTCTGCACCAGATTAAAGCCTGTGCATCCAAGTCCCTTCTTCATTGCTGTTCCGATTTTTGCTCCTAACGGCAGCACTTTTGCTGCTACCTCCTCTGACAGTTCCGTAACATCTGCAAAATGTCTCTTCGGCAGGATCAATGCGTGACCCTTTGCAGCGGGGCCGAGATCCAGAATAACACGAAACGTGTCATCCTCATATACCGTTGCAGACGGGATTTCTCCAGCAGCAATTTTACAAAAAATACAGTCTTCCATGATTCCTCCATTCCACAGACTTGCTGTTTGATCTCCAGCCTTCTGTGCTTATACATATTTTTTCTTTCTATAAAGTAACAGTGCCATCAGAACGCCGACCAAAAGACCTCCGATATGTGCACTGTTATTGACTCCGGATAAGCTCGTAACGCCCTGATACAGCGTATATCCAACCATTACGATAAGCTGCAGTGTGCTCAGATCTTCCAGATGCCCTCTGTTGCGGATCACTGCCACGATCAGTCCTCCTGCAACACCGATCACCGCACCGGATGCACCGGCGGACAGCACATTCGTCATTCCGGTGTGAAAATACCAGACACAGGATATGACATTTGCTCCCACTGCACAGCCAAGATAGAAGATCAAATATCGAAAACCTCCCAACGCCTTTTCCAGATTATCTCCCAGATACAGCAGCACCAGCATATTTCCCGCCAGGTGTGCAAATCCAAAATGCAAAAATGCGCTTGTCAGGAACCGATACCATTGTGTCCAGTCTCCCATTTCTCCGATCAGCATTGCACCATGCTCATACATAAAGAAATTGTCCGTCGTACTGCCAAGCAGCTCCAATACAAGAAACACGATCACATTCACCGCCACTAAAGTCGTATTGACCGGCGTAAATCGAATCCTGCGGGTACGTTTGTTTTGCCCCTGCTGAACCTGCATCGTCTCCTGATCCAAAGCTGTCTCCACGAGGTAGCGCAAATCCAGAAAATCTCCCGGCTGATTTTCGAACTGAATCAGCCGATTTGTTTCGGAATCAACATACCAACAGGGGAATGGCGCCATCGGAGCCTCCTGCGTTCTCTGCAGATTGTTCGTAACCAGAAGTGCGAGTGGATAAATCTTACCATGCACCCATCGGTGATAGGCTTCATCCGCGGACTCTCTCAGTTTCTCCTGAAAAAATGTTCTCGGAATTCCGGCTCCTGCGTCTTCCATCAACAATACCAGATAGAGATCTCCCTGATATTCTTTCTGGTAAACTGCACCAGCACCGGCCAGCGTCCGCGTCTGTGCATACCCATGCAAAAGAAGCTGTCTGTGAATGTTCTGTAAAATCATGTCGCACCCCTTTCCGTTTTGATATTACTCTGACTCCCTTTGAAAGTCAAGTTTTTCAAACGGTTCGGTCTGCATTCTCTCAAAACGGTATGAACGACTCCCGATTTTCAGGAGATCTCCATTCTCCAGTGAACAGCTCTCTCCCGGCGCAAGCATCTGCCCCATGTGCTCTACAAAACCACCGTCCGGCGGGACGTACAGCTTCCACCCACTCTGCCAATGCAAAATCACATGGACACCCTTGATTTCAGAATCCGGCAACCACATCTGTACCAGATTTCTGGCGCTCCCGATTCGATACGGCGACGTACAAATCTCTTCGGTCTCCGTCAGCCAGTCATCCTCCATCTGAAGAAAGCATCCCTGCTCCGGAATCACTTCCGGCAGTTCACCTCTCGTTTCCGAGGATTCTCGCTTCCTCCAAAAACGATGCTTTCCACCCTTTTCCGATATCTGCTTTCCCGGTGACTGCACCTGCGGCACGGTGTCTTTCTTTGTCACATAACTGCCCGCCTGCTCTGCAACTTCTGGAAGCTGCAATGGCTCTTCCGGCAAAGTCTGTTCCAATTTTGCCGTTAAGAGCTTCTTCGCAATCTCTGCAAATTCCATCTCCTGCATCAAATACTGAATCTGATACAAATAGCGCATGGATGTTTTCTGTATTTTCTTGATTCTCGGCAGAAAATACCACAACAGCCGTTCGACTCGGTCTTCTAGCCGTTCGTCCGTCTTATTTCCGCAACAGAAAAGCAATTTTTTCTGCTCTGTGTGGTAGTACACCACATCCGGTTCCAGCAACAAAACACTGGTATCCAAAAAATGTGATTTCAGATCCTCCGTCAGTTTTGCAAGAGCCTGAAAAAAGCCGAACACTTCATCTGAATCCCATCTCTTTTCCTCACCAAGTTCTCGCAGGCTGCAACAGCCTTCTCCATCATACCACAATTCCGCATGATTGTTTACGACATGCACCGTGACTGGCATCACACACTCCAGTTGTGCATATTCCAGCATGCGTCCGCAGAACAACCCCTCCTGCGTCTCTTTCTCCTCAAATACAATGATTTTTAGAGATTCCTCCTTCTTTCTATGATCCATCTCTCTTACTTCCCCAATACTTTATCCGCAAATAATCCGGTGCAAACAGACAAACTCGCGTTCGTTCCGTTTCCATGTATCCTTCTGATTTTCGAAAGAATTGATAGAGCGGATTTTCCCAGAATCCCCGACAAATCACACGCTCCTGCAATGCATCGGACTCTTTCTGCATGGAGACTTCTCCCCTTCCTGTTAAAAGCGCAGATGTCTCTCGCTGTATCTCTTCCTCTGTCTGCTCCTGTGTTACAAGCAATCGAATCTGCTGCACCTTTGCGATCGTCTCATTATAAGCGTGAAAGCAAAGAAAGATCGTGCCAAGCAGTACCAGAAGAATTTCACCAAAAACAACCACTGCTTCCAAAATTGAATTACCGCCCATAAAACACATCCCTTTCCAAAGTTCTAGAACAACTTTAGCATTTCAAATCCAAGAAACAAAAACGGAATCAGTGGGAGGCGGCTTTTAAAATGAATCTTTCCACTAAAAATACCTGCCGCAGAAAACAAAGCCGCCAAAAAGATTCCGCTAAACAACGTCAGACATCCACTTCGTATCCCAAAGCATCCACCCAGAATCATCAGGTAAAGCCCATCGCCTCTTCCCAATTTTCCTTCTGTAAGTTTTGAAAGGATTAACAGGCTGCTTCCGGGAAGCATCCCCAACACACTATCCCAAACACTCACATCCGTCCAGAAAAGAATACTCAGTGCTCCTGCCGCTCCCATTGCGATCCACAATCGCGGCACTGTCCTGCTGCGAATATCCCAAACACATCCAATTCCGGACCACAGAAAAAAAAGCCATTCTTTCATCCCGCTTCACCACCTGCACATTTTGAGCATGGACGTCTGCCTGCTGCCTGTTCCAACGGAACGCGGCGTACCAGTCTTCGAATCGAACTGCACGCCGACGTGCAGTGATACCTCGTTCCGTATACTGCAACATATACTCCATACTCCTTCTCTGACGGGTGACACACCTCACAGGCATAATACCTGCTTCCATCCGGATTCCGCAGATTCTGCACTTCTTCCATCGTGCAATACTGCAGTTCAACATTTAGGTATGTGCAATTTCGATAGCGGTGATATACTTCACCGTGCTCGGTAATGTATACCCAATTCGCACCTGCCTCTGATGCATTCACATCTTTCAAGGATTGTCCGCACCACATTCGTCTCATCGAACGCTGCACAATGGTGATTGTTCCAAGCTTTCCCGGCATCCCAGCCAGATGTTCTCGAATGATCCATGCCGTATCCAGTATCCCGCTCTCACGATCCTGCTTTGCCTGTACGAGCTGAATGTCCTGAATCCCCGCTTTTTTGTTCCAGGTTTGCCGAAGCGAAAGCATCTCTGCCTCTGCCGCACCCAACCACGGGATCTCCGTTTCCTCAGTAACCGCCGCAAGCGCTGCCCACTGTGCACTCCGATTCTCCATTTTTTCTTGTAATTCTGCATGTACGCTGAAAAACGGAAACCAGCTGATCAGACTGATCAAGAAAAAGAAAACAAGTGGCAATACAAAAGCTGCTTCTACTAAGAGCGATGCCTTTTCCTTCGATTCAGAGGAGCCATGTTTTTCGTACCTGGAGAGTTTTCGTTTTTTATCTTTCATGGCTCCTCCTTTCGATAAGAAAACCGGGTTTTCAGCTGGATCTGGTGCAATCGACCTGCCGCACTCTGCTGAGACGGAACGAGCAAAAATCCACTTCCGAGAATCGCTGTCATCCGGACTGTCATACTCTCTATACAATCCCGCAACAAAAACTCGGACGCATATTGCTGCATATGAAATTGAATCAAGCCTCCCATCCGAGCAGTCAGTGTGTCCTCGGAGCGAAGCAGAAGAAGCAACCGAAGATATTCCTCGTAGGTCAATCCGTCCTCTGTTTCTCCTTTTTCCCATTCTCCGGACAGCCAGAGCGGCAGACTTTCCATCGTCAAGTTCCATGTCTTTTTGCTTTTCAGAAAGGGGACTTTGTCTTTTTGCAGCAGCGCTCGCACATCTACAATCGTTTCCGCTCCTGCCCAGACTGCGAGTAAAAGATACTTTATCCCTTCTATCAACGGTGGAATCCCGGTCCAGCCAACAAGCAATGCAGCAGCTTCCTGCACAAATCCCAAACTCTCTTCATCCGATACCAGATACATCAGATTCAGACCTTCCCGCACTGCCATCAGACGTTTCCATGCTGCGTTTAGATTTTCTCTGTCCTGATTCTTTGCAAAGAGGATCTGCTCTGTCTCATAACGCAATCCCTCCTCCGATGCGGGATTACAGAAATTTCCGGTATGTGTTAAAATATATTCACTCAGAAAAACACGATTCAAAAGTTCCTCTCCCGTGGGATTTTCTTCTGTATCCGTTCCAATACCGCCCAGTGAAAATGCCTCCTCTGGAAATGCATTTTCTGAAATTTCTGTATCCTCCGGCAGAAGCAATGCTTCCAATGGATGTGTCAGGACTTCCTTGATTTTGGACCAGATCTCAGAATCCCAGTTTTCTTTTAACTGCGTCTCAAAATCCTCTCTGCCTTCCGTCTCGCCTTCCGCTCCCGGATCCACTTCCGGATCTGGCTCCTGTCCCGGTAATTCAGATGATATCCCCTGATTTTGTTCCACATATTTCTGATACCAGTCCTCCGACTCATAATCAGACTCTCTCTGTTCCACCTGTTCTTTCAGGTCTGTTCCTCGTCCAAACAGTTCCAGCTCGCCAGTCACCTTTCCGATGACTTCTGCCGCACACATCCCTTTTCCAAGAAGAATCATCTGTTCTTTCAATGGCTCCAGCTCTTTATCGCAGGCTCTCGTGATTTCATTCACTGTGACTTCCATATTTTCCAGTCCGTAGATTCCTCTTCCGCGGATAAAAAGATCCTGATCCGGGTTTTCGTAGTAAGAGAGAATTTCTTTTATTTCTTCAGCCGGATCTGCTTCTCCCGGCCAATAAAAGAAAAGTCCATATTCCTCATAAAGCTCTCTGCAATAGGACGCTCCCAAACTATCCGTGCCTGCATCTAACGCCTCCTGATAATAAAGCTTGGCGCCCTGAGTTCTCGCAATTTCCAGAAAGGTACCCAGCAGCGACAGTATGCTCACAAGAACCAGAACAAGAAATACAAGAACAGCACCATCTTCTTTTTCTTTATAAAATTCCATCCAACGTATCCAAAACAGATTCAAATACCCGGTTTACAATTCCGGTCAACTGTGTTCGAAAGATGACGATCAGACCGATTATAACTGCGAGAATCAGCACAACTTCCACGACACCGACCGCTTCCTCCCATCCGGAACCGCGATGTTTCTTTTTCTCTTTTTCCCGTTCTTTTCGTCTTTTGAATCTTTGGTTTCTCATCTCAAGCCTCCTCAAAATGTGATTCCGGCTAGTGCCGGAACAATCAAAATCACCAGCACAATTCCAAGCAGCAATCCCATCGGCAAGAGCATCTTCGTCCCGGCTTCCTCTCCGGATTTCTTTGCAGTATTTTTCTGCAGTTCGAACGCCTCCTGCGACTCCTGCTCCAGCAGAAGAAGCAATTCTTTGCCGCCCTTTCGCACATGCTGACTGAGCAATGTTCCGAGCCGCATATACGGCAGGCTGCCGCAGCTCTTTCCAAACGCAACATAAACATCGCTCTCCGGAACACCGCTCCGCAAATGATTTTCCGCAAGTAACATCTCCTCATACACATAGCGTTTTGGGTGGTTTTGCCCTGTCTTTCGGTAATCTTCTGCAATCCGCCTCCATGCACCACGGATTGCCATGCCTGCTCGAAGATATAAATTCAACCGCAAAATTACTTCTGCATAATCATACTCCAACTGCACCCGCCGTTCCTTCAGCTCATCCTCTGGTTTTCGGTTTTGAAGTACCAGTCCTGCAATGAACAAAAGCCCCGTCAGAAGAAACAGCTGCATCCCAGTCGGATCTTTCGGCTCATAATACCGGATATGCTGTCCTTCCACCTCCTCTGGTAACTGAACAGATGCCCCGGACTGTGCTTCCACCTGTTCCTGAATCTCCTGCTCCAGTTCTTCCAACGCAGTCCTGTGAATTTCCTGAATACGGGTATTCCATTCGTGACAGATCTCCGTCTCCTGCAGGTGCAGTGTAACGCAAAACTTCGCATCCACACCTTCCTTCGGAATCTCTTCCCATAAAATCCGTCCCCAACTGCTGATGTACTCCGGTGTCAGACTTTCCCACAGAACGTCCGCCTTTTTCCAGGAACTTGGCAGGGACAAATCTTCAGAAATACAATTTTCCACGCCAAATACCTCCTGCATCAGTTCCGGAAATATCTGCTCCAACTGTTCTCGAATCTCGGAACCGGACAGTTCTTTTTCTTCCAGACGAATCCGAATCTGTCCTGCCGTCTTCCCGGAATCCACCTCTAACGGAGCGACTCGCTGTCCCTGACCGGAATTCGGTCGTATCAAATCCGTCACCGGCTTCACCGAAAACAGCGCTAATGCTGCGCAAAGTGCTGAGAGACAAATGCCTGCCAGAAGTAAGACAAACATTTTGTTCTTTTGGCGGTCTTTCTCTGTCTGCAACTCCTGCACTTCCTGCTCACTCAGGCATAATTGTCGCGCCCAGATCTGCCCGGAAACCGGCTTTAGCGGGAATAGCTTTCCGAACTTCCACAGAAGCAAAAGAGCCAGAAACAATGCATCTAACAACAATACATACATGTCACTCCTTCCTTGACCATCTTTTCCGTCAGCCGCACTCCCAGAAAATAGACCGATAAACAGCCGGTCATGAACAGTCGTCCCGTCAGGCCAGTATATACCGCATCCAGAAAATCCGGTGCAGTCAACTGGACATACAAAAGAATCAGAACCGGTGCCAGACACATAATCCTGCTCTGTAAAATCTGGCTGGACAGTGCTGCGCGGATCTCCTGCTGAATCTTCATCTTATCTCCAAGCTGAGCCGCCGTCTCCCGCGTGATCTGAACCAAATTCCCTCCTGCTCTTTTCCCACAGGTCAGAACGCTGGAAAACAGCGCAGCTTCCTCCATATCCGTCTTTTGCGCGAAAGCATCGAATACTTCCTCCACCGGTTGATTCAGCTGAAGCCGCCGCTCCAGCTCCTGCAGTTCCGTATCCAGCAACAACCCAGCCGGATAAAGATGCCGCAGATCTCGCCCTGCTTCCAGCAGAGCATTTTCCATGGAATAGCCCACCTTCATCGCGGACGAGACCGATAACAAAAAATCACGAAACTGCTGTTTCATCCGCTCCCGCTGTCGCTCCTGAATCTGTCTGATACACCATCTTCGAAAGAACGGATATACCGCTGGAAATAACGCAAAGGGAACCAAGCTCCGATAAAAGCAGTCCACTAACAGTCCATACAACATTACTCCTGCAAGAAACATCCCGCCTTCCCTACGCCGCATACTGCCTCCAGACAGGGAACTTCCTGTTGAACTACTTGTCACGACACTACTCCTTGTACTCCGTGCGTTCCCCCTCTGCGGCGAAGCAGTCTTCCTCTCTCCGGTATAACGTTTCCATCTGATATTCGTTGTACTCGACTCCTTTCATCCGTTGAATCGACGCCAGATAACGCTGCCCTTTGCCATCACGCTCCAGATGAATCAGAATATCCAGTGCCGATGCAATCTGATGTCGGATTGCAGACAGTGGAATCTCAATTCCCATCAGGATCATCGTCTCCATCCGGTACAACATATCCTCTGCGCTGTTTGCATGTCCGGTAGAGAGCGATCCCTCATGTCCGGTATTCATCGCCTGCAGCATATCCAACACCTCCGGTCCACGCACCTCTCCCACTATAATTCTGTCCGGGCGCATCCGTAGCGCAGTGCGGATCAACTGACGAATCGTCACAGCATTCTCGCCCTCTAAATTTTCATTGCGCGCCTCAAGACGCACTAGATTCGGAATTGTCCGAAGCTGCAGCTCCGCAGAATCCTCAATCGTAATCACTCGCTCCTGCTCCGGAATCCACTGAGAGAGGACGTTTAAAAATGTCGTCTTGCCTGATCCGGTGCCACCGCTGATAAACATATTTTTTCGAGCTTGTACCATCTCCTGCAGCCAGTCCGCCCACTTTTGCGGAACAGATCCCATCCGGATCAAATCCTCCATACAAAGCGGATGCTCCGGGAACTTTCGAATCGTCAGTACCGGACCGTCCAGTGAAATTGGCGGCAGCACAACATTCACCCTGGAACCGTCTGCGAGTCGCGCATCGGCAATCGGTACGCTCTCATTCGCCAGACGATTGACCCCGGATACGATTCTCTGGATGAGATTCTCCAGCTTCGCTCGACTGGAAAAGGAACATGCTGCAGGCTCGATTCTGCCATGACGCTCCACAAAAATGTGCTGCTCGCCATTGACCATAATTTCCGAAACAGATGGATCTAAGAGCAGTTCCGTCAAAATATCCTGACGTCGCAATGCGTAGAAGATTTCTTTTTCATAGCGCAATACCGTCTTCACTGGAATCTGCTCGGATCTCGCCTTTTCCCAGACAATCTCCGAAATCCGATGCTGCAGCTCCTGATCTTCAATCGCCGTCAAGAGATCCAGACTCCGCACAACGGTCTGCTCCAGTTCCTCCTTCTGTTTTACAGAATAGCGTCCCGATGCAGCACATTCCATGTCTGATCCCTCCATCCCTTTCGATACGTCTCCGGAAAAGATTCTGTGAGCAGACCTGAGCCGGTCCTCTCTGAAAAAGAAAACCATCCCAGTCTGGCATCCGCATCCGTCCCATACTGCTCCCGCAAAAAACCTACATATGCCTCCTGCCGCCTCTGTTCCCAACCGCTCTGCTCTCTCAGATAGAGCCTGTCGCACACATCCAACAGCCCGGCGGTAACAAGGGGTGACATCGCCAGCCGACAGATCACGTGCTCAAAACGGCTCTCCTGTAAAAAATGCAGCAACAGCTTCACAGGGTCTTCTCCCTGCAGGGCACCCGCATCTTCCGGGCAGTTCGGTCCAAAAACGATCTGAATCCCATGCCAGAACAACGGCTGTACATTCAGAACCGAGCGTCCGTTCTGCACCTCATATAGCCAGTCTGATAACGTCTCGTTCCGTTCTTCTGCAAACAGCTCGCGCAAAGGGGAAAACGGGTCCCAATCCAAATACAGGACATCTCCCTCCCGCTTCTCCGCAAACAGCAACGCCGCCGAAAGCGCAAACGCACTCTCACTCTCTCCTTCCCCCTCCACGCAAAGCAGACGGCACTCCGGAAGCTCCGTGAGCGGCAAATACTGTTTCATCTGACCGAGCATCTGCGCTTCGCTCTGAAACTTGCATACAGATTCCCCGTCCTCTTCCACATCACTCAGCACAACCAGCCGGTTCCCGGCACTCACCCGCACACGCGGAGACAAAAGCTCCTCCGATACAAACAGGCAGCCCGTCTCATGTCCGCACAAATACTGGTATAACTGCGGTTCCTCCGTAAAAATCGCAACCTCAAAAAGTCTGGGGCGTTCTCTCAAAATCAGACTGGAGAGATGCCGGATATAATACTCGTCTCTGTCTGCCAATACGACCTTCTTTTTCATATCTGCATTCCTTTCCATCCTGTGTAATCTTCCATTTGTTCTAATTACATGGTGCTCACCTCCACAGTTCTGTATCATTGTTATGTAATCCATTTATGTTGTACTGTAATTATAAAAGCTGTTCCAGAATCTGTCAATTTCTTTTTTTGTTTTATCTATGCATATTTCTTCTAAAATGGAAATATAATAGAACCAGAGGTTATGCCAAACTAGGATTTTCAGAAAGGAGCATGGAAAATGATCGCATTTTCAAAAATGCTTACATCCGAGAAAAAAAGGAAATCCAGCATACAAAAAAAGGCCTTGGAAAACCAGGCCTTACTTGAAGAGATCCGGCGCAGTGAATCCGCGCTGACACTCGCATATTCGAATTTTGAACACATGGTAGAACCAGCGCTCATCGACTGCTCCATCTATGAACTCAAAGCAGCCCAGATGCGCTACCAGTATCTTCTGGAAAAAGCAAAAAAATTCGGAATCCAGAATGTTCAATCCTCCTGAATCAACAGCAGATCCGCTCCCTCTAATGGCAGCTTCGCCTCGAAAATACCGGCGCTGTTTGCTGTTTTTTTCATTGTCTTTGCCTCCGCAGGGACAAGCAGACCGGCGATCCGGTTCCAATATCGGATCGTAACGCCCTGTTTTTCCTGCATTGCAGTCATCGTGACTTTGGCAGTCCACTCTTCCGCATCCGGCTCTGTCGCATGAAATACCGCCGCAATCTTGCCTTTCTGCGTCCGTGTGATGCAATATTCTGCATCTCCCTCCAACAGAGTCGTGCCCAGCTTATCCGCAACTTCTGTTCCGATCTTTCGATCCAGCGTGTGCGGATCCCAGGAATGACCTGCCATTCCCACATTCACAACAACACTTTTTTCTTTCATATGATACTCCATCCATCTTGATTTTTGCATAAATCGAAAAATGTGCAGCCTGATTTCTCAGGCTGCACAGAAAACTCAAGCCAAATCTTTATGCAAAAGGATTCTCTTCCGGATACATCATGCCAGCAGGCTGATTGAATCCGATGTCCTCAACACCCAGATACTTGAATACTTCATAGATCAGCTTTCCGAAGTGACCAAATGCAACTGCACCATGGTGAGGATAGTTCTTACCAACCAGTACATGACGGTAGAAACGACCCATTTCCGGAATTGCGAATACGCCGATGCCGCCGAAGGACTGAGTTGCAACAGGAAGAACTTCACCTTCTGCTACATAAGCCTTTAACAGACCATCAGATGTGCTCTGCAGACGATAGAATGTGATATCACCAGGCATGATATCGCCTTCCAGAGTACCTCTTGTGATATCCGGCTCACCATCGGGCTCCAGAGATCTCTTCTGAATCTTCTGATACTTCATCTCACCAAATGCCATCTTTGCGATGTTGGTGTTACCACAATGGAATCCCATGAAGGTATCGGTCAGCTTGTAATCATATGTACCCTTGATGCTCTTCTCGTACATATCCTTCGGTACGGTGTTGTTGATATCCAGCAGAGTAACGATATCGTCGGATACGCAGGTACCGATGTACTCACTGATTGCGCCGTAGATATCTACTTCACAGGAAACAGCCATGCCCTGTGCTACCATACGACCGTTTACATAGCAGGGAACAAAACCAAACATTCTCTCAAATGCCGGCCAACATTTATTTGCGAATACAACGTACTCTCTGTCGCCCTTGTTTGCTTCTGCCCAGTCAAGCAGAGTCAGCTCATACTGAGCCAGACGAGGCAGGATACCAGGCATCTTGTTTGCATCGCCCAGTTCTGCTTCCATCTCTGCGATCTTTGCAGGGATACGAGGATCGTTGTCATGCTGTCTGTAAGCTTCGTACAGATCCAGCTCAGAATTCTCCTGAATCTCAATACCCAGATTGTACAGCTGCTTGATCGGTGCATTACATGCTAAGAAATCCCACGGACGAGGACCAAAGCTCAGAACCTTTAACTTGGAAAGACCGATAACAGCCTTTGCGATCGGAACGAAGTCCTTCATCATCTGAGCGATTTCTTCCGGATCACCGATCGGATATTCCGGAATATAAGCCTTTACGTTACGCAGCTTCAGGTTGTAGCTGCAGTTCAGCATACCACAGTATGCATCGCCACGGTCGTCTAACAGAACTGCGGTGTTCTCCTCAGCTGCTGCACAGTACATAACCGGACCATTGAAGTACTTGCCCAGAAGAGTCTCAGGAGACTCCGGACCAAAGTTACCAAGATATACAACCAGCGCATTACATCCTGCTTCATTTACTTCGTTCAGAGCCTTGCGCATGTCTACATCGTTCTCAACGATTGTAGGACAGTCATACACTTCTCCATCATATGCGGCAATTACAGCTGCTTTTCTGGACTGAGACAGAGACATCGGGAAACAGTCTCTGCTGACAGCAATAATTCCCAATTTTACCTGCGGAATATTGTTCATGGTAAAAACCCTCCTTGAATATATGTGCATTTTTTGCTATATGCAACTAAAAACATTATACTCTTTCGTCAGAAATTAGACAAGCATATTTTTCTCATTTTTCTCTTTTCACAACTTTTTTCCGTCCCGCATAAGATACACTGTAATGAAACCTCGGAGGCTCAATATGAGTGATTTATCTTCCGGCTGCGGATGCGGCTGTGGATGCGAGCGCAGTGGCTGTGGAAACAACACTTTGTTCCTGATCCTGATTCTGTTATGCTGCACCGGCGATGGCTGCTTCGGCGGCATCGGAAATGCTTTTAACGGCGGTGGTTGCGGCGGCAACAACAGTTGTGATCTGCTCATCTGGATTCTGCTGATCAGCTGCCTGTGCGGAAACAATTCCGGATGCGGCGGCGGTTGCGGCGGATGTGGCAGCTGCGGCTGTTAATTCCTCTTCCCTCTTTTCGGACGTCGGTGGCTCCTCCTTCCACCGGCGTCCTTTTTCTTTCCTGAAAACTGCTTTGCTGACTCCCTTTTTCATGCTACAATACAGACAAATCCACTGTCTGATGCTTGGTTCAGACAGTCTCACGGAGGTTGCTTATGGCGCACGATCCTCATACAAAATCCCCCTGCCTGTCGGTAATCGGGCTTTCCAAAAAATACGGCAGACATCCGGTCTTTTCCAATCTGTCTTTTTCCGTTCTGCCTGGTCAAATCGTCGGCATTGCAGGCGCAAACGGCTCCGGAAAATCCACCTTGCTCTCCATTCTTGCCGGAGCACTGCGCCTGGATGCCGGACAGATTTTTTTCGAAGCAGACAGTCCCATTACGCATCCAAAACTGTTCTCAACTTTTGTCGGATATGTCCCACAGGACAATCCGCTCATGCAAGATCTGACCGTGCAGGACAACCTTACACTCTGGTATTCCAGCAAAAAGGCTCTGCAGCTGGCACTTCACCAGGGACTTCTTGCAGAATTTCAGCTGGACACCCTGCTGAAAAAGCCGGTTCGCACGCTCTCCGGCGGTATGAAAAAACGTGTCTCCCTCGCCTGTGCACTGGCTTCCACTCCGAAACTTTTGCTGTTGGACGAGCCCTGCGCTGCTCTTGATCTTGTTGCAAAAGCGGACATTCTGCATTATCTCGACCGTTTTCGAACGGATGGCGGTACCGTTTTGCTCATCACCCATGACCTGGAAGAGATCAAGGTCTGTGACCGCCTTCTCTATCTGGACGCGAATGGCCTGACTGAACTTGATCCGGAACAAGCGGTCGCCGGTCTGCTTTTGGACAGAATGCGTGATACCAATGCCTGATTCCGGTCGTCTTTTTTCCCGTTTGCTGAAACGAGAGGGAAAGCTTCTGCTTCGCTGTCTTCCTTCGTTTCTAATTCTATTGCTCCTATTTGGACTGTTGCTCACATTCGGACTTGGGCTGACCCGTTCTGATTCCGATGAATCTGACACTGTGATCCGCATCGGGATTGTTTTGCCGGAGCAGTCCGCATCCGATGGGCTTTATGTCTCTTTGTTTACCGCCGCTGCGAATTTTCCGCATACACTGGAATTTCCGCTGCTGACGGAGCAGGAGGCAAAACAGCAGATTCGCACCGGCACTTGTACTGCGGCCATTCTCTTTCCGGAAAATTACCGGGATGGTCTGCTCTATGGCGACGACTTGTCGCTGCGCATTCTCACCTCTGCGGCCGCCGGAACAAGCCAGATGCTTTTTTCGGATCTCGCAGATGCCGGTCTTTCTCTGCTGGTCAATCTCGAAGCCGGCTGTTACGCTGCCCACACCGTCTCCAATGCTTACGGATACGGCAATGCAGTCTCTGACTCCGGTTCTGAAATTGCGGAATATTATGTAAAAGCCCTGCTGCAGCGACTGTCACTGTTTGAGGAGCTGACGCTCTCCGA
This sequence comes from uncultured Cuneatibacter sp., assembly GCA_934234215.1. Classification (GTDB taxonomy): domain Bacteria; phylum Bacillota; class Clostridia; order Lachnospirales; family Lachnospiraceae; genus CAKQHB01. The sequence continues at coordinate 21,845 of CAKQHB010000018.1, forward strand.
TACAGGGGCTCTATCGTTGTCCGCATTTGCCGTGCGGACCATTTTGCTGCTTCTGCTCTTTTTATCTGCTGCCTGCTACCTGCCGCTTTTTAACTGGCAGACACCTGCTTTTCAGAAAAAGCTTCGCATCCAACGGTTCTCGCTCTTTTGGGAACTGCTGATTCCGCTGTTGCTTTTGTATCTTTCCTCTTTGCTGCTCAGTCTGGTCTTTCTCGGCAGCATCGCGCTCTTTGCTCGTACGGAATTTGCTTTTGCACAGATTCTGCCAGAGCTGTTTTTCACACCCTCCGCATTGTTTGGGCTGTTATCTGCGCTGTTTGCCTGTGCTTCCCTTCTGCTCGTGGTGTGCCAGCTTATTCGGAATCCGGTTGTCTTGTCCTTTGTTCAGTTTTTCGGAGCACTTCTGCTGCTGTTTGTATCCGGCGCTTTTTTGCCCTCCGCTTATCTCCCAAAGATGCTCACCCGCATCGCTGCGGTTCTTCCGGCAGTTCCGATCTTGCGCGCACTCTCCGGACTTTTTACCGGTGTCACCAGTGCAGCCGCCTGCATCAGCTGCCTTTTGCTCGGCCTGTTGTTGTATCTGTTGTCCGTCGGTCTGATGTTCCGACGTTCCCTCTCAGAAAGGAGCTGCTGACATGAGTTGTTTCACCCGGATCCTGCATCTGTTTCGCTGTCTGTTCAAACAACAGCTTCACAATGTCTCCTGCATGTGTGCACTTCTTTTGTTTCCCATCATCCTATTTCTCTTTCAGGCGGCATCCGTGCGGACAGATTCTGACCGCATCACCGTGCTCCTGTTTGCCTCGCAGCCGGATGCCACCGTGTCCGAACTGTTTGAAACATTGACAGAGTGGGAGCAAACCGTTTCCGGCGGCATTCTGTCTTTTCAGATTGCTGACGATGCAGGATCTGCAAAAGAACAGGTACTCACCGGCAAAGCAGAATGCGCCTACCTCTTTCCCGATGATTTTGGTACTCTGATGCAGCAGAACGACTGGAAGCACAGCGTCACCCTTTGCCAGAGTCCCTCGTCCTATCTGGCTCCTCTCACAAGAGAAGTGGTTTGCAGTGCGATTTTTTCTCAAAATCCTCTTCTGCCTGCAGATTCTTTTTTCCGGACAACTACCCGCTACGCCAAAAATGCAGATCAAATCCTCGCGGATCTGCCCGCCATCTTTCGTTCCCTCCACGCCTCTGAGACAGCCCGTTTTCATGTGAATTTTCTCACAGTGTCCGAAAAAAAGACAGCACCGGTCTCATCCGATGCTGCCCTGCTCCCCATCCGGGGACTTTGTTCTGTTTTTTTATTTCTGCTTGGTCTGTTCGGCGCAGCCACATGGTGTCAGGACGTTCGGAAAAAGTTTTATGTTGTTTTCCCCAAACCGGTGCGCCTTGCCTCCTGCCCGCTGCAGATTCTCGCCTTTCTGCTTCCCGCAGCGCTGTCTGTCTATCTCACCTTACTTTTTTGCGGACAGATGACCCTTACACCTTCTGTTCTTTTTACAGAGTTCCTGCTTCTGATGGGATACGTTTTGCTGCTCACCATCTTTTGCAGTCTGTATGCAGGTCTTGTACGGCATGAAGCCGCCGTCTATCCCCTCGTTCCGTTGCTTGGCATCACGAGTCTTTTTCTCTGTCCTGTCTTTTTTGATGCCGCAGTGCTCGTTCCTGCCGTTTCCACCATTCGAAACTTTCTGCCGCCTTACTGGTTTCTGTTCTTATCGCAGTAAGTAATTATCAAACAATGCTTTCGCAATCGGCGCTGCCACATGTCCGCCGGAGCCGCCCCCCTCCACAATGACCGCAACTGCGATCTGCGGATTATCTGCCGGAGCGAATCCGATAAACCATGCATGGGTATTTCCCGTGCTGTCATACTCTGCCGATCCGGTCTTTCCGGCTGCCTGATAGGAATCGCTCTGTGCCAGATAACCGGTTCCGTCTGACACAACAGAAGTCATATAAGACTTCAGCTGTTCTGCCTCTTCCGCCGTCATCGGAGTCGCACAGGACTTCGGCAAAAACTTTTTAATCTCGTTTCCTTCGCCATCCAGCACGGAATCCAGCACATACGGTGTCATCATCGTGCCGCCATTTGCAACCGAGGATGCCACAAACGCCATCTGAAGCGGTGTTGCCAATGTCGTTCCCTGACCGAAGGAAACCTGCATCTGATCCCATTCTGAGGAATCCGAATCCAGAGAAAAGCTGCTCTTTTTATATTCAAAATCTACCGGAAGCTTTTCGTTGAACAGAAAATCTTCGCATGTATTTCGAAATCCGGTGGGAGACAGTGTTGCGCCGATGGTCGCAAAAAATCCATTACAGGACTGCTCCAATGCTGTCCGCACGGACATGGGACCGTGCACCGCACCCTCGGAGCAGTGGATCACCTGTCCGTTGTAATCCAGCTCACCGGTGCAGTTAAACAGCACTCCGCCATCATAGTCCGGATTCTCCCGCAGATATTCCAATGCGGTCAAGAGCTTAAACGTCGATCCCGGCGGATACAAGCCCTGTGTCGCACGGTTCACCAATCTGGAATCTCCGTTGTCTGAGTTGACCAGCTCTTCCCAGATGTCCCGGATCGTATTCGGATCATAATCCGGCTTTGATACCATCGCCAGAATCTTGCCGGTGGATGGGTCTAATGCTACAACAGCACCCTGATTGTCCCCCAACATGCTGTATGCGGTCTCCTGTAGCGACGTATCTAACGTCGTCACAACGGTACAGCCCACATACTGCTCTCCGGTCACTTCCTGATAGAGATCCTGCAAAATATTAGAATTATCCGCTTTGAGCAGATATTGATTTGCCAGCTTCTCCACACCGGTCATACCAACTGTGGAGTAACCGATAACATGGGCAAAGACCGGTCCGTGGGTATACTGACGCACCTTCTCCCCGGAGTCCGTCAAAATCGTCTGTGCCAGCACTTCTCCGTCTGAGGCAAGAATCTTTCCGCGATAGACGGAGTTCTCCTGATCCTGCAGACGCACATTATAGGTGTTGTTGGATACCCTGTTCGCATCCACCAGAAGAAAATAGCTCATATATCCGATCATTCCGAAAAACAGAATTCCAAACACCCATGTCACGAATGTCATCTGTTTGCTTTTTGTCAGAATGCGGTTGTCTTTTTTCAGCTCACGACTTCGTGCGCGCCACTTTTTCTCGGTTTCGGACAGTTGTCTCGCTGCGTTTTCTGGCTGCTGCGCGGTTCTTTTCCTGTTCTTCCCTTCTGTCTCTTTCAAATTCTTCTACCTCTTTTTGTCTCATAATGTGGATTCCCTGTAAAATTCCGAAAATCAGAAATGTGCTCAGCACGGAGCTTCCGCCATAGCTGACAAATGGAAGGGTAACGCCTGTGGAGGGAATCATCTTCATCGCGCCACCGATGGTCAGGAACACCTGCACGCCATAGATTGCCGCCAGACCCGCTCCGATGAGCTTATAAAACATCAGCGGATGCTCTGCTGCGATCTGAAACATCTTGAGCAGACACCCAAGGCATGCCAGAATCAGTGCAAAAGCAAAGACCGCTCCCAGTTCTTCCGCGATTGCGGAGAAGATAAAGTCCTTTTGCACAACCGGCACCGAATCGGGTCTTCCCGAAAAGAGTCCTGTACCAAACCAGCCGCCCGCACTGATGGCAAACAGCGACTGCGCAACCTGATAACCTTTTGTCTCGATCACGCTCCACGGATCTTTCCACACCTGTACACGAGTTCTCACATGGTCAAACAAATAATATGCCACAACGGATGCACCGCTGCCTGCCACAAAACCACCCAATGCATACCACGGCGTCTCTGTCGCCACATACAGCATAACCAGGTATGCCACGAAATAGATCAGTGCACTTCCCAGATCCTTCGATGCCACAAGGACAAGCACATGAATGCCTGCAATTCCCGATGCAAATAACACGCGCTTCAGATCTTTTCGCTTGCGGAACAGCATCGCGATCAGCAGGACAAATGACAGCTTGACGAACTCCGACGGCTGCAGCGAAAAGTCTCCGATATCAATGGACAGCTTTGCACCATAGCTTACCGTTCCCATTACAAGCACCGCCATCAGCAAAAGCAGACCGACGATGCCGCTGACCTTCGCCACGGTTCGCGCCCGCTCCAGCCTCGACATAAACGGCGGAATCACAAAGGAAATCGCCGCGGATGCCGCTGCAATCACAAACTGCTTCAATGCCCGATCCGGGTTCAGGCGACCTAACATCACGAATCCAACCGCCAGAAAGAACACAGCATGATTCATCAGCTGCTTATCGGATTTCGGATAGATTGCCCACTGGAATGACAGATACAGAATGAAGAAGACGACTTGCGCCACATACATCCAAACGATCGTCATGTCCCAGTTTTGCATGAAAATAACCAGATATCCCGCCAGATGGAACAGAAATGTCACAAACAGCTCTTTTCCAAACTTCCAGCGTTTCGTTCCTGCACTGCGTGCTCTCAGTGCCGTCAGACAATCAAAGGCATACAACACACCACAGAAAATCATCACATATTTTGCTATCAGCTTTATTATCACTTCCAATTTACTCTACTCCCCGTTTCCAGTGCCCTCTCGTAAAGGAAACCGGATCTTCTCTCATACAGGTTTGCAGGATCTCTTTCACTTCTGCCGCCGTCTCTGTGGAAAAGGACAGCCGCCAGGACGCTGCCCGAAGCTTCTGTATCTGCTTTTCCAGACCGAACAGTGACAACGGTGCACTGTTATAGATCACATTATAACAGTCCTTGCACGCAAATCGGATCGGAAAATGATTGCCCAGACGATCTTCCAATTCCATCGTGCCGCCCACCGGATGACATCCCGTTGTATTGCGGCGGACACACTGCACTGACACCATCATCGGTGCCCGTCCGTAAATCACCAGTTCGCTGCCTTCTGCACCTCGCTCTGCCAGCTCCCGCTGATTTAACTCCAGCGGAAGAGTATCCGCATCTGCACCGGCGCTCTGCAAAAAAGCTCTGCTCCGGCGGTTCCAGCTATATAAACCGGCATCTGCCTGTAATTTCACGGACTTTTCTGCAAACAACTCCCGCATCCACACCAGTTCTTCGATGCTGCGCACCAAAATGCCGTCCGGCAAATCACCCTTCCACTCAGAAAGCAGCTTTTTCAGACGTTTTTCAGAGCGGTCTCGCAGTACATAGGGAAGAGCAAGATAAAACTCTTTGTTCTGCTTTCTGCATCGTGCGACATCTGCCTGCAATCCGGCAGCATCCGCCGCATCACTCTCCAGATAAATCCTTCGAATGCGAGAATCCTGCAGCACTGTCTGAAACTGCTCCTCATTCACACACAATGCCGTCCAGCAGGGCTCTGTATCCGTTCCCCGCTGTTTTTCCGGCTCCGGTGTCCGCTCTGCCGTCATCTCCCGGCGGTATGCGCCACATACAGACTCCTGCAAAGCATCCAACGCTTCTCTCCGCAGCTCATTTAACTTGGAAACCGGCAAAAACAGTTCCCCCTGCAGATCTACCGTGATCTCCTGCGCCGCAAACATTGTGCTTCCGAGACGATCCATCTGCTTTCGGATGTCTTCCTCAACTGCTGCCCGGTTAGATGCCGGCTCCGGCACTTCCTTCTGGACAAAGCTCTCTGCCCTGCCATCGCAAAGCTGCACCCGCAGCGATAACGGTTCTCCCGCTTTTGCCGTCACATGCATCCGGATCGGCTCTTTCTTCTCTGTCTTCAGATAAGCATCCTCCAGCCTCTTTGCCAGAGCCTCATTGCCAAAACGGAACTCCTTTTCTTCCAGCGCCATCATATCTTTGCCATTATACTCCTTGTAATAGCTCTGGTGAAAACCATTTCGCTGAAACAGATCAAATAGCTGCTTTTGTTCCTCTTCCCGAACGTAAAATCCTTCTTTCCCAAACTCCAGATAACGATCCAGCGCCCGTCTGTAAATCTCCGTCACGCCCGCCGTGTACACCGGCTTTTTCATGCGCCCTTCAATCTTCAGGGAGGTGACACCCGCCTCAATGATCTCCGGCAGGATTGCAACGGTATTCATATCCTTGGGACTGAGCAGGTGGGGTTCTTTCTTGCGGCTCACAAGACGGTCTCCATCCCACGCCTGATAGTTCATGCGACACGGCTGTGCACAGCGACCGCGGTTACCGCTTCTGCCGCCAATGAGACTGCTCATCAGACATTGTCCCGAATAGCAGTAGCAAAGTGCGCCATGCACAAAACTCTCAATCTCCAGATCACACACCTGACGGATCTTTCGGATTTCCTCCAGTGAAAGTTCTCTCGCGGTCACAACACGCGTCGCACCCAGCTGCTCCAACAGACGGGAACCCTGCGGTCCCGTCATCGTCATCTGTGTGCTGGCGTGTACTGCCAGATCCGGGAAGCGCTCCCGAATATAAGAAAACACGCCCAGGTCCTGCACGATAACAGCATCCAAACCCTGGCGGTAAAGCGGCTCCAGATACGCGTCCAGACCCTCTTCCAGTTCCCGCTCTTTTAACAGCGTGTTCACCGTCAGATACAGATGCTTTCCATGCAGATGCACATAGTCGATAGCCCGAAACAGTTCCTCCTGATCCAAATTTCCCGCGTAGGCTCTTGCACCAAACTGGCTGCCACCCAGATAGACCGCATCCGCACCCGCGCGGATTGCCGCCTGCATTGTTTCAAAATTTCCGGCAGGTGCCAGTACTTCGATTTTTCTCATTTATTTCTCCCTCATCAGGACGCAAAAAGGTCATATCCTGTTCTTTCAGATATGACCCCCTCCTGTTATCACTTTCTGTGGTACGTCCCCGTACTCTTCTGCAGCTGCTGTTCCAACTGCTCTTTTTCCTGTACCAGACGCTCCTGTTCGATTCTCAGTGTCACCAGATCATGCTTCAGCGCATACAGCTCACGCTCCTGCTCCTCCAGTTTCTTCTGGAGTGTTTCCGCCTGCTCTTTCTGATGAAAATAGTCATCCGCCAGATTCAGATACAGCAGCACGCTCTTCGTGTCTGCATCCTGTCTGACATAGCCCACCTGACTTTTCAGCTCCTGCAGTCTGGAGTTGACATAGGCTGCGACCTGATGCAGATATGCCTCCGACTCGTAACCTCCAAGATTATATACTTTTCCGTCGATCGTAACGTCTGTAAATTGCTTAATGTCTTTTTTAACGTCCTTCCCGTCCATAACCACACCCCGATTTGTTTTTTATATAGTATCACGGTTCTCAGGCATGTGCAAGCCAAAATGACGGTACGCCTCCGCAGTAGCGATTCGTCCCCGCGGGGTTCGCTGGATCAGACCATTCTGCAAATAATAAGGCTCATACACTTCTTCCAGCGTACCGGCATCCTCGCCCAGTGCAGCTGCCAGCGTATCCAGTCCCACCGGTCCTCCGCCAAACTTCTCAATCATCGTCATCAGGATCATCCGGTCGCTGCGATCCAGTCCCAGCTTATCCACCTCCATCAGATCCAGTGCGAACACTGCCACATCTTTTGTGATCTTGCCATCGTATTTTACCTGTGCGAAGTCCCGCACGCGTTTTAACAGGCGATTTGCCAGACGGGGCGTTCCTCTGGAACGTCTTGCCATCTCCTCCGCCCCTTCTTCGTCCAACGGTACCTTCAAAACATCCGCGGAGCGCAGCAGGATCTGCTTTAACTCCTGCGGCGTATAAAACTCCATCCGGCTCACAACGCCGAAGCGATCCCGCAGCGGTGCCGTCAGAAGACCCGCTCTCGTCGTCGCACCTACCAGCGTAAAATGTGGCAGGTCCAGACGGATCGACCGCGCGGTTGCACCTTTGCCGATCACAATATCGATGGCGTAATCCTCCATCGCCGGGTACAGCACTTCTTCCACCTGACGATTCAGGCGGTGGATCTCGTCCACAAACAGCACATCTCCCTCGGAAAGATTATTCAAAATCGCCGCCATCTCACCAGGCTTTTCAATCGCCGGACCACTGGTCACTTTCATGTTTGTGCCCATCTCACCGGCGATGATGCCTGCCAGTGTCGTCTTACCAAGTCCGGGAGGACCATAAAATAACACATGATCCAACGACTCTCCGCGGCTCTTCGCCGCCTCAATATAAATCTTTAAATTATTTTTTACTTTTTCCTGTCCAATATAATCCGCCAGACGCTGCGGTCGCAGATCGTTCTCGATCGGACTGTCCTCTTCGATCATCTCTGTTTGAATGGTTCGTCGTTCCATGTCTCTCCCTCTCTGCATCAAAAATGCATCTGCTTCAGCGCAGCCTTCAGAATCTCTTCTACATCCATATCGTCCACGCCCTCGATCTGACTGACTGCCCGCAACGCCTCACTGTTGGAATAACCAAGTGCCGTCAATGCCAGAACTGCCTCAGATGCAGCGCCTGATGTCGCTCCGCCCACCGGCGCTCCACTCACTGCCTGCTCCTCCGCATGCAGCAGCTTCATCTCCAAAGCTTCTTCCAGCTGCAGCTTATCCTTCAAGTCCAGAATGATCTTTCTGGCCGTCTTCGCACCGATGCCCGGCGCTTTCGAGATAGCCTTCACATCCTCCGCCAGCACTGCAAAGCGCAGATCATCCGCTGTGATCACCGACAAAATCCCCAGCGCAGCGCGAGGGCCCACACCATTTACCGTGATCAGCAGGCGGAACATCTCCAGATCCTCTCTATGAAAAAAACCATAAAGACTCATCCCGTCCTCACGCACCTGAAAGCTCGTATGCAGACAGATTTCCTCTCCGAGAGACGGCAGTTTCGCCATCAGGTTCCCCGGCATATAAATCTGAAATCCAATCCCGGCAGCAGTCTCCACCGTCACCGTATCGACTCCCTTTTCCAGCAGCCGTCCTCTCACAAATGAAATCATCGCATCCTCCCGCATTTCTTTTTCTTCGTCCCAAAAGTCGTTCCCATCATACCATAAATCAGGCATCCTGACAAGCATATCCGTACAAATGTTCTGTTTTGTGTTTGCAATCTGTGTCAAAATCGCTTATACTGAAATTAACAAAACATTGATTTTTTCAGGAGGTTTTCCGTGATCCAGATTCAGAAAAGTTTTCCGCTTCCGGACTTTGCAGCATCCTGTGCTGACCCGGAAACACTATATTTTGATATTGAAACAACCGGTCTTTCTGCTCACGACAGCTGCCTGTATCTCATCGGCTGCTGTTATTACGACGGTGCTGCACTGCAGCTCATCCAGTGGTTTTCCGAATCCTTTGAGGACGAGCAGAATCTTTTGCGCGCTTTTTCGGACAAGCTGCGTTCCTTCTCCCGACTGGTGCATTTTAATGGTACTGGATTCGATATTCCATATCTGCGCACCTGCGCAAGACAGTATCACCTGTCCATTCCTTTTTCCGAGGTGGAGAGTCTTGATCTGTTTCCCATCGCCAGACGGCACAAGACGCTGTTCCAGCTTCCAAACTGCAAGCAAAAATCCGTGGAGCGTTTCTTTCATCTCGGCAGAGAGGATGCCTACAGCGGAGGCGAGCTGATCGAGCAATATGAAGCGTATCTCGCCACCGGCAACGAGACTTTGTATCAAAATCTTCTGCTTCACAACGAGGAAGATGTTCGCAATCTCCCGCTGCTTCATGCCTGCCTGAATGCCTATGAGATCTCGGTTCCGGAGGCATTGCACACAGAGATGGTCTCTTCTCCTGTCGGCATTTCTCTCGTTCTCACGCTGCCCCAGATGATCCCGGTTCCGGTGCAGTTAGAAACCTCCTGCGGAACACTGCTTTTGCAGGACCGGCTCTGTACCCTGTCCTTCCCGTTTTATGCCGGGGAGCTGCGCCTGTTTTACCCGAATTACAAGGACTATTATTATCTGCCGGAGGAGGATTACGCCATTCATCAAAAAGTGGCACAGTTCGTAGATAAGAGCCATCGCAAAAAAGCCACTGCCGCCACCTGCTACACGAGACATTCCGGCTATTTTCTGCCGCTGCCCGGCGCTGTGACTGAGCCGGTCTTTCAGATGACACCAAAAAAAGGCCCGTGGTATGTTCTCTACGCGAAGGAACTGGTCACTCCCGATGAACTTTCCGAAAAAGAATACAGCCGGGTCAGAGACGCGCTGCTCGCGGCAGCGGACGTTCTCCTCTCCGACTGTAATCTAACAGTAAAAAAATGATTTTACCTTGCATCAAACAGCTGATAGTAGCTGACGATCCGATAGTTCTGGATCTGCCTCTTCGTTGCATCGTCTGCTTCGCTCAAATCCTGCATGGCATACATGTTGCCATCCGCATCTTCAAAGATATTTGCAGTGATGACCGGAATGGATTCCTGCAGATTCAGAATGTATTTTTCATACTCCGAAAGCCTGTTTCCCGCTGCTCTCGCTACATACGCGCCGAGATAATTGGCGCTGAGAACATCGGGAATTTCTTCTGTCTGCTCATAGTTTGTCCAGACCAGATACGGCACCATGTAGCGTTTCTGCTGTTCTTCCAGTGTACGTTCTTCTTTTGTCTTGCCATCCAGATTCATGATGCAGCTTGCCACAAAATCTGACGGCTGATGATCTCCGAAAAAGACGATCATCGTCTTCTGATCAGAATTTTCATACGTCTCGATCAGATCCTGCAGTGCGGAATCCGACTCTTTGATCAGCGTCAGATAATTCTCCGTCGCTTCTTTTCCCGAAATATCCGTCAGCTTCACCGTCGGCGGGAATCCCTCATAAATCTGACTGTAACCGCCGTGATTCTGCATCGTCACGTTAAAGCTGAATACCGGTGTGCCATCGATGCTCTTCTCTGCCACTTTCTCTTCCACCAGCTGATACTGACTCGCATCGCTGACATACTTGCGGATGATCTGCGGCCTCACAAAATCCGGACGGAAAAAGCTCTCCGCAAATCCAAGAAACGGATACACTTCATCCCGATCCCAGCCGGATGCGCTGTATGGATGGGAAGTAAACGATGTATATCCATCGTCTGTAAACTCATCTGCCAGACTGTACACATCCTGATTGATATACTGCTGATATGCCACACTTCCCGCCGGAAGGAATGCCATGCTCTGTCCCGTCAGAAATTCATACTCGGTATTTGCCGTATTGCCACCGCACACAGACACATACATGTAGCCCTTCTGTACATACTCGGAATCCGCCAGACTGTGATAAAATGGCATATAGTCTTCACTCGTCTCAAAATCATGCAGCACCGAAAGATCCGAAAATGCTTCATTCATAACAACGATCACATTGACTCCGCCCTCTGGCAGTTCTGTAGTCGGATGATTCAGCTCATACTCTGCAGCACCATCCTGCAAAAAGGACTTCGCCGCATCTTCACTGTAGTCCTTCGGCTTCTCCACTCTCAGATATTTCAGATTTGTCATGAAACTGATAAAAAAGCCATTATCCCGATAGGTTGCCCACTGGGTAAACAGATTACTGAATGTCAGCAGTTCACCTGTGATAGCAGTCACACCCATCGCTGCGGTCGTTCCCGCAAGCAGCAGCACGCTGGTAAGCCCGATCACGATCCGCTTCTTCCACACACCTGCGCGGGCGCGATTTTTGGAGCCGAGAATCATCAACAACAGAAATCCCTGAATCGTCGCCGTCTCCGCCCAGGTGATCGTGAACGTATAGTTGTTCGTCACGCTCAGCGCCACCCGCACCGAGAGCAGATCCCACGGCAAAATCGGGGAATCCCGGAACTCCATCGTGTAATAATTCGCCAATCCCACGAACAGGCAGATTGCTGCTCCCACAAAAATCGCCACGGATGCCCGTTTGCAGAGCGCATACAACAATACAAACAGCAGCAATACTACAAGATAATTTAACAACTGCGGAACGATCGCCATCTCCCACGGATGATGCGTGAACAATTCCAGCAAATAAAAAGCAGCAAACGCTGCCGCAAGAAACTCAATCGCCGCCGGAACACCTTTCAGTGAAATCGGCAAAATAAGAAACACCACACTGACAACGAGTAACGCCACTGACACCGCAAGTCCAACTCCGGAAATTCCGGAAAACCACATCGTCGCAGCAATCAAACCACAGCTGACTGCCAAAAGCAGGGCAAGCCACAGCATCCTCTTCTTCTGAAAATGAAACTTCTCTAACATCTTTTCTCTCTTTCCTGACCCACACAGCCTGATTTTCTGACAGAAAAAGGAGATTGCTGCAGAATCTACAACAATCTCCCACCTATTTCTCTGTCGTATCCGATCAACCGGAATTATTCAGCGTCAGCCTCTTCGGAAGCTTCTTCGTTGTTCATCAGAGCCTTCATGCTCAGGCTGATCTTCTTGGTCTCTTCATTGAAGTCTACAACCTGTGCTTCGATCTCCTGACCTACCTTCAGAACATCAGAGGGCTTCTCTACGTGCTCCTTGGAGATCTGAGAAACGTGCAGCAGAGCATCAATACCGGTCTCCAGCTCAACAAATGCGCCGAAGTCAGTCATTCTTGCAACACGACCCTTTACAACATTACCTACTGCATACTTGTCAGCAGCATTTAACCAAGGATTGGTCTCCGGGAACTTCAGGCTCAGTGCGATCTTAGCGCCATCAATATCCTTGATCAGAACTTCGATCTCTTCACCAGACTTGAATACCTTCTTCGGGTTCTCAACACGGCCCCAGGACATCTCAGAGATGTGCAGCAGACCGTCAGCGCCGCCCAGATCTACGAAAGCACCGAAATCGGTAACATTCTTAACAATACCCTTTACACGCATACCAGCCTGGATGCGAGCGAACAGCTCCTTCTGCATCTCAGCCTTCTTAGCAACGATGAGCTGCTTGCAGTCACCGATGATACGACGCTTACGAGGGTTGAACTCAGTCAGAACGAATTCTACTTCCTGACCAGCGTACTTTTCCAGATTTCTCTCATAGGTATCAGATACCAGGCTTGCAGGGATGAAGATACGAGTATCATCAATCACTACGCTCAGACCGCCATTCAGTACCTGAGTTACCGGTGCCTTCAGAACAACCTTCTCATTGAAAGCTTCTTCCAGAAGCTTGCTGCTCTTCTCAGCCTGCAGTCTACGGTAAGACAGCTGAACCTGACCCTCGCCATCGTTTACCTTTACAACTTTTACTTCCATCTCGTCACCAACGTGAACCAGCTCACGCAGATCAGCAGTGGAATCCGTGGTATATTCGTTGCGTGTTACGATACCGTCAGCCTTGTAACCTATATTTAAAATGATTTCATCCTCTTTAACGTCAATTACGGTACCAGTTACGACTTCACCAGCGGAAATGGTCTTTAAAGATCCTTCTAACAATTGTTCAAAACTTAATTCTGACATAGGTTTGAACCTCCTCAATTATATTCTTTGGGGTAGACGCCCCTGCGGTAATGCCAAGTCGCGACACGGTACTCAGCCATTCGTCCGATAAGTCTTTTACCGTCTGTATGTAAATGGTATTATCGCATTCTGTCTTGCATATTTCAAACAGCTTCTGGGTATTGGAACTGCTCTTTCCCCCGATTACAATCATCCCATCTCCCTGAGCCGCAATTTGCCTTGCTTCCGATTGTCTCTCGGATGTCGCATTGCAAATCGTGTTCAAAACATTTATATCATAACCCTTTTTTAAAAATATTTCAATAACATCTTGAAATTTTTTGTAAGTAAATGTCGTCTGGCAGACAACAGATACCGGGATTCCGGGCGAAAGCACTGTTTTTTCTGCTTCTTCGGGGTTTGAAACAACAACAGCGCCCTTCGGGCACCATCCTACAATGCCTTCCACCTCCGGATGGGAGGGATTTCCGACAATGACGATCTGGCGTCCCAGATCCGTCTCCTGTCTGACCAGTCTGTGAATCTTCTTCACAAAGGGACATGTCGCATCCAGCACTCGCGCACCGGACTGCTCCAGCTGATCCATCACCGCTTTCGTCACACCGTGGGAACGGATGATTACCGTTGCACCATTCTCCTCTGGAACAGTGCCTTCCTGCAGCACGCGCACACCACGCGACTCTAAGTCCCGCACGACCTCTTCATTATGAATGATCGGTCCATAGGTGTAAATCGGTCCGGATGCCTCTCTGATCTGGTCATACACCATCTTGACTGCCCGCTCTACACCAAAGCAAAAGCCTGCAGTCTTTGCAACTCTTATTTCCAATCCAGTCTCCTGTCTTCGTCTGACTGCTCAGTGAACTGCTTCGTTTGCCAGTTCTACGATCCGGTCTGCAACTTCTTCGATCGTCATATAAGAGGAATCGACTTCGATCGCATCCTCTGCTTTTCGCAAAGGAGAAATCGCTCTCGTCATATCCTGATGATCTCTTGCAGCCATATCAGACTCTACCTCCGCTATTGTACACGAAACATGCTTTTCTGTCAATTCAAGAAATCTTCTCTGAGCACGAATTTTTAAATCTGCAGTCAAAAATACTTTTAATTCTGCGTTTGGCAGAACGGTCGTGCCAATATCGCGGCCGTCCATGATCACACTCTGGTTTTCTGCCAGATCTCTCTGCAGCTGCAGCAGATGTGCGCGGACACCCGGATAGGAAGATGTCTGAGATGCCATCTTTCCGGCTTCCTCTGTTCGAATGTACGGGGTTACATTCTCTCCATTCAGCAACACCTGCTGTGCTCCATCCTGAAAAGCAATGGATACCAGTGCATCTTTGCATGCTGCTTCTACGGCAGCTTGGTCAGAACCGGGAATTTCCTGTCTGGAAAAATACAGTCCCAGCGCACGGTACATTGCTCCTGTATCTACATATACTATAGAGAGCTTTTTTGCAACCATCTTCGCAATCGTGCTTTTTCCTGCTCCGGCAGGACCATCTAACGCAATTCGTATCTTCATTATTAACCTCGCTTCGAACTTTTATTCTTTTTTACAACAAATCATGCATTTTTCGCAGCTGATGCTGCTTCCGCTGCGGCTTTTCCGGCTGCCCAGCCAGTAGACCATGCGATCTGCAAATTAAATCCGCCAGTCATCGCATCCAGATCCAACACTTCCCCGGCAAAATATAAGCCAGGTGTCTTCTTGGACTCCATCGAAGCCGGTGCGATCTCCTTTGTGGCGATACCGCCCTGTGTGATGATCGCCTCCTGATAGCTGCGAGGACCAATCACATGCAGACGGAAGTCTTTCATTTTTGTGATCAGATTGTCCCGCTCTTCTCTGGAAATCTCCGCAACCTTTTTGTCCGGAGAGATCCCGCTGACTTCCACCATAACGGGTATCAAGCTGGACGGGAATAAATGCACAAGAGCATTTTTGAACTGTTTGCTGTGGAACTGCTCAAATTCGCGCTGTAATCTCAGTTCCAGCTGCTGTCTGGATAGTGCCGGCTTCAGATCGATCGAAACCTCCAGATCTTTTGTTTTGGCATTTCTCAGATAGCTTGATGCAGAAAGAACAAGCGGACCGCTGATTCCGAAATGCGTGAACAGCATTTCGCCAAAGCCCTGATACAGTTCTTTCTTGCCATCATATAAGGTCAGTGTCACATTTTTCAGAGCCAAGCCCTGCATGTCTTTGCAGAACTGCTCCTTGATATTCAGCGGAACAAGTCCCGGTGTCTGCGGAATCACTGTATGTCCCGCCTGCTCACCGAACCGGTACCCATCTCCGGTAGAACCGGTAGACGGGTAGGAAATACCACCAGTGCAGACGATCACGGCATCTGCCCGAAGCTCCACTGGCTGTGCCGATGCCATTTTCACAGAGCGAACCACAACACCGGTGCAGCTTCCCGCTTCCAAAATCAGCCGTTCTACCCGCTGGTGAAGTCTGACCTGCACACCCAGTCTGCTCATCTGACGCTCCAGTGTACGGATCACATCGGAGGACTTATCCGAAGCCGGGAAAACACGCTCTCCCCGCTCCACTTTCAATTCCAGTCCCCATTTTGCGAACCAGTCCATCACATCATAATTTTGACACTGATAATAGGAGCTGTATAAAAAGCGGGCATTCCGAACAATGTTGGCGAATACCGTCTCCTGATCTGCACTGTTTGTCACATTGCAGCGACCTTTTCCGGTGATGAAAACTTTCTTTCCAAGTTTCTCATTTTGCTCCAGCAGGGTAACCTTCTGCCCTTCTTCTGCTGCTGCGATCGCAGCCATCATGCCGGCAGCTCCACCGCCAACAATTATTACATTTCCCATTCTTTCTGTCTTCTCCTCTTTCAACGCAGGGAAAACCTGTGCATGTCCCGAAGGACATGCACAGGTTTTTCTTATCTGCCTATTCCGTTTTTCATTATACCGGATAAGATTTGTTCTTGGTATCAGCAGTTGCAGGATCTACCTTTGTCTGCTGTGCCTCACGATACTTGAAGAAATCAACAGCTACGTTCGGGAACAGAGCATAAGTCAGAACGTCCTCATCCTGCTGCTTGTACTGAGCCATCTCCTTCTCCATCTTCGGCAGCTGCGGCTCGATCAGATCTGCAGGTCTGCAGGTGATCGGGGTAGCATCGCCGATAACCTTCTTCTGTACTTCCGGATTGAAAGGCTTTACAGTCTGTCCGAACTCACCGGATAACAGCTTCTTGGATTCCTTGGTAACCATCTTGTAACGCTCGCCAGCCAGTACGTTCAGAACTGCCTGCGTACCTACGATCTGAGAAGACGGAGTTACAAGCGGCGGCTCACCAAAGTCTTTTCTTACACGCGGAACTTCTTCCAGTACCTGATAATACTTGTCTTCCTGACCAGCTTCCTTCAGCTGAGATACCAGATTGGACAGCATACCGCCGGGAACCTGATACTGCAGGGTCTTGATGTTTACGCCCAGTACCTTCGGGTTCATCAGACCACTTGCCAGAGCTTCCTCACGCAGAGGACGGAAGTAATCAGCGATCTCAGCCAGCAGAGTCATATCCAGACCAGTGTCATACTGAGTGCCCTTGAAGGTCTCAACCATAACTTCGGTAGCAGGCTGGGAAGTACCCAGTGCGAACGGAGACATAGCGGTATCAATGATATCGCAGCCTGCTTCTACTGCCTTCATGTATGTCATGGAAGCTACACCGGAAGTGTAGTGAGTATGCAGGTCGATCGGGATCTCAACGGTTTCCTTCAGAGCGGTTACCAGCTCGGTAGCCTTGTAAGGAGTCAGCAGACCAGCCATATCCTTGATACAGATGGAGTTTGCACCCATATCTTCGATCTCTTTTGCAATGTTCTTCCAGTAATCCAGAGTATAAGCATCACCCAGAGTATAGCACAGAGCAACCTGAGCATGACCCTTTTCCTTGTTTGCTGCCTTAACTGCAGTCTGCAGGTTACGAATATCGTTCAAGCAGTCGAAAATACGGATGATATCAATACCGTTTGCGATGGACTTCTGTACGAAGTACTCTACTACATCATCTGCATAGTGGTTGTAACCCAGAATGTTCTGGCCACGGAACAGCATCTGCAGCTTTGTGTTCTTGAAGCCGTCACGCAGCTTACGCAGTCTTTCCCACGGATCTTCCTTCAGGAAACGCAGGGAAGCATCGAAAGTAGCACCGCCCCAGCACTCTACGGAGTGGTAGCCAACCTTATCCATCTTATCAATAATCGGCAGCATCTGCTCTGTCGTCATACGAGTTGCGATCAGAGACTGATGTGCGTCACGGAGTACAGTCTCCGTAATCTTTAAAGGCTTTTTCACCATTTCAGACATCTTAGATCCTCCTTATTATTTAACACCGAAAATAGCCATGAATGTACCAGCTGCTACTGCAGTACCGATAACACCGGCAACGTTCGGTCCCATTGCATGCATCAGCAGGAAGTTTGTCGGATCTGCTTCCGAACCAACCTTCTGAGATACACGTGCTGCCATAGGAACTGCGGATACACCTGCAGAACCGATCAGCGGGTTTACCTTACCATGAGTCAGCTTGCACATCAGCTTACCAAACAGAACACCAGCTGCGGTACCGATTGCGAATGCAATCAGACCCAGAGCAACGATCTTTAAAGTATCCAGATTCAGGAATGCCTCTGCACTGGTAGTAGCACCTACGGAAGTACCCAGCAGGATAACTACGATGTACATCATCGCGTTGGAAGCGGTCTCCTGCAGCTGCTTTACAACGCCGCTCTCACGGAACAGGTTACCAAGCATCAGCATACCTACCAGAGGAGCTGTGGTCGGCAGAATTGCAACTACAACCAGAGTAACGATGATTGGGAACAGGATCTTCTCCAGCTTGGATACCGGACGCAGCTGCTCCATCTTGATCTTTCTCTCTTTCTCGGTGGTCAGCAGCTTCATAATCGGAGGCTGGATGATCGGAACGAGGGACATGTAAGAGTAAGCGGCAACGGCGATCGGACCCATCAGGGATGTCTGACCCAGTTTACCAGCCAGGAAAATGGAGGTAGGACCGTCAGCACCACCGATGATGGAGATAGCTGCTGCTGCCTTGTCACCAAATCCCATAGCGATAGCTGCAAAGTAAGCTGCGAAAATACCAAACTGAGCAGCAGCACCGAGGATAAAGCTCTTCGGGTTTGCGATCAGAGGACCGAAGTCCGTCATTGCACCGACACCCATGAAAATCAGGGACGGCAGAATGGACCATTCGTCCAGTTTGAAGAAAAACCACAGTAAACCATTTTCCTGCATAATCGGAGGATACAGGTTTACCAGTAACATACCAAAGGAAATCGGGAGCAGCAGAAGCGGCTCATATCCCTTGCCGATTGCCAGGTAAAGGAATACGCAGGCAACGACAATCATGATCAGGTTTCCGACGGTTAAGCCGGAACAGAAGGCGGTCTGCTGAATCAGATTTCCCAATACTTCTGTAACATAACTCATTTTATGACCTCCTGTCAGTCTTGAGTGGAAAAATCTGATTAGTTCAGGGTAGCCAGTACGTCACCAGCCTCAACAGAGGTACCAGCTGCAACAGTGCTTGCTACAGTACCGTCCTGAGGAGCAACGATCTCGTTTTCCATCTTCATAGCTTCCAGGATCAGGATAACCTCGCCCTTCTTTACAGCCTGTCCAGCATTAGCCTTTACGGACAGAACCTTACCAGGCATAGGAGCATTTACCTTTACAGCGCCAGCTGCTGCAGCGGGAGCTGCTGCCTTCGGAGCTGCAGGTGCAGCCTTGGGAGCTGCCTTCGGAGCTGCTGCAGGTGCAGTTGCAGCGCCGGTGGTGCCTTCTTCAACAGTTACTTCGTATGCAACGCCATTCACGGTGATTGTATAGTTCTTCATTATTGATTCCTCCATCTCTGCCGCACTTTTGCGACAGTCATTTTAACTTCACAATAATCTCTTTTCAGATAATCAGAAACGCTTCCAGTTGTTTGTGCCAGCACGACGGATGGAACGAACAACCAGTCCGTCAACAGAAGTGTTCTCGGATGCTGCGATAGCAGCGGTGATAACAGCGATCAGTGCCAGATCATCTTCCTCAGCAACCTCTTCTACGGGAGTTGCAGGTGCGGGAGCCGGAGCAGGTTCTGCTGCTGCCTTCTTCTTTGCCTGACCATCCTGGAACTTGTTGATGAACTTAAAGCAAGAAATAACACCGATGATGATAAACAGGACTACAAATACAGTACCCATACCAAGTACAGTATTCAGAGCTGCCTTTTCCATCTTTTCGCCGAAGCTGTACTGTGCTTCTACTGCGATACTGGTCCAGCCAGTGATCTTCTTATCGGACAGCAGAGATACTTTCAGATCGTGATCAGTATAATCAACGTACATCTCTACATCGTAGCCATCCTCAGTTGTGGTAATGCCGCAGGACTTAATACCAACGAAATCACCCAGATCAGGCTGTACCTGTTCCCAAGCCTGCATTGCGTTTGCCATTGTCTCATTGCCGTCTTCCACATAGGAATCATACATAGCAGTGATGGTCTGATTCTCTGCAGTCTGTCTGAAACAGGTTTCAAATGCATCCTCAGCCTGTGCAGTTAATACTGCAGCGGCTTCGTCAGATACGGGACCATAATTAGTCTCTACGCAGGCGGAAAGAGTGGCCAGTCCGAAAACCAGGCATAAGGTCAATATCCACTTTTTCATTTTAAAGCCTCCTTTGATTAAACGGTTCCGTGCTTCTTTACAGGGCGATCTTCTCTCTTTGTATATAACATCTCGAATGCTGCGATTACGCGCTTTCTGGTGCCAGCCGGCTCAATGATGTCATCTACATAACCGCGCTTTGCTGCTGCTACTGCGGAAGACTGAAGCTCTGCATATGCAGCAGTCTTCTCAGCGATCAGATCAACTGCGCTGTCAGCCTTTGCGATCTCATCAGCATACATGATCTTAACAGCACTTGCTGCATCCATCATGCCGATAGAAGCGGTCGGCCAAGCGTAAACGATATCTGCACCGATGGACTTGGAGTTCATGGTCAGACCAGCGCTGCCGAATGCTTCGCCAACGATTACGGTTACCTTCGGTACGCTTGCATTTGCAAATGCGTAGGTCAGCTTTGCTGCTGCGCGGGAGATGCTCTTCTCGCTTGCCTTATCAGCCTTGAAGCCCTTAACATTTACCAGAGTCAGTACCGGAATGTTGAAAGCATCACAGAAATCTACGAATTCTGCTGCCTTTGTGCATCCTTCCGTAGTCAGAACTGCATCCAAATCCTCGGAAGAACCATCTTCGCCGGTAATTGCGCTGCGGTTTGCAACAGCACCAACGGTACCGCCGTTCAGACGGATAAATGCAGTAACCATTTCCTTACCATAGTCAGCCTTCAGCTCATAGAAGAAGTTACTGTCGGAAATCTGAGACAGTGCGTATACGGTATCTGCTACACCAGCCTCGATGCCAGCGCACTCGCGGTTCAGATCATCTTCACATTCTCCAACAACCTGATCTTCTTCGTTGTTAGAAGGTAATACAGCTACCAGCTCGCGGATCTTGCTCATCAGAGTTGCCTCATCTGCAACAACATCTACCAGACCAGCCTCTTTTGCCTGGAATTCTGCAGAAGCAGTATTGCAGGTCTTATTGCCATCCAGAGTGTTCGGCGCATTTACGAACAGCTTTGCATTCTTCTCTTCCATGAATGTAAAGTCGGTCAGGCTCGGAACCAGTGCCATACCGCCGCCGCAAGTACCAAAGATAGCGGTGATCTGCGGAATCACACCAGATGCCATCGTCTGATTCAGGTACAGTCCGCCGAATGCATCCAGTGCATCACATGCCTCCTGCAGTCTCAGACCAGCACAGTCTACCAGACCGATCACCGGTGCTCCCATCTTCATAGCCATCTTGTACATAGCTGCGATCTTCTTAGCATGCATCTCGCCGATCGCTCCGCCTAATACGGAAGCATCCTGGCTGTATACATACACAAGAACTCCGTCCATCGTACCATAACCGGTTACGACTCCATCAGCAGGAGTTTCCTGATCCTGCAGGTTAAAATCGGTGTTTCTAGCTGTAACATAGCTACCGACTTCAACGAAGCTGCCCTCATCCAGCAATGCATTGATACGATTCATTGCTGTTTCATGCGTAGTATTGCTCATTACATCTGCCCTCCATGTTTTCTATTTGTGAAACTTACGTGCCAAATTCGACACGAAAAGTCCAACTTCATCCGATTACCTATTATAAACGGAAAGTACAATCAAGGCAAGCATATTTTTGTCCTGTTTCTCATAAAATAGCAGATTTAGTATTTGTGTTTCCTAATAAAAATAGTTCCAATAGTTCCTGAATGCAGTCCACCAGTACGGTCCGCCTGACACTCTGCTCCGCTGTGATCGGAATTTCCGCCTGCAAAGCGTCATTCATCCAGACCTGCACACTGCCAATCCGCTCTCCCGCCTGCACCGGCGCTTCCAGACTCTCCGGATATAGCGTTTCCACTCGAATGCGATCTGATTCCTGCAGCAACAGACAGACTTCTCCCTGATATCCCACCGACACCGCATCCGCTCTTCCATTTTGCACCGGGATCTCTGCCAGATGTTCCTTTCCGCTCACAACGGTCTGCCACGCGAACTGTTCCTTTCCATATTCAAATAACGTCCGCATATCCTCCCATTTTTTTGTTTTTTGCGGCGGCCAACCGCAGGCGAGCACCACCGCGATCAATTCCCGGTCTTCCTCCCAGCTCGCGCCCACAAAACAATATCCCGCTGCCCCAGTAAACCCGGTCTTGATCCCCAAAGCCCCTTTTCGCTGCGTCAGGAAGGCATCGTGATTTGTCACGGTGTACGTCACCTTTCCATCCACATCCGAAAATACATAATCCCGCGTCGCGATAATTTTCAAAAAAGCATCGTTCTGCAGCGCATACTGCGCCAACCGTGCCAGATCCAGCGCGCATGAACCGTTTCCGTCCCGATCTAATCCATTCGGCGTCACAAAATATGTCTTCGTCATGCCCAGTTCCTTCGCCTTCTCATTCATCCGCTTTGCAAATGCTTCCTCACTCCCCGCAATCCCTTCCGCCACCACCACAGCTACATCATTGTCCGACTCCAGCATCATCGCATACAGCAGGTCTCGCAAATAAAAACGCTGCCCCGCCTGAACACCAAGCCGCACCTGGGGTTGACTCGCCGCATAGGATGTCACTTTGCAAATCTGTTCTTCCGCCCCCTGCTCCAATGCCAGCAGGCATGTCATGATCTTTGTCGTGCTCGCCACCGGCATAAAATCCGACTCATTCTTTCCGTATAAAATTCTGCCGGTCCGGGCTTCCACCAGAACCGCCGAATTCGCCTGAAGGGGCAGGGAAACCGTTTTCTCTGCTTCTGCATTAGCAGCCAAAGCGGTGCTTCCGGTACATAAAAATCGGCATAAAAAAAGAAAAATCAGAAGCCTCGCAATCTTAGTCCTTCTGATCTTTCCAGTATTTCGAATCATAGCAATGCCTCCCGGCTTTTTTTCATTATACGAAAGAAGCCTGATTTCTATGCGCCCACCATTTGCTATGTACTTTATTTCTCTTGAGGCTCTATAAATATCTGTTTCCCTCAAACATCTTTCTTTTATATCTGCATATATATGTAACCCAAAGAGAATACCTCCCACTAGAACCTTCTCTCGACAGATTCTTGCGCGTGCAACATTTTCTTTCCTATCGCGAAAACTGTTTGATTAGATAAAAACACAAGTCCAAATAACATTGTGCAATTTTCGTCGTGGAGAGGATGCTGTATCCATTCGGGAGCGCTCTGTCTGAGCCATAGGCGAGTTAGCGCTCCCGCATTTCCTTTTCGGCGCATAAAAAATATGGCAAAAAGAAAATGTCGCTGACTAGGGATTTCCATTGTCGGCGTTTCCGTTACGAGTCTGCATCGCTTCCGTTATTTGCGATCCGTTCAAGCGTGAGCGCGTTATCGCAAATAACGAGAAAGAAGCGATGTAGTACGAGTAGGAAACAAGACACGGAAATTCTCAGTCAGCGGCATTTTCTTTTATTATTTTTCTATGTTGTTTACATCAACGGCGCCAGCAATCTCATCACTGCTCCCATCATTTTCGTTCCCAGCTTCCGCTTCTTCACATCTTCCTGCGTGATTTTCTGGCTTCGCGCCATTGTCTTCTGCATGTCGTCTTCGATGTCCGCAATGACAGGTGCCTGATACAGGTACACAGCGCACTCGTAATGCAGGTAAAAGCTACGGAAATCCATATTGATGGAGCCCACAACGGCTTTCACATCATCACAGGCGAATGTCTTTGCGTGCAGAAATCCTTCGGTAAATTCGTAGATCTGTACGCCTGCATCTAACAGCTCGCTGTAGTAGGTCTTCGCCAGCGCGAAGGCATATTTTTTATCTGGAATGTGCGGCATGAGGATAATAACCTCCACACCGCGCTGGGCCGCGAAGCAAAGGGCGTTTCGCATTTCCTGACTAAGCACGAGATACGGTGTCATGATATGCACATAGCGCTCTGCCCGGTTGATGATGTCCAGATAGACATTTTCCGCGATGTTTTCTCCCTCATTCGGGCTGGAGGCATAAGGCAGCACATATCCGCCTCCGGAAACCGTCGGGACAAGTCCCCGCTCCCTCCAGGAGTCTTTCCATTCCTGCGGAACTTTCAAATATTGCTCATATTTGTCTTCCTGTCTTTCATCGGTGTTCCACATCTGAAGGAACAGCAGCGTCATAGACTGTACGACGTTGCCTTTCAGACGAATCGCATTGTCCTTCCAGTAGCCGAATCGCTCCTGCTTGTTGATGTATTCATCCGCCAGATTCACACCACCGGTAAATGCCACTCTGCCGTCGATAATCAGGATTTTCCGATGATCGCGGTTGTTCTGCCTGCTGGTCAGTGCCGGGCGAAGCGGCGCAAATACTTTACACTTGATGCCGATGGCATTGACTTCTTTTGCATAGGACACCGGTACTTTATCGAACATACACATGCCATCGTACAATACGCGCACTTCCACGCCCTTACGAACTTTTTCATGCAGAATCCGCAGCACCTGTCCCCACATCTCACCTTCCTGAATAATAAAATATTCCAGAAAAATAAAGTGCTCAGCGCTTTCCAGTTCCTGCAGCAGTGTCTCAAAAAACTCCTCGCCGCTGGGGTAGTAAGTGGCATCATCCAGTCTGGAAATCGGCAATCCAATGACATTTTCTACATAAGAAGCCAGTGCTGCTGTACCAGAACCATCCCGTATTTCTTCCAGCACGCTCTCTTTTTGCCTGCCGTACTTTTTCGTCCGTTCCCGGATTTCCCACTGCCGTTTTGCGATCAGTCTGGAACCTACCTGCGACTGAATGAACAGATACAGCAGACCGCCGAAGATGGGCAGACTGGACATCAGCACGATCCACGCTGTCTGAAATGCCACATTATCCCGTCTGTTGACAACAGAAATCGTCAAGATCATACCGGCGATCCAGAATGCTACCAAATAATAAACAAGATATTGGCTCAGATAAAGAGCTCCCCACACAATAACCGCCAGCTGCAGCGCTACCATCAGCAGGATAAAAAAGGTTCGTCCAAAAATGACGCGCTGAATGCCGCGGCGGCTCTTCTGCAGCAGGTAAAGAGCTTTCTTCTTTTCTTTGCCCTGCGCGTTTTCATATGTTTTTTTTACGGAAATCGTATCTGTCTTTTGTTTTTCTTTCATTTATACCTCGACTTGAACAGGCTCTTCCCGCTGTTCTGCTGAACTTTTTGCCTCTGTGTCTGCGTTTTCGTCCTGCGGCACTTCCGCTTCCGCCTCTGCCTTCCACTCTTCCAGCTCCGAAGAATCTGCTACCGGCAGATCCGAAATGGATGAAATCCCGAATGTCCGCAAAAACTCTTCCGTCGTGCCAAACAGGATCGGGCGCCCCGGTGCGTCCAGTCTGCCTTTTTCCTCGATCAGTCCAAATTCCAACAGACGGTTCACTGCATGATCGCTGCCGACACCACGGATCTTCTCGATCTCGCTTCTCGGAACTGGCTGCTTATACGCAATGATCGAGAGTGTTTCCAGAACCGCTTCCGTCAGCACCTGCTTTTTCGGTTGTGATACCAGCTTGATCAGATACGGATAATATTCCGCTGTCGTGCACATCTGCACGCTGTCCTCTAACTCCAGCAGCATCATGCCTCGTCCATTTTCTTTATAACTGCGCTGCATATCCCGCAGGATCGTCCAGACTTTCTGCTCCGGCAGTTCCAGAAGCTCCGCCAGCGATGCCACCGGCACAGACTTTCCCATCGTAAACAGCACCGCCTCGATAATCCCTTCCGCTTTCTGCTGCTCCATCTTTTCCCTCACTTTTCTTTATCCGTCATACTGCTCCAGATCCTGCTCTGTCAGCGCATCTGCAGCCGCTTCATTCCATTCCATCTCAATATCGCCGAACGTCTCTTCCTGTACCGCTGTGATCTGACCGACTTTCATCAGCTCCAAAACCGCCAGAAACGTCACGACAACTGCCATACGGCTCTTTTGTTCTTCCAACAATGCCGAAAAAGAAAACTTCTTTTTCTTTCTGCCCATCCGCTGCACAGAGCGGATCTTATCCGAGACTTTGATTGGCTCCTGTCTGATCGTGCCAAACTTGCTTCGAATCGGATCAAGACGATCTTCTCTCCGCTTTAATGCCTGCTCATATAACAGTTGCAGACGCTCCATCGTTACCGGTGCAAACAGTGCCTGCACATCCACCGGTTCCTCATAGGCAGACACTTCCTTCGGAATTGTCGCCGTCTTATAAAAGCGCATTTCTGCGTCTTCCTGCCATTCCCGCAGCTCTGCCGCCATTGTCTTATATAATTTATATTCCAGCAGACGCTCCACCAGTTCTTCTCTCGGATCTTCCTCTTCCTCTTTTTCTTCTTTCGGAAGAAGCATCCGGGATTTGATATCCAAAAGCGTCGCCGCCATCACCAGAAATTCGCTGACAACATCCAGATTTTCCTGCTGCATCGCACTGACATACGCCAGGTATTGTTCTGTGATCTCCGCGATCGGAATGTCATAAATACTGACTTTATTTTTTTCGATCAGATGCAGTAACAGATCCAGCGGCCCCTCAAATGCTTCCAGCTTTACTTCCAGCTCCATAAATTCTTCTCTCTCCTGCAGTGCCCTCATCCAAAGGCAAACACTGCGCATTTTTCTTTCAACCTCTTATCAATTCTGTCTATCTTCGTCGGGCTCCTGCGGCACACGAAGGTGCACTACCAGCAGCTGTGACACATTGTTCAGGCGAATGTCAATGGAATGTGTCCCAAGCCCGGCGCTCACTGCCGCATAAGCACTTTCGCCCGGCATTTTATAGATCCCACGGGTATACGGGTAAAAAAACTGAAACTGCGGTGTCATCAGACCTCCGACCTTCGGCAGGCGAATCGTGCCGCCATGAAAGTGTCCGGAAATACTCAGATCCGCTCCCCACGCTGCATACTCTTCCGCATACAGCGGACAGTGTGCCAATAAGATCTGAAATGCCTCCCTGTCTGCCGCCCCCAGACGCTGCTCCAGTTCTCCGGACCGCATTGGAAGCTTTCGTCCTTTTTTTAAATAGTATTGCTTCGGAAGATGCATGCCCGTCACACGGAGATCCCCCATGCCTGGTTTTCCTTCGAGATAAGCAGACGCATTTTGCAGATGGATCACACCAGTCTGGGCTAACCACGCATCAAACTTTTCCCGATTTTCCTGTCGCTGCTCATGATTGCCATCCCCGTAATAGACCGGATAGCGCTTCGTCAGTTCCCGCAAAAAATGTCCCAATGGTTCTAATTTTAACGGCTTTTTTCCATGATGTTCTGTAATCATATCCCCGGCGATCAGTATCACGTCCGGATGCGCCGCCTCGATTGCAGTAAGCAGCTCGCAGTTATCTTTTCCGAATTGATTATCATGCAGATCTGCCAGCACGACCATCGTATAGCCGTCCCAGTCCGCTCCCAGTTTCTCCGTGGAAATCTCATACACATCTGTCTGAATGTGCGTCCGTTCCCACTTAGAACGAAACAGCAGAAGCGCTGCGAGTAACGCTCCTGCTGCCACACATGTCACAATGACCGCCATCATGCTCTCTCTTCCAGAATCTTTTTGATGCTGGACAGTTTTACACACACAACGAATACTTTGGATGCAAGTGCCAGATCTTCGATCGTCGGGAAGGACGGTGCAATACGAATATTGCTGTCATGAGGGTCTTTTCCATAAGGATAAGTTGCGCCTGCTGTCGTCATAATCACACCGCACTTCTTCATCCGGGCAACAATGTCCTTGGCACAGCCATCCAGTGCATCAAAGGAAATAAAATAACCTCCCTTCGGGTTCGTCCATTCACCGATGCCCAGTCCGCCAAGACCTTCTTCCAGTGTACCAAGGACTGTCTCGAATCTCGGGCGCAACAGCTCTGCGTGCTTCTTCATATGTTCCTCGATGCCGTGCAGATCTTTGTAGAAGCGCACATGACGAAGCTGATTTACCTTATCATGACCGATGGTCTGTACTCTTAACTGCTTCTTAATATCTACGAGATTGTTCGGGGAAGTCGCGATCGCCGCAACACCGGAACCGGGGAAGCTGATCTTCGAGGTCGATAAGAACTTGTAAACCAGATCCGGATTACCAGCCTTCTTACACTCTTCCAGAATCTCGATCAGAATATCCTTGTGATCAAAATCCAGATGATGTACGCAGTATGCATTATCCCAGTAAATACGGAAGTCTCTTGCTGCGGGCTTTAACCGTGCCATGCGGCGAACGGTTTCATCGGAATAAGTGATTCCCTGCGGATTGGAATACTTCGGCACACACCAGATTCCCTTGATGGAATCATCTTCGCTGACTAACTTCTCTACCACATCCATATCCGGACCGGCAGGAGTCATCGGAACATTGATCATGTCGATGCCAAAATATTCGGTAATTGCAAAATGTCTGTCATATCCCGGTACCGGGCACAAAAACTTCACATGATCCAGCTTGCACCACGGGATATTTCCCATGACACCGTGGGTCATAGAACGGGAAATCGTATCGTACATCACATTCAAACTGGAGTTTCCATAGATGATCACATCGTCGGCGGTTACCTCCGTCATGGAAGCTAACAGTTCCTTCGCCTCCGGAATACCATCCAGAACGCCGTAATTTCGACAGTCAGTGCCATCTTCACAGCTCAGATCCTCGCCGCTGGTCAGAACATCCATCATTCCCATGGACAGATCCAGCTGCTCCTGAGAAGGCTTACCTCTGGACATATCCAGATGCAGGTTCTTCGCCTTGTAATCTTGGTATTCTTTTTTCAGCTGCTGCTTTAATTCCAACAGTTCCTCTGTACTCATCTCCTGATAGGTCATGGTGTCCTCCATTTCCACAGTTGTTTGTCTGTATTTTTATATATGAAAGTAACGGAATCAAAAGATATCCTAACATATTTTTCACGAAAAGAAAAGTCCTTCTCCTGCAAAAGAAATTTTTCCCCGCCATGTGGAATTTTTTATTCTGGACAATACAACAGGAAAATCTGCTGCAAATACTGTACATAACCTGCACGCTCCACCGCTTCTGCCACCTGTACCGGAACGTCCCCTATTATTTGTTCTCCATACCAATATTCCAGCGTTCCAACTGTATCCCCTTCTGCAAGCGGCGCTTCGATTTCTTCCGGCAGCACCAGTCTCCTCTCCACCTGCTCCGGATTTTGTTCTCCCGTCGCCAGCCACGAAAACGGCTCCGCATATCGCAGCGCCACCTGCTTTTTCTTTCCCGCCGTCACTGGCAGAAGGGGCAATGGCTCTCTTTTCGCATCCTCATCCTCATACAGACTGCAATTTGCAAAACCGTACTCCAGCAGTTGCTTTGCTTCCTGAAACCGTACTTTGTAATCTGCTGCCGCCAACACTACCGCGATCAGCTCCACACCGTCTTTTTCCGCGGTCGCGGAGACACAGTATTTTGCCTTGCTGGTGGAGCCGGTCTTTAATCCCGTGGCATAGGAATACTGTTTCAGCAGCTTATTCGTATTGGCAAGACCAAACTCCGAACTGCCCCTCGCCGTCTCATGGGTGATTGTGTCCATCCAAATCGTACTATATGTGTGGATCTGCGGATAATGTACCGTCAGCTCTCTGGACATGATCGCCACATCCCGTGCGCTGGTATAATGTCCGTCGGAATCCGTCAGCCCGCAGCAGTCCTCAAAATGCGTATTCTCCATTCCAAGTTCCGCCGCCCGCTCATTCATTTTTTCTACGAACGCCGTCTCACTTCCGCTCAGATATTCCGCCATCGCCACACTGGCATCATTGCCCGATGCCACAACAATGCACTTAATCAGTGTCTCTACATCCTGCACTTCCCCTTCTTCAAGAAACACCTGAGAGCCGCCCATGGACGCTGCATAGGCGCTGGTGGTCACACGATCCGTCAATGTGATCTTGCCCTGTTCCAGCGCATCAAAGATTAACACAATCGTCATGATTTTTGTGATACTCGCCGGGGACAATCTCTGATCTGCGTTTTTTTCATATAGCACCGCTCCCGTGGAAGCTTCCATCAAAACAGAAGAAACAGCAGTCAGTCCCATATCGGGAGCCGCTGCTGTCTCTTCTGTATTCTGTGTGACTGTCTGCACAACTGCCTTTTTTGCATAGGGCTGTCTCGCCAGACCGGTCTGCCCGGTTCCAAGCAACAGGAGCAGCAAAACCGCCAGCCACCTTCTTTTCTTTTTCATATTCTGCACCCGATCCTGCTTTTTTATCAGTATAACCGCTGTACAGAAAAAATATGTCTGTCCTACTTTGCTGTTTCTGTTTCCGTCTCCTCACTCTGATAGAAAGGATCGGCTCCTGCACCCGGGCTGATCTGCTGCTGTTCCTTCTCTGTGATGATGAACGTACTCTCCTCCGTACTGCTCAGAATCACCTTCTCCGAACGCCCGATCTGCTTGACACTGACTGTCAGCTCATCCCCCACCTTTGCATCCTCCGGCAATGTGGTCGCCAACAGCCACGGCGATACATAGATGGTCTCCTGCTCCTTATCGCCGATGTAGATCTTCGAGTCTGTAGTGAAATTTTCACCACCCACGTAAATTCTGCCATCCGCATTAGCAAGGGATCGGATCGTGATGGGACGCACACCCATCTGCAGATCCGTCGCCTTGAACGGATTCTCACCATCTGTGGTCTCATGATCGCCGTATAAGATATCATACTCCAGTGTCTTCATCTTCTCCAGATACAGCGCACCGGCTGTAATCTGCGGATCCGTCGGATCATCCGGATCGGTCTCCAGCATTTCATCCAGATCCCGGTCAAACCAGCTCTGATGGAACTTTGCCATGATGCCCTCGTGGATATCCAGCTTATTCAGCACCCACGCGTACATCTGATAAGCCTCCAGATCCCGGTCTTCTTTTTCCAGTCCCATGTTATCCCAGATAAAATACGGAGTCTGGAATACATCGGCACCATCCAGCATCTCATCTTCAATGCCCAATGTCGGCAGATGATCGCCGTACATCACAAGAATACAATCCTCATCCCAGCCTTCCAGCATGTCTACCAACGCCTGTACGAACTGATCCATCTCGTGAATCTGGTTGACGTAGTAAGTATACTGATTTGTCCGCGCTTCGGACTCCAGACCGTCCACCGTGATGACCGGATCTTCGATCACAGCCTCCTCCGGATATGCGCCATGTCCCTGCACTGAAATACCATAAATCACATCCTGTCCCTCTGTGGAACGCAGAATGTCCCGGATCTGAGAAGTCAGTACCTTATCCTTCGCCCAGCCTGTCTCCGTGTAAGTCAGGTTGTTCATATATTCAATAGATGTAAACGTATCAAATCCCAACTGAGAGAAGACCAGATTGCGGTCGTAAAATGTCGCGGTATTATTATGAAGTGTATGAGATGTATACCCCAGATCCCGCAGCACATTTGCGATACTCTCACAGGTCGTAGTCTGCAAAACCGTCTTATACGGGTACTCTCCCGGACCAAAGAAGTCCAGATCCATACCCGTGATCATCTCGAACTCTGTATTTGCCGTGCCGGCACCCACTGCAGGCACACTCACCAGCCCGGAACTGTACTCCTCCTGAAGACGATGGAAGTTTGGAATCGGGTCTTCGTTCAATTCCAGGTTGTTCATCTCCGTGATATCAAAGAAGGACTCCAGCTGAATGAAGATGATATTCGGACGCTTCTTCTCCTCAACGACTCCTTCCTCCGCAGGTACCGTCTCTGTATCCTGTCCCACAGAATTATCTACATCCTGAATGATCGTATCAACCTCTTCCGGATTGTAATTATCCGGCTTCGAAATCCCGGTATCCAGCACACTGCAGGTAAAGCAGTATGGCATACCATATTCTTTATAGGCGTTCCGCAAATTCGGGAACTGCGTGACAATCACACCGGACAGCGTGGCGATCTGCGTCGCTGCCGCTGTAGCAAATGTAAAAATCACCACCGCGATCAAAATCTGATACCGCGGAATCGGCAGCGTGCGCTTCGGTGTCTTTCTCCACACGATCACAAGTCCGACCATGACAACGACGAGCCCTACGAGAATCGCAATGATCATCCACCACTTCAGATAGCTCGTCACAAGGCTCAGTCCAAGCTTCGCCAGACGAAAATCCGTCGCATTAAACGGTGTGACACGACAGATCAGCACGATACCATTTGTCAGACCAAGCAGTGCACACACCGTGCACATCAAAATATGCACGAAGTCTCTCTTCTTAAATAAAAATGCAAGCGACAGCGGCACCATCAGCAGCATCGTATTATATAAAAATACGAGCGGATTTCCAAAAATATACGCCAGCAGCTTCCAAAGTGACTGCTGGTTCCAGATCTCAATGAACAAATTCAGGCAGACAGCGCTGATGATCCATCGCTTTACCGGCTTTTTCCACATCAGTGCACCGTACTCTTTTACTTTTTCCTTCCATGCTTTTGTTGTTGCTTTTTCGCTCATATGTCCCTTCCTCAGATGTTTTTTGTCTGGTACGGAACCATAGTAGCACAGAATTTCAAAAAATCAATCTCTGTTTTGCATTTTTTTCAGAATCTAAATACTTCTTGCTTGACACCGCAATTCGTTTGAACGTATAATCAAAGACAGCTTTTTTACGAAAAGCACGTTCTATATTGGAGGATAAAAAGATTATGGGATTCACTTTTATTACAAAGCTGCCCACTCCCGCTGAGATCCGGGAGACCTATCCGATCCCCGCTGAAGATCAGAAGGTCAAGGCTGAAAGAGATGCTGAAATCGCCCGCGTATTCACCGGTGAGAGCGATAAGTTCCTGGTAATCGTTGGTCCCTGCTCCGCAGACAACGAAGATTCTGTCTGCGATTATGTGAACCGTCTCGTTCCTGTGCAGGAGAAGATCAAAGATAAAGTTATCATCATTCCCCGTATTTATACCAACAAGCCGCGTACAACCGGCGAAGGTTATAAGGGTATGATGCATCAGCCCGATCCGGAGAAGAAGCCCGATCCGTTAGCTGGTCTGCTGGCAATCCGTCACATGCATATGCGTGCTCTGCACGAAACCGGACTTTCCGCAGCCGATGAGATGCTCTATCCGGAGAACTGGCGTTACCTGTCCGACCTGCTGTCCTACGTTGCAGTCGGCGCTCGTTCCGTTGAGAACCAGCAGCATCGTCTGACTGCCAGCGGCATCGAGATCCCGGTCGGCATGAAGAACCCGACCAGCGGAGACTTCTCTGTTATGCTGAACTCTGTTACCGCAGCTCAGAAGAGCCACAACTTCATTTTCCGTGGCTGGGAAGTACAGACCGATGGCAACCCGCTGACACATGTGATCCTGCGCGGCGCTGTCAACAAGCATGGTCAGGCCATCCCCAATTACCACTACGAAGACCTGATCCGTCTGTGGGAGATGTACCATGAAAAGGATTATGAGAATGCTGCCTGCATAGTAGACGCAAACCACTCCAACTCCGGCAAGCAGTTCAAGGAGCAGATCCGTATCGTCAAGGAGGTTCTGCACAGCCGCAACCATTCTGCAGATGTTCGCAGCATGGTAAAGGGTGTTATGATCGAGAGCTACATCGAAGAGGGCGCTCAGAAGATTGGTCCGAACCATATTTATGGAAAGTCCATCACTGATCCCTGCCTTGGCTGGGACGACACTGAACGTCTGCTATATGAGATTGCAGAACGCGCTTAATTTTCTTTTTATGAACTTCAACAGCCCACTCCAGTATCTTTCCGGAGCGGGCTGTTTTTCTGATCTTTTCACTTGTTTTTTTCGTACACTTACAGAAGTCCTGCTATCCGAAGCAATGATGCTACCAAAAATGCTGCGATCCAGGCTACCAAACACTGAAGACAGACAACAAGCATCGCCCATTTTCCGCCAAGCTCTCTCTTGACTGCCGCAATCGCTGCAACACACGGCGTATATAGCAAAGAAAATGTCAGGAAGACAAAGGCGCTTCCCATTGAGAATATTTCCTTTAATGCTTCCGTGTTACCTCCAAGCAATACCGTCAAAGTGCTCACCACGCTCTCTTTTGCAGTAAATCCGGTCACAAGTGCTGTTGAAATTCTCCAGTCTCCGAATCCTAACGGTCGAAAAATCGGAACCAGCAAGCCTCCCAGCAATGCAAGCAGGCTATTTGCAGAATCCGTTACCACATTCAATTTCAGATCGAATGTCTGCAGGAACCAAATGACGATGGAAGCCAGAAAAATAACGGTAAATGCTTTTGTTGCAAAATCTTTTGCCTTTTCCCAGATCAGCCTGACAACATTTCCTGGTCTCGGCATCCGATAATTTGGTAATTCCATCACGAAAGGAATTGGTTCTCCTTTAAATGCAGTTCCTTTCATCAAAAGTGCAACCAGAATTCCCACAACGATTCCCATCACATACAGACTCACCATAACAAGCGCTTTGTATTTTGGGAAAAACGCTGCTGTAAACAACGCATAAATTGCCAGTTTCGCAGAACAGCTCATAAATGGTGTCAGCATAATCGTCATTTTGCGATCCCTGTCAGATGTCAATGTTCTTGTCGCCATGATTGCCGGCACGGAACATCCAAATCCAACCAGCATCGGCACAAAACTCCTTCCGGATAGCCCAATTTTTCGAAGCAGCTTATCCATCACAAACGCAACTCGCGCCATATAACCACTATCTTCCAAAATTGACAGAAAGAAAAACAGTACCACAATGATCGGAAGAAAACTCAAAACACTCCCGACGCCTGCAAAAATACCATCAATCACCAGAGAATGCACCACCGGATTAATCCCATACGCAACCAATCCTCTGTCGCATACTGCAGTCAGCCAGTCAATTCCCGCTGCCAGCCAGTTCGACAATGCTGAGCCAATGATGCCAAATGTCAGCCAAAATACCAGACCCATGATGCCAAGAAATGCCGGAATCGCCGTATATTTTCCGGTCAGAATCCGGTCTGCCTTCACACTGCGGATATGTTCTTTACTCTCTCTGGGCTTTACCACTGTTTTTTCGCACAGACGATCAATAAAGCTGAATCGCATATCTGCAAGTGCTGCCATACGATCTTTTCCGCACTCACGCTCCATCTGCACGATAATATGCTCCACCGCATCCTGTTCATTTGGCTGCAAATGCAGAGCCTCCTGAATGCGGGTGTCATTTTCAACCAATTTTGTTGCTGCGAACCTTACCGGGATCTGATATCTCTCTGCATGATCATGAATCAGGTGGATAATCGCATGAATGCAGCGATGCATCGCCCCATTGTCCGCTCCTTCTGCTTCACAGAAGTCCAGTCGTCCGGGTTTTTCCTGAAATCTCGCCACATGTACTGCATGTTCTACCAGCTCTTCGATTCCCTCATTTTGAGCTGCTGAAATCGGAATGACCGGCACTCCAAGAATCGCTTCCATCTGGTTTACCATAATCGTGCCACCGTTTTCCCGCACTTCGTCCATCATGTTTAACGCCAGCACCATCGGAATATCCAGCTCCATCAGCTGCATCGTCAAATACAGATTTCTCTCGATATTCGTTGCGTCCAAAATATTGATAATTCCCTTCGGACGCTCCTGAAGCAGAAATTCTCTTGTTACGATTTCCTCACTGCTGTACGGTGAAAGCGAATAAATTCCAGGAAGATCCACCACCGTAGCCTCTGCATGCCCCCGTATCACACCATCTTTTCGATCGACGGTTACACCTGGGAAATTCCCCACATGCTGATTGGATCCGGTCAGCTGATTAAATAATGTTGTCTTTCCGCAATTCTGATTTCCTGCCAATGCAAATGTCAGCGGAACTCCTTCCAAAAGCTCCTGACCTTCCGACCGAGTGTGGAAAATCCCCATTTCCCCTTTTCCCGGATGCGGTGCCACCTGTACTCTGGAAGCTCCCTCTTTTCTCGCATGCGCCTGATGCACATTTGTGATCACGATATCCTGTGCTTCCGCTACCCGAAGCGTCAGCTCATAGCTGCGAACCCGCAGTTCCACCGGATCGCCCATCGGCGCTCTTTTGACCATCGTTACTTCTGTTCCGGGAGTCAGTCCCATATCCAGCAAATGCTGCCGCAGTGAACCGGCGTCTCCGCCGACTTCTTGTATCACAGCATCCTGACCAATTTCCAAGTGATCCAATGTCAGCGCAGCTTCCGTTTGTTTTTCTTTTCTGTTTTCCATCTTCTTGCTTATCCTCTGCTTTTCTCCGTTGTTTTTTTCTCTTCTGCCAGCATCAAATACAATTGGGTCGTAGAGATATCGGAGTGTCCCAACATCTCCTGAACACGTTTCAGCGGCTTTCCGCTTGCCAGCATGTGCACCGCCACAGAATGTCTGAGTGTATGGGGCGTGATGTCTCCGGTAATCTGTGCCTGCTCGCAATAGTGCTTCAGGATTTTCCAGAATCCCTGTCTGGACATCGGACCTCCGGAAAAATTCAG
Organism: uncultured Cuneatibacter sp.; assembly: GCA_934234215.1. GTDB lineage: Bacteria > Bacillota > Clostridia > Lachnospirales > Lachnospiraceae > CAKQHB01. The sequence continues at coordinate 58,221 of CAKQHB010000018.1, forward strand.
AAATAACGTCGTCTCTTCAGGAGACCGGGAAAGCGCCGGTCTTCCCTCTTTCAGATAATGGGAAAGTGCATCCGCCGCCTTCTTTCCAAACGGGATCAAGCGTGTCCTGCCGCGCATATGACTCTCTACATAGCCGCTCTCCAGATGAATATCCGCACAGTTCAGAGACACGAGCTCTGAAACACGCATCCCTGTGGCGTATAACAATTCCAACATCGCTTTGTCCCGGATCTCTTTCGGATAATAGTCCCCCGGAGCGGAAAGCAGCCGATTCGTCTCTGCCACTGTCAGGATCTGCGGCATCTTTTTTTCGATCTTCGGCGGTTTCAACATCGATGCCGGATTGTGGTCGGTCTCTCCATTTTCCAGACAAAATGCATAAAATGCCTTCATGGATGCAATGCTGCGGGAAATCGTCGTCGGCGCTTTCCCCTCCTGCTCCATCCAGAACACATAGGACTGCAGGCTGGTGCGCGTCACATCCGAAGCCTCCGTGATGCCCTGCGTTTCCAGATACTCTGCCATCTTCAGCAGATCCCGTCTGTAGGACTGTTCTGTATTGACGGATGCCTTTTTCACCTGATGAATAAAGGTTATAAAATTCTGGATCTCAACCAGCATGGATCTTTCCTCCGTTCTTTGAAAGTCGGGCGAAGCAATGTCTTGTTATTTCTGATACTTTACCTTGTAGGCTAACAACGCGGAAATTGTCTTTGTATCCTCAATCTCTCTGGAGAAAATTTTCTGCTCCAGTTCTTCCATCGTATACGCTTCCACATCCAGAAACTCATCTTCGTCCAGATGCTGTTTGGTCGGGACGAGATCCGTTGCCACATAAACATCAATAAACTCATCGCAGTATGCAATGGCCGTGCGCAATGTCAGCAACAGCTCCAGATGATCGCTGTGATAACCGGTCTCCTCCTCCAGCTCTCTGGATGCCGTCGTCAGAGTCGGCTCTGTCAGAGAGTCTCTGCTTCCTGCCGGAATCTCCAGTGTCTGGCGGTCTGCGGTGTTGCGGTATTGTCTCACCATCAACAGCTTGCCGTCATCCCGCACCGCAATAACAGCTGCAGCGCCCTTGTGCTTTAAAAAGTCCCACTGTACGACTCTGCCATCCGGCAGCTGAATATCATCTTCGTAAAAATCCAGCACATGTCCCTTCTGTACCAGATGCCTTCCCACTCTCTTTACTACATCCATTGTCTTTTCCTCCAACTGATTATTTCAGATTATTGCACTTGTCATAGCAGCGCTCAGTTGCTTTCATGATCGCACTGCGGAAACCATACTCTTCCAGCGCCTCTACGCCCTGAATCGTCGTGCCGCCGGGAGAGCATACCATATCTTTCAACTCACCGGGATGCTTGCCGGTCTCCAGCACCATTTTCGCGGCACCCACTGCCATCTGTGCTGCAAAGGAATATGCCTTATCCCGTGGCATTCCATACTTTACAACACTGTCTGCCAGTGCTTCGATGAACATATATACATATGCCGGGGAACTGCCGCTGGCGCACGTCACTGCATTGATCAGATTCTCCGGAATGACTTCCATCCGTCCAAAAGAAGAGAAGAAACGGGCAATCTCCTGTTTTTCTTCCTCGGTAAATTGACTCTCATCATAGCAGACACCGCTCATGCCCTCTCCGATCAGCGCCGGAGTATTCGGCATCGCCCGGACAATCCGCTTGTCATAGCCCAGCGCTTCCTGCAGATCTGCAATCGCATATCCCGGAGCGATGGAGATGACAATCTGATCTCTCGTGACAATGTTTTCAATGTTTTTCAGAACTGTCGGGTAAAACTGCGGCTTTACAGCCAGCACCAGCATCTTTGCGCCATTTGCACACTCTGCATTGGAATCCACAAACCGGACGCTGGTCTCCTCGTATACCTGATGCACCCTTTTCTCATTTGTATCTGCAAAGATAATATCCGCCTTGTCATACAGACGCAGCGCACCCTGCAGCATTGCGTAGCCCATGTTTCCCATTCCAATAAAACCGATTTTTGCCATAGTCCTCTCCTCTATTTGTTAAAGTATAAATAGAATCCTGCTCCGCAGGATTCTCCGCCTGCGGCGGATCGCGAAGCGACAAATTCTGTTCCGCCGCAGTGCGA
>CAKQHB010000019.1 GCA_934234215.1 uncultured Cuneatibacter sp.
TTTGAAAAAAATGACGGCTGTGTTATGATGGAGAAAAGGATGCGTGAAGTCTGTTTCCGGGGGTGAAGTGGATGAAGGTGATTGGAAAGGCGCTAGTGAGGAAGCCGCTGCGGCTGTTGGTGTATGTGTTGATTCTGGTGATCGCGTCTGCTGCGATTTTGTCCAGTGTGTACGAGTATCAGCTGATCGAGTCGCAGATGGAACGAAGTCTGCGGTATTACAAGCAGAGCGGATATCTGGCGAGTCTGACGGAGACTGGCTGGAGTCAGAAGATTGATCCAAAATGCAGTGAACTGCTGGCGGAGAGTCCGTATGTGGCGTATTTGAATGAGGGAAAAGCCTATCGGGGACAGATGCAGGACATCGTGACAGATACGGATGCATTTTCTTGGGCATATAATGGGGCAAACACATACTTTCTGTACGGGCGGCTTCTGGAAAAAGAAAAGCAAACAGATGATCGGTTTGTGGTGGATTATACAGATGAATCGTTCGCAACGATTGATATGACAAAGATATATCCGCGAAGTGATTTGGTTCGTATTGAAATTTTAGATGTACTGGGCGGAGAAGAAGAACGTCTGCAAGATGAGAATTTGTTGAATATGGCTTTTTCCATTCCGGGGGAAGTGGAGGAGTTAGATGCCGCCTATGAGGAGATGGAAGTTGGCAACACATATTTGTTTCAGGTTTATAAATCCGGTCTTGCAAGTCTTGAATATGGGAATATTTTTGGGATTGTGACAAAAGTGGCAGGTACGGACACTTTTGCATACCCGGTAGAGTCGGAAGAGCAGATCGCGGAGGTTTTGACGGAAAATCCGGAATTGAAGCAGGCAATGGATCGGCTGGAAGAAGATCTGCATATGTTCCGTGTGATCGGTGTGCAGGATATGAATATGTTACCGACGTTGCAGATGGATATGTATTATCTGGAAGATGGTCGCCTGTTGTACGAGACAGATACGGAAGAAGAAAATGCAGTATGTGTAATTTCAAATCGTCTGGCGGATTGCAGAGGATTACAAATCGGAGATAAACTGAAAATTACAGTGGGAGATGTTGGAGCTTCGAATCGAAAAACAACATTATCACTGAGAGATCATGCGAAATGGAGTGAATGGGAATCCGCACAAAGAACCGAGATGGAAGTGGAAATTGTCGGATTGTTGGATTCGAGACTTTATGAAGGAAAGTATGCGGAGGATCGTGCAAACGACATTTACGTTCCCATGTCTCTTCTGCCGGAATCGTTTCGGGCACGCAATGCAGAGATTTATACCGATCTGTTTGGCTTTGTGCTGAACAATCCGTCCGAAGCAGAAGCGTTTCGAGCAGAGTATGAACCAATTTTGAAAGCGATGGGCTATCAGCTCGTGTTGTCAGAGTGTGACTGGGAGACGTTCTCAGCGGCAGCGGAAGATTTGAAGAGTGGAAAATTGATCGAGATCGCAGTGCTTGGCGTGCTGTCATGGATTGTAATGGGAATTGTCTTAGTACTCATGCGCAGAGTATTGAAAAAAGAATTACTGACTTTGCGGCTTTTGGGTGTGCCGCAAAAATCCGTTGCAAGACAATTTTTCGGAGCAGCTGGAACCGTTGGTATTTTGAGTATCGTGGCAGGTGCCGGAATCGCGTATGTTTATGCCGGCTATGCGGTGAAACGAAGCCTTGGTGCAGTGGATGAAGCGCTTGTGGGCGGCAAATTAGATGCGATGCAAAGCATGATCGTGGCTGGCATTGTGGTGCTGATATTTGTGGTGACACTTTTGATCGTGTGTCTGCAGCATTTTCGGGGAACACCGATGTCAAAGATGCAGAAAACGAATAAGCAGTGACGAAAGGAGCTGGCATGACAGGGAAAAAGAGTGTGGGCATCGGCGGCTACATCTGGAAGCAGATGACGCGAAAGAAGTTACTGTCTTTGATTTTGATTATTTTGCCGCTGGTTTCGATCGCAGCAGTGACACAGCTTACAGAAACGATTCAGAAGAACCAGTGCGCGATTCAGGAAATGTATGCGAGTATGGACATTCGGTGCACGCTGATGCCGCAGGAGTGGAGTGCCGCGGGTGTCAGTTATCAGGATCTGATCAATACAGTTGTGGATGAAATGCAGACAGATGAGCGAATCACAGATCTGAGCGCAGAAGCGGCAGCCAGATGCAATGTAACTTGCGGAGAACATGAGTGGAAAAATAATTGGCTTGGCGGTGTGATGAATGTGTCCGGTTTTCAAAAAATACATCAGTTCGAAGGCTTTTCGGTGGAATGGTTGGATGGCATATCGGATACTTTTTTTGAAACTACCTACACGTCAAATGAGGAATATGCGGAGCATCCGCAAATCGTGGTTTCACAAATGTTTGCAGGGATGGAAGGGCTTTCTGTAGGAGATTTGATTGACAAGCTGGAAATTTCGGATGGATTCTCCTATGAAAATGTGGAAGTCGTTGGTATCTGTAATGATCTGTATGGCGGCGAAATCGGATTTATTCCGGTGGATGTCTTTCGGAAACAAAAAGAGTCCGGCACGATGGATGTATTCTTTTACAAAGATATCAGTTTTTCAATCGCACAGGATTACAAAGTGAATTATGAGGAAGTGGTGGAGCAGATTGGAGAACGCTTGAGCAAAAAAGATGCTGCAATGGTAAAGCCTTTGCAGGTGATCGTAAAGGATGATACGTTGAAAGTGACGGTAAAGCCGTTGATGCAGACAGTTCGGATTCTGGAAAAACTGCGCCCGATTTTGATTGTGATTTTTTATGTTTGTGAGGCAGGCGTATTGTTTTTGATGCTGGAGCTTCGCAAAAATGAAGTGCAGATCATGAAAATGCTCGGCACAAGCCGCAAAAGAATCTGGAGCTGTTTTGTGGGAGAATATATGCTGGACAGCTTGATCGGTGCTGGGATCGGAATCTTGCTTGGTGGATTTGTGATGTCAGAATCGGGAGCTCCGGCGTGGTATCAGGTGCAGACGGGACTGGTTTTATGCCTGATTGCAGCAGTGATGCCGGTGATTCGGACAAGCCATTATTATCGAAGAAACGAGGTGGATTAGAATGGGCATTTTGACAGTAAAAGATGTCAGCTATCGTTATCCGAAAAGTAAAAATTATGCATTGAAAAATGTATTTTGCGAGTTTGAAGAAGGAAAAATAACTGCAATTATTGGTATGTCGGGAAGCGGAAAGTCCACGTTGCTGTCTCTTTTGGCTGGATTGGATCATCCGAAAAGCGGCGCAATTACATTGGACGGAGTGAACCTGCGGGACAAAAATCTGGATGATTACCGCAGATTGGAAGTGTGCATGATCTTTCAGTCCTTTCAGCTATTTCCACTGCTGACTGTTCTGGAAAATGTATGCTATCCGATGGAATTGAATGGAACACCATTTGCAGATGCAAAAGGCAAAGCCGTGGAATTGCTGGAAAAAGTGGGCATCGGTGCAGAAAAACACGACCGCTATCCGGCAAATCTGTCTGGCGGTGAGCAGCAGCGTGTCGCCATCGCCCGCGCCCTTGCCAGCGGCAGCAAAGTGTTGTTGGCAGACGAACCGACCGGAAATCTGGACGAAGAAAACACACAGATCATCATGGACATCCTCGAAAACCTGGCACACGAAAAAGGCATTTGCGTCGTGGTCGTGACGCACAACCGGGATATCGCGGAGAGAGCAGACCGCGTATATAAAATTACAGAAGGAGTTTTGGAAGAAGCATAAAAGAACCCATACCAACAGTAGAAAAATCTCCCTCCAAATCATACGTCTCATGCGTTCCTTTCCACCTCATTTTCTGATATAACAGAGTTACAGAGCAATTGCGCAAACGCTCTCGTTTCATTGCGCGGGTGCTGCGTCGTTATGATCGAATCCTCATGCAGAGAGAAGGTCGGCTGGAGGAGAGCGGGTGCTTTGAGGAGCTGATGCGGAAAAAAGGATATTTTTATGCACTGTTCACGGTTGCACAATGAGAGTGTTAATCATTTGACAATCTAAAAACGATCTGTTATACTATAAAAAAGTCATGCCCCAATAAAAAATAGGAGGACATACCGATGAGATTTGAAGGAAAATGTGTTGTTGTAACAGGTGCAAGTTCCGGAATGGGACGCAGAATCGCACTGGATTTTGCAAAGGAAGGCGCAACCGTAGTTGCAGTAGCCAGAAGAAAAGAGCGTTTGGATGAGATAGCAGCAGAGGCAGAAGCTTTTGCAGGAAAGATCCTCCCGTATCAGGGCGATGTATCCAAAGAAGAAGTTTGCAACGGCATGATCGATTTCGCAGTAGAAGTATGCGGCAAGCTGGATATCCTTGTAAACAACGCCGGCATCATGGACGAGTTTGTTCCCATTGGCGATCTGAAAAATGATCAGTTTGAGAGAGTTATGGCAGTCAATCTGTATGGTCCGATCTACGCAATGAGAAGAGCGATTCAGGTGATGCTTGAAAAAGAGACCAAGGGAAATATTGTCAATGTCGCTTCTATTGGCGGCGTTCGCGGATGCCGCGCAGGTGTTGCATATACCGCTTCCAAGCATGCTATCGTTGGTGCAACTAAGAACACCGCTTACATGTATGCTGGCAATGGAATCCGTTGTAACGTCGTATGTCCCGGCGGCGTAGAGACCGAGGTTATGAACAGCCAGACAAACATCAGCCAGTTTGGTATCGGCAGAATCATGGCAGGACTGGACTCCTCCATCCCGCAGGGACAGCCGGAAGACATCTCCTCCGCAGTTCTGTACATTGCAAGCGAAGATGCAAAATTCATGACCGGTGCAGAAATCGTGATCGATGGTGGCGTAAGCTGCAACTAAACAAAAAAGTTCAAAAATACAATCGAGAAAGACAACAGAACACCCCGCGCAGGTAACGCGCTCCGGTTCCTGTTTTCTGAAAACTCTTCATTCCGTCACGAGCGTAACTCGCTGTCGTTCAGACAGACGCTCTTAGACGGACGAGTTTCCAGAAAACGACGGAATCCTCACGATGTTACCTGCGCGGGGTGTTCTGTTGTCTTTTCCGCGACATATTTCCCTGAAATAAGAACTCGTGAAAAAATCTGAGAAAAAGCTGAAAGAGCGAGTAAAAAAGGGAGAGGACTTCTTAGTACAGCTTTTTCGAAAATTGCAAATTAGTCGCAAATTTCATTGACAACCTGCCGCTCTCCTGCTATAATCCACTACGGTAAAAATGCAAAGCATTTGCAAAAGTATAACAAAAGCAGGTGAATTTCTATGGTGCACAAAAAATATAAAACAAAGATCGGCTGTGCGATCGAGCATTATCTGGACGGACAGGAGGAGCGCAGCTTCTGTGCGGGTGACGTGAGCCGCTATTTGGAGCAACAGGGGATTTCCGCAAATACCGCAACGATCTACCGCAATCTGGATCAGCTGGTGGAAGAAGCAGTGCTTGTGCGGTTTAAGACGGCGAATGCAGACACGCATCTGTACCGCGTGGCTGGCACGATGCCTGGCTGCAGAGAGCATTTGCATCTGCAGTGCAGAAGATGCGGCAAGATCCAGCATGTAGACTGTGGACTGATGCGGGAGATCAATGACCGCCTGCACAGCGAGTACGGGTTTAATCTGGAGTGTGAGATTTCGACGCTCAGCGGTATTTGCGCAGATTGCAGCAGGGAACTGGAGCGTCAGCGGATGGAGGAAGAAGAGTGAAACGAGGAGTAAGAGCAATCGCGCTTTTGTTTATGAGCGTGCTTTTTTTGACCACGCTTGCGGGATGCGGCGATGTGGATGTGAGACATACGGATAAGCCGCGCATCGTGTGCACTGCCTTTCCGCAGTATGATTGGGTGCGGGAGATCCTGGGCGATCAGGCGGATCGGTTTGATCTGATTTTGTTAAATGAGGATGGCGCGGATCTGCACAGCTTTCAGCCGACAGCGGCGGATATTGTGCGGATTTCCACTGCAGATCTGTTCGTATATATCGGCGGCAATTCCGATCTGTGGGTGGAGGATGCATTGAAAGAGGCTGTGAATGAGAACATGCAGGTGATTAGTCTGATGGATCAGCTGGGAGATCGTGTCTGGGCAGAGGAACATGTGGAAGGCATGGAGGAAGAACGAGGGCATCATCATGACCACGAGGATGAACACGACCACGAGGATGAACACGACCACGAGGAAGAGGAATACGATGAGCATATCTGGCTGTCGTTGCGCAATGCGGAGGCGATGGTGGATGTTTTGACAGAGGCGATCTGTAAGTTAGATCCGGAGCAGGCGCAGGAGTATCGGGCACACAGTAAGGCATATCGTGAGGAACTGGAAGCATTGGATGCGGAGTATACGGAACTGACGGAGCAGGCAAACGTACACACGCTTGTATTTGGCGACCGATTTCCGTTCCGGTATCTGACGGAGGATTATGGATTGGAGTATTATGCGGCATTTCCGGGCTGCAGTGCTGAGACAGAAGCCAGCTTCGAGACGATCACGTTTCTGGCAGGAAAGGTGGATGAGAACGGTCTGAATACGATTCTTGTGATTGACGGCTCTGATGAGCGGATTGCGGAGACGATTCGGGACAATACAAAAGAAAAAAATCAGAGCATTTTGATGCTCCAGTCGCTGCAGTCCGTCAGCCGCAAGCAGATGGATGCGGGAACGACGTATTTGAAGGGCATGCAGGAGAATCTGGAAGTGCTGCGAGAGGCATTGCAGTAATGAGTGTAGGATGCTTTCATAAGAAAGGACGTATGAGACGATGGCATATGTGACATGTAGAGATCTGGCGCTTGGTTATGACGGACGCCCGATCGTGACAAATTTGAATTTTGAGATCCATGCGGGAGATTATCTGTGTGTAGTCGGAGAGAACGGTGCAGGAAAGAGCACGCTGATTAAGACACTGCTGGGATTGCAGGACAAGCTGGGGGGCAGCATTGAGACGGGAGACGGTCTGAAACCGTATGAGATCGGCTATCTGCCGCAGCAGACAATGGTGCAGAAGGATTTCCCGGCGACGGTTTGGGAGATTGTATTGTCCGGTACGCTGGCGCATCTGGGCAGAGGATTGTTTTATAAGAAGGAACAGAAGCAGCAGGCGGAGGAGCAGATGAAGCTTCTTGGTATCTGGGAGCTGAAAAATCGCTGTTACCGCAATTTATCTGGCGGTCAGCAGCAGCGTGTGTTGCTGGCGAGAGCCCTGTGTGCGACGTCCAAAATTTTATTGCTGGATGAGCCGGTGACGGGACTGGATCCGAAGGTGACGATGGAGTTTTACGCATTACTGCAGGAGCTGAACAAAAAGGGGATCACGATTATCATGGTTTCCCACGATCCCCACGCGATGTCTTACGCATCCCACATCCTGCACATCGAGGGTGACGATAGTTTTTACGGAACAAAAGAGCAATATGAGAAGCAGAACAAGTGGAAGCTGTTTCAGAATCAGGAGGAAGAGCAATGATTGAGACAATTCAGTTTTATATGTCCTATCCCTTTGTGCGCTATGCGCTGATCGTTGGCGTGTTGATTGCACTGTGTTCTTCCCTGTTTGGTGTTTCGCTCGTGCTGAAGCGTTTTTCCTTTATCGGTGACGGACTGTCCCATGTGGCATTCGGTGCGATGGCAGTGGCTTCGGTCTTTCAGCTGGCAAGCAATACGATTCTGGTGATGCCGGTGACAATTGTGGCAGCGATTTTATTGCTGCGCACCGGCCAGAACACAAAGCTCAAGGGGGACTCTGCCATTGCAACGATGTCCGTGGGAGCTTTGGCAATCGGTTATCTGATCATGAATGTATTTTCCACATCAGCAAATGTATCCGGTGATGTGTGCTCGACGCTGTTTGGTTCTACCTCGATCCTGACTTTGACTGGCGGGGAAGTTTGGCTGTGCATCATCATGTCGATTTTGGTTGTACTGTTTTTCTGTCTGTTCTACAATCGAATTTTTGCGGTGACCTTTGATGAGACATTCTTTCAGGCGACAGGCAAAAAAGCGGAGCTGTACAATCTGGCAATCGCAGTGATTACTGCTATCATCATTGTATTGGCGATGAATTTGGTTGGATCCTTGCTGATTACGGCGCTTTTGATCTTCCCGGCATTGTCTGCGATGCGGATCATGCACAGCTTCCGCGGTGTTGTGATCTATTCCGCAGTGCTTTCGGTCATTGGAGCAGTGGCTGGAATTTTGATCTCGATCCTGGCTTCCACACCGGTGGGAGCGACCATCGTAGTGGCAGATATCGTGATTTTCGCAGGAAATTGCCTGATTGGGCGGATTCTGCACCGATAAGGTACAAATTGTATTTGCTATGCAGACATTTTTTTGCTACAATAAACGGATGGATTGACGAAAAAAGCGGGCAGTGGGACGATGACTGCACCGGAAAGGATATGTATCATGAAGTGGAAAAAGTTTACTTTAAACACAACAACAGCAGCAGTTGATCTGATCAGCAGCATGTTTGACGACATCGGAATCGAGGGCATTGAGATCGAGGATAATGTTCCCCTGTCCGAAGCAGATACAAAAGGTATGTTTATCGATATTCTGCCGGAGCTGCCGCCGGATCACGGTGAGGCAAAGGTCAGCTTTTATCTGGATGACACCTACGACGTTCCGGATACACTGCGTCAGGTGCGGGAAGGCATTGAGGAGCTGCGTCAGTTCGTAGAATGCGGCCCCTGTACCATCGAGGAGTCCGAGACCGAGGATAAGGATTGGGTGAACAACTGGAAACAGTTCTTTAAGCCTTTTACCGTAGACGACATTCTCATCAAGCCTACCTGGGAGACGATTCCGGAAGGCGCAGAGGATAAGATGCTCATTCAGATTGACCCCGGTACTGCATTTGGTACCGGTCAGCATGAGACGACACAGCTTTGCATCCGTGCATTGAAGAAATACCTGAAAAAAGGTGATCGTGTTCTGGATGTAGGTACCGGCAGCGGTATTCTGGCAATTTGTGCCCTGAAGATGGGCGCAAAGGATGCGGTTGGAACGGATCTGGATGAGAATGCCATCGTGGCAGCCCATGAAAATATGGAGAGCAACAACATTCCGACAGAGCAGTTTACTGTATTGACTGGAAATCTGATCGATGACAAGGAAATCAAGGACACCGTTGGCTATGACTGCTATGATCTCGTAATGGCAAACATTCTGGCGGACGTGATTATCCCGCTTCAGAAAGAAGTTCCGCCGCATTTGAAGCAGGGCGGCATCTTCATCACGTCCGGTATTATTGATATGAAGGAACAGGAAGTGCGGGATGCTTTTGCGGCAAACGATGCATTTGAGGTGATTGATATCCAGCATCAGAAAGATTGGGTATCCATCGTAGCAAGAAAGAAATAATCAGGCAGGAGAGCGGCGATGTATCACTTTTTTGTGGAAGCACGGCAAAAAGACGGTGAGACGATCCGAATCACCGGAACAGATGTCAATCACATCGGCAATGTTCTGCGGATGCATCCGGGTGAGCAGATTTTGATCAGCGATGAGGATCGAACCGATTATCTGTGCGAGATTGCGCAGATCGGAAGAGATGAGGTGCTGGCGGCGATTTTGGAGACGCGCTCCGAAAATCATGAGCTGCCGTCCAAAATCGTTCTGTTTCAGGGATTGCCGAAGGCGGATAAGATGGAACTGATCATCCAGAAAGCGGTGGAGCTCGGTGCTGCACAGGTGGTGCCGGTAGCAATGAAGCGCTCTGTTGTGAAGCTGGATGCGAAGAAAGAGAAAACAAAGCTTGCCCGTTGGCAGGCATTGGCGGAGAGTGCGGCAAAACAGTCCAAGCGCAGTCTGATTCCGGAAGTGACCGGAGTGAAGACATTGCCGGAAGCACTGGAATTGGCAAAAGAGCTGGACGTTTTCCTCGTGCCCTATGAGTCGGCGGAGGGTATTCGAAAGACCCGCGCCGTGCTGGCAGGGCTGCAGCCCGGACAGAGCATCGGAGTATTGATTGGCCCGGAGGGCGGTTTTGAACCGGCGGAAGCGCAGGCGGCAGAAGAAGCAGGCGGTACGATCATCAGCCTCGGAAAGCGCATTTTGCGGACGGAGACAGCGGGAATCTCGCTGCTTGGTACGCTGATGCTGCAGCTGGAGCAGGACGAAGGATATACGGAAGAATCAGGAGCAAAAGATAGATCATGAGCAACAAAGAAATATATCTGGATAACTCTGCAACGACGAGAGTTCATCCGGAAGTGACTGCGCTTGTGCGCAAGATCATGGAAGAAGATTATGGAAATACGTCGTCGCTGCACCGCAAGGGCATGGAAGCAGAGCAGTATATCCGGGATGCGAGAGAACAGCTGGCGAAGATTTTAAAAGTGTCAGAAAAAGAGTTTATTTTTACCTCCGGCGGAACAGAGTCGGATAATCTGGCTATCATCGGTACGGCTCTGGCAAATCGCCGCGCCGGCAATCACATCATCACCAGTGCAGTAGAACATGCCGCAGTGGCAGCTTCTGTTCGTGCGTTGGAGGAGTTTGGATTTACATTCACGATTCTCCCGGTGGATGCTGCCGGCCGTGTAAATCCGGAAGATCTGCGAAAGGCAATTACAGACGAGACGATCCTTGTGAGCATTATGTATGTGAACAGCGAGACAGGAGCAGTACAGCCCATTGAGGAGCTGGCGAAGGTTATCAAGGAGACTAAGCCTTCCGTGCTGTTCCACGTGGATGCGATTCAGGCATTCGGCAAGTATCACATCTATCCGTCCCGCAGCGGTATTGATCTGCTGGCAGTCAGCAGCCACAAGTTCCACGGACCGAAGGGAGCAGGCTTTTTGTATGTATCGCCCCGCACGAAGCTGCATCCGCTGATCTTCGGCGGTGGTCATCAGGGCGGCATGCGCTCCGGCACGGAAAATGTTCCCGGTGTTGCAGGCATGGCACTGGCAGCAACAGAAACCTATGAACATATGGAAGAAAAAGTGGCACATATGCGCAGTCTGAAAAATCACTTTGTGGAAGAGATTGGAAAGATCGATGGTACGGTGATCAACGGATTGACGGATGAGCAGAGTGCTCCTCATATTATTAGTGTCAGCTTTGAGAATGTCCGCAGCGAAGTGCTGCTGCACACATTAGAGAGCGAAGGTATCTATGTGTCCGCAGGTTCTGCATGCTCTTCAAATAAACCGGCAGTCAGTGCAACGCTGACTGCGATGGGTGTGAAGATGCCGTGGCTGGAGGAGACGCTGCGGTTTAGCTTTTGTGAAGATACAACTTTGGAGGAAGTGGATGCTGCGCTGGATTGTCTGCGCCGCAATCTGCCCCTGCTGAGACGTTTTGTGAGAAAATAAAAAGGAGGAGTCCCGATGATTTTTCAGTCTTTTCTGATTAAGTATGCCGAGATCGGCATTAAGGGAAAAAACCGGTATCTGTTCGAAGATGCACTGGTAAAGCAGATTCGTCACGCAGTAAAGAAACTGACCGGTGAGTTTGAAGTATACAAGACCAATGGCCGTATTTTTGTAGATGCGGAAAATTATGATTATGAGGATCTGATCGAAGCGTTAAAGCGCGTATTCGGTATTGCTTATATCTGCCCCGTTGTCATTGTGCCGGATGAGGGCTATGACAAGCTGGCAGAGGCAGTTGTCTCTTATATGGATCAGATGTATCCGGACAAGAACATCACATTCAAGGTAGAGGCACGCCGCAGCAGAAAGGATTATCCGAAGCGTTCCATGGAGTTGAACTGCGATCTTGGTGAAGCAATCTTGAATGCATTCCCGGAGATCCGTGTAGATGTTCACAAGCCGGATGTGCTGCTGCGCGTCGAAGTTCGTGAGCAGGGCATCAGTATCTATTCTCAGGAAATTCCCGGACCTGGCGGTATGCCGGTTGGAACTAACGGCAAGTCCATGCTGCTGCTTTCCGGTGGTATCGACAGCCCGGTTGCAGGTTATATGATCGCAAAGCGCGGTGTTAAGATCGATGCGGTTTACTTCCATGCACCGCCTTACACCAGTGACCGTGCAAAGCAGAAGGTCGTAGATCTGGCAAAGCAGGTGGCAAAGTATTCCGGACCGATTCAGATGTATGTTGTCAACTTTACGGAGATTCAGCTGGCAATCTATGAGAAGTGTCCGCATGAAGAGCTGACGATCATCATGCGCCGTTACATGATGCGAATTGCAGAGATGTTAGCGGAAAAGAATGGCGCTCTTGGTCTGATCACCGGTGAGAGCATCGGTCAGGTTGCATCCCAGACGATCCCGTCCTTGAATGCCACAAACGAAGTATGCAAGATGCCGGTCTTCCGTCCGGTCATCGGTTTTGATAAAAATGAGATCATCGAGCGTGCGGTACAGATCGGTACTTTCGAGACATCCATCCAGCCTTACGAGGACTGCTGCACAATCTTTGTAGCAAAGCATCCGGTCACAAAGCCGAATGTCAAGATCATCCGTTCTTCCGAGCGTAAGCTGGAAGGCGTGATTGATGATATGATCCAGAGAGCATTGGACACTGTTGAAACAATCTGGTGCGACTAATTAAAATGTGCAGTCGAGAGATACAGATAAGAATCCTGCTTTTGCAGGATTCTTCGCCTGAGGCGGGTCGCGTAGCGACAAATACTTTACCGCCGAAGTGCGATCTATGCGCGTAGCGCTTTTTGCTTGAAAAAGCAAAAAAGGATACAGAATTGCGCATATTCTGTATCCTTTTCTGTCTTGATTAAATTCGTATGTAAGGCCTGTCCGCTATCAGATGATGTATGGAGCAAGAATGTCGAGAATCTGGTCTACATTCTCCTCGGCATGGATGTTCAGGTCGATCGGCTTGGACAGATCGAGAGAGAAAATACCCATGATGGACTTTGCGTCGATAACATATCTGCCGGATACCAGGTCGAAATCAGCATCAAATTTTGCCAGATCATTGACGAAGGACTTTACCTTGTCGATGGAATTTAAAGAGATTTTTACTGTTTTCATACACGTGCCTCCTGTTAAAGAATATTCTTCTTTAATACTACTTTCCAGAGGCATAAAAGTCAATATCAAAGTTGACGATTTCCGGAATGGAAATTTGTGTAAAGTTACAAGTGAGAGGACGAAAAGAAGAAAAAGATGAGAAAAGTTGCATTTCATAATCTTGGCTGTAAGGTAAATGCCTACGAGACAGAGGCGATGATCGAGCAGTTTGTGGAGGAAGGATACGAGCTGGTTCCTTTTGAGGAGACCGCCGATTTATATATTGTCAATACCTGCAGCGTGACGAATATGGCAGATCGAAAGTCCAGACAGATGCTGCATCGCGCGAGAAAGAAAAATCCGGAAGCACTGGTTGTGGCGGTAGGCTGTTATGTGCAGACGGCTCCGGCAGAAGTGCTGGCAGATCTGGGACTGGATCTGGTGGTCGGCAATGAGCGCAAGGGACAGGTATTGGAGCTGGTGCGGGAGCTGATGGATTTTCGTTGGAAGGATGACGAGGAGGAACGTCTGGCGCATCGCAACCAGATCACGGATATCAATAAGCCCCACGAGTACGAAGAGATGTCTATGCGGACGGTAACAGAGCACACCCGCGCTTTTATCAAGGTGGAGGACGGCTGCAATCAGTTTTGCAGTTACTGTATCATTCCGTATGCGAGAGGTCGCATCCGCAGCCGTAAGCCGGAGGCAGTGCTGGCAGAGATTCAGGCATTGACGGAGAAGGGGCTTCGGGAGTTTGTCCTGACGGGAATTCACCTCAGCTCTTACGGTGTGGATTTTGTGCCGCCGGAAGAAAAGAAAAAAGAGGTTCCATTCTATGGAAAGCCGGGGCTTCTGGATCTTGTGCGTATGGTAGCGGAGCTGCCGGGAGTGGATCGTATTCGCCTCGGTTCGTTAGAGCCCCGCATTGTGACCGAAGAGTTTGCCTGTGAGCTGGCGAAGATCAAAAAGGTGTGTCCCCATTTCCATTTGTCGCTGCAGAGCGGCTGCAATACCGTTTTGAAGCGGATGAACCGTCACTATACGGCGGAAGAGTATTTCGAAAAATGCGAGTTGCTGCGCAAGTATTTTGACAATCCGGCAATCACCACGGATGTGATCGTGGGATTCCCTGGCGAGACCGAGGAAGAGTTTGAGACAACCTATGCATTCTTAAAGCAGGTTGGTTTTTATGAGATGCATGTGTTTAAATATTCCAGAAGAAAAGGCACGGTGGCGGACCGTATGGACGGTCAGGTTCCGGAGCAGGTGAAGACGGAGCGCAGCGCAAAACTGCTGCTGCTGGCAGAGGAGATGTCTGCAGCTTATCGACGCAATCATCAGGGCAAGAGTTGTGAACTGCTGACGGAGGAATCCGCAGAAATTGGCGGAAAGATGTACATGGTCGGCTTTACGAGAGAGTATATCCGGGCAGCAATCGAGGGAGAAGCAGAGCCGAATCAGATCGTGAGAGGACGTCTGGGCGAGTTCGTGGATACGGTGACTTGTGTGCTTGCTCCGGACAAGGAGTGAGTTCTCGGTCAGACAGGATGTAGTTGTCCTGTGAAAAAAGGGGTTGAAGATTCGTACTGTTTGTATTACAATAGTGTACAGAAATCTGATAAGAACGAAAGTGATAAGGACGTATTGAAATGGCAGGCATGAAGGAAACTCAGAGCATTGATACGATTGTGAATCAGCAGGTAGAGGTGAGCCAGGTGCTGGAGACGGTTTGTGCAGCACTGAAGGCGAAGGGATACAATCCCATCGGCCAGCTGGTTGGTTATATCCTGTCCGGAGATCCTACTTACATTACCAGTTTCAATGGAGCCAGAAGCATGATTCAGAAGGTAGAACGGGACGAGATTCTGGACGAGTTGATTCAGTTTTATATTTCGGAGAAAATGGACTGATACTAGCTTACAATGACTTATGCTGATAGGAGAGACGGGTTTCGCCCGTCTCTTCGACCTTGCGTAAGCCATATAATCACGGCTCTTGTTTTCTGCTGGGACAGATGTTTGTCGCGGTTTTTTTGCGTTACAGGGATTTTTATTTTCTGCGGAAAAATTGCACGGATGTATTGCGGCAGAGTTGAATTTATGTGGATCGGATAGAATAAGAGGTAAAAATGAAACGGATAATGGGATTGGACTATGGCTCTGTCACAGTAGGTGTTGCAGTGACGGACGCACTTGGCCTGACGGTACAGCCGGTGGAGACGATTGTACGGAAGGATGAGAACAAGCTGCGCCGCACCTGTGCCCGGATCGAGGAGCTGGTGAAGGAGTATGACGTTGAACTGCTGGTACTGGGACTTCCGTTGAACATGGATGATCGGGAAGGTGAGCGTGTGGAGAAGACCCGTGCGTTTGGAGACATGCTGGCGAGACGAACCGGACTGGAAGTGATTTATCAGGATGAGCGGTTGACGACTGTGGAGGCAGATGAGATTCTTGCAGAAAGCGGCATCCGCAGAGAGAACCGTAAGCAGTATATTGATCAGATAGCAGCTGTTTTGATCTTACAGCAGTATCGAAACAGTATCAAAGAGTAACAAGGAGTTATGCATGGATCAGGAAAAGATGATTTATTTTACAGAAGAAGATGGCAGCAGAACAGGCTTTTATGTGTTGGAGGAGACGAAGATCAACGGCAAAAACTATTTGCTGGTGACAGACTCTGAGGATGACGAGGAAGCAGATGCATACATCATGCTGGAGATCTCTTCGGAAGAGAACGGTGAGACCGTTTATGAGATGGTAGAAGATGAGGAAGAGCTGGCATATCTGGGCAAGATTTTTGAACAGTTATTAGAAGATGTGGAGGTAATTTCTTGAAGAAGGGAACAGGAACAGAAGCGGTTCGTGTGATTCCTCTGGGCGGACTTGAGGAGATTGGCATGAACATGACTGCCTTTGAGTACAAAGACAGTATTATCGTAGTAGACTGCGGATTATCTTTCCCCAGCGATGAGATGCTGGGTATTGATCTGGTATTGCCGGATACGACGTATCTGAAGCAAAACATCCGCAAGGTCAAGGGACTTTTTATCACGCACGGTCATGAGGATCATATCGGAGCGATCCCGTACCTGTTAAAGGAGATGAACATTCCGGTTTATGCGACGAAGCTGACGATCGGTATCATCCAGAACAAGTTAAAAGAGCACGTTCTGCCGAAGCAGCCGAAGCTGAAAGTTATCAGCTATGGTCAGTCGGTCAATGCAGGTGAGTTCCGCGTCGAGTTTATTAAGACAAACCACAGTATCGCAGATGCCGCTGCACTGGCAATCTTCAGCCCGGCAGGTATCATCGTGCATACCGGTGACTTTAAGATTGACTACACACCGGTATTTGGCGATCATGTGGATCTACAGAGATTTGGTGAGCTGGGCAAGAAAGGTGTTCTGGCGCTGCTTTGTGACAGTACGAATGCACTTCGCCCCGGATTTACCAGTTCTGAGAGCACGGTAGGACACACCTTTGAGGCGATTTTTGCGGAGCATCAGAACCACCGTATCATCGTTGCGACCTTTGCATCCAACGTAGACCGTGTACAGCAGATCATCAACTGCGCAATTAAATATAAGAGAAAAGTTGTCATCGAAGGCCGCAGCATGGTCAATATCATCAGTACTGCCAGCGAGCTTGGATATATCAATATCCCGGAGGGTACGCTGATCGATATTTCTCAGATGAAGAATTACGAAGACAAAGATATGGTACTGATCACCACCGGCAGCCAGGGTGAGCCGATGGCAGCGCTGTCCCGTATGGCAGCTTCCATCCACCGCAAGGTGACCATCGTTCCCGGCGATGTGATCGTGCTGAGCTCCACTCCGATTCCGGGCAATGAAAAGAGTGTTGCAAAGATCGTGAACGAGCTGTCCATGAAGGGCGCAAAGGTCATCACACAGGATACTCATGTATCCGGTCATGCCTGTCAGGAAGAGATCAAGCTGATCTACTCTCTGGTAGGACCGAAGTATGCGATCCCGGTACACGGTGAGTACCGTCACAGACAGGCACAGGCGGAGATTGCAGAGCAGCTTGGTATTCCGAAGGATCATATTTTTATGATCAATTCCGGTGATGTGCTGGAGCTGCAGGAGGATCATGCGGCAGTGGTAGATCAGGTAACACACGGCTCCATCCTCGTAGATGGTCTTGGTGTTGGTGATGTAGGCAATATCGTCCTGCGGGATCGTCAGAATCTGGCACAGGATGGTATCATCATCGTTGTGCTGACACTGGAGAAGGAGAGCTGCCAGCTTGTAGCCGGTCCGGATCTCGTATCCCGTGGATTTGTATATGTGCGTGAGTCTGAGAACCTGATGGAAGAAGCGCAGGCAGCTGTAAACGACACCGTTTATGATTGTCTGGATCAGGGCATCACAGACTGGGGCAAGTTAAAGACTGAAATCCGTGATAGTCTCGGTGATTTCATCTGGAAGAAGATTAAGAGAAGCCCGATGATCCTGCCGATCATCATGGAAATCGACTGATTTTATGAAGAGCGCAAGAAAGATCAGAGCATTGCGGAAGGGCATTTTACTGAGTTGTCTGTTTGCAGTTGTTCTGATGATTGCAGTCTATGAGAGTTTTCTGTTTGGCAGAGCACTGTTTTCGGAGTCCGCATATGGGTCCTCTGCTGTGACTGTGGAAGTGACGGTGACAGAAGGAGAGAGTACGCTGCAGGTGGCACGTATGCTGGAGGACAACGGCCTGATCTCGAATCAGTTGCTGTTTGTAATGAAAGCAGGTCTGTATGGCTACAAGCTGCAGGCGGGTGTGTATACACTGTCCGGCGGTAAGACGCAGCGGGAGCTGTTACAGACGCTGAGTCTTGTGTCAGCAGAAAAGAAGAACTGAATTTAGGAGTTGGATATGATAGAACAGGAACGTCTGGTTCCATATCTGAATTCGCTGGAACAGCCGGAATCTGCGCTGCTTTCCGGAATCCGTCGGGAAGCAGTTGCAGATGGCGTTCCGATCATCCGGGAAGAGACCGCAGCATTGCTGCGGTTTTTCGTTCGAGAGAGAAGACCGGCGCGGATTCTGGAAGTGGGAACTGCAGTCGGCTATTCTGCCCTCGTGATGGCAGAGCAGATGCCGGAAGCATGCACGATCACAACGATGGAAAAATACGAAAAGCGGATTCCGGAGGCAAAGAAGAACTTTGCAGCGTCGGAGTATGAGGACAGGATCCGGTTCTTGACCGGGGATGCGACGGAGATTTTACAGCAGCTTCCGGAAATGGAGAAGTATGATTTTCTGTTTATGGATGCAGCGAAAGCACAGTATTTATCCTGGCTGCCGCTGCTTTTACGGGTAGCAGCTCCCCACGCTTTGATCCTGTCGGACAATGTGCTGCAGGATGGCGATGTGGTGGAGTCCCGATTTGCAGTGACGAGACGGAATCGGACGATCCACAGACGGATGCGGGATTATTTGTACACACTGAAACATACCGAGGGACTTTCTTCGCTGATTCTCCCGGTAGGAGACGGTGTGGCATTGACGACTGTGCTGGATGCTGCCCATGCAGTGCAGGAGCTGGGATGTGTAAATCAGAGTGACGAGACGATTGGAATCGAGCAATAAGAGGAGTAAAATCAGAATGAGACGTACAGAATTGCTTGTACCGGCGGGAAGTCTGGAAGTCTTCCGGGTAGCGGTACTTTACGGAGCAGATGCTGTTTATATCGGAGGAGAGGCATTTGGACTGCGTGCCAAGGCAAAGAATTTTTCCTTCGAGGATATGAAAGAGGCGGTTGAGTTCGCCCATGAGAGAGGCGTTCGCGTGTATGTAACAGCCAATATTCTGGCGCATAACGACGATCTGGACGAAGTAGAGAGCTATTTCAAGGAGCTGGGCGAAGTCGGTGTGGATGCGCTGATCATTTCCGATCCGGGCGTATTCATGATCGCAAAGCGTGTGCTGCCGAACATGGAGCTGCATGTCAGCACGCAGGCAAACAACACCAATTATGGTACTTATCGTTTCTGGCATGATCTGGGCGCAAAACGTGTCGTGGCAGCCAGAGAGCTGTCCTTAAAAGAGTTAAAGCGCATTCGCGCGGAGATTCCGGACGAGATGGAGATCGAGGCATTTGTACACGGTGCGATGTGCATTTCCTATTCCGGCAGATGTCTGCTGAGTAATTTCCTGACTGGCAGAGATGCCAATCAGGGCGCATGCACTCATCCGTGTCGTTGGAAATATTCTCTGATGGAAGAGACACGACCCGGCGAGTATTTCCCGGTGGAAGAGACGGAGCGCGGTACCTTTATCTTTAATTCCAAGGACCTGTGCATGATCGAGCATATTCCGGAGTTGGTGGAGGCAGGCATCGACAGCTTCAAGATCGAGGGACGTATGAAGACCGCATTGTATGTGGCAACCGTTGCCCGCACTTACCGAAAAGCATTGGATGATTATGCAAAGGGACGGGAAGTATATGAGGCAAATCTGCCCTGGTATCGGGAAGAAATTGCAAAGTGTACTTACCGCGAGTATACGACCGGATTTTTCTTCGGAAAGCCCGGCGCAGACGCACAGATCTACGACAGCAATACCTATGTTAAGAATTATACCTATCTCGGTTTGATCGGAGAGGACGTTCGCGATGGTCTGTATCCCTTTGAGCAGAGAAACAAATTCTCAGTGGGTGATGCCATCGAGATCATGAAGCCGAACGGTGAGAATTTGGAAGTGATCGTGCGCCGTCTGGTGGATGAGGATGGCAATGACGTCGAAAGTGCGCCCCATCCGAAGCAGAAGCTGTGGATTGATGTAGATGCTCCGCTTGCACCTTGGGATATTTTGCGCCGCAAAGAAACAGAGGAATAAAAATCAGATCGTTATCTTGAAAAAAATGATTGTCAACCATACATAAAAAATGGTTGACAATCAAAAAAGAGAACAGTATAATAACCTTCGTTGCTGAAAACAGAAACGGAGGTTATTTGTTGTTATGAAGAAGAAATTTACAGTTCAGAATATTACCCTGTGTGCACTGATGACAGCGCTCATGGCGATCTTTTCCTGGATCTCGCTGCCGCTGCCGAATGGTGTTCCGATCACACTGCAGGCGTTTGGTATTGCTGTGATCGGCTATACGATCGGACCGCTGTATGGTCTGGTTTCCATCGTAGCATGGATTTTGTTGGGAGCAGTTGGTGTGCCGGTATTTGCATCCTTCCGTTCCGGAGTGAGTGTTCTGGTTGGTATGACCGGCGGCTTCATCTGGGGCTATCCGGCGATGGTTGTAATGTGCGGTCTTGGTAAGAAGCGTCCGCTGTGGCTTGGAATCATCTGCGGTCTTGTTGGTCTGGTAATCATCAATATCACCGGCGCTCTGCAGTACAGCCTTCTGACGGATAACACTTACTGGCAGTCCGTACTTCTGGTATGCGTACCGTACTTCCTGAAGGATGTGATCTGTGTTGTTCTGGTAGCAGTGCTCTCCAGAGGATGGAACAAGACACTGTCCAAGGTTCTGAACAGACAGATCTAAAAATCAATATCTGTATCAGATCGGACAATAGAAAAATAGCGCGATGCGCAAAAAATCAATATAATAAGCTAGGCTGAAAAAGGAAGAACATTTGGATGCTCTTCCTTTTTTGTTGTCAATTGCGGGAACTGTATTCACCCGGATTACAGCCGAATTGTTTGCGGAATGCTGCGGCAAAGCGGCTGGGATTGCTGAAACCCACCATATCAGCGATTTGTGTCACGGAATACAATCCGCTCTGTACCAGGGGAAGTCCCCTGGCTGTTCTGTACTCTTCAAGATAGCCTGTGATCGTCTTTCCGGTCATTTTCCGGAACAGACGAGAGCAGACTTCGCGGGAGAGGTGGATCTGATCCGCCAGTGCCTGCAGGGAAAAGACGGAGTCAAAGTGCGTATGTAAATAATCCAGCATGAGCCCCAGTCGTTCCAGATCCAGTTGATTGGCAGGTGTGAATGTCTGCAGCTCCTGTTGATGAGCACACAGGATGAGATGAAAGGCTTCACAAAGCAGTCCTCGGATCTGAAGCTCATAGCAGAACCCTTTCTGGTCGTAGACCTGCTCAACCTGATTGAGGAGACGCAGCACTTTGGCGCTCCAGTCGTCCTGACCGGTGAGCTGGATGCAGGGAAGTGCAGAATTTTGCAGGAGCGGACGAAAACAGTGCTGTTCCACATCGCTTCCGAACGTGCCGTACAGAAAATCGGGGCGCACGAGGATCGTGCTATACTTGGCATGGACACCGCCGGGAGAGTGGCAGCTGTGTGGCACATTGTGATTGACGAGGAGTCCCTCGTCGGGAACGACACGGTAACTTTGCTGATAGATCTGATAGATCGCTTCTCCCTCGCGGGGCAGACTGATTTCCAGCTCGTGATGCCAGTGGATCGGTACACTCTTTCCCTCAAATGCCCAGAGATCATCGTGATTGACGATCATGGGAAATCCTTCTGTGCCGTGTTCGGAAAGCTCTCTCTGGGTATCATCTACAAGAATTTTTCGCATGAATCACATTCTCCGCAAATTAAAATTTTCTGAAACGTAAAACAGTATAACCTTTGTATTTGCAGGATGCAAGAAGATGGAGGAAGTTATGTCAAAAACAAAGGAAATGGATCTAACCGTCGGAAATCCGTTCTGGTCGTTATTAAAATTCGCAGTTCCCGTCATTCTGGGAAATCTGTTTCAGCTATTTTATACGCTGGCGGATTCCGTAATCGTCGGAAAAACATTGGGCGCAGAGTCTCTGGCTGCTGTCGGCTCAACAAGCATCATCATTTATTTTGTCTTTTGTTTTATCAATGGGTTCACGGGCGGTTTTGGCATCTGTCTCGGACAGCGCTGCGGTGCAAAAGACGAGATCGGCATGCGAAGGAGCGTTGCAGTCTCCACGATTCTGAGCGTTGCATTTACGGTTCTGCTGACGACATTTTGCTGCGTATTTGCCCATGAGATCCTTGTGTGGATGCAGATTCCGGACGATATCGCAGGAGAAGCATATGATTACATGTTTGTGGTACTTCTTGGTACCGGTGCGACGGTCTTCTACAATATGATCTCCAATATGCTTCGAGCACTGGGGGATAGCCGGACACCGCTGTATTTTCTCGTGCTTTCGTCCCTTTTGAATATCGTGTTGGATGTTGTGTTTATCGTACCGCTTCACATGGGCGTGGCAGGCGCAGCCTGGGCAACGATTCTGTCTCAGTTTTTGTCAGCGCTGCTTTGCATGGCAGTGGGCATGAAGCATTTTGCAGTGCTGCGGCTGCATCGCGCAGATTTCCATGATCTGAAAAGCAGCATGATCATGCATCTGAAGACCGGCTTTCCTATGGGCTTTCAGATGTCCGTTATGTGCATTGGACAGCTGGCGATGCAGGCGGTTGTGAATTCTCTGGGAACAGCTGCTGTTGCCGGTTATACAGCGGCATCCAAGGCGGATCAGGTGTCTGTCCTTGTCAACAATGCGATGATCACCGCAATTTCCAATTATGTTGCTCAGAACTTTGGTGCCGGAAAATGGGATCGCATCCGTCAGGGTGTGCGTGCCTGTCTCATTCAGACAGAGGGCTTTAACCTGCTTATGGGAATCGGAATTTTGCTTCTGCGTCACCCTATCGTGCGGATGTTTCTTTCCGACCCGACTGCGGAGATCTATCACTATTCGGATGCGTATCTGACTGTGGTAGCGCCGTTTTATCTGATCCTTGGTCTGCTGGCAGTGTACCGCACTTCTGTACAGAGTATGCAGAATGGCACTGCGCCGTTTGCAGCCTGCATGATCGAGCTGGTTATGCGTATTGTGGCATGTGTTGGTCTGGCTGGCATCTTGGGTTACACAGCAGTCTGCATCGCAAGTCCGCTGGCGTGGATCGGTGCCTGTGCACTTTTGATCCCTTGCTACTATAAAATGGTGAAAAAGACCGCCTAAATGTATTTAGAAAAGCAGATTTGCGTGCTATAATCAAAGAAAAACAGCGAATAATCGCAATGGGAGGGCTTTATTATGGTAGCAATCAATCAGGAAATTCCGATGGAACAACTGGCAAACAATTCATCCAGAAAAGTTCTGGCATATTCCGAAAATGTGATGACGGTGGAAGTATACTTTGAGAAAGGCGGCTTTGGCACCCGTCATACCCATCCGCATGAGCAGATTTCTTATGTCGTATACGGACAGGTAGAGTATGAGATCGAGGGTCAGACCTGGATTTTGAATCAGGGCGACAGTATTCATGTGGATGCCAATCAGAACCATTCCTGCAAGGCACTGGAGAAGACTTTATTACTGGATGTGTTCACACCAATGCGGAAGGACTTCATCAAGGAATAAAATTAGATTTTGAGAAAATAACACGCGAAAGCGGTAGAAAGTAGGTGAGACATGATGCATCTATTTTCTGCCGCTTTTTCGTGGGATGGAATTGTTGTAAAATTGTGAGCTTTATGTTACTATTAAAAATGAGTCTCTTTCGCCCAAAATACAGGCGAAGGTTGGAATGAGTATGTACGCGGAATGATGATTCCGCATGTTTTTGGAGGTTTTCATGGCTGAATTTGATCCTTCGGTTTATGCGTTGGAGAAGTGTGAGGAGATCGCAGAAGCGAATGCCCGCGGTACGCTGCTGCGGCACAGAAAGAGCGGCGCACGCATTTTTCTGATGGAAAATGACGATGAGAATAAAGTATTTTATATCAGTTTCCGGACACCGCCGGCAGACAGCACCGGTGTACCGCATATTTTGGAGCATACGGTTCTGTCTGGATCCGAGAAGTATCCGCTGAAGGATCCTTTTGTGGAGCTTTCTAAGGGCTCTCTGAATACGTTTCTGAATGCGCTGACATATCCGGATAAGACGGTATATCCGCTGGCAAGCTGTAATGAGGCAGACTTCCGCAACCTGATGGATGTATATATGGATGCGGTGTTGCATCCGGCTATTTATCAGAAGAAAGAGATCTTCCTGCAGGAAGGCTGGAGATACGAGCTGGACGAGGAGACGAAGGGGCTTTCAGTCAATGGCGTTGTTTATAATGAGATGAAGGGTGCATTTTCGGCTCCGGACGAGGTGCTGGGGCGTTATCTGAAATCCGCATTGTATCCGGACACCGCATATGCATTCGAGTCCGGAGGAGATCCGGAGGAGATTCCGAATCTGACTTATGAGCAGTTCCTCGATTTTCACCGGATGTATTATCATCCGTGCAACAGCTACATTTTCCTGTATGGAAGCGTGGACATGAAAGAACGTCTGGAATGGCTGGATCGGGAATATCTGTGTCATTACGATGAGATTTCGGTAGATTCCGAGCTGCATATGCAGCCGCCGTTTGAGCAGGTGCGTCATCTGGAGAAGACGTACAGCATTACCGAGGAGGAATCTACCGAGAAAAAGACGTATCTGACTTGGATCAAGTCGATGGGAGATGCGTTAGATATCGAGACTGCGGAAGCGCTGGATATCTTGGAATATGCTCTCATGGCAGCTCCCGGTGCTCCGGTGCGGCAGGCACTTCTGAATGCGGGGATTGGCGATGATATCATCGGCGGTCTGGACGAATATCGGGAACTGAGCTTTGAGATCACAGCGAGAGGCGCGGAGCCGGAGCAGATGGTGCAGTTTGAGCAGATCATCACAGATACCCTGCAGGATCTGGCAGAGCATGGAATCAATCGAAAGTCCCTTCTGGCGGGCATCAATATCAACGAGTTCAAGGCGCGGGAGGCCGATTTCGGCCGATATCCGACGGGTCTGGTGTATGGACTGCAGGCGCTGGATGGCTGGCTGTATGATGGTGATCCCATGGAAGAACTGCGTTACGAAAAAGCATTCCGCTTCCTGCGGGAGCAGTTGGATACCGATTACTATGAACAGTTGCTTCGCAAGCTGTTTTTGGACAACCCCCACGGACTTTTGCTGACATTGCGCCCGGAAAAGGGGCTGTTGGAGCGCAAAGAAGAGGAACAGCGGGTTCAGCTGGCTGAGAAGAAGGCGGCGATGACGGAAACGGAGCTGGCGCAGATCGTGGAGGAGATGCAGGCACTGAAGACGTGGCAGGAGACGGAAGACAGTCCGGAAGCGCTGGCAACGATCCCACAGCTGAGTCTTTCGGATATTGAGACAGAACCGGCACCGATTATTTTGCAGGAGCGTCAGATTGCCGGAATTCCGGTGCTGCAGCATGCATTGTTCACAAGTGGCATTTCCTATCTCAAGATGATGTTTGACTGTCGAAAGCTGGCACAGGAGGATCTGGGCTATGTCTCGATTCTCGCATCGGTGATCGGCTATGTAGATACAGAGAATTATTCTTATCAGGATTTGTCGGATGAGATCAATATTCATACCGGCGGTATTGATGCAGGTGTGGGTGTGTCAGCAAGAGTGGACGATCCGGAACATCCGATGGTGGCATTTTTGATTTCCGCCAGCGGTATGGTGGAGAAGATGTCGGACCTGTTTCGGCTGACGGACGAGATGCTGTATCGCTCGGATATGACGGATACCAAGCATTTGCAGGAGATTTTGGCGGAAAAGAAGAGCCGCGTGCAAAATCGCCTGACGCAGACCGGGCATTCTATTGCGGTGGGCAGATGCCAGTCTCATTTTTCACCGGCGGCGTGGTGCAACGATCAGATCAGCGGCATTTCGTATTATCATTTTCTGGAAGATGCGATGGAGCTGTTGGCAAGAGATCCGGAACGGTTTATCCTGAAGCTGCAGGAGACAGCAGAAAAGGTTCTGCGAAAAGAAAATCTGCAGATCAGTTACACCGCAGCAGAAGAAGACTGGACGAAGCTGGAGGCATTTTTACCGGTGTTTGCGGAAAAGTTGGCGGCAGAGCCGCTGGCAGATGCTCCGCGTGCATATGAAAAGCGCGTATGGAACGAGGGCTTTAAGTTTGCTTCTCAGGTAAATTACGATGCCCAGTGCGGAACATTCCGGGATGCCGGATATGCATATCACGGTTCCATGCGAGTATTGCAGACTGTGCTTTCCTATGATTATCTGTGGAAGCAGCTTCGGGAAAAAGGTGGTGCATATGGCTGCATGAGTGGTCTGTCACGGGATGGAAATGGCTATTTTGTGTCTTACCGCGATCCCAAGCTGGCAGAGACGTATGAAGTCTACACCGGTGTACCGGAGTTTTTGAGGCAGTATCATGCTGAGAAGAAAGAAATGGAAAAATATATCATTGGTACGATCAGCAATATGGACATTCCGCTGAATCCCTCCGCAAAAGGCAATCGGGCGCTGAATCTGTATCTTGCCGGTGTGACCTGGGAAGATCTGAAGCAGGAGCGCACCGAGATCCTGCACACAACGGAGGCAGATATCCGCAGACTGGCAGGACCGGTGGAGGCAGTTTTGGCCGGCGGTTACAAGTGCGTGGTCGGCAATTCGGAACAGATTACAAAAGAAGCGGCACTGTTTGATGAGACGAGAGCACTTCTTTAAAAGATAAGAAAATGGAGGAGCTATGAGCGAAAAAACAAAATCCGGGTTTGTCACACTGATCGGCAGACCCAATGTGGGAAAGTCCACGCTGATGAATCATCTGATCGGTCAGAAAATCGCAATCACATCCGATAAGCCGCAGACAACGCGTAATCGGATTCAGACGGTATACACCGATGAGAGAGGTCAGATCATCTTTCTGGACACGCCCGGTATCCATAAGGCGAAGAATCGCCTGGGTGAATATATGGTGAAGGTCGCAAACCGGACACTGGAAGAAGTGGATCTGGTGCTGTGGCTGGTAGAGCCAACGACATTCATCGGAGCCGGGGAGCGTTCCATTGCGGAGCAGCTGCAGGCATGCAAAAAGCCTGTGATTCTGATTATCAATAAGGTTGACACGGTGGACAAAGAGAAGCTGGCAGCAGCCATTGACAAGTACAAAGAAGTGTGCGAGTTTGCAGAGATTGTTCCGGTATCCGCACTGCGGGGCAAGAATCTCGACGGACTGCTGCAGATCCTGTTTGATTATCTGCCGGAAGGCCCGCTGTACTACGATGAGGAGACCGTGACTGATCAGCCGATGCGGGAAATCGCAGCGGAGATCATCCGGGAAAAGGCGCTGCGTCTTTTAAAAGATGAAGTTCCTCACGGCATCGCGGTGGAAATCGACAAGATGCGGGAGCGTGGCAACGGCATCGTGGATATCGATGCAACCATTGTCTGCGAGCGCGACACCCACAAGGGCATTATCATCGGAAAGGGCGGATCGATGTTAAAGCGCATCGGCAGCAATGCAAGACGCGATCTGGAAAAGATGATGGAGCAGCAGATCAATCTGCAGATTTGGGTCAAGGTTCGTAAGGAGTGGCGCGATAACGCACTGATGCTGAAGAATTTTGGTTATAATCCGAAAGACATCTGATCAGAAAGGTGGAAGAAATGCAGTACGATGTGATTCGCCTGAACGGGATGGTTTTGTCCTATTCTCAGTATGGAGAGCGGGATAAAAGACTGGTGCTTCTGACGGCGGAACGTGGAAAAATCACTGCGTTTGTTCATGGTGTGCGGCGGCAGAACAGCCAGCTGCAGGCAGCGACAAGACCATTTGCAATGGGGATCTTTGAACTGCGCCCCAGCGGAGGAGCCTATACGCTGCAAAATGCAGAAATCAAAAATTATTTTGATGAGTTCGGCAGAAATATGGAAGCGGTTTCTTACGGATACTACTTTCTGGAGCTTGCCGCCTACTATTCCAGAGAAAATATGGACGGCAGAGATCTGCTGAATCTGTTGTATGTGTCGCTGAAAGCACTGCTGCGGGATGAAATTCCCAATCCCCTCGTGCGTATGATCTACGAAGTGCGGGCGATGACGATTGCCGGAGAATTTCCGGATGTTTTTCACTGCAGTATGTGTGGAAAAGAACTGTCAGGGCGGGCAACTTTTGCAGCAGGGCGCGGTCAGCTTTTTTGCGAAGAGTGCAAAAAGCTGGGGCAGTCCGGAAAGCAGAGACAGGTGCCCGGCGGTTATTCGCTTGGGGACGCGGCATTGTATGCGCTTCAATATATGGTGGGAGCGCCGCTTAATCGCCTGTATACATTTATATTGAAGGAAGAATCGTTCGAGGAGCTGAGGCGTGTGCTTCACGCTTACAAAGCAGTTTATCTGGATAAAACCTTTGCTTCTCTGGAAGTTTTAAAAACGATTCTCGCCTGATTTCGCTTTACAAAAAGAAAAAGAGAGAGTAAGATAGAGGTCGAATATGGCGCGGGCAGGAAAAATTGTCAGCGCATGGAAAGAGAATGGAGGACAGTATGAAGAAAAGTACAGCAATCCTGTTGGCAGTATTGCTTGTGACGCTGATGGCGGCTGGATGCTCCAGCAGGACAAAGTTCGAACCGGAAGAGTCGAGCATTTATATTCAGCGTGACGGCGGCGTGACCGGCTTTACGAAGACAGAAGGCTACGATAAAGATTACTACAGCCTGAAAGAACTGAAGGAAGATTATGTAGATCCCGCAGTAAAGGCATATAACGAGGAGAAGGCAGGTCTTTCCTTTGCCTACACGGAGGACAACGATACGAAAGAGACTTTGCCGATCAGCATTGAAGAGCTGGACATTGCAGGCGGCGTTGCAAAGATGAAATTAGAGTATGCAACTGCAGCCGATTATCTGGCATTTAATGAAAATCAGCTGGAGGACGATACGGTATTTCAGATCGGTCGGATGGCAGATCTTTCGGTTCCGTCATCTATCAGCTGGGTAGATGCAGAGGGCAATTCTGTAGATGCTGAGACGGTACAGGGCGCCACAAAGTATTATGTGGCAGAGTTGAGCTTCGCAACCACAGCACAGGTTGAAGGTACGATCGTCTATGCTTCTGAGGGTGTGACTGTGACCGGCAAGAATACCATTGTGACAGATGGAACAGAGACAGTATATGTCGTATTTAAAAAGTAATCAGCCAAAATAAAATACCAAGAAACACAGATAGGAGATTGATGTAATTATGGAAAAGACAATGGATAAGATCGTTGCTCTGGCAAAGGCGAGGGGGTTTGTATACCCCGGTTCCGAAATTTACGGCGGACTGGCAAATACTTGGGATTATGGTAATCTCGGCGTAGAATTAAAGAACAACGTAAAGCGCGCATGGTGGAAGAAGTTCATTCAGGAGAATCCTCACAATGTGGGTGTAGACTGTGCGATTCTGATGAATACTCAGACATGGGTTGCATCCGGTCATATCGGCAGCTTCTCCGATCCGCTGATGGATTGTAAGTGCTGTCATGAGCGTTTCCGTGCGGATAAGCTGATCGAGGATTTCAATGCAGAAAATGGAATCGAGATCGAAGGTTCCGTAGACGCATGGAGTCAGGAAGAGATGGCTGCTTACATCGAGGAGCACAAGATTCCCTGTCCTTCCTGTGGTAAGCATGATTTCACTGATATCCGTCAGTTCAACCTGATGTTCAAGACATTCCAGGGTGTTACCGAAGATGCAAAGAATACCGTATATCTTCGTCCGGAGACTGCACAGGGTATTTTTGTAAACTTCAAGAACGTACAGAGAACCTCCAGAAAGAAGATCCCGTTTGGTATCGGTCAGATCGGTAAGTCCTTCCGTAACGAGATCACTCCCGGTAACTTTACCTTCCGTACCAGAGAGTTTGAGCAGATGGAGCTGGAGTTCTTCTGCAAGCCTGACACCGATCTGGAGTGGTTCTCCTACTGGAGAGAATACTGCATCAACTGGCTGAAGAGTCTGGGCATGAAGGATGATGAGATGCGTGCAAGAGATCACGAGCAGGCAGAGCTGTCCTTCTACAGTAAGGCTACGACCGATATCGAGTTCCTGTTCCCGTTTGGTTGGGGCGAGCTGTGGGGTATTGCAGACCGTACCAACTACGATCTGGGCAGACATCAGGAGGTATCCGGTCAGGATCTGACCTACTTTGATGATGAAACACAGGAGCGTTACCTGCCTTACGTGATTGAGCCGTCATTGGGTGCTGACCGTGTTACACTGGCATTCCTGTGTGCAGCATACGATGAGGAGACTCTGGAAGGCGGAGACGTTCGTACTGTTCTGCATTTCCATCCGGCACTGGCACCGGTTAAGATCGGCATTCTGCCGCTTTCTAAGAAGCTGGGACCGCAGGCGGAGGAGATTTATACTCGCCTGTCCAAGAAGTACAACTGTGAGTATGATGACAGAGGTGCAATCGGTAAGAGATATCGTCGTCAGGATGAGATCGGTACTCCGTTCTGCATTACTTACGACTTCGACTCCGTAGAAGATGGTTCCGTAACCGTTCGTGACCGTGACACGATGGAGCAGGTTCGTATTAAGATCGATGAGCTGGAGAACTACTTCGCAGATAAGTTTGAGTTCTGATAAAGTTAAAAATGGGCGGGATTCCGAATTAGGAGTCCCGCTTTTTGTATGTGCGCCGCCAGGCGCACATCGAAGAAGTGGGAGTGTTGCGTTTGAAAGCAGCACTCCCACTTTTTGGCTGAATAGGACAACTTGCGAAAAAATCAGAACAGATTGCAAACATTAAATGGAAAACATGCAATTATTGAAAGAAAAGTATTGATTCCACAAAGAACATGTGATAGAGTCGAAGCAACAAGAAAACAGATTTTCGAAAATCCATTGGAAAGCCGTCGGCGGTATGCTAAAATAATAAGGAGAACAGAGTGACGAAAGCAAATACGAAAGACCGCAGGGGAAGTGGGCTTACACCAAAAGAGCGCAGTGAAAAAATCGAGAGATTTTGTCTGATGGATGACCGGTTTATGACGACTGTGTTTCAGAATGATAAGGAATGCGCCGAACTGATTTTGCAGATTCTCATTGAGAAGGAAACATTGCGTGTGGTGGAAATGCAGACGCAGTACCAGATCGAAAATTTAAAGGGACGGTCCGTTCGGTTGGACATTTATGCGACAGATGCGGCAGGGAAGAAGTATAACATCGAGGTACAACGGACAGACGAAGGCGCATCGGCAAAGCGGGCACGATATAATAGCAGTCTGATGGATGCAAATGTGTTGAAAGAAGGAGAAAGTCCGGAGAAACTTCCGGAGACCTATGTAATCTTTATTACGGAAAATGATGTACTGGGCGGAAACAAGCCGATTTATCACATTGATCGAAGGGTTCTTCAGACGGGAGAAGAGTTTGGGGATCAGGCGCATATCATTTATGCGAATGCCTCGTGTCAGGAGGACACGCCGATCGGGAGACTGATGCATGATTTCACATGTTCGAATCCACATGAGATGTATTATGACTTGTTAAAAGAAAAAACGAGATATTACAAAGAAGAGGAGAAAGGAAGGGCAGAGATGAGCGGAGTTTTAGAGGAAGTATATGAGGAAGCTCGCGAAGAGGCTTTGCGGGAAGAGAGACGAAAAGATGTTTTTCGTATGCTGAAAAAGAACTTTTCGATTGAACAGATTGCAGATATCAAGGACATGAAGGTGGAAGAGGTAAGAGCGCTTGCGGCGGAAGTAAAATAAGATAGGAGATCGTAAAGAAAAACAGCCTTGCAAGGTTCATTCCTGTAAGGCTGTTTTTCTGAAAAAATTAGAAACTAAGTTGGTAAAATTATTTCGTACCGAAGATACGGTCGCCTGCATCACCCAGACCAGGGCAGATGTATGCGTTTTCATTCAGCTCACGATCCAGATGACCAACATAAACCTGAACATCCGGATGCTCCTTGGTCAGTCTCTCAAGGCCCTCCGGAGCAGCGATGATGGACATGAACTTGATGTTCTTTCCGCCGTGCTGTTTGATGAAGTCCAGAGCGGCACATGCGGAACCACCGGTAGCTAACATCGGGTCAACAACAACGATGGTACGCTCCTCGATGGGATCCGGAAGCTTGCAGTAGTATTCGTGAGGCTCGTGAGTTTCCTCATCGCGGTACAGACCGATGTGACCGATCTTAGCGGAGGGAACGAGTGCCAGGATACCATTGACCATACCAAGACCTGCACGCAGAATCGGTACGATTGCCAGCTTACGACCAGCCAGCATAGGGGTCATGCATTCTTCAATGGGGGTCTTAACCTTAACATCCTCCAGGGGAAGATCGCGCAGAGCTTCGTAACCCATGAGCATGGCAATTTCTTCAATCAGTTTACGGAATTCGTTTGTACCGGTGTTCTCATCACGAAGTTTGGAAATCTTGTGCTGGATCAGCGGATGTGTAAATACTGTAACTTGTGACATAAGTGCTCCTTTCGTTCTGCGGCACGCAGCGCAGTTTTCATGCCTACAGTATACCTTCTTTTCATAAATAACACAACCTATTTTACAGGTGGAATCCGAAAATGAAAGAAAAACTGCTTGCATTTTTCGATGGAATATAGTAATATATGTTCGTGCGTGATTTCACTGGCGTTTTGTTGGTGAAAAAACAGTTGCCGGTGTGGCGGAATTGGCAGACGCACATGACTCAAAATCATGCGGAGAGATCCGTGCCGGTTCGAGTCCGGCCACCGGCATAGCGAAGGTGCTGTATCAGGAGAGTACTCCGATACAGTGCCTTTTTGCTTTATAAAAACGGAGGTTTGTCGATGGATGTTGTAGCATATCTGGATGAATTACAGCAGGCGGCTTTGAAAGATGAGGCTCTTGCAGACAAACTGATAGCAACGAGACAGGAATCCAATCCCCTGCAGGCATTTTGCAAAGTCTGTCAGAAATTGGGCTATCCGATCTACGCGATGGATCTCATCAATGCAGGAGAAGAATTTTATGCAGCGATGCGCCGCAGCACAAACGGCGGCGGGGAAAACGCTCCGAAGTTAGAGGGGGAAGATGATTTCTATGAGATGTTTTTCGCAGCGCTGCAAAATCACTATAATAAAAAAGAAAACCAATACAGGAGGGGATAGAAGATGCCAGCATTTTTAGAGGACATTTCCGGATTTTATGGAACCGTGGAGCGAAACGAAGCAGGTCAGACATTGGAAGAATTTTTGGAAGCCTATGATCCAAACAAGTACCAAAATCCCAGCGTGACCGTAGATACCATTGTTATTCGTCATCCAAAACAGGTAGAGACTGTGGAGCAGGGGTTGCAGTTGCTTCTGATCCGCAGAGGAAATCACCCCAGTATCGGCAAATGGGCGCTTCCGGGGGGCTTTGTCAATCTGCGGGAGGATACGATGGACGCTGCAAAGAGAGAGCTGGAAGAAGAAACGGGATTATCCGGATTGCCAGTGGAGCAGCTTCGCGCCTGGGGCGAATACCGGAGAGACCCTCGCACTCGGATCGTAACCGTAGCGTATCTGGCATTGATTGAGGATTCGATGGAAGCGAAAGCCGGAGATGACGCCAGTGATGCAGCATTCTTCGATGTGGACTTTCATATTCAGAGTCGGACGCGGGAGGATGACCGACAGACGACCGTATACGAACTGAAACTGACAAGAACAGATGCAGATCTGACGCTGTACGCAGAGGTAGAAGTGAAAGAAAACATTCACTCACTGCTGAAAGAACCGACCTATCGTGTTATCCGGGAAGATGGTCTGGCATGCGATCACCCGGCAATCATCACACAGGCATTGCTGCATCTGGCACAGCGAATTGAAGAACAGAAATAAGAAAAAATAAGGTTCTGGAATTGACATGTGATTATGAGACATCAATTCCAGAACCTTTTTGCTTTGTCAGAAAGTCATGTGGAAGTATTACTATATGTGGACATTCAAAAAAGTCTCTGCCGGTAACATTGTGAGCATTCCGTTGCTCAGGAGTTATCCGTTCGCCAGTGAGCGACTGTTTGAAGCCGAAGGCGAGTTTCGCGAACGGCGAAAAGAAGGATAACGATGGAGCAGGAAGCGGAGCTCGTTATCGGCAGAGATTTTTTGAATGACAGTATTTAATTACATGACTTTCCCTGCGCCAACAAAAACTCCAGCACATCCATCCATACGACTTCTTTTCCCACTTCATTGCAGATTTCATGCCGCATTGCAGGGTACAGCTTGCTGTTGATGTTTGTAAATCCCTGATCCTTCAGGAACTGAATCTCAGCCAGGAAGTGTTTCTCATCCGTGATGCACGGATCGTTTTCACCTGCGAGGAAGAGAATCGGCAGCTCTTTGTTTGCCGGTCTCTTAGAGAGGAAGGTCTGCCATTTGCGGGCATCGTAGGTGTTTAACATCAGATGGAACAGTGCCTGGTAACCGTTATTTGTGAAGCTAAATCCGCACAGAGGGGATTCGTTATAAGCGGAAACAACGTGTGGATCTGAGCAGATCCAGGAGTTCATTGGTTCTCCGGCAAAGCGAGCCTGATACGGTCCGAAAGCAAGGGCAGTGATCAGCCGGTTGCGATGTCTGCCTCCGAGAAGGGCTGTGGAGATATCTGCTAGGAACAGCGCAAAACCGGCAGCCGGATTCTTGCTGGGAGCGCCGGACAAAATCAGCGCATCAATGTCTGCGGAATAATGGGACAGATAACAGCGTGCAGCAAGGGATCCCATGCTGTGTCCGAGCAGATAAACCGGATGGCCGGGCCATGTCTTCTTTGCATATTCCGTCAGCTGATGCAGGTCTTTGACAACCGCAGTAGAGCCATTTTTGCCGAAGTAGCCGAGATCGTCCTCAGTAGGGGCTGAGGAACCATGCCCGCGGTGGTCGTGGATCAGACACAGATAGCCATGGGAAGCCAGATATTCCATCAAGGGCAGATAGCGTTCTTTGTTTTCCGCCATGCCGTGAGAAAACTGGACGATGCCGCGAATGTCTGTCTCCGGCACAGTTACGAGACAGGAGAGCACGGTTCCATCGTAGTCACTTGTTACCGAGAATTTTTGGAGTGTATAATCCATCATATCATGTTCCTCCATGAAAATTTATTTACATTGACGTAAAAAGAAATCAAAAATAAGTTTGCCATCCACGGTATCGGTGCGGGCGAAAGAACCGCACATGCGCTCTGGATGCCATTGAACCGACCAGATCGGAAGATGACAATGTTCAGAGGCTTCCACAACGGTATGCTGCTCTGACCACTGCACGACCTTCAGATCCGTGCCGGGGCGGTCAACACCCTGATGATGGGAGCTGTTGGTGGAAAATGCAGTTCCGTAGAGCTTTCCAAGAAACGAATCTGCGAGAGCTTCTGTGGGATGCACCTGATCCACATGGTCGATGGCACGATGACGTTCTGCACAGGAAAGATCCTGAATCAAAGTGCCGCCGAAGTAGACATGCAGCAGTTGGTGTCCGCGACAAATGCCAAGGATCGGCTTTTTCATCCTGACAAAGGCATCTAACAGGGCAAACTGGCGCTCTTCCAGATAGGCATCCGCCAGAACGGAAGCAGTATTTTCCTGACCGTAGCGGGCAGGATCGATATCCGGACCACCGGGAAGCAGCAATCCGTCAAACTCTTCCAAATGTTCCGGCGTCAGAGAATCTACAGGTTCCGCACCGGCGAGACGCAATGCCTGCACATAGTTTGGAACCGTGCCGGTTTCACCTGCAATTCGAATTTTTATCATGAAAATCACCTCGATCTTCGTATTTTATTTGTAAAGATAAGAACATTATGACAAAAAAAGATCGGAAATACAAGAGCTAAAATTCGGACATAGTGAGCAGTTTTGTACCTTGATTTTTTGACTGTGGTACGGTAAGATAAGTGTATTAACCGCGTTCGTATCTATATCCTAGGGTTGAATATTTGCAGGAGTAGATGGGATATGCTAGTGATAGAAGATTCGGCGCGAGATCTGTGAGGGAATGAATGAAGATAGACAAAACCGTGAAACGAGAGACGATGTATGTCGCATTGGGAGTCCTTGGACCTTCTGTAGTTCTGCAGCTTGTATTTTTCTTCCTCGGAAAGTGGGATATGACAGTATTTCTGGGAAACTTACTGGGAATCGTCGCCGGTGTCCTGAATTTCTTTCTGATGGGACTTACAGTACAGAGGGCAGTGATTTTGGATGAGAAAGAAGCAGCAGCCAAGATAAAGCTTTCCCAGTTGGGCAGACATTTGATGCTGGGAGCGATTCTGGTATTTGCCGGAGTACTTCCCTGTTTTAATCTGATCGCGGCAGGTATCACGCTGTTCTTCCCGCGTCTGGCTGTAATGGTCAGAGGATTCACGATCAAAGATGAGCCGACAAACGGCAGAAATGAGGTGGCTGATGACGGAGCAGCTGAAAAGTAAGCTTCAGGCGGTAAAGAAAAAACCGCAGAGTGCAAAGTTCCGTCTGCTTGACGGAGTGTACATTGCGATGATGATCGTTCCATTTGTAATTGGCATGCTCATCAAGGTTTTGACAGAGCCGGCATCTGAGGGGATTCAGGTAACGGGAGCGCTGATTTATACGACGATTCCGATGCCGTTGCAGGATCTTCCGATTACGGAGTCTCAGGTGAATTCCTGGCTGGTCATGATCGCAGTGACGGGGCTGTGTCTGTTTCTGACACATGGGCTTTCCGAGAGAGCCTGCACAAAGCGCCAGATCATCGTAGAGTACATGCTCGAGATGGCAAAGAATTTTGTAACGGGAAACATGGGAGAGCGATTTGCCGGATTTGCACCGTTTATCGTAGCGATTATGGCACTTTCCGCATTCTCCAGTCTGTCCAGTCTGGTTGGGATGTACCCGCCGACTTCGGACATCAACGTAGTAGCAGGATGGGCAATCTTGGTGTTCTTCCTGATTACGTATTACAAATTAAAAGGCGGCCTGGGAAACTATCTCAAGAGTTTTGCAGATCCAATCCCGGTATTTGCCCCTTTTAATGTCATCAGTGAATTTGCTGTTCCGGTTTCAATGTCTTTCCGTCATTACGGAAATGTCCTTTCCGGATCAGTTATCGCAGCGCTGGTGGCGGCTGGTCTGCAGGGTCTGTCCTCGCTTTTGCTTGGATGGCTGCCTGGATTCCTTGGGAAGATCCCGTTCCTTCAGATCGGTATTCCCGCAGTCCTGTCTGTATACTTTGATGTATTCAGCGGATGCTTGCAGGCATTTATTTTTGCCATGCTGACCATGCTCTATATTGCGAACGGCTTCCCGGAGGAAGCGTATAACGAAAGAATGGCCCGCAAGGCCAAAAGGAAGAGCCACACGGCTTAAAAAGGAGGAAGTTTTATTATGCTCGAACTTGCAGTAGGTATTATTCTTGGTTGTTGTGCACTGGGTGCAGGTATTGCAATGATCGCAGGTATCGGACCTGGTATTGGTGAAGGTAACGCAGTAGCGAAGGCTTGTGAGGCGATTGGTCGTCAGCCGGAGAGCAGAGGTACCGTTACGACAACGATGCTGATGGGTTGTGCAGTTGCAGAGACCACCGGTCTGTATGCGCTGGTTATCGCAATTCTGCTGATTTTCGTAGCTCCGAACATTCTGGTTAAGATCCTGCTCAATGCAGTTGCCTAAGCGGCATAGCAGAATGGAGGCAAGATGCAGACACTGGAAGTGATATCAGTCAATGTGTGGCAGATCATTATCTCATTATGTAATCTGCTCATTTTGTTTCTGATCATTAAGAAATTTTTGTTCCAGCCGGTACAGAAGATGCTGGACAAACGAAAAGCTTCTCTGGATGCAGAGTATGATGCAGCCGCTTATGCGAGACAGACCGCTGAGGAACAGAAGGCAGTTTATACCGAAAAGCTGGCTGGTGCAGATGCAGAAGCAACCGAGATTATCAAAAAAGCCAGAGAGAATGCACAGCTTCGCAGTACACAGATCATTTCGAGTGCAGAAGAAAAGGCTGCCGGTATGGTACGTCGTGCAAACGAAGATATCGATTTGGAGAAGCGCAAGGCAATGCATGATCTGAAGGGCGAGATCGTTGACATTTCCATGGAACTGACCGAAAAGGTTCTGGGTCGTGAATTGAATGAGAACGATCACCGTGAGATGATCGACGAATTTATTGAAGGAATTGGTGAATTCGATGACTGACGCTGGAAGAGAATACGGAACAGCGCTTTTTGAGCTGGCAAAAGAAGAGGGCATCGACAAAGAGATGCTGGAAATTCTTCGTGAAGTGCGCGGGATCTTCCGCGCAGAGCCGGAATATATGGAGCTGCTTTCCGCACCGACGATTTCCGCAGAAGAACGGGTAAAGGCAGTGGATCAGGCATTTCGGAACGAAGTTCCGGAGATTCTCTGTTCTTTCCTGAAGCTGCTGACAGAGCGCGGTCGTATCCGGGAGTATGAGGAGTGTGTTCATCAGTTTGAGCTTTGCTATGATGATGCATACAGACATTCCTTTGCAAAGGTTTACAGTGCGATTCCGCTGACGGACGATCAGAAAGAGCGCCTGCATGCGAAACTGGAGCAGCATTGCGGTCATATGGTAGAGATGCATTATAAGATCGACCCCTCTCTGTTGGGAGGACTGAAAGTAAAGATGGACGGGCAGATGTTAGACGGC
Organism: uncultured Cuneatibacter sp.; assembly: GCA_934234215.1. Taxonomy (GTDB): domain Bacteria; phylum Bacillota; class Clostridia; order Lachnospirales; family Lachnospiraceae; genus CAKQHB01. The sequence goes on from CAKQHB010000019.1 coordinate 38,340, forward strand.
AGTCTTCGCTCCCGAATTTCGAGTATAAAGGAAGTGATTGAGGAATGAACCTTCGACCTGAAGAAATCAGTCATATCATTAAAGATCAGATTAAGAATTATTCCAATCAGATCGAAATGTCTGAGACCGGTTCCGTAATCGAGGTGGGCGATGGTATTGCCAAAGCGTATGGTCTGAAAGACTGTATGGCAAACGAGTTGCTGGAGTTCGAGGACGGCAGTGTCGGTATGGCACAGAATCTGGAGGAAAATGTCGTTTCGATCGCGATTCTGTCTGATGAAAATGATATCAGAGAAGGCACGGTCGTACGCCGTACAGACAAGGTATTGTCCGTACCGGTAGGCGAAAAGATGCTTGGCCGTGTTGTAAATGCACTGGGTGCCCCCATCGATGGCAAAGGCCCGATTGAGTACAGCGGCACAAGACCGGTAGAGGCAGAAGCCCCCGGCATTATTCGTAGAAAGTCTGTATCCGTACCGTTGCAGACCGGTATCAAGGCAATCGACAGCATGATCCCGATTGGACGCGGACAGCGTGAGTTGATCATTGGCGACCGTCAGACCGGTAAGACCAGTATCGCTCTGGATACGATCATTAACCAGAAAAATTCCGACGTAATCTGTATTTACGTTGCAATCGGTCAGAAGAATACTTCTGTGGCACAGATTACAGAGCTTCTGACAAGAGAAGGTGCGATGGAGTATACGATCATCGTTTCTGCATCCGCATCGGAGAGAGCACCGCTGCAGTATATTGCACCTTATGCAGGCTGCGCGATGGCAGAGTATTTCAGAGAACAGGGCAAGGATGTGCTGATCGTTTACGATGATCTGAGTAAGCACGCAGTCGCATACCGTGCACTTTCCCTGCTGATCCGCAGACCGCCGGGACGTGAGGCATATCCCGGTGATGTATTCTATTTGCATTCCCGTCTGCTGGAGCGTGCAGCGAGTGTAGATCCTGCTCATGGCGGCGGTACAATCACCGCACTGCCTATTGTAGAAACGCAGGCAGGTGATGTATCTGCATACATCCCGACAAATGTAATTTCCATCACCGATGGACAGATCTTCTTGGAGACAGAGCTATTTCACTCCGGTATTATGCCGGCAATCAACCCCGGTATTTCTGTCAGCCGTGTTGGCGGCAGCGCCCAGTTAAAGGCGATGAAGAAAGTATCCGGTGAGTTAAAGCTGCTGTACTCTCAGTATCGTGAGCTGCAGAGCTTCGCTCAGTTCGGAAGCGATCTGGATGCGGATACAAAGGCGCGTCTGGCATTAGGTGAGAGAATCGTAGCAGTTCTGAAGCAGGATGAAAATTCTCCGGTTCCGGTTGGCTGTCAGGTTGGTATCATCTATGCAGTTACAAAGGGATGGCTGAACGATGTGGCAGTGGAAGATATCCCGGCATACGAAGAGAAGCTGTTTGAGCTGCTGCAGAGTGAATATCAGCCGTTGATGAAGCGCTTCGAAGAAGGCCATTATGATGAAGAAGATGAGATCGAACTGAAAAAAGCACTGACACAGATGCGGAGGTGATGAATCGTGGGAGCGAATGTGAAAGGACTGCGTGTCCGAATCCGCAGCGTAAACTCCACTTTGCATCTGACAAAGGCGATGGGGTTAGTCGCATCTTCCAAGATTCGTCGTGCACAGGTCAGCATGAATGCCAGCGGGGAGTATCGGGACGTTGTAGCCGGTATGATTAACCAGCTGACACAGTCGGCAGAGTGTCTGTCGTCTCCCTTCATGAAGTTCGTAGACAATCCGAAGCGTCTGATGATCGTGATCGCGGGGGACCGCGGATTGGCAGGCGGTTATAACAACAATATCTTCCGCCTGGTGGCACAGTATCCGGATGCGCGCGTTATCGGCATCGGAAAGCGTGCTGCAGATCGTTATTCAGACGAGGAAGGATACCTCAGTGCAGAGGATTTCTCTCTGGATGACTGTATCGCACTTGCAAAGCGGCTGAGACAGGAATTCTTAGAAGGAAAGTTTCAGGAGCTTGACATTGTGTGCACCCATTACCAGAATATGCTGACGCAGACGGCTGAGATCAGACAGCTGCTTCCCCTTGTACGTCCCGAAGACGACGAGGAAAAAGCAGGTGTCGGCACATTATTTGAGCCGGACAGCCTGACTGTACTCAATGCTGCGGTAGAAGAATATTTATCCGGCATGATCTACGGTTGTGTGCGGGAGAGCTATGCCTGCGAGGTGGCATCCAGAAGAACCGCGATGGACTCCGCAAGCAAGAATGCACAGGAGATGATCGACAATCTGAGTCTGGAATATAACCGTGCGCGTCAGGGCGCGATCACGCAGGAAATCACGGAGATCGTGGCTGGTGCAAATGAGACTGATGCGTAAGAAAGAGAGGAATTAAATTGGCGAATATCGGAAAAGTATCACAGGTCACAGGACCTGTTGTGGATGTCCGCTTTGAGGATGGCCAGCTTCCGCCGCTGTTAAATGCTCTGACTGTAAAAGTCGGAGACAGACTGCTGACGCTGGAAGTATCCCAGCATATCGGCGGAAATGTAGCCAGATGTATTGCCATGGCTTCTACAGATGGTCTTGCGAGAAATGTAGATGTTACCGATACGGGACATGCGATCAGCGTTCCGGTCGGAGAAAAGACACTGGGACGTATTTTTAACGTCCTCGGCGAAGCTGTAGATGAAAAGCCTCAGCCGGAAGACTGCGAGAGATGGGATATCCATCGTCCCGCTCCGGCATACGAGGATCTGGCAACTTCCACAGAGATTCTGGAGACGGGTATCAAAGTCGTAGACCTGATCTGCCCGTATGCGAAGGGTGGTAAGATCGGTCTGTTTGGTGGTGCCGGCGTAGGTAAGACCGTCCTGATCATGGAGCTGATCAACAACGTAGCAAAGCAGCACGGTGGTATCTCTGTATTTACCGGTGTTGGAGAGCGTACCCGTGAGGGTAACGATCTGTATAACGAGATGAAAGAATCCGGCGTTTTGAATAAGACCGCCTTAGTATATGGTCAGATGAACGAGCCGCCGGGAGCAAGAATGAGAGTTGCACTGTCTGGTCTGACGATGGCGGAGTATTTCCGTGATCAGGAAGGTCAGGATGTGCTGCTGTTCATTGATAACATTTTCCGTTTTACCCAGGCTGGTAGTGAGGTATCCGCACTGCTTGGACGTATGCCGTCCGCAGTAGGTTATCAGCCCACACTGGCAACGGAGATGGGTGCATTGCAGGAGCGTATCACGTCCACAAAGAAGGGATCTATTACGTCCATTCAGGCTGTTTATGTGCCTGCCGATGACTATACAGACCCGGCTCCGGCAACGACATTTGCACATCTGGATGCAACGACGGCTCTGAGCAGAAGTATTTCTTCTCAGGGTATTTATCCCGCAGTTGATCCGCTGGAGTCCACGAGCCGTATTCTGACACCGTCGATCGTTGGACAGGAGCATTACGAGGTAGCGCGTGAAGTACAGAGAATTCTGCAGAGATATAACGAACTGATGGATATCATCGCCATCATGGGTATGGATGAGCTGAGTGACGAAGATAAGCTGACCGTATCCAGAGCGCGTAAGATCCAGCGTTTCTTCTCCCAGTCCTTCTCTGTTGCAGAGCAGTTTACCGGTATGCCTGGTAAGTATGTACCGCTGTCTGAGACGATCCGTGGCTTCAAGGAGATTATCGAAGGCAAACACGACGATCTGCCGGAGTCCGCATTCCTGTTTGTAGGAACGATCGACGAGGCAGTGGAGAAAGCCGGAAAGGTTCGCGCATGACGAGTTATCATCTGAATATTGCGTCGCCGGAAGGTTCCATTTACAATGGACCGGCAGTTCAGCTGTCCGTGCGGGGAATAGAAGGTGATCTGGCGATTTTAGCAGGTCATATTCCATTCCTGACCGTGTTAAAAGAAGGCGAATGCAGAGTATATGTGACGGAGGATGATGTGCGGGAAGCAATCTGCACAGGCGGCATGCTCTCTGTCGGAAACGATGGAAAGGTGCAGCTTTTGTCCTCAGGCTTTAAATGGAAGCGTAAGTAATGTATCACAGATGGGGGTGCCGCAACGATGCGGCATCCCTTTTGCTGCGAAGAGGAGAGAAAAAAGTGGAAGAACAGAGCATTCGATATCGCATTGCCGGGGACAGCGCGGTGTTGATGGAGTTTGGACAAAAAATTACAGAAGAGTGCAACGATCAGGTGCAGGACATGGTGCAAAAGATTGAGCGGGGAAACCTGCAGGGAATCCGGGATCTGATTCCGGCATTTTGCACATTGATGGTCTGCTATGATCCGTCGGTTTGGACAACGGATGCACTGATCGATCAGTTAAAGGCATTACAGCAGGTGACAGCAGAGGCAAAGAAGTGCAGAAAGCGGATCGTGGAGATCCCGGTGTGTTACGGTGGTTATTTCGGACCGGATCTGCAGAACGTAGCGGATCATGCCGGCATGACAAAAGATGAAGTGATAGCCGTGCACAGCAGGACACCGTATCGGATCTATATGCTTGGCTTTTTGCCGGGCTTTCCGTATCTGGGAGGTTTGGATGAGCGGCTTGTGACTCCTCGTCTGGCGACACCCCGCACAAAGATTCCGGCAGGAAGTGTGGGGATTGGCGGCAGTCAGACCGGTATTTATCCGATGGCATCTCCGGGCGGCTGGCAGCTCATTGGACGGACACCATTGGACGTCTACGATGCAAAACGGGAAGAGCCGTTTTTGTATGAAGCTGGAGATGAGATTCAGTTTGTGCCCATTGATAGTGATACCTACTATGAGATTCGTCACCAGATCCTGCGGGGAACCTGGAAGCTGACAGTGCGGGAAGATGTGCAGGAAACGGAGCAGGTGCATCCCACGCAATCGACACAGCGGGCAGAAGGAGTACAGACAACGACTGTAAACGAGAATGCGCAGATTGGTGGTTATCTGGACATTCAGACACCGGGAATTTTCACAACGATACAGGATGAAGGACGCCTCGGCTATCAGCGTTACGGATTTTCTCAGTCCGGTGTGATGGATCAGGCATCGTGGAAGTTTGGAAATGCCTTACTTCACAATCCGCAGAATGCAGCGGCATTGGAGATGACATGGCAGGGAGCATCCTTTACGGTGGATGCCTCCACCAGAATCGCCGTGACGGGTGCGGAGTGTGATGTCACGATTGACGGAGTGAAACATCCGCAAAATGAGGCATTGGAGATAAATCCCGGACAAAAAGTGACAATAGGGATTGCAAAAAAAGGATGTCGGATGTATCTTTGTGTGCAGGGAGGCATTCAGGTACCAAAAGTAATGGGAAGCCGCTCTCTGAATTTGAAGTGTCACATTGGAGGATATGAAGGTCGTCCGCTGCGGGCAGGCGATCATGTTCCGTTTGGTGTCGGTGCTGATTTCCATGCGACAGAAACACAGCAAACCGCCCGGACGAGATTGCCGGAAGGCGATACGGTGACACTGCGGGTGATTCCGGATGCGCAGGCAGAGTGCTTTGGCGCGGAGGGAGCGCAGATCTTTTATTCGTCGGAATATGAGATCGCAGAGGAGAGTGACCGTATGGGCATTCGTTTGCAGGGACCGCCTGTCACCGGATCGGGAAGCGCAGACATTGTTTCCGAAGGAATTGCATTTGGCGCCGTGCAGGTGCCGTCGTCAGGATGTCCCATCATTTTGATGACAGATCGTCAGACAACTGGCGGTTATGCCAAGATGGGCGTTGTGTGCAGCGAGGATCTGAGCCTGCTTGCGCAGTGCCGTCCCGGAACAAAGATCCGTTTTGCGAGGATGGAAAAATAAAATCCGAAAGAAAGAGGGAAAATGATGAAGAGAGTCGATTTGAACTGCGATATGGGTGAAAGCTTTGGTGCATGGCATCTGGGCATGGATGAGGAGATCTTAAAAGAGATCACCTCCGCAAATGTAGCATGTGGATTTCATGCGTCTGATCCGGATGTAATGCATAAGACAGTAGAGATGGCGACAAGAGCCGGTGTAGCAGTTGGTGCACATCCCGGCTATCCGGATCTGGTTGGATTCGGACGCAGACCGATGGCGCTCAGCCCGTCAGAAGTATATACAAGCGTGCTGTACCAGATCGGAGCTCTGGATGGATTTTGCAGAGCTGCGGGATGTACGATGCAGCATGTAAAGCCCCACGGTGCGATGTATAACACCGCAGCGAAAGATCCGGACATTGCAAATGCAATCGTGCATGCAATTCTGGATTTCCGCAAGGATCTGATCCTGTTTGCTCCGGCAGGCAGCCAGATGGCAGTGGAAGCAGAGCGGGAAGGACTGCGTGTTGCATATGAAGTATTTGCAGACCGTGCTTATGAGGAAGATGGAAGTCTCGTATCCAGAAAAAAGCCGGGCGCTATGATCACAGACGAAGATCTGGCAGTAAAGCGGGTTATTCGAATGGTCAAAGAGGGCAAGGTAGAGGCAATCACCGGCAAGGATATCGAGATTCAGGCGGATTCCATCTGCGTACACGGTGATGGTCCGAAGGCACTTGCATTTGCCGGAAAAATCCGGGAAGCGTTAAAAAAAGAACAGATTGAAATTATTTCCGTAGAGAAATTCTTGTAAAAAAAGCGGTTTTGATGTGTATCCCAAAATCAATCTTGTGAAGTTTGTAAATTGAAAATCCATCGAAAAAAACCTATAATATACAACGTAACTGGAGAAAATATCACATCAAAAAGATAGGAGTTAGTATGATTCGAGAATTTATCAAGTGTGCGAACAGACTAGAGAGAATTCAGTTTCTGAAAAACACCCGTCTGGAAGATTGGTCGTCTGAGGAACTGGATCAGGTGCTGGACATCATTGGACTGGGGCATCTGAATCATGGCCTGACTGCGAGGGAGAAATTTCTGACGATTTACAGCAACATTGTAAACCGCAGAGTTGCCTGAGCAGGCACAGGCATCTGCCAAAATAAAAATCCGCTGAAAACAGCATCGCATAAAAGAAAAATGAAAACAGCTCTGTATCCGGTCGGATATTCCGATGGATGCAGGGCTGTTTTTGTTGTGTGAAAATGTATCGCGACGAAAAGCAAAATTCAGATTTGCGGTTTTGCCTGCATTGGGATCATCCAGAGGAAGGACTTCCAGATTCATCGTTCCGATCAGGTGATCGTTGGTAAGATCGAGATGCCAAAGCCCTCTGCCACCATTCCGGCGATGACGAGATCTTCCTTTGTTTCATAGGCAATGTGTGTCAGCATCATGACCCTGGCAAATATGATCGGACGAATCAGCTTTGGATTTATCTATGATAAGCTGAAGGGGTGGAATTCCCTGATCCTGGTCCTGGTACTGAATGGCATTTCCATGTGCATGCTGACAATCGCACACAGCCTGCCGTACTTCATCCTGTGCATCTGCCTCGTTGGATTCTCCTTTGGCGGCCTGCTCGTTGTATTTGCTCCGATCGTTAAGAATGTATTTGGTTCCAGATTCTACAATCGGAACTATGGTCTGATCTTCATCGACTAAGGAATCGGCGCTTTTGTCGGACCGAAGATCAGCGCAAGCTTTTATGATGCAACCGCATCTTATGTAATGGGATACGTTGGATCCGCAATTCTGGCAGCCGCTGCAGTACTGCTTGTCTTCGTTGCAAAGAAGCTGAATGCTTCCATGCTGGCAGCAAACTAAAGAATCCCCTCGACTTCTTTGACTGCCTGAACAGTCGAAAAACCGAGCTTTTCATAACAGCATACCGCAGGTTCATTTTCCGCATCGACCTGAAGATGAATCTGCATCTCAGAAGGCAGGCTGGCAGCCGCGTGAAGGATCATCGCGGTAGCCAGATGCCTTCTTTGATATGGTTCAGTCACAACAATATTGAAAAAATAGGACTTTTTCGAAGAATACGAAAGCAGCATGGACATTCCGACTGGCTGCTTTTTTGCTTGACAGGAAAATGCGCTGCATTTCCTGTCAAGCAAAAAACCGCTCCGCGCGGATCGCACTGCGGAGTGGGATTTGTCGCTTCGCGACCCGCCGCAGGCGGAGAATCCCGCTTCGCAGGATTCTATTTCAATTTCGCAAGCAAAAGCGGTCACGTGAGGATCGGAGAGCGTTTCCTCCATGAGAGAGACTGCGGAAGCTGCGGACATCTCAAATGCGTCCCGGTAAATGGAGGCAAGCAGGCGCTTGTTGCGGCAAGGGCGGATCGAGAATCCGGAAATATCCGGCGCATCCATCTGCTGCAAGGTGTCTGCACCGACGGTCATCATAAGCTGTGTGGAAACGATGGAGAAATCCAGAGATTCCACAAAAGCAGCGGCAGCGGTGGATTCCGCGTTGATCGTCGTCTCAAAAAGAAGCTCCTGTCCGTGGGTGAAACGCTGCCCGCGGCGCTTCCCTTCCGTGAGAAGCTCGGTGCCGAGATGCATCCGTCTGTAATCCGGGTGAACAAGCAGCGTGATGGAAGCTTCGATTAGGTCATCGTCTTCCATCTCGTTGGAATCGGTATAGAGCATACAGGAAAAAAATCCGGCAAGAGGAGCGGAAGGAGTTTCCTCGTCATATGCCAGCAGAAAAAAGCAGGGAAAATCTTCATCGGTATCTTTCTGGACAGAAGTGTGAAAACCATCGAATTCCTCCGCGGCATCCGTCAGCGTCAGAATGGCGGTCAGATCCTGTCTGGACAATGTTTCTTTGTATTTCAGTTGCATCAGCGTACTCCTTTATAAAATTTTTGTGAATATTATACCATAGAACTAGTCAATTTCGACGCTTGTGAATAAAAAAACACCAGAATAGCGAGAAGAAGGTTTGACATTTGCGGTCAGTTGAATGTATAATACATAGTAACGAAACAGGGTAGTCCGCTCCAATTCCGGAGAGGAACCCGGAACTCATCGATAGGAGGAATAGTCTATTATGGCAAGAAAAATGAAGACTATGGATGGTAATAACGCAGCGGCTCATGTATCCTATGCGTATTCCGACGTAGCGGCCATCTATCCGATCACCCCGTCTTCTGTTATGGCAGAAGTATCTGATAAGTGGGCAACGGATGGCCTGAAAAATATCTTTGGTGAGACCGTTAAGATTACAGAGATGCAGTCTGAAGCTGGTGCAGCAGGTGCTGTACACGGTGCTCTGGCAGCAGGTGCTCTGACCACGACTTATACAGCATCTCAGGGTCTTCTGCTGATGATCCCGAACCTGTATAAGATCGCAGGTGAGCTGCTTCCCGGTGTATTCAACGTATCCGCTCGTGCACTGGCAAGCCATGCACTTTCTATTTTCGGCGATCATTCCGATGTTTATGCCTGTCGTCAGACTGGTGCAGCTATGCTGTGTTCCAGCAGCGTACAGGAAGTTATGGACCTGACCCCGGTAGCTCATTGCACCGCAATCAAGGGTAAGGTTCCGTTTATCAACTTCTTTGATGGTTTCCGTACTTCCCACGAGATCCAGAAGATCGAAGTTTGGGATTACGAAGATCTGAAAGATCTGATCGATATGGATGCAGTTCAGGCATTCCGTGACAACGCACTGAACCCCAACCACCCGGTTGAAAGAGGATCTGCTCAGAACGGCGATATCTTCTTCCAGGCAAGAGAAGCATCTAACCCTTATTACAATGCAATTCCGGATCTGGCACAGGAGTGCATGGATAAGATCAACGCAAAGATCGGTACCGATTACAAGCTGTTCAACTACTATGGTGCTCCGGATGCTGAGCATGTTATCGTTGCTATGGGTTCTGTCTGTGAGACCATCGAGGAGACCATTGATTACATGCTGAAGCAGGGTGCTAAGGTTGGTGTCATCAAGGTTCGTCTGTATCGTCCTTTCAGTGCAAAGCACCTGATCGATGCAATCCCTGAGACCGTAAAGCAGATTTCCGTTATCGACAGAACAAAGGAGCCGGGTTCCATCGGCGAGCCTCTGTATCTGGATGTTGTAGCAGCTCTGAAGGGCAGCAAGTTCGATTCCGTTCCGATCTTTGGCGGACGTTATGGACTGGCTTCCAAGAACACAGATCCTGCTCAGATCATGGCAATCTATGCAAACACCACAAAGCAGCACTTTACCGTAGGTATCGAAGACGATGTTACCAATCTGTCTCTGCCGGTTGAGAACGTACCGAGTACCGCTCCTGCTGGAACGATTCGTTGTAAGTTCTGGGGTCTGGGCGCAGATGGTACCGTAGGTGCAAACAAGAACTCCATTAAGATCATCGGTGATCACACCGATATGTATGCACAGGCATACTTTGATTACGACTCCAAGAAGTCCGGTGGTGTTACCATTTCTCACCTGAGATTCGGTAAGTCCCCGATCAAGTCTACTTATCTGATCAACAAGGCAAACTTTGTTGCATGTCATAATCCTGCATATGTATGGAAGTACAACATGGTTCAGGATCTGGTTGACGGCGGCAGCTTCCTGTTAAATTGCCCTTGGACGCAGGAAGAGCTGGAGACCGAGCTGCCTGGTCAGGTTAAGAAGTATATCGCAGATCACAACATCAATCTGTACACCATCGACGGTATCAAGATTGGTAAGGAAATTGGTCTGGGCAATCGTATCAACACGATCCTGCAGGCTGCTTTCTTCAAGATCGCAGATATCATCCCTTCCGAGGATGCAGTAAAGTTCATGAAGGACGCTGCTACAAAGACCTACGGAAGAAAGGGTGAGGAAATCGTAAAGATGAATCACAACGCCATCGATGCAGGAACCACTCAGTTCCACAAGATGGAAGTTCCGGAAAGCTGGAAGAACTGTGAAGCACAGCCTCTTGGCGAGCAGATCGGCGAGGGTCGTGAAGACGCAGTGAAGTTCGTAAAGAACATCCAGTCTGTAGTAAATGCTCAGGAAGGCAACAAGCTGCCGGTATCTGCATTCGTCGATTATGTAGATGGTACCACTCCTTCCGGCACTGCTGCATTCGAGAAGCGCGGTGTTGCAGTAGATGTTCCGGTATGGAATCCGACCAATTGTATCCAGTGTAACTTCTGTTCTTATGTCTGCCCTCATGCAGTTATCCGTCCGATCGCTCTGAACGAAGAGGAAGCAGCTGCAGCACCGGCTGGCATGAAGATGAAGGATATGACCGGTATGCCCGGATATAAGTTCGCTATGACGGTATCTGTAGCAGACTGTACCGGATGTGGCTCCTGTGTCAATGTTTGCCCTGGTATGAGAGGTGCAAAGGCTCTGACGATGGAGAGCTATCCGACTCAGCTGGCAGAGCAGGAGATCTATGCATATGGTCAGAATACTTCCGATAAGCCGGAAGTAGTTGCAAAGTTTAAGGAAGCTACCGTAAAGGGCAGCCAGTTCAAGCAGCCGTTGCTCGAGTTCTCCGGCGCATGTGCAGGTTGTGGTGAGACTCCTTATGCAAAGCTGGTTACTCAGCTGTTCGGTGACAGAATGTACATCGCAAATGCGACTGGTTGTTCCTCTATCTGGGGTAACTCCTCACCGTCCACTCCTTACACCGTAAATAAGCAGGGCAGAGGTCCCGCATGGTCCAACTCCCTGTTCGAGGATAATGCTGAGTTTGGTATGGGTATGAAGCTGGCTCAGGATGCAATCCGCAGCGGTCTGAAGAATAAGGTAACTGCTCTGGCAGAGACCACTTCCAAGGATTATGTGAAGGAAGCATGTGATGCATATCTGGATACCTATGGATGCGGCGCTACCAATGGCACTGCTACCGAGAACCTGATCGCAGCACTGGCTCAGAGCGTATCTGAGTCCGATTGCGATAAGGCAAAGGAAATCCTGAAGAACAAAGACTATCTGTCCAAGAAGTCCCAGTGGATCTTCGGTGGTGATGGATGGGCTTACGATATCGGTTACGGCGGCGTTGACCACGTACTGGCTTCCGGTAAGGATGTCAACGTACTGGTATTCGATACCGAAGTATACTCCAACACCGGTGGACAGGCTTCCAAGTCTACAAACATGGGTGCTGTTGCTCAGTTCGCAGCAGGTGGTAAGGACGTTAAGAAGAAAGATATGGCAGGCATCGCAATCAGCTACGGTTACATCTATGTTGCACAGATTGCAATGGGTGCTGACTACAACCAGTGTGTAAAGGCTCTGGCAGAAGCTGAAAGCTATCCGGGTCCGTCTCTGGTAATCGCTTACGCTCCTTGTATCAACCATGGTATCCGCAAGGGTATGAGCATCGCTCAGACTGAGGAGAAGAACGCAGTAGCTGCTGGTTACTGGCATCTGTTCCGTTTCGATCCTCGTAAGAAGGCTGAGGGCAAGAATCCGTTCACTCTGGATTCCAAGGCTCCGACTACCAGCTACCGTGACTTCCTGAACGGCGAAGTTCGTTACACTTCCCTGGTTCGTCAGAATCCGGAAAGAGCCGAAATGCTGTTCTCCGAGGCTGAAAAGCTGGCAGCAGAGAAGTATCAGCACCTGCTGGATATGGTGGAGATGTACGCACCGAAGGCAGAATAAATACTTCTGAAAATTGCATCGAGAAATAATAAATGCGGGCGGCAGGGATTCCTGTCGCCTGTTTTTTTCGAATGAAATTGTATAGCAGAGAAGAAAAGTGCGAATTGAAAAATGGAAGAAGTATGGTAAAATGAAAATAAACAGATGTTATAGTCAGCGTAGGAGAAAGACAGGGGATAGGAGATGCAGACGGTTATTGGTTTTCACAATCCGACAGAAGAGTATGGATTTTTGAGCAATTGGTATCTTTCTGATTTTTGTCTGGAAGGCATCCGATTTTCATCAATGGAGCAGTGGATGATGTATCAGAAAGCAAAATGTTTCCATGACGAGGAGATTGCAAAGAAAATACTGGAGACGCAGGATGTCGCAAAGATAAAAGAATTGGGACGTCAGGTATCTGGATATGAGGATCATTTTTGGAACGGTGTACGCCAGATTATTATCTATGATGGATTGATAGCGAAATTTTCTCAGAACGAAGAGTTAAAACAGGCTTTGCTGGAAACAAAAAATACAATCTTGGCAGAGTGTGCGGTGAAGGATCAAATATGGGGAATTGGATTGTCAATGACTGACCCGAAGCGTTTGAATCCGAAACAGTGGAGAGGACAAAACTTGCTGGGATATGCGTTGATGGTAGTGAGGGAGAGATTGAAAAGCAGCTAGAGATTAAAAGACTGTATAAAAAGTAAATATCTTATTATGGAATCGGGCATTTATATGTGCAGAAGAAAGAAAAAAGGCTTTGATGGAAAAGAAAGCAATTGTCGGAACAACAGATCCAGATACTGCAGCTGCAAGAACTTCTATAGATATAAAGGGTGGTGAGAAAGATGTATTTAGAAAAGATTCATATAGAGAATTATAAGGCAATTGAAAAAATAGAGATAAACCTAAGACCGGGGGTGAATCTGCTGATTGGCGATAACGGTGCAGGAAAAACTTCTGTCCTTGAGGGCATTGCGGTAGCTCTTGGAGGTCTGTTTGTTAATGTCGCAGGGGTTAGTACAAAGAATATTGTAAAAGATGATGTCCGTATGAATATAAAGCCAATTGGAGATTCTTCTACAACCATTGAATATCATGAGCCTGTATTAGCAGGATGTTCCCTTCATGTAACGGAAGAACAGGATTTTGCATGGAACAGAATTAAGGAAGAGGTGTCTGCTACCCATACCAAGATTGATGATAAGAATGTGTGTGTATGGATGAAGAAACTTACGAACGATTCAGATACGATCTTGCCATTGATTAGTTTTCAAAGTGCTGCTAGAGCATGGAGAGTAAGAAGAGGGGATTTTGGAACGGAATTAAAGAAGAAATTAGACGATAGACGATGTGGGTATATTGGGTGTCTGGATTCTTCCATGGATGTAAAATCCATTCAGCAGTGGTGTCTCAAACAGGAAATAGTGCGTTCCAATAAAGGAACTGTGCGTGAATACGAAATGTTTAAGAATATTGTGGCTTCATTTATGAAGGAAATCAATGAGCTGGATGCAATCCCTTCCATTTACTATTCTCCACAATTTGACGAGTTGGTTTATAAGGAAGATGAGACAGAAATGCCGATTTCAAAGCTGAGTGCAGGTTATCAGTCTTTATTGTGGATGGTTATGGATCTGGCGTATCGTGTATGTATGCTCAATCCGGAATTAGAAAGCAGAGAGCAAATTACAGGCATTGTGCTTATAGATGAAATTGATTTGCATCTTCATCCGAAGTGGCAGTGGAATGTAATTGACGCATTGCGAAAAACATTTGCAGGTGTTCAGTTTATCATTGCAACACATTCACCGATTGTAATTTCAGCATCAAAAGAGGCAAATCTGGTTCTTTTGGATGATGCCAAAGAAGTGAATTATTTACCGGATTGCTATGGATATGAAGTAGAGGATGTACTACGCTATCGCCAGGAGAGTGTATCAAGACCAAAGAAGGTAAAGATGCTGGTTGATGAGATAGAGAATGCGATTGAGGATATTGATTTTGCGAAGGCAGATGCCGCATTGGAAAAATTAAAGCAGATGTTGGGCGTTGACAATTCGGAGTACAAGAAGATGGCAGGAGTGATTGCGGATGCGAGGTTGATAGAGGAGTACTGATATGTTGTATATAGAAAAAGAAGGCTTGCCGAATGATGTAAGCAGGAAAATCATAGAACTGGGTAAAAGCGAAGAATGGAAAAACATCAGTGAGGACGATACAAGAGCAATCCGCAATGCCTTTGATAATCATTTCCCGAAGAATGATGTGAAAGCAATTTTACTTCATGAACAACATGGAGTCTGTGCCTATTGTATGAGGCGAATCCGCATGGATAAGCATTCAAATTCAAGAGTGGAGCATTTTATACCATTGAGCAGGAGCAAAGATCTGGCAATTGATTATAATAATATGCTTGGAGTGTGCGATGGCGGTGAGAAGGCCACTGGAAATGAAGGACATGTTCTTTGTTGTGATGCACATAAAAAGGAAACAGAGATTATGACTAGTCCTCTCAATAAGGCTCAGATGGATAAGATTGCATATGATTCAGAGGGAAAAATCTATACGGAACCTAGAGATGAGCGGATGGAAAGAGATATAAATGAAGTTCTTTTGTTGAATGGAATTCAGAAAAAGGATGGAACAGTGCGAGATACATCCACGGAACTGTTAAAGGGGAGAAAAGATGCCTATGGCAGAGCAAAGAGAATGATGGAAAGATTGAATACAAAAGGAAAATGTACATCTGCAACGCTAAAAAAGATAATGGACGAGTTATACAATAGAGAAGAAAGAGATGAGTTTGTCGGTGTTCAGCTCTATTATTTCAGAAAGCATTATAATTCGCTGATTCGTAGAGGTATGTAATACGTGCAGAGCAACTGCACAAATAAACTTGAAAGTGAAAAATAGATTAAAAATATACAAAATCAGTTAAACAATGAGCTTTTAAAAGAAGATACCTGAATTATTTTGTTACGGGAATAGATTTTTCAAAAAATCTCTGAACACAGTCAATAGAAAAATAGAGTAATTGAATTCATGAATTTTGCATGATACAATAAAAGTAGTGATATTAATGAGGTTATTGGTGTAGAGTATGAATATAGGTAAACACATTATAACAAACATATAATCAACAGAAAATAAAAACTTTAAGACATGACATGGATATAAAGGGTTGTTAAGATGATTTTTGCTTATAGTCATGAAATAATAAATAGAAGAGTAGGATTGAGATAAAATGAGAGTAGCAGATTTTTTCTGTGGCGGAGGCGGATTTTCGGAAGGCTTTCGTCAAGCAGGTTTTGATATAGTTTTTGCGGTTGATAAATGGGAACCGGCAGTGGATACATACAAAGGAAATAAACCGGGAGTAAATGTTATTAAAGATGATGTAATTCGCATATCTAGGTTACCGGATGATGAATTTGAAGCATTAGTGCCTGATTCTGAAGTTATTATTGGATCACCTCCATGCCAATCATTTTCACATTCAAACAAATCGGGCAATGCAGATAAGTCTATTGGTATTCAATTAATAGAAGCTTATTTAAGAATAATTGCACGGAAAAAATATAAAAAGGAATCTATACTTCGATACTGGGTTTTGGAAAATGTTCCGGCTGTGAAGTCATATATTAAAGAAGAATATACAGCACAAGATCTTGGGTTAGACGGTGATTTTGTTTTAAGACCACATGACGGAGCTTCTGGAAAATATAATGCGAAATACTTTGGAGCACCAACCAATAGAGAGCGGTACTTATGTGGCGAATTTCCGAAGCCTGTGGAAATAAGAAGCGACGCAGATGTGACTACGTTGAAAATGGTACTAGATTCGCTGGGAGATCCATTACGAGAAGATGATAGTTTGGTTACAGATATAAATTACCCAGATTTTTCGATTAATAATCAGCAGATAACAGATCAACATTATGTGTATGAGCTTGCAGAGTTTGAATGGAAAACGGCTAAGCGTTTAAAACAAGATAAAGGATATATGGGGAAAATGTCGTTCCCTGAAAATATTTTAAAACCAGCAAGAACGGTGATGGCAACAATGTCATCGAGTTCACGCGAAGCAATGATTCTTGGATATAGGGACAACCAGTATCGATTACCGACTGTTCGAGAGGCTGCTTGTATGATGAGTTTTCCAGTAGATTATTGGTTTTATGGAAAGTCAAAGGGAACAAAACATACTTTGGTTGGAAATGCAGTTCCACCTAAAATGTCATATGCTATTGCAAAAGCAATAGCTACTGCAGAGGGGCTTACAGTACCGAACTATTATCCAAGAATTATTCATGATGAAAGTATGGAGTTTATTAATCTGAATGGTGCTGCTTTTGAATTGAAAAAAGAACGACCTCGACGGCAAATAGCTAAATTTAAGTATCACATTCCGTATTTGATAATTAATATGTTTCGTGTTGAACTTACAAATTATCATTCTGATTTCGAAAAGAAAATTTTCAAATGGGATGTGGAAATTCATTTTAATCAAGGGAAAACTAGGGCGAGAAAGTACACGCCAATATTAAATTTAAATGATTTGCCAGAAGAGTATCATTTGAAAATTTTGGATTTTACTGATAAGGTTCGAAGAAAAATACCAGGTGCTAATATGTTTCAACAAGTTTTTTGTATGACATCAGAAATGAAACAGAAAAAAAATTTGATGGGACCCTATGAGCTTTTGGACTTAGTTAAAGAATTTATCGACAATACTATTCCTGAGAATCGACAGGACGAGTTGATCGTTATTGATGAAGCACCTAACAAGTTACCGTTGGCGATTATAGTTGGGTACTATATACTTTTTAGTATTATAAATGAAATGGGAGGGATGAGCTAATGGATGCAGCTACAAGAAAAGCTAAATTAGATGAGCTAAAGAAAAATGTACTAAATCAGGCAATGACAGGTATTCCGCTGCGGTATAAGGGATCAACAAGGACAGAAAATGTTTGGCGTATTCCTTTAGACTACCTTGTTTATAACAAATATAATGGCAGAATTGGCTCCGATGTACTTTCTTATGAAAAGCAGAATGGTGAATTAAATGCAGAGTTGGATTCTGATCGAGAGATTATCGAAAAATTTTTATACGAATCCAAAGTAGATAGAAATAAAACAACAATGGACAGTTTGTTGAAAATCGGGCAGCAGAAATATGGTATTGTAACAGCAGATGGTATTATTGTTGATGGAAATCGTCGAGCTATGTTGTTGAATCGCCTGTTTCATAGGTATGAGGAATATGGTTATTCTTATGCTCAAATAGAAAAATGTCAATATTTTTTGGCTATTATACTTCCAGATGATGCGGAAGAAAAAGATATTCAGCAACTTGAAACAATCTATCAAATGGGCGAAGATGATAAACTGGATTATAATCCAATCGAAAAATATTTAAAATGTAAAGAATTAAAGCGACTAGGATTTACAGAACGGCAAATTGCTGAATTTATGAGCGAAAGAGAAAGCCAAATTGTGGAGTGGCTTCGAATACTTTCTTTGATGGAAGAGTATTTGCAAGAGTATGGTTATGATGGTATCTATACACGATTGGAAAAAACAGAAGGACCGTTTGTAGATTTGGAAAACTATCTGGGAGCTTATGAAAAACGAGGTGCAAATGTCAGAAACGTTGATTGGACATATACAGATTCAGATATTTCAGATTTGAAGTTGGTTTGCTTTGATTATATTCGAGCGCGTTATGAAGGAAAAGAATTTCGAGATATTGCTAAAACAGGGAAAGACGGGAGTATTTTTTTCTACAAAGATTTATGGGATGAGTTTTTAAAACATCATCAAGAGAATACACCTGTTGATGAAGAAACGGTGGAAGAGCTTCGGCGTCGCTGCCCAAATGAGGATTTAAGTATTTTATTAAAGCAGCGTGATAATAATTGGGTAGAACAATCAAAGGGACCACTTAAAGGAAATCTGAATAGATCTTCAAGACGTTTGGAGGATAAAAGAGATGCTAATAAACCAGCAGAGCTGATTGAAAGAGCTTTAAGTGCATTGAAAGCAGTAGATTGTGAACAGGATAGTTTTACTGATAATCCGGGCATTAAAAAAATGATTAAAGAAATTAACAAAATTTCTTGGGATATGAAAAAAATATTGGATTGGAGGTGAATGCAATGACAAGCATTTCAGTGGACTTCGACGAAAATAAAAAAGAGATATATCTTTTAGGAGATATTAAGGGTCTTCGAAAAAATCGTTTTGCATGGAGATATATTCAGGATTATTTAAAGCCGAATGTAGAAGAGAATAGAATTGTCATTCCAATCGAGGAAAAGGAACCCATCACTATTTTGTCAAATATCAGGGATATGCTGAAAAAATATGGGTTTGGTGAAATATGCAGTAATAGCTCGGAAAAACTGATTCATGATTTTTATGAGGAAGAGCGACGCTTTGCAGAATTTTCTGATAAAGCCAAGCATATCCGAAATAACGAATGCGATAAAAACGATTTTAAAAAATTTACAAAATCTGTTGCAGAGAATCTACCAGCTAGAAAATTATACTCGTTGCAGCTTTTGTCTGCCTATCACATGGCGTTTTCTCAAAATGCTTGTAATTTTTCGGTACCTGGAGCAGGAAAAACAAGTATAGTATATGGAGCATATGCATATCTTCATAATCTATCTGATGAAGATATCAAACATATAGATCGTTTATTGATTGTAGGACCATTAAGTTCTTTTGGACCATGGGAAATAGAGTTTGAAGCGTGTTTCGGTCGATTGCCGCAAGTAAAACGACTTATTGGTGGGATGAGTAAAGATGAAAAAAAGGACTATTTAATTTCAAAGCATCCAGCAGAATTAACTTTGATATCTTATGCATCTTTAACGACTTTACAAGAAGAGATAGGATTTTTCCTTAGAAATAATAAAGTGATGGTGGTTCTTGATGAAGCGCATAAAGCAAAAAATTCTGCAGGAGGAGTAATTGCGCAATCTGTACTTGAAATGTCAAAGTATAGTAAAGCACGTATTGTTCTTACTGGTACGCCTGCACCAAATGGGTATGAGGATATTTACAATATGTTCAGATTTATTTGGCCGAATAGAAATGTAATGGGATTTGAAATAAATCAGTTACGAGATATCACAGCAACTGGAGATACGGCAAGAATTGAACGATTGATAGATAATATTTCACCTTATTTTATACGCATACGAAAGAGTGATTTAGATATTCCACCAGCTATAGTTAATCCACCTATATATGTTCCAATGGGAGAATTACAGCAAAAAATATATGATTTTATTGAGAAAAAATATATGGATGAACTAATAGCTGACAAGGCATCAAACTTATCATCGCGCTTTAAAGCAGCTATGACACAAGCTCGAACAATTCGCTTAATGCAGGCTGCATCTGATCCAGCTATGCTAAAAAGTCCATTAAATAATTTTTTTGAAGATGAAGAGATTGTGTCAACAGATGTATATCAAGCTATAGATGATTCTGAAATGTTGAAAGCTATTTTAAACTATGAATCAAAGGAAATACCTTCTAAATACAAGGCAGTGAAAGAATTAGTTAGGAAAATTATATCTAATAATGAAAAAGTTATAATTTGGGCTACTTTTATTCATACGATTCACAAATTGAAGGAATATCTAGAAGGGGAAGGTATTTGTTGCCAAGAATTGTATGGAGAAACACCCGTTGAACGAGAAGGAATGAGTGATGATGAGCTTGCGTTTACAAGGGAAAGAATTGTAAAAGAGTTTCAAAGACCAGATTGCCCATTTAAGGTTATTATTGCAAACCCATTTGCTGTAGCGGAATCTATTTCTTTGCATAAAGCATGTCATAATGCAATTTATATTGAACGGTCATTCAATGCAGCTCATTTTGTGCAATCTAAAGATCGTATCCATCGTTACGGATTAGAAGCAGGCACGATTACAAATTATTATTATATTTTATCACAAGCCACAATTGATGAAACCATTGACACTAGACTGCTTGAAAAAGAACGGCGTATGACCGAAATCATGGAAAAATCGCCAATTCCTTTGTTTGATAATGTTTCTGAAAATTTGGGTGATGAGGATATAAAGGCATTAATAAAAGATTATGTTAAACGAACTAAAAAGTCTTGAATATCGAGGCGGAAAAGATGGATTGCTTTTCCTTATTTGTAATATTATAGGTCAAGGGAGCATCAGTAAAAAAGATGCGGAAATTATTTGCGCACATGCAGCAGGAAAGGGCTACTGGCCAATTGAAAGCTTAATTACGTACTGTGTTTCGTTTGGTTGGGTGCAAATATCTGATGGTATGCTTCGGATATCACCAGAAATTTATAGTGATTTGAATGATAAAGATAAACTGAATAGAGCGCTTATAATATCTACGGTTGGCCAATTATTTAATATGAAGATAATCAATTCAAATATGTTTTTCTATGATGCGGTTCAAGGACAGTATGTTTTTAAAAATGAATTGTTGCCATTATCATTTTCTTGTGTACGGAATGTATTAATTAGTCAAGGTTTTTTGATTCCACAAAGGAAGAAAACAGGAACACAATTTTATGTTGAGCCGACATATGATGAATTGATATCTGAGTATTGTAAAAAGCAACGTAAGACATTAACATTGGAAGCATTGAGAAAGAAACTTGAGCATAATGAAATCATAGGTGAAAAGGCAGAGCTGTTTGCATTAGAATTTGAGCAAAAACGAATAGGGTTTCCGCTTTGCGAGAGGGTAAAACGTATTTCTGAAATTGATGTTGCTGCAGGATATAAAATGTACCCTATAGATTGGACAGATTGAGTTTTTAAAACCCTTACCATTAGACAGTAAGTTTTAATGAAAACC
>CAKQHB010000020.1 GCA_934234215.1 uncultured Cuneatibacter sp.
AGGTAGATAGGGCAGAGGTGGAAGTGCAGTAATGCATGGAGCTGACTGTTACTAATCGGTCGAGGGCTTGACCAAAAGAAAAGATGGAAGATGGAAAGTAGATTTTGCGTGTGCAGTTTTGAGAGAACATGGAAGAGAAGTCAGGAGCGAATTGCTTCTGGCTTTTTTGTTTTATCGGAAATTGCGTCGCATTTCCTTTAAAGCAAAAAAGAACTCCTCACCCTTCGGAATCCGAGGGATGAGGAGTTTTGTGTCAGATAAGAAGTGTTATTCGGACTGGGTCCAGCCGGTCTCGGAAGACCAAGAGATGGACAAAGATCCGTTGCTGTAGCCGAACAGTGTGACTCTTCCGTAAGAATCTACGACGAACACAGCACTCTTTGTGGTAGGCACTGCGAAATCAGCAGCGGCAACACTGCGGATTGCTACGCCGTCGATCGTGCCGGTATAAGCGCCGGAAGCGTCCTTGGTCAGAAGGGCTGCGCCGGATGTCTGGGTATCCAGAGAACTGATGACAGCAAGATCTGCCTGCACCTGTGTCAGAATCGTTGCAGCGTCCTGTTTGACAGTGGCACGCTGAGCCTGACCGACATATCGCAATACATTTGGAACAAGTACGGCAGCGAGAATCAGGATAATGACAACGACAACGATCAGTTCAACAAGCGTGAAGCCTTTTTTGTTGCGGCGAAGTCGTTTGAGTAAGTTCGATTTTTTTAGCATGTTCATAAAAGAATCCGCCTCCTTATATGATGTATAACTAAAACATAACAGTTCTGGCTCTTTTTGTCAACTTACATTTTGGCATTGATAGGAAGCGAAATATCAGCTACAATAGAAGTAGCAGAATACGGAAAATGGAGGGTTTTGTTCTTATGGATGAGCTGGATTACAAGAAGGTCGGTAAGAAGATGAAAGAGCTCCGGTCAAGCCTTGGAATCACGCAGGAGCGTGTCGCAAAAGATCTTGGATGCACGATCGCCTTTGTCAGCAATGTGGAGAACAATCGAGTGAAAATCAATCTGCGCGTACTGTATTACTATTCAAAACTGTGTAATGTCTCTGTGGACACATTTTTGAACGCGGGTCGTCCGGACCCGGTGGGAGACACAGACGAGGCGGCGAGACTGGATGAGCTGCAGCAGTTATTCCGCTCGGTTCCGCAGGAACAGCAGCAGAAAGTTCTGGAAGTGATGCGCTTGCTGCAACAGATGACGGTGCCGACAGCAGAGGAGACCGAGTAGTAAAGGCTGTAACATAAAATCTCTGAACATCTCAAAAAAGAGGGATGCTCAGAGATTTTTTGAGCTTTCGGAATTTTTTTTCCTTATAGAATCACCTGCAGCATAAAACGGTCGTTGGAGACGGAGAAGCGGCAGTGACCGGATAGTTTTTCGGTCGTGTAATAGATGCTTTGTGTGCCGAAACCGTGATTGGCTTCTTGGGCGACAGGCATTCCATCGGAAAACACAGGTGCCTCAGCAAAGGTATTTTCCAAAGACAGGTAGAGCTTGCCCGCCTGCTCCCACATATTCAGCTCGATGATCCGCTTGTCCGGTGGAAGCTTGCGCACCGCATTGCAGGCATTTTCGAGACCATTTGAGAGAATCGAAGTCAGATCTGTATCGGAGACTGCAAGCTGTTGTGGAATCGCAAGCCGTGTGGAAAATGAGATATCTTCCTCGTCAAAGAGCGATTCATAATAGGAGAGGATCAGGTTGATTGTCTGGTTGGAGCAATGCTTTTTGAGGGCAGTGCGGTCAGCTGCCTGTACGATGGTGTGAATATAATCCTGTGCTTTTTGCAGTTCCCCCACGTCAATATATTCTGAGATGGTATTCAGAAAGTGGCGCATGTCATGGCGCAGCAGCGCAATCGAGGACTCGCTGCGTCGGATCGCTTCTATTTCCCGGCGGGACTGTTCCTGCTTGATATAGAGCATTTTATTGCGGTTTTCCATTTCCTGTGCTTCTTCGTATTGTCGGAAATAGACGGCGCAGAAGATCAGATAGCAGATGCACAGCAAAAATGGCACAAATTCGACGATGAGGGGATTGCCATTGTAGAGCAGATCCGTATATACCGTGAACAGATAGTCGAAAATGTAATAAAAGATTGGAATGATCGAGAAAGAGACAAGGGTTTGACCGTGCTTTTCTAACAGTCTGGAGATTGGCCTGGACAGAAAGCGCTGAATGAGCAAAAAGGTAGGGATGAGCGTCAGACTGTATGTCAGATCCACGATCTCGGATGGTGCATGAAACGCATTCGGCACATAAGAAGTCCAGTTGCTGATCTGGCAGCACAGATAAGCTGTCAGCACTGCCAGCAGAGACGGCAGCGGACGCTTGTGAAAGACGCAAAAGAAAAGCAGAAACAGCGGCAAGTGGGTGACAAGGGGATAAAAAGCAGTGACGCGGGTGATATCCTGGTTCACGCACAAAAGTCCCTGCAGTGACAGAGTTGCTGCAGAAAAGAGGAGCAGCGTCCAGAAGGATTTCTGTCGAAATGGAATGTTCAGAAAGGAAGCGGAGACGAACACGCCAAACAAAAGCGTCAAAATATAACGCAGAACTTCAATTAATATGGTGGTCATCGCGAATGAACTCCCTCCTGAAACATATAGTCAAAGTACGCATCGCGAAATGCCTTTGCGTAGCCGCGGGCGATGGGAACGGCCAGACCGGAACGGGTCAGCACTTCGGTGGAATTGAAGTGGTCGGTATTGGGGATTGAGACAATATAGCTGCGGTGACACTTGAAAAAGCCATTTTCCAGTGTGAGTGCAGCAGCACAGTTGGACAGAGCATCCTGCACCTCGAGATGTCTGCCGTGTTGAAGATAAAAAACAACTTTTTTATTTTGGGCTTCGACACACTCGATGGACTGCAGGGAGATCTTCTGAAAGCCGAACAGCGTGCGCACCACGATGTTCGTCGGCTCCAGTGCCAGAGAGCGAACACATTCCATCAGGACACGTTCCAGTTTGTCTGTCTGGATTGGCTTCAGCAAATAGCCGGAAGCATGCACCTCGTAGGACTCCACGGCAAACTCCGGGGAAGAGGTGAGAAATAAAATTTTGACAGAAGGGTCCTCTTTGCGGATCTCGTAGGCGGTTTCCATTCCATTTAAGAGCGGCATTATGACATCCAGCAAAATAATATCGCAGGCGGATGTCTGAAAATGCAGCAGCAGGTCATCGGCATTCTGAAAAACGGAAATCGAAACCGAGAGATCTGATTTTTCAGCCCAGTTTTGTACGGCGCGTCGGATCGTGGTGACGCAGGACGGATCATCGTCGCAAATCGCTATCCGGATCATGTCGGTCTCCTTTGTGTCGGTCAATAAAATCAATACAATTTATTATAGCAAAAAAAATGTCGGATTTCAATTTCCGGAGGGAGAAGCATCGTTGACTATCGTGCGGAAAAAAGTTATGATAAAACGCAGATAGAGAAGGAAGCTACAGAGGAGTCAGAACGTGATAATACTGCTTGATGCTGCGTTTATAGGAGTGCTGCTGTATGTGAGCATTTGCGACTGGAAAACAATGGAAATTCCAAATAAGTGTCATGGAATCATCCTGCTGCTGGGGGTGCTGGATCTGCTTGTGCAGCCGGAGATTTCGATTTGGGCAAGGCTGACCGGCGCTGCTTGCATCAGTGTGCCGATGCTTCTGGTGACGCTTGTGATTCCAGATGGATTTGGTGGCGGCGATATCAAGCTGCTGTTTGCAGGCGGCTTTTTTCTGGGATGGAAACGCATGGTTGTCGGCGCATTTCTGGGATTTGTGGCAGGTGGCGCATACGGTGCCTGGCTGTTGCTCAGTGGACGAAAAGACCGAAAGGATCAGTTCGCATTCGGTCCGTTTTTGTGTGTCGGTATGACGGCGGCGCTAATAGTTGGGACGACATTATTTGACTGGTACGCAGCGAGTCTGACATTCTGAGAGGAGGTGCCGGATGACACAATATCAATACAAAGCCCGCGGAGAGGACGGAAGATGTGTGCGGGGAAAGCTGCAGGCGCAGGATGAGGCGGAGCTGCAGCAAAAGTTAAAAGAACGCGGGTTGCTGCTGCTTCGGGCTTCCGTGCAGCATACGGAGCAGTCCGGAAAAGTGCTTCCGGCAAAAATACTGGCGGATTTTAACCGGGAACTGGCGGCTCTGACCGGATCCGGAATCTCGCTTGTGCGTGCGCTGACGATCCTTTCGGAGCGGGAGTCGATCCGCCCGAGAGAGCGTCAGGTATGCGAAGATCTGACACGGGCGGTGAAAAAAGGCATTGCATTGTCAGATGCGATGGAGGAATTAAACGGAGTTTTCCCGATGCTGATGGTGCAGATGATCCGTGCGGCGGAGAGCAGCGGAAAGATGGAGCAGACCTGCAGGCAGCTTGCAGGATATTTTGAAAAAGAGCATAAGCTGCGGTCAAGGATTTCCAGCTCTCTGTTATATCCGAAGATTTTGGCAGGGATGCTTGTGGGCGTGATGATCCTGTTGGTGCAGGTGATTTTGCCGCAGTTTTCGGAGCTGTTTGATTCTATGGAAGAGCTGCCGGGACTGACAGCGGCGCTGCTGAAGATTGCACTGGTTCTGAAAAATGACGGATGGGTGATTCTGATCGTGGTGATCGCGTGCATTGCATTGTGGAAGTATTTGATGACGGTGCGCCCGGTACGCCAGTGGCGCGACAAGTGCAGACTGCATCTGCCGCTGTTTGGAAAGCTGCAGAAACAGATCTGCACGGCGCGGTTTGCCCGGACGCTGAGTTCATTATATGCGGCGGGAATTCCCATTGTATTAGCACTGCAGACGGCGCGAAAGACGATGGACAATTGCTATCTGGACGCCCAGTTCAATCAGGTGATTCCGCTTGTGCGGGCGGGTACGCCGTTGAGCGAGGGCCTGGAGCAGGTGGACGGCTTCGTGCGGAAACTGTCGGATACGGTACAGATAGGAGAAGAGACAGGACGTCTGGAAGAGATGCTGACCCATACAGCGGATGGTCTGGATTATGATGCGGATATTGCGATCGGCAAGATGGTATCTTATGTGGAGCCGATCATGCTGCTGATTCTCGGTGCAATCGTTGCATTCGTGATGGCGGCAGTATTCCTGGGCATTTATGAGTCGTATAATTCGATCGCAGGTCTGGTCTGATAAAGGGAGAAGAAAAAATGTTGGTTGTATATTTGTCAAATCGCCATATCCGTGTCATTGTTGGAGAGCCGGGAAAAAAGCGGATTCAGGTTCGAAAGATGTGTGAGATTCTGGATTCCGAGGGCTGTATCCTGAACGGCACGATCACAGATGAGGAAGGCTTGTCACATTTGCTGGCGGAGCTGTGGGAGGAGCAGAAGCTGCCGAGAAAAGGGGTACATCTTCTGTTGGATACATCGCAGTTTCAGTCTCGACGCATGGAAGTGCCGGTGCAAAAGCCGCTCGAAATGCTGCAGTTTGTGAAGCGGGAGTTTCAGGAATCGGGCAGACAGGAGGAGTTAGTCTGCCGCTATCTGGAACTGCCGGGAACGGAAGAGGAGCGGGCACGCAAGGTGCGGACGGTGTTTGCCACCGCAGCACCAAAAGAATATATTCGCCGTTTTTTGTATTTGTTTGAGAAATTAGGAATCGAAGTGATGGATGTGAGCTGTTCCACAGAGGCAGCGCTGCAGCTGTTTGGAGCCTCGGAGGCACTGGCAGGGAAAAACAGCATCATCCAGCTGACCGATGAGATGGCGCTGATCAATTTGTTATTTGAGGACGGACGCTACTGTTATTCCAGCAGAAGTCGTCTGTTTGCGGAGCCGGCGACAGCGGAATATGCGGAGGAGACGGCACGCTCCGTCAGCACGATGCTGCAGTTTGCAAAGGCGCAGGGCATGGAGCAGCCGGTTACGGATGTGCGGGTGCTGGGACTGCCCGGAGAACGTATCGGTCAGTATGAGGAGCAGGTGCATGCATTACAGGAAGACATCGAAGTGCAGGAAGTGACCGGAGATGACCGGATCAACTGGACGAAGGAACAGCAGGATCAAACCGCATATCTGATCCTGTGCGGAGCATTGTTACGACCGGCAGCGGAAGGCAATTTGCTGCGGCAGGTGGAGCGGGATCTTGCCGGTGAGATCAAAAAGAGACAGCAGATCAGTGGCTGGATTCCTATTGGCGTGCTGGCAGTGTGCATGGCTGCGGCAACTGCAGTGGCTGTCTGGCAGTATCAGGGCCTGAAAGAGCGTCTTCATACCGTGCAGGCATACAATGTGAATGCAACGGTGCAGGAGGAAGCCGCTTCTTATGAGGAGGCATCGCAAAAGATCGCGGATCACGAGAAGCTGCTGCAGGAGCTGGAACAGTTGAAACAGGTCGTGTCTCAATATCCGAGAACCGATGCCAGTCTGACGGAGGCGCTGGAGCGCAATGCCCAGGGGCTGACATTGGATATTTACAGCTATGATGCAGCCAGCGGACAGATTGGATTTACAGCAAAAGCGGACAGTGCGCAGGATATCAGTCAGTTCGTGGAGCGTTTGACGGAGGATTCCGGTATTTTCAGCGTGACATACAGCGGATATACACAAAATGCAGAGGGCAGCTGGACGCTGAAAATCAGCTGCGTGGTAGCAGGAAGGCAGGAGGAAGCGAGATGACCTGGACGATAACCGAGCGGGATAAAAAATTATTGAAATTTCTGGCGGTGTTTGTGCTGATCGTGGGAGTCGGATTCGGAATCATTCTGCCCATTCAGGAAAAAGCGCTGGAGGTCAAAAGTGATCTTGCGGATGCGCAGATGATCAAGCAGCAGCGGGAGCTGGAGGGCATGAGACTTGCCGGTGTACAGACGGAGCTGCAGGATCAGGAGAGCCGGCTGGAGGATGTGAGAAGCACATTTTATCAGAATTTATCCGGATTGGAGATCGACCGGATTTTGACCGAGACAGCAGTGGGAGATTCCGTTGTGATTCGGGATCTGAGCATCGGAGCGGCAGAGGCGGCAAGCCTGAAGCCCTATGTGGCAGCGCCGGTGACAGAAGAGACCGAGACGGCGGAGCAGATGCAGGCGGATCCGACTTCGCAGACAGACAGTGAGACGGCAGAGGGCGTGGAACAGATTCCGGTGACGATCCTGTTGTCCGGAGCCGAGGACGAGCTGCAGGCATTTTTGAACGGTGTCGCAGATCTGGAACCGGCGGTGCGGGTGTCTTCCTTTCGCTGGCAGCGGCAGGAGGAGACTTTGCTGGAAGTATCGCTGCTGTTTTACAGCATTCCGGAAGGAGAGTAACGCATGGTGGAACAGACGAAAAATCTCAGAATCGGAGATTTGCTGAAAGAATATGGATATGTGTCCGAGGAACAGCTGGCGGATGCACTGGAATATCAGAAGAGTCACAAAGGGCTGCGTTTGGGACAGGCATTGCTGGAAATGGGCGTTGTGACAGAGCAGCAGGTTATGCAGGCGCTGGCAGCCCGTATGCATCTGGAAATCGTAAAGCTGGGCTCCTACCCGGTGGATTTGAACTGTGTGAGAAAAATTCCCCGTATGCTGGCAGAAAAATATGGCATGCTGCCCATCGGAATGCGGGACGGCAGTATGATTCTGGCGGTGAACGATCCGCTGAATTTCTACGGAATCGAGGATATCAGACAGGTATCCGGAATGTCTCTGACCATCGTGCTGGCGGAAGAACAGGCATTGAGCAAAGCGATTGGATTTTACTATGCAGAGATCGATGCGATGCAGGCTGCGACACGGGCAAATCAGGAGTCTGAAAAAGAGGTGGCGGATGCGTTGGAAGGTTCGGAGGATGACGATGACGATACGCCGGTGATCAGACTGTTGAGCAGACTTGTGGAGCGTGCCTATAATACGAATGCATCCGATATTCATATCGAGCCATTTGAGAACAAAACCGTTGTGCGCATGCGAATCGACGGTGCGATTGTGGAGTATGTGACACTGCAGAAGAGCCTTCACGCCTCTCTCATTGCCCGCATCAAGATTCTCGGCGAGATGGATATTGCGGAGCGGCGGATTCCTCAGGATGGGCATTTCCGGACACGTGTGAGAAAAGAGCAGGTCAATATCCGTGTGTCGGTGATTCCGACGGTTTATGGCGAGAAAGCGGTGCTGCGTCTTTTGAACAATCACAGCGTGATTGCGGAGAGCGAGACGTTTGGCATGCAGCGTGGGGATTATGAAAAAGTGCGGAAGCTGCTGGAAGCGCCGAACGGAATCTTATATTTTACCGGTCCGACAGGCTCTGGTAAGACGACCACATTGTATATGATTCTGGAATATTTGTCGGGACGTGCGGTTAATATTTCTACGATTGAAGATCCGGTGGAGAAAAACATTCCCGGTATCAATCAGATGCAGATCAATCCGCAGGCAGGGCTGACTTTTGAGAGCGGACTGCGCGCGCTGCTGCGTCAGGATCCGGATATTTTGATGGTGGGCGAGACGCGAGATGCGGAGACGGCGGAGATCTCGGTGCGTGCGTCCATCACGGGACATCTTGTCTTTTCGACCCTGCACACGAACGATGCGCCATCGTCAATCGTGCGATTGGAGGACATGGGCGTGCAGCCGTATCTGATCGCCGCATCGCTTACAGGTGTTGTGGCACAGAGACTGATGCGCAGAGTGTGTCCGGAATGCAGTGTGGAGGAACCGGTGACAGAGGAGGAGCAGGAGCTTCTCGGCCCGAAGATTCGCAGTGTCCATCGGGCGAAGGGATGTCCGTCCTGCAATTATACCGGCTATCAGGGACGAATTGCGATTCACGAAGTGCTCGTGATTGACCGAAACGTGCGGAATATGATCCTGAATCATGCGTCAATTGACGAGATCCGTACCTATGCGGAGACAAATCAGAAGATGCATTCTCTGCGGGAAAGCGCCTTAGCAATGGTGGAGCGGGGCATCACAACGACAGAAGAATTTAAGAAGATTACTTATTATATTTAAGAAAACGGGAGAGGGACAGTGCTCACAAAAAAAGGATTCACAATGGTGGAAGTCATCGTTGTGGTTGTTCTGATGATGATTTTGGCGAGCGGAACCGTTCTGGGCATTTCTGAGTGGCAGCGATGGTCTGCCTTTCAGAAACAGAACGACATGGCGCAGACGTTGTATCTGAATTTGCAGAACCAGTTGACGAGACGGATCGAAAATGGAAGAGAGCAGGAGCTGTTGGATGCACTGACAGATGAAAATCAGGAGTTTTTGCACGTGCTGACAGATGTGGCAAATGTCAGCGGTGCAAATGCGGAATTACCACAGCTGACCGGAAAGAATGGCAGCAGCTGTACGTTGGAGAAGATTTTTTCTCTGGAAGGACAGAAGCTGCAGAATCCGGAGCAGTACACAGAAGAAATCTGCTATGTGATTGGAACGGCAGCGGATTATGAAAAATATGTGCAGTATCAGAAGGGTGCTATTACCGCCTCGGATCTGGACAATGGGACAACCAGCATAACGAGAAAAGAGCTGGTCTGGTTTTATGAGCTGCTGTCCGCAGGACTGTACGATCCGTCGGTGTTAGATGCAGCGGTGTGTGTGGAATTTACGCCCTATGACGGGCAGGTGTACTCGGTCTTTTACAGTGAGAAGGCGGAGCAGTTCTCCTATGGAAATAGCGGAACGGATATTACGAACCGGACATCCGACAGAAGAAAAGAGACGATGACCGGCTATTTCGGTGTGGATACGCTGTCTGTGGCCAAGGGTGCGGCAGCGCGGCCGGAGCTTTCGGAAGTGCAGTTGGCAGGAGCGGATACGCTAAGGCTGGAGTATCAGGTGACAGAGGCACCGGAAGCGCGGAGTGCTCTGACATACGAAGTGACGCTGTATGATGGAGAGACAGAGGAGCCGTTGCTGCGGATCTGGCTTCCAGGGGAAAAACTGAAAACAGAGGATCAGACATTTGCCCCGGTGTGGTGCGAAGTCAGCCGTTATGAAAATGGCGGCTGGAGCCCGTTGCAAAGCAGTGCGGTAAATGAGACAGAACGCGGAAAATATCCGTTTTATGCAAAACTCACCGGAGAAAACGGCGTGCAGCTTGTCTTAGATGCTGCAGATCTGACGGCAACAGATGATGCCTGGTATCGGGTGCTGCAATATGATGATACAGCAGCGAAAGCGCAGATGGATGCCAGCAGCAGCCTGTATCGGTTCCGCTTATCGGCAGAGCAGATTTATTGTACTGTGCAGGGAAGTGGGGCATCGTACAAAAATACACAAATTCGCCAGAGTAATCGCACCTGGTGCAGCTTTGCTTCTGTGAGAAGCGAGCAGCGGGGAGAAGCATCTGTGCGGGTGTGCACGGTTGAGAACTTCCGGGAGCTGTACAATCTGCGTTACGAGGAAGAACGGAATCAGGAGGCGGTGACGGAATACCAGCTTTCGAACGAACTGGATTGGCAGGCTTTCACGGCGAATGGAAATCTGTTTTCCGGCTGTCTGGTGGTGACAGAGAAGCAGGCAGCTTTCCCTTCGATTCGGAGGCTGCAGGCATCCAGCACTCTGACGAGTGCGACGGGACAATCCATCGTGCTGAGCGGACTGCGTTTATCGGAGGAGACAAACCGCAGTGCGAACCTGTACGTTTCGGATGGAGCTGCGGAGCTTGCAGGCGCGACGGGACTGTTTGCGCAAAATGCGGGTACGATCCGACAGGTGACCTTTCAGAAGACGCAGGTGCTTGGAAGCGGCATGACCGGTGCGGCATGCGGTGAGAATACCGGTACGCTGGATCAGATCACGGTGGAAGAAGCCGAGATCACGGTAATCGGAACGGCGGAGACACCGGCGGCAGCAGGTGGTCTTGTGGGAAAGAACAGCGGCATTGTGACAGAGTGTGAAACATCAGGAGTTCTGACCGTGGACAGTGGAAATGTCGGGGGGTCTGCTGTGGCAGGCGGTTTGATCGGCATTTGGGAAAATGGTGCGGCAGAACTGGTAGATTGCAGCAGCTGTATGCAGGTAGAACTGCGGAGCGCCGGAGCTGCGGCTGGATTGATTGGACGGCTGCAAAATCAGATTGGTATATTCCTGCTGAGAAACGATGCGAATTATGGCACGATTCAGGTAGCAGGAGCTGATGGTGCAGACAGCGCGGCAGCGGGAATTCTGGCAATGGTTTCCGGATGTGGTGAGACGGTTCTGCGATTGGAGCAGTGCCGCAATGAAGGCGAGATAAACGGACAGGCGATGCGCAGCGCCGGAATAATCGCGCTGGCACAGTCCGGGGACGATCAGACCGCACGGACAGAGCTGTCTCATTGTCAGAATTATGGAAACGGAGAGCAGGATACTTTTTGCGGAATTGCTTCTGTGCTGCGGGAGCAGGATACCGTGGACGAGTGTGAGGATTTCAGCGATCCGAAAGACACAGAGGATTCCACCGAAGAATCTACCGGGGAAGCGACGGAGGAGGTAACTGAGCCGGCAACAGAGAATTCAGCAGAAGACGCGACAGAGGATTTGGAATGAGAAGAAAATGCAGAGAAAAAAAAGGTGCAGCGCTTCTTGTGGCAGTGTTTTTGATGCTGCTTCTGCTTGTGCTGTCTGTGAGCCTGCTGCTTGGTGCGTATTCTCTGACTCACACGATGCAGGGCGAAAGACAGTCCATGCAGACGAAAGAGCTGGCAAGGACGTTTAGCACAGAGCTGGAGCGGGAATTGACGGAAGTACAGTTTGCGGATGCGGCAGCGGAGGAAGCAGCGCGGAGCGCAGGCGAGGATGCCCTGTGGTTTTATCTGAAAGATCAGATCGGGCAGGGAAGCTGGCAGGCGCAGACGGAGCGTACTTTTGCAATCGGCGGTGAGAATGTAACAGAGGAAACGGCGGAGCAGCTGTTGGAGCAGAGTCAGGCGGCGATGCAGTGGAAAGAATTGTCCGATGGCACGATCGAGCTTTCTGTGACTGTGACAGTGCAGAGTGGAAAAGAGAGCAGTGAGATAACGACCGTCTATACGCTGAAACGGGAACCCTATGAGGGGGAGGAGGAAAACGAACGCTGGAGCTGGCGGTTCGCAGAGCGAAGATGAAGCAGAGCAGAAATAATCGAAGAAAAAGAGGCTCCACGATGGTAGAAGTGCTGGTGGCATTTGCGATGGTTCTGTTTGTGCTAGCGGCGTTTGCCCGAACGGTGACCGTATCGGCAAGGCTGCTGTCTCAGAGCAAGCTTGTGCAGCAGGCGAATGAGGAGCTGAATCGCAGCTATTATCAGGAAACAGAGCAGGAGGGAGCATCCAGAGAAAGTGTCTCCGGCGTTTTATATCTCATCCCGTATCAGACAGACAGTGGAACACAGGGGACGTTGAAATTATCGAGAAGCAGGCTGGAGCGGTTTACAAAAGACGGTGCAGGTACGCTTTATTACGCAGCGCCGATTCTGTCAGATGGAGAATAGATGAAAAGAGAGAAACAGCAGAAGAAAATCCGAAAATGGAATAACCGTGGCGTTACGCTGGTGGAGCTGGTGGTGACGTTCGCCCTGATCTCGCTGTTTACGTTGGCAACGTGTCAGATCGCAGTGCGGGCGATCGGCGTGTATCAGCAGTTTCGGGCAGTTCAGACCGGAAATCAGGTGGCAGAGCTGTTGTTAGAAAAAATAGAGGGAGCTCTGTCGGGCGCACAGGCGGTGAGCAGTGTGGGCAGCGGACAGATGGCGCTGACGATTGCAGAAGATGGAACAGCGGTAGAACTGACAGATCGGGACTGGAATCGGGTCGTTGTTACAGCAGAAGCCCTTCCGGACGGAAAGCGGGGACTGATCCTGCATTACGGTGGAAATGGTGATGCAGGGGAGGACTGGTATTTTGATTCCGCGGCCTATCAGGGATATGAAGTGACGACGTTTTCCATTACACAGGCAGGGGATGGCTATCCGGACAATGTGCTGCGGGTGGCGCTGACATTGGAACAGAAAAATTACGGAAGTTTCCAGACAGAGCGCTATGTGGAATGCTATAATTTTGAGAAGACCGATGCAAGGATCGGAACGGGTGTCTTGACGGGTACTGGGAAATAAGGTATGCTAACGGTATCTGGCTGTTTTTACAGAGAGGAAGAGGTCTCACGGAGAGACGAGAGGAGTTGTTGAATGAGCACAGTAGTTGTGTTATTTATTCTCTTTTTTGTATTGAAGGGAAATAAGGACTTTGTAAAGAGTGATATTTTTCGAATCATCGGCGGTATTTTTGTCCTGTTTTTACTGATGAGTGCCTTGTTCAGTCTGCCGGTCTTTCCGATCGCAGTCATTGCGCTGATTATTTATCTGGCGACACGGGCAGGAAAGAAGTCCGGTACGAATCGTCAGGAGGCGGAGAATAAGCGCCGTTATGAGGCCGGACAGTCCGGTTCGTTCCAGTATAATGAGGAGCAGATGAAGAATCGCTACAAGGGACAGACGAGAGCTGCCATGGATCAGATGAGCCGCAGAGCGCAGGAGCAGAGAGAAAGACAGAGCGCTGTGGAAACAACCTCTTATACAAGCTATCAGAGTACCTCCGCAAAGAAGGTTTCCAGCCGGATTCTGCCGAAGGCAGTGAAAAAGAGAGAGAAGATCGTGGCTTCGTTTAATGAGCAGTACCATCTGTGTCTGACCGAGGATGAGCAGAAGCGTATGGTAGAGGCTTCTTATCTGTCCGAGGGATGGAAGCGGGAGCTGGAGGCGATGAGTGAGCGTTACGACGCTGCTCAGCAGTGGCTGATGGGACCGACCTGTTGGCTGCGTGTGTATATGTATGTATTCTGCGTTCAGACAATCTCCTCGGATTTTCAGCGTCAGGAGACAATTTGTATGGAGACATTTGACGAAGTGATGCGGTATGCGGAATCTTTGACGGAGCTGACGCTGGAGGAGAAGATCACGAGAGTCAACGACCGGTTCTTCAGCAGCTTCACAGAGACGAGCTTTATGATGGCATATCGTTATATGCAGTCGAAAGGCAAAACTTATCAGCTGGAGCAGGTGGAAGTCATGAAAAATGAGACCGAAGCAGAGCAGATAATGAGCAAGTATCAGTAAGAAAGACAGGTTGACAGAATTATGACGAACAGTACTTCGAATTTTACCGCTCTTCTGACAGAGATCTGTCAGGAAGAGCAGATTACTTTGACCCCCTATGCGGATGCATGGGCGTGGGAGCTGTCCCGCGGTGACATTCGCAATTATATTTTTGGATACCAGTTTGGACTGAACCGCGCAGTGGTGCAGTCCATTTGTAATGATAAAGGCATGGCGAGCGAGCTGCTTGCGGCGCATGGACTGCCGTGTGTGATGCACACCTGTCTTATGCCGCCGGAAAAGATGCAGTTTGTCAGCAGAGAGGGCGCGTGGAAAAAGGCGACGGAGCTGCTGCAGCAGTACGGAACAATCGTCTGCAAGGACAACGAAGGCACTGGCGGAGACCGGGTATATCTGGTGCATGACCAGTTGGAATTAGAAAAGACCGCCTGCGAGCTGTTCGCGAGAGGCTGCGCCATGAGCATTTGCCCGTGGGTGCCGATCAAACAGGAGTATCGCGTGATCGTATTAGACGGAGAAGTTCAGATTGTTTTTTCCAAGGAGCGAAAAGGTCTGACCGGCGATGGATTCCATACTGTGCGTGAGCTGTATGTGCAATATCTGGAGCAGGGCGGCGCGGCGCAGCAGGTTCCCACAAAAGTACTGGATCGGGTGCTGGCAGAGGGCGAGTCCTATTATTTTGAATGGAAGCACAATCTGGGCAGAGGTGCCGGGATGCGGCTGCATCAGAATGAGCCGGAGCTGGCTCCGGTGCGTGAGCTGGCGCTGCGGACAGTGAAGCTTCTGGGAGCCAGATTTGTGTCGGTGGATGTGATCGAAACAGCGGAGGGCTATGAGATTTTGGAAGTCAACAGCGGCGTGATGATGGAAAATCTCGCGGGCATGGGTCCGGAGAGCCGTGCATTGGCGAAAGAGACGTATCGAAAAGCAATCCGCAAAATGATGGAAGACTGAGAAAATCGCGAAAAAGAGCGGAATCAGGCATTCAAATGTTCTTGCTTTTTTGCAGGAGAAAAGTTATCATGTAGAATATGTTAATCCCACATGGATTTGGAGGAGAAAGATGATTCATTTTGAAGAAGAACTTGCGAAGTTTAAGCCGAGTCCGGAGATCGATGAGGCAGAAGATCTGATTATGGCAGATAACATGACGGATATGACAGATCTGATGGTACAGTTGTTGAAAGAAATCAAAGAAAAGGACTGAGAAGAGGATATTCCGAATGAAATGTTTCAGATGCGGAAGCACATTAAAGCCGGGGCTGGATGTCTGCATGCGCTGCGGTCAGGATGTGCGTTTATATAAAAAGATCGTAGTGACGGGAAATGCCTACTACAATCTGGGACTGGAGAAAGCCCGTGTGAGAGATCTGTCCGGAGCGGTATTTGCTCTGAAGACTTGTCTGGGCTGCAACAAACGACACATAGAGGCGCGAAATCTGCTGGGACTGATCTACTATGAGATGGGTGAGACTGTGCTGGCGCTGAGAGAGTGGATCATCAGCCGAAACTACCGGGCACAGAATAATCCGGCAGAGCGCTACATAAAGGATCTGCAGGCGAGTCAGAACCATTTTGAAGCGATGATGCAGGGGATTGAGAAGTATAACCTGGCGTTGAAATATGCACAGACTGATGGACCGGATCTGGCGATCATCCAGCTAAAGAAGGTATTGACGACGAATCCGAACCTGATTCGGGCACAGCTGTTACTTGCTCTGCTGTATATGAAGGAGCATTCCTACAGCAAGGCAAGAAAGCTGCTAAACAAAGTGCTGGCGATTGACAAGGGCAATGCCACAGCAAAGCGTTATCTCGAAGAGATGCAGTCTCTGGAGGCGAAGACTCCGGAAGTCATTCGTCCGGAGGAACGTCCGGGACAGAAGCGCATCAGCCGTGCAGAAGTTATCGTGCCGTCATACAGCACCGCGCTCAGTTCTTATCTGATGACCGCGATGTATGTGGTGATCGGTATTGTGATCGGTGTGCTGGCATTGTATTTCCTCGTCGTTCCGGGCAAGGAAAAGCAATATGGACAGCGACTGCAGGATCAGGTAACCGTATTTGAGGGACAGGCAGCGGAAAAAGATGCCGAGATTGCCCAGTTGAACGAGGATATCAAGTCGTTGAATCAGGACAAGCAGGATCTGCAGGACGAGCTGGATGTTCAGAATGCAAACGGTGAAGCGGCAGAGAACAGCCACCTGAGTATCCGTCAGGCATACGATATGTGTCTGGAGATGGCAGAATATTATATCCGCGGAGACTATGCATCGGTTTCCAATTATGTAGAATCCCTGCAGGAGGATACCATTGACTCCGACAGCTACCGTAGTCTGTATCAGCTGATTCTGGTGGAGAACCGTCAGATGATGTTTGAGACTTGCTATAACACCGCAACGAATCTGTATAACACTAGCCAGTTTGCACAGGCGGCGACACTGTATGAGTGTGCGATGAAGCTGAACCCGGATGATCCGCAGGCAGTTTTGCAGTGCGCACTGAGTTATCATCAGTCCGGCGACCGGGAGAAGGCGAATGAGCTGTACAGTCAGATCATCGAGAACTTCCCGGATACGGCACAGGCGCAGACCGCGCAGGTACAGTTAGAAGCGCCGTAACAGGGTTTTTATCAATACGAATCGAGAAATTTTCAGAACGACCAAAGATACGTGAAAATGTGTCTTTGGTCTTTTTTTACTTTATAGGAAATTGCGTCGCATTTCCTATAAAGTGAAAAAAGCGCTCCGCGTGGATCGCACTGCGACAAAAGAAACGAAAAACTTGCAAAAGAAAACAAAATGAGAGCAAGGAGGTAGTGAATTTGGAACGAAAAGAATATACGGTGGGCAGAAGGGCAATCTATGATCTGGAAGCGGAATGCCTGCTGATCCATCTTCCGGCGGAGATGGATGACGATAGCTGCGGTCAGATTCGGGAGGAAGCAAGAGATCTGATGGAGCATCGAAAAGTGCGCAGGTTGATCTATGATTTTGCCGGGGTGGAGTTTATGGACAGCGCCGGAATCGGGCTGTTGTTAAACAGCTACCGGTGGATGCGGGAGCAGGGCGGAACGGTGTGCGTCATGGGCGTCAACCGAAGGATGAATCGTCTGCTGACAATTTCCGGAATCTATCAGGTCATTTCAAGTATTTCATAACGAGCAGGAGTCTGCGGAAAAGAGGGGATATGAGCGCATATCAGAACGAAGAAAATCGGATGCGACTGGAATTTGACAGCCGGTCCCGAAACGAGAGCTTTGCCAGAGTGGTCATCAGCGCTTTTGTAGCGAGGCTGGACCCGACAGTGGAGGAACTGGAAGATATCAAAACGGCAGTGTCCGAGGCAGTGACCAATGCAATCGTGCATGGCTATGAAGGCACGGTTGGAACGGTGACGCTGGAGGCGAAACTGTCCGGGCGCAGGTTATGGGTGGAGATTCGGGATGCAGGCTGCGGCATTCCGAATGTGGCGAAGGCGATGGAGCCGCTCTACAGCACAAAAGAAGCAGAAGGCAGATCGGGCATGGGATTTTCCTTTATGGAAGCATTTATGGATACGCTGGAGGTCGCATCGGAACCGGGCAGCGGAACGCGGATCACGATGACAAAAATTATCGGAAGGCAGGATTATGAATAGAGAAGAACGGGAAATTCTTCTGAAGAGCGCACAGGCGGGAGATCGGGAAGCGAGAACCCGGCTGGTAGAGGAAAATACCGGACTGATCTACAGCATTCTGCGGCGATTTCGCGGGAGAGGCTGTGAAATGGAAGATCTGTTTCAGATCGGAAGCATCGGACTGCTGAAAGCTATTGATAAATTTGACTTTTCTTTCCGCGTGGAATTTTCCACTTATGCGGTGCCATTGATAACAGGAGAGATCAAACGATTTTTGCGGGACGATGGGATGATCCGGGTCAGCAGAGGTCTGAAAGAGACGGCGCTGCATGCCGGAGTTGCCAGACAAAAGCTGCAGGCATCCCTTGGAAGAGAGCCGACGCTGGGAGAAGTGGCAGAACAGCTTCATCTGGAGGAGGAAGAAGTGGCGGCGGCACTTGCCGCAGGCGGCGAGATCGAGAGCCTGTCCAGCACGATTTATCAGCGGGATGGCAGTGAAATTTCGCTTTTGGAAAAGCTTCCGCTGGAGGAAAATGCGTGCGAGGAGGTGGAAAACCGACTTTTATTAGGACAACTGCTGCAGGAACTTCCGGAGCGGGAAAAGCAACTGATCCTGCTGCGTTATTTTTCCGGACAGACACAAAAACAGGTGGCGGAGCGCCTCGGTATGACGCAGGTACAGGTGTCACGGCTGGAAAAGCGGATTCTGACCGGCATGCGGGCTCGAATCAAGTAAAAAAAATTTCCAGAATAGAGTTTCCTTTTTTACGCAGAATAAGTGCAGATTGGAAAGAAAGGAAGCGAACGAATATGGAAAAGAAACGGCTTGTTTTCGGACTGTCCCTTGGAATGCTGCTCATTGCGGCAGCAGCAATTTTACTGTATTGGATTCTCAATGGACAAAAAGAAGAGGCAGCGCAGGAAGGAATGCTGGTACAGCAGACATTGGTGCAGACTGCGGAGGATGACGCAGAGGAGGCACTGTGTTTTTGGTTTGGAGAAGACCAGATATGAGCAGCAGTGCGACGGTTTATCTGAAAATTCCGCAAAAAATATTGCTGACAGAACCGCAAGCAAATCTGGGGCAGCTGGGAACGGTGTGGTGCGAGGATAAAGCACTGGCGGCCCGCTGCATGGCACTGCGGGTCTGTTCGTTTCAGGAAGGGGTCTCGGAGCTGCGGTCGGAATCGCTCATCGAAGTGATAAAAAAGATTCAGCAGATGGCGCCCGGGACGCAGGTACAAAATCTTGGCGAGACGGAATTTCTGCTGGTGTATGAGCCGGAAAAGAAAAGTAAGATCGCTGGCTTGGTCAAGACCGCCGGAATTGTCATCGTGCTGTTTTGCGGTGCAGCATTTTCGATTCTGACATTCAATCAGGATGTGGATGTGAACAAAGTGCTGGATACGCTGTACGAGCTTGTGACCGGAAGCGCGTCAGTGGGCACAACGTGGATGGAGATTGGATATGCCATCGGGCTGCCGCTTGGAATTTTCGGCTTTTACAATCATTTTTCGAAAAAGAAAAAGCTGGGAGATCCGACGCCGCTGCAGGTGCAGATGCGCCAATATGAGAAAAATGTGAATCAGACAGTGCTGGAAAATGACAGCCGCCGAAAAGGAGATTCCGCATGAGAGTCGTATTGGAAGGAATCGCATTGTTTTTCGGACTGTGCGCCGGATTTATCACGGCGGGCGGCACCTTTGCATTGATCACAGTTGTTGGAATCGTGCCGCGGATGGCTGGAAAGACACACACCGGCAGAGAAATCCGTCTGTATGAGTCGGCAATCATCTGGGGTGGCAGTCTCGGAAATATCTGCAGTCTGTTTGACATCACATTTGGAATGCAGGCGTGGATGCTGCCGATTTTTGGATTGGGTGCCGGGATGTTTGTGGGCTGTCTGGTGATGGCATTGGCGGAGACACTGAATGTGCTGCCAATCTTTTTTCTCAGACTGCGGGTGACGCAAGGCGAGAGCTCTCAACTGCTGGCACTGGGACTTGGAAAATTCGTCGGTGCAATGATTTATTTTCTTTGGCTGTAGCACAAAAAGGAGATGCAGATGAAAAAAGAGGAATATCAGGAGTATATCAAAAAAATCACGCCGATGCATTGTCTCTGGAAAGAAATGCTCGGCGCGTTTGTAGTCGGTGGTGCGATCTGCCTGTTGGGACAGGTTCTGCTGAATCAATTTCTGGCGAGTGGCATGGACAAAGATACCGCAGGAACGTGGACTTCCATCACCCTCGTGGGACTGGCAGTGCTGGCAACGGGATTTCACCAGTTCTCAAAACTGGTGAAGATCGGCGGAGCCGGAGCGCTGGTGCCGATTACCGGCTTCGCAAACAGCATCGCGGCACCGGCAATCGAATTTCAGACGGAAGGACAGGTATTTGGAATCGGCTGCAAGATTTTCACCATCGCCGGTCCGGTCATCCTGTACGGATTGTTCAGCAGCTGGCTGTTAGGCGTTGTGTACTGGGTCGGCGGCTGCTTCGGTCTGTGGTAAGCTGCCGTATACAACCTGTCCGTTGACGGCGGTTGCTGTGATCGGGATGTCCTTCAGATGTGCCGGCGCTGTAGTGAATGGATTCTGCTCCAAAACAACGAAATCCGCGCGGTAGCCGGGAGCAATCTTGCCAGTCTGTGCCTCGGAAAAGCTGGAGAATGCGCCGGCAGTCGTATAAGATTGCAGCGCTTCTTCTACCGAAAATGCCTGCTCCGGCAAATAGGGATGTTCCGGATCGGACAGGGATGCGCGGGTGACAGCGCACTGGATCGAAGCGAGAACATTGGGCAGTTCCACAGGACAGTCAGAACCGTTGGAAACTGTCACACCGGAGTCCAAAAGCGTTTTCCAGCTGTAGCTGGAGGCAGCAAGCTCTTTGCCGACGCGGGTCTCCACAATGTGGGAATCATAATCAAGGAAGATCGACTGGCAGTAGACATGAAGTCCCAGCTGCCGGATCTTTTCCAGCTGATCCGGACGGGAAATCTGACAATGCACGATGCCGTGGCGGTGATTCTCACGGGGAGAAACGGCAAATGCCTTCTCATAAGCCGTC
Organism: uncultured Cuneatibacter sp.; assembly: GCA_934234215.1. Classification (GTDB taxonomy): domain Bacteria; phylum Bacillota; class Clostridia; order Lachnospirales; family Lachnospiraceae; genus CAKQHB01. The sequence continues at coordinate 20,722 of CAKQHB010000020.1, forward strand.
AGCACGCGGTCGAGGCATGCGTCGCCAATGCAGTGCACGGCAATCTGCATATCATGGGTGTGGGCATAAAGAATCAGATCCTCCAATGTCTGCTGGGAAAAGACCGGAAATCCGCAGGTGTCAGGATCATCGGCATAGGGACGGGACAAAAAGGCAGTCCGTGCGCCGAGGGAGCCATCACCCAACAATTTCAGCGGCCCCACGCGGAAAAATTCCGTGCCGACACCCGTGTAATTGCCAGCTTCCCGATATTCTTTCAGGTCTTTCAATGTCGTAAAATTCGCCTGTTCCCAAATGCGGACAGTTAGCAGCCCCTCTGCCTCTAATTCCTGATAGGCTTCGTGAATGACAGACCAGGGCAATGCCCGCCACACGCAGAAATCATCAGTCTGCACGGACGTCACACCGTAAGCATTCAGAGACTTGCAGGCAGTACGGATCATCTGCTTGACCTCGTCCTTTGTGGGAAGCGGCAGAGTATCATAAATTAGATCCATCGCATTGTCATAAAACAGACCGTTTGGCTCACCGTCCACGATCTCAATGCGTCCGCCGACCGGCTGAGGCGTATTGGCTGTGATATGCAGAAGTTCAAGGGCTTTTGTATTCACCACAAGGCAGTGTCCGCAGGCACGCACAGCACCAATCGGACGTGTCGTTGAAATCCGGTCGAGATCGTGCCGATCCGGAAGTCTTGAGACATCCGTAAAATAGTCCTGATTCCAGCCACGCCCGAACAGCCAGCCATCGCCGGGATGCTGGTGTTCAAACTCCGCCAGACAGGAGAGCATGTCGGAAAGAGACTGCGTGTGTGCTGCGAGAGGCGCTTCCTGCAATAGCTTGCCGTAGCTCACAAGATGCATGTGGCTGTCCTGAAAGCCGCTGCAGACAAACTGTTCCTGCAGATCCACATGGGCAATCTCCGGATCGTCCGCCAATTCGCGGACAAGCTCTGCGCCGCCAACGCGGAGGATCGTGTCTCCCTCCACAAGAAATGCCTGGGAGAGGGGAAGAGAACCAGTAAAAATCAAGCCATTTTTGTAAAGCGTTTTCATCGTGATCTCCTTCATTTTCATCGTAAAAAGTTAAAGTGAACTTTTTTCTCAAAATTCTATTGTTATTAAAGAGAAAGTTCATCGACGACGTGCTGCATGTCCTCCGGGAGTGGTGCTTCAAAGCACATCGGCTCTCCGGTAATCGGATGCGTGAAAGAAAGCTTTGCCGAGTGCAATGCCTGTCTCGAAATCCAGGTCATATCCGGATGATACAGATAATCCCCGATGAGCGGATAACCAAGATATTTCATATGAATGCGGATCTGATGGGTGCGTCCTGTTTCCAGCCGCAGTCGAATCAGACTGTGTCCCTGCAATGGTTGAACCAGTTCATAATGCGTGACGGCACGCTCGCCATTTTCCCAGTCAATCGTCCGCTCAATGACAGAGCCAGGCTTTCGGCCGAGGGGTGCATCGATGCATCCAGAAGGAGGTGTAACAGAGCCTGCAACGATCGCGAGATATTCTCGGTGAATCTCCCGTCTAGCCATCATCGTAGAAAGGAGATTGCCACTGATGGCATGTTTTGCCACCACAGTCAGTCCGGACGTATCTCGATCCAGCCGGTTGCTGCATCGAAATACAAACGGAATGCCCTGCTCTGCAAAATACCACGCCAACCCATTCGCCATCGTATTCGTATAATTTTTCATGGAAGGATGAATCGGCATGCCAGCGGGTTTATTTACGACCAACAGATCCTCATCCTCGTAGACAAGATCCAGCGGAATCGGAACTGGCGGAATCTTTTCGGAAGACTCCGTCTCAATAAAATGAATGGTCAGTTCCTCCCCCGCAGCCAGTCGATACGTCAGAAACTGATGCAGACCATTCACCAAAATCCCGTCCGGCGTCAGCTTCAGCGTACCGAGATTCGAAGCGGAATAGCCCTTGCGCTGGAGAAACTGGCGGATGCGGAGACCGGCGGAGTCGGGAGGAATCGTGTAAGTAATGGTGCGTTCCATAAAAGGGTGCTCCTTTGAAGTAGTGCGTACTGGAATTGATGATACCGGAAATAGAGGGTGTTGTAAAGAGGTCAGGAGAAACAATATTAAGTGTAAAAAAATACAAAGAAAATTTTGGAAAATTACAAGAAAAACGTAGAAACAAGAACCAATATATGGTATACTTGCGATGTTACCGCCTCCATACTGGTATCAGGAAGGAGGTGAGTTCTTTGGAAGTTCTTACTTCTTTTATCGTGACTGTCTTGGGTGGTGTGGTTTGCCATTACATCATCAAATGGCTAGACGGTACTGACTAGTCGGTAACTGGCCTGCGGAGTTAAGCCCTTCCGCATGAAAAATGGGAATAGAAAACCCCAGTGTTCAGAGCACTGGGGTTTTCGTTGTTCTTAGCTGAGTCCTTTGGACTACTTACTTCTTTTTGCCTACTGGCATTATAACATATGTAGTTTAAGAATACAATATGCTACTTTTTATTTTTTCGAAATTTTCCAAATACAAATATCTTGATTTTCTGAAATTCTCATGCTATACTACCTCCCGTTGCAAAGTCCTGAAAAATAAGGTCTTATGGGACTCCCCGCCGATTCCCGGCGTTAAATGAATCGTGTGTTCGAGACCTTCCACACGTAAAACAAAACTAAAGGAGAATTGAAAAATGAAAAACAAAAAAGTTCTGTTCCTGACACAGGCAGCAGCGATTGCAGCATTGTACTTTGTCCTGACTTGGCTGGCATCGATGCTTGGTCTTTCCAGTGGAGCGATTCAGGTGCGCTTTTCGGAAGCGCTGACGATCCTGCCGTTCTTTACACCCGCAGCAATTCCCGGATTGTTTATTGGCTGTCTGCTGAGTAACTTCCTGACAGGTGCGGTTGTATGGGATGTGGTATTTGGAAGTATTGCGACATTGCTCGGGGCAGTCGGCACTTATGCACTGCGCAAGACCGGAATCAAGTGGCTGGCACCACTTCCGCCAATCGTGGCAAACACCATCATCGTACCGTGGGTACTGCGTCTGGCATACGGTGTTCCGGATGCTCTGTGGTATCTCGTTTTAACCGTAGGCGCAGGCGAAATCATATCCTGTGGAATCCTCGGAATGATCTTATTTGGAGCGTTGGACAAATATAAAAAAGCTCTTTTCTAAGTAAGTGAATATTGTTTGAAGAAAATACCACCAATCGAATCATTATGATTCAAATTGGTGGTATTTTTTACTTAAAAACTAACGTGACGTATCGACTGGCAGAAAAAAAGAAGCAACTGTGTTACTTGCAAAAGTTTCGTCGCGGAATCTCTGCTTTCCAGCCATCGAGCGAAGCTGTTTGAGTCCGAAGGACGAGTTCTTCGCGAATGGCGATAAGGAAAGCAGAGATGCAGCAGAAACTTTCGCTGAACACAGTGCTTCTGTTTTTTGCCGATGATACGTGCTTTGGAATTCAATGTGATTCGAAAGTAGTGTACACCAGCCGCTTCTCGTGGTAGAATAAAGCAAAACAGACAAAGGCTTACAGCCGGTTCCCCGGCGATAAGATAAAGAGGAAAAAAAGAAGAGATGCAGTTAAAAAAGAAGAGAAGATACAGTTCCTTTCAGGTTATTTTGCTGGGCTTTGCAGGCTTGATCCTGACAGGGACATTACTTTTGATGCTGCCGTTTGCATCGGTGAAGGAAGGCAGTGCGTCGTTTCTCGATGCGCTGTTTACGGCGACATCAGCGACCTGTGTGACGGGATTGATCGTGCAGGACACCGCAACCTATTGGACGATGTTTGGACAGTTTATAATTTTACTGATGATTCAGATCGGCGGCATGGGTGTTGTGACGGCGGCGGTTGCATTGACGACATTATCGGGCAAAAAGATCGGTCTGATGCAGCGCAGCACCTTGCAGGAGTCTATCGCAGCGCCGCAGGTGGGCGGTATTGTGCGGCTGTCGCGATTCATTGTGAAGGGAATGTTTTTGATTGAGCTGATTGGTGCGATTGCGATGTTCCCGGTGTTTTATCGGGATTTTGGATTGGCGAGAGGGATTTGGTACGCGGTCTTTCACTCGATTTCCGCCTTTTGCAATGCGGGATTTGATTTGATGGGCGTGCGGGCGAAGTTTTCTTCCCTGACGGGCTATGATCTGAATCCGCTGATCAATTTGTGTGTGATAGCGTTGATTATTACGGGCGGTATCGGTTTCCTTGTCTGGGAGGACATTGTGCACCATCGTTTTAAATTCCGGAAGTACCGGATGCAGACGAAGGTAGTAATTGTGACGAGTGCGTTGTTGATCATATTGCCGACGCTGTTTTATTACTTTTATGATTTTTCCAGACCGATTTGGAATGGATACAGCGGCGGGGAGAAGCTTTTGCTGTCGTTGTTTCAGGCAGTTTCCCCCCGAACGGCAGGATTTAATACAGTAGATTTGAATCTGCTGTCAGGACCCGGTCGTGGAATCATGATTATCCTGATGATTATTGGCGGATCGCCGGGATCAACGGCCGGTGGTATGAAGACGACGACATTAGCGGTGGCATTGTCTACGATGATTGCTGTATTTCGCAGGCAGGAGAGCTCCCGGTTTTTCGGACGGCGTGTTCCAAATGAGACTGTGCGGTATGCGATGGCAGTGCTGATGATGTATCTGGTACTGTTTTTGTTTGGTACGATCGCGCTGAGCTGTCTGGACGGATGCTCCATGGGACAGTCGGCATTTGAGGCGGCATCGGCGATCGGTACAGTTGGACTGACACTTGGCATTACGCCGGGACTTTGCACGGCATCGCATTTGATTCTGGTTCTGCTGATGTTCTTTGGTCGTGTCGGCGGATTGACGATCATCTTTGCGGCAGTGTCCGGCACGCGCTCGAACCTGTCAGAGGTTCCAAAAGAAAAAATTACAGTCGGATAAGAGCGTAGAAAAAGAGGATGCGCTCAGGAATGGAGATCACTTATGAAATCGATTTTATTGATCGGCTTAGGCCGTTTTGGAATTCATATTGCAAAAAAGCTGGACGAGCTGAACTGTCAGGTGCTGGCAGTGGATCACAATGAAGATCGCGTAGATGCGGCGCTGCCATATGTGCGGAATGCGCAGATCGGTGACAGCACGAACGAGGAGTTTCTGCGTTCTCTTGGTGTGCGGGATTTTGATGAATGCATCGTTGCCATCGGCAATGATTTTCAGAGCTCATTGGAGACGACAGATCTGTTGAAAGAGCTGGGAGCAAAGCATGTCATTTCCAGAGCTTCCAGAGATGTGCAGGCGAAATTTTTGCTGCGTAACGGCGCGGATGAAGTGATCTATCCGGAGAAGCAGGTGGCGAACTGGACGGCGATCCGCTGTTCCTCGGATACGATTTTTGATTATATGGATCTGGGCGATGATTTTGCAATCTTTGAAGTGGCAGTCCCGGCAGCATGGGCAGGCAAAACACTGCAGCAGCTGGATGTGCGTAAAAAGTATAACATCAATGTTCTGGCGAGAAGAGATCATGGTCATCTGAAGATGCCCGTAGGTCCGACGACAGAGATGAAGTCCGGTGAGACGATTCTCGTGCTGGGAAGAAGTGAAGAGATTGAGAGCTGTTTTAAGATATAAATCGCGATTTGGAATGGAGTGGCAATGGAGAAAAAAGAGCTGGCACTGGAGGTGATCCGGCGTCTGAAGGAAGCATATCCGGATTCGGACTGTACGCTGGAGTATGACGAGGCGTGGAAGCTGCTAGTCAGTGTTCGCCTGGCAGCACAATGTACGGATGCCAGAGTAAATGTGATAGTAGAAGGACTGTATAAGAAGTTTCCTACGGTGGAAGCATTGGCGGATGCGCCGGTGGAAGAGATCGAGGAGATCGTTCGTCCCTGTGGATTGGGCAGAAGCAAAGCGCGGGATATCAGCGCCTGCATGAAGATGCTGCGGGATGAGTATGGCGGACATGTGCCGGATGATTTTGACGCATTGCTGAAGCTGCCGGGTGTTGGACGTAAAAGCGCAAACCTCATTATGGGAGATGTGTTTGGTAAGCCGGCGATTGTAACGGATACCCATTGCATTCGTCTGTCCAATCGCATTGGATTGGTGCATGGCATCAAAGAACCGAAAAAAGTAGAGATGGAGCTATGGAAGATCATTCCTCCGGAAGAGGGTAGCGGCCTGTGCCATCGTCTGGTGGATCACGGAAGAGATGTCTGTACGGCGAGAACCCATCCGTATTGCGACAGATGTTGTTTGCAGGACATCTGTGAGAAAAATGGTGTGGATGAATAACAGGCTGAAACGGAGAAGGTCATGCAGCAGTTGACAAAAGAAGAATGAAAACAATCAGAGAATCAACATCCAAAGTTCTTTCTTTACTTTCCTACGACCAGACCTTATAATGAAGACAGATAGGAAACGTGAAACAGGAGCGATGGCAGTATGAGAGAAGACATCTACAGGTGTGTGCTGGAGCAGCTGGAGCGGTCAGGACGGACGATCCTTCTGACGGCATATTCCGGACAGGCGTGCAGAAAGAAGCTTCTGACAGAAGAAAGTGCAGAGACGAGCGCAGAACAGCAGATCTTAAAGCAGGTGCAGGAGAGCGGAATGCCTGTATTCTCGGAACAGACGGATGGTCTGTTGTTTGCGGAGCCGTTTGCGGCAGAGTCGCGATTGCTGCTCCTTGGGGGCGGTCACGTGGCGCTGGCACTGGCGGAGTTTGCGGCAAAAACCGGATTTTGTGTGACGGTTGTGGATGATCGAAAGCAGTTTGCGAATCGGGGACGATTTCCGTGGGTGCAGGATGTGTGGTGTGAGACATTTGCAGACGGAATTCGGCGCTTTGGCGTGAGACAGACGGATTATGTGGTGACATTGACTCGTGGACATCAGCACGATGCGGATTGTCTGCGGACGTTGTGGGCACAGCCGGAGAAGCCCTGTTATCTCGGTATGATCGGTTCGAGGAGACGGACGACCGCGCTGAAAGCGATGCTGGCGGAAGAAGACAGGATCGACAGGGACTGGCTGGAGTCAATCTATACGCCGGTAGGTCTGGCGATCGGCGCGCAGACACCGGAAGAAATTGCAGTGTCGATTTTGGCGGAGCTGATCCAGACAAAACGACAGACATTGTCTGCGCAGATGGTGAATACCGATGTGGAACTGCCGGTGCTGGAAGCTTTGGCGCAGGCGCCGGAGCTGTATGCCGGTCAGAGACGGGCAGTTGTGACGATTTTATCAACGAAAGGATCTTCCCCCCGAAAGGCGGGAGCAAAGATGATTTTATACGAACATGGCGGACAGGAGGGCACGATTGGCGGCGGATGCGCCGAAGCAGAGCTGACAGGGCGTGGAAGACGTCTGATCCGCAGCGGCAGAGCGTATGAGCTTTGTACCGTGGATATGACAGAAGAAGCCGCAGCATCCGAAGGGATGGTATGCGGTGGTATGATGCAGGTACTCATTGAAAACATAGACAGAAAGGGTGAGACAGAAGATGATTGATTTTTCCAAGATACGAAGCAAGGAAGAGGCAGGTCAGTTTTTCGACTATGCCATCTTACCGAAGGATACCACAGAAGAAAAGATCCGCGAGGGATGCCGGGAGGCGATTCGTTATCATTGTAAGGCATTTTGCTTTTCTTCGTCTTATTGGACGAAGGTGGCAGCGGAGGAGCTGGCAGGCAGTGGTGTACTCGTAGGTGCAGCGATTGGATTTCCTTTTGGACAGCAGACGAGCGCAGTGAAAGCATTCGAGACAGCAGAGGCAGTCCGGATGGGTGCGACAGTTTTGGATAACTGCATGAATGTCGGTGCATTGAAGGACCGCAGATACGAGGAGATCCGCCAGGAGTTCAAAGAATATGTGGATGCAGCGCAGGGCGTGATGACAAAGATGATTATCGAGACCTGTCTGTTGACGGACGAGGAGATTCGGGTGGCGTGCGAGCTGTGTACCGAGGCTGGTATTGACTGGGTGAAGTCTTCTACCGGACAGTATGCAGGACCGACGCTGGAGCAGGTTCGGCTGATGGTGCAGTGTTGTGAGGGCACAAAAACAAAAGTCAAAGTATCCGGCGTGAAAGATCCCAGACCGCAGAATGCCTATGTTTTCCTGCGGGCAGGAGCGGAGCTGATCGGGACGAGACAGGCACCGCAGATTTTGGATACGTTTGATTTGTGTCGTGAGATTGGGATTATTCCGCCTTATCAGGGCAAATAAAGAAGCATTGAAATGGAGCATGTATGAGTAAAGTTTATGAGATGGTAGAACGCTGTTATGAGAGTATCAAAGACCGGATTCCGTTTCAGCCGCAGGTGGCGCTGATCCTGGGCTCCGGACTGGGCGACTATGGGGATCACATCGAGGTAGTGTCCACACTGGATTACCACGACATCGAAGGATTTCCGGTGTCCACCGTATCCGGACACAAGGGACGGTTCCTGTTTGGTTACGTTGGAAAAGTACCGGTTGTGTGCATGCAGGGTCGTGTGCATTATTATGAAGGCTATCCGATCCAGCAGGTTGTACTTCCAACGAGATTGATGCGCCGGATGGGTGCGGAAGTGCTGTTTTTGACAAATGCAGCCGGGAGTGTAAACTTTGATTACGAAGCTGGCGATTTCATGATGATCACGGATCAGATCTCAAATATGGTACCGTCTCCGCTGATCGGAGAAAATGCCGATGAGTTGGGTGTGCGGTTCCCGGATATGAGTGAGATCTACGACAAAGACCTCAGAGAGCTGATTCGTGCTACGGCAAAGGAAATCGGTGTTAATTTGCGGGAAGGCGTGTATATGCAGCTGACTGGCCCGAACTTTGAGACACCGGCAGAGGTGCGCATGTGCCGTATTCTCGGTGCAGATGCATGTGGGATGAGTACCGCCTGCGAAGCAATTGCAGCAAATCATATGGGCATGAAGATCTGTGGTATTTCCTGTATTTCCAATCTGGGCTGTGGTATGTCGGACGAGCCATTGTCCGATGAGGATGTCAAGATCACAGCCAACCGGGTAGCGCCGCTGTTCCGTGCGCTTGTAACCGGTACGATCGAAAAGATCGGTGCACTGCTCGCAGAGCAGAAAGCAGAGTAAGGAGTAGAAAAGAAAGCATGAGAGGCATTTATTATGATGGCAGCAGGGCTGTTTATCGGGAAGATCTGCCGATGCCGGTGCCGGAGGAGGATGAGAGTCTGATCCGGATTCTTCTGGCAGCGGTATGCAATACCGACAAAGAGATCCTGCGCGGCTATCGTCCGAATTTCCGCGGTGTTATGGGACATGAATTTGTCGGTATCGTGGAGCAGTCTCCGGACGCATCCCTTGTGGGTAAATTAGTCGTCGGAGAATTAAACCGTGGATGCGGGCACTGCATCTACTGCCGCACCGGCAGAGAGAAGCATTGTCCGGATCGCAAAGTCATCGGTATGGAAGGAAAGGACGGCTGCTTCGCAGAGTATATGACACTGGCAACCCATCTGATCCATGTTGTACCGGAAGGATTGGAGCCGGAGCAGGCGATCTTTACGGAACCGCTTGCCGCAGCACTGGAAGTTCCGTCCCGGGTGCACATCGATCCGGCGAAGAACCTGGCGATGATCGGGGATGGACGTTTGGCATTGATGACGGCACAGGTCCTGTCCCTGTCCGGCATTGAGATGACAGTCATCGGCAAACATCCGGAGAAGCTGGAGCTGTTCCGTCCCTATGCCCGTGTGATGACGCTGGAGGAGGCACAGAATTCCGACGAGACCTATGAGTATGTGGCAGAGTGTTCCGGACACCCTTCCGGACTGCTTCTGGCAAAGGATCTGGTGCGCAGACAAGGCACGATTTTATTGAAGAGCACTTATGCGGGGGAGATGTCCTTTGACATGAGTTATCTGGCAGTGCAGGAAATCACCATTGCCGGAACGAGATGCGGTCCCTTTCCGCCGGCTCTGAACCTGCTGCAGCGCGGCATGGTAAAGCTGCCGCCCATCGAACTGCATGATCTGTCCGAGATGGAACAGGCATTTCATTCCAGTGCATTCAAGGCTGGATTCCGGATTGGAACGAAATAAAAAGTGAGGATAATGAGAAACATGGAAACAAAGAACGAAGTATATGCAGAAAATGTCGCACTGTCGGAAGACGGCAAGGCGGTTGTGATTCTGGATCAGACACAGCTCCCGAACCGTACTGAGTTTCTGACACTGGGCACTGCAAAGGATCTGTATGATGCAATCTATAAGCTGCAGGTGCGAGGAGCACCCGCGATCGGCATTTGTGCCGGATATGGCATGTATGTGCTGGCAAATGCTTATGAGACAGACGACTACGATACCTTCCTGGAGCAGTTCCGCAAGGATAAGGAGTATCTGGATTCCTCCAGACCGACAGCAGTCAATCTGAGCTGGGCGCTGAACCGTATGGAGAAAGTTGTTTTGGATCACGCGGATGCATCTGTGGCAGAGCTCAAGCAGCTGCTGCACGATGAGGCAGTTCAGATCCAGACAGAAGACATCGAGATGTGTCGTGCGATTTCCGAGTATGGTCTGACCGTATTAAAGGACGGCGATGGTGTGCTGACGCACTGCAACGCAGGTCCGCTGGCAACTTCCCGTTACGGGACTGCATTAGGGCCGCTGTTACTGGGACATGAGCGCGGCATGGAGTTCCATGTCTATGCAGATGAGACAAGACCGCTGCTGCAGGGCGCACGACTGACTGCTTATGAGCTGAACAAGGCTGGCGTGGATGTTACTCTGATCTGTGATAATATGGCGAGCCTCGTTATGAAGAACGGCTGGGTGCAGGCTTGCTTCGTAGGATGTGACCGCATTGCGGCAAACGGCGATGCAGCAAACAAGATCGGTACGAGCGGAGTTGCAATTCTGGCAAAGTATTACGGTATTCCGTTCTATGTACTGGGACCGACCTCCACCATTGATATGAATTGTCCCACTGGAGATGACATCAAGATCGAGCTGCGCAAGGAGGAAGAGATCCGCTCCGGCTTCTACAAAGAACCGATGGCTCCGGCAGATGTAAAGTGCTACAATCCTGCATTTGATGTGACCGATCATGAGCTGATCGCGGGCATCATTACGGAGAAGGGCATTTGCAGACCGCCTTACAGCGAGAGCCTTGGGAAATTGTTCAGAAAATAGTGAAAAAATTTGTGATATGCCGACTTGTCAAGAAAAACGAAACGTGTTAAACTTTAATTGTTATGGGCATATTTCGTAGAAAATATGCCCATTAGACCTTTTCTGAGGAGAAATGGAGGAAAACATGAAAAAATTATTGGCAACCCTGCTGACAGCAGCTATGACCATGTCTTTACTGGCTGGATGCTCCAACAGCAGCAACAACGACAGCAAGTCCACAGAAGGAACCAAGGGCACTCAGGCTGAGACCGAGAGCGAAGCTGAGAGCGAGAGCGGCGAGACCAAGGCTGAGGCAAATGGTGACGGCGCAGCATTAAAGATTGCGATCGTCAGCAGCCCGTCCGGCGTTGATGATGGTTCTTTCAACGAAGATAACTACAACGGTATTCTGGCATTCCTCGATGAGAATCCGGACAGCACCGTTACCCCTGTAAAGGAAACCACCGGTGATGTATCCGCTTGTATCCAGACCGTATCTGATATCGTAGCTGATTACGATGTTATCGTATGCTGCGGTTTCCAGTTCGCTGGTATCGGAACAATCGCAGAGGATAACCCTGATGTAGATTTCATTCTGGTAGACAGCAATCCTACCGATGCTGAGGGTAATGACACTGAAGTTGACAACATCTACGCTATGACCTTCGCTGAACAGGAGAGTGGTTTCTTCGCTGGTATCGCTGCTGCTATGGAAACCAAGACCGGCAAGGTTGCAGTTGTAAACGGTATTGCATATCCTTCTAATGTAAACTATCAGTACGGTTTCGAGTCTGGTGTAAACTATGCAAATGCAAAGCTGGACACCGATGCTGAGATCGTAGAGCTGCCTTCTTACGCTGGTACTGATGTTACCAATGCAAACGTAGGCGGTAACTATGTAGGAAGCTTCGCAGACGAAGCTACCGGTAAGGTTCTTGGTAACGCTCTGATCGACGAAGGCTGCGACATCATCTTTGTAGCAGCTGGTGCATCCGGTAACGGTGTCTTCACCGCTGCCAAGGAAGCTACTGATGTAAAGGTAATCGGTTGTGACGTTGACCAGTACGATGACGGTGCAAACGGCGACTCCAATGTTATCCTGACCTCCGTTCTGAAGGTTATGAGCATGAACGTAGAGAAGCAGCTGAATGCCATCAAGGACGGCACCTTCAAGGGTGGAAACGTTCTGCTGCAGGCTGATACCGATTCTACCGGTTTCGTAAGCGATGCTGACAGATGCCAGTTAAGCGATGACACCATCTCCGCTCTGAATGATGTATATGAGCTGGTTAAGGATGGCACCATCGTTCCGGCTGCTAACTTCAATGGCAATACTCCGGAGGATTTCCCTGGCCTGAAATAAAATAAATAAAATGCAGCTTGCTGCATAATTGGAACTTGAATGAGAGGAGGGTTGTTGTATCGACGAATATACAGCAACCCTTTTTCTCCTTGCAAGGTATTGTCAAAAAAAGATCATGATCGAGCCGTATTTCCGCCAGACGGGAACAGGACTGAGTGATGATCAGACAGAAAGAGAAAGGAGAGTAGCCATGTCAGAAGAATATATTGTAGAGATGCGGCATATCACGAAGAGATTTCCGGGTATTGTCGCAAATGATGATGTGACACTTCAGATCAAAAAAGGGGAGATCTTTGCTCTTCTCGGAGAAAACGGAGCGGGAAAATCCACGCTCATGAGTATGCTGTTCGGTATGTACGAGCCGGACGAAGGTGAGATTTATGTGCGGGGGAAGAAAGAGAGGATCGCTTCTCCCAGTTATGCCTCCAGTCTGAATATTGGTATGGTACATCAGCATTTCAAGCTGGTATCGAACTACACGATCGCAGAAAATATTGTAATGGGGATGGAACCGATCAAAAAGCTTGCAGGTCTGTTCCCGGTCGTTGATATGAAGAAGGCGAATCATGACATTGCAGAGCTTTCCAAGCAGTACGGTCTGGAAGTAAATCCGACACAGGTAATCGAGACAACGAACGTCTCCACTCAGCAGCGTGTCGAGATTCTGAAGATGCTGTACCGTGAGGCGGAAATCCTGATCTTCGATGAGCCGACTGCTGTACTGACCCCTCAGGAGATCGAGTTCTTATTGAAAATCATTCGTGGACTGCGGGATGCGGGCAAGACGATCATTCTGATCACCCATAAGTTAGAGGAAATCAAGCAGGTTGCGGACCGCTGCGCGATCCTGAATCGCGGTAAGCTGATTGATGTGCTGGATGTGAAGACGACCAGTACCCGCACGATGGCAAACCTGATGGTTGGACGTACCGTTAATTTCGAAGTAGAAAAAGAAGCGCCGAAGTTTGGCGATGTTGTTCTGGATGTGAAGAACCTGACTGTCAGGAACGAGGATAAGTTTGATGTGGTCAAGAATGTCTCCTTCTCGATCCACGCAGGAGAGGTATTTGCCATTGCCGGCGTTTCCGGAAATGGACAGGTAGAGATCGCAGATGCTATTGCCGGATTGTTAAAGGCAGACAGCGGCAGCATTGTGTTGAACGGCAGAGACATCACCCATGAGCCGATCCGAACCCGGACAGAGGCAGGTATTTCGTATATTCCGGAGGATCGTCAGAGCTATGGTCTGGTGATGGATTTCTCTCTGGAAGAGAATATGGCGATGAAGACTTACTACAAGGAACCATTCTGCAAGAAGGGCATTCTGCAGCAGAAGGAGTTCACAAAGTATTCCGATCAGCTGATCGAGAAGTACGATGTCCGCAGCGGCCAGGGCAGCGCCACCGTTGTACGTTCCATGAGTGGTGGTAACCAGCAGAAGGCGATCATCGCAAGAGAAGTTGAGCTGGAATCTCCGCTGATGATCTTTGTACAGCCGACTCGTGGTCTGGATATCGGTGCGATCGAGAACATTCACCGTCAGATCATCGGAGAGCGTGACAAGGGCAGAGCGATCCTTTTGATTTCTCTGGAACTGGATGAGATCATGAACTGTGCAGATACGATCGGCGTTATTTACAATGGTCAGTTGAACAAGATCGCACCGGCATCCGAGCTGACGACCAGTCAGGTTGGTGAATTCATGATGGGTGTAAAGGAGTGACGGCATGAAAAAACTGATGGTAAAATTACTTGGTAATGAAAAAAGACAGGCAGTGACCATCCCGATCTTCGCGATTGTGGTCAGCCTGATCGCAGGTGCCATTGTATTGCTGGCACTTGGAAAGAACCCGCTGTACGCATATATGAATCTGCTGCAGGGCTCCGGTATTTTGCCGAAGGCAACTTACGCAGGCGGCAGAAGTATGCTGACAGACTTTATGAGCTTTATGAACGCATGGACTCCGATGCTGTTTGCAGCGCTGTCTTTTACCGTAGCAGCCCGCGCAGGACTGTTCAACATCGGTATTGCCGGACAGATGCTTTCCGGCGGTTTTCTGGCAACGATCCTGATCGGCTACACGAATCTGCCTGCAGTGGCAGCCAAGCCTCTGGTCATCGTAGTTGGCATGATTACCGGCGCATTGTTAGGCGCACTGATCGGATGGCTGAAATATCGTTTCAACATCAACGAAGTTGTATCAACGATTATGGTGAACTATATTGCACAGTACATCATCAGCTTCTTTATCAACACCGTTTATGTTGACCCGGTATCGAGACAGTCCCGCAATATCAGCGCAGCCTCCAGACTGACACTGATGGATACCAAGATCGGTGATTTAAAGATGGATATCCCGCTGGGTATCATTCTGGCAATCATCGCGGCATTTGCAGTTCGTTTCTTCCTGAATCGAACAAAGACTGGTTTTGAGATCAAGATGGTCGGTTCCAGCAACACCGCAGCGAAGTACGCCGGTGTCAATGTAGGAAAGAATATCGTTCTCGCAATGGTAATTTCCGGCGCACTGGCAGGTCTGGCAGGCGTGACTTACTATCTGGGCTATTTCGGTTCGATCCAGCCGAAGGTACTGCCTTCTACCGGATACGACAGTATCGCAGTTGCACTTTTAGGCGGCAGCAACCCCATCGGCATTATCTTCTCTTCGTTCCTGATTACAGTCATCAGCAAGGGAAGCACCTACATGACTTCTGCATCCGGCGTGGATTCCGAAATCGCATCTGTTATCACCGGATTGATCCTGCTGTTTTCCGCATGCAGCGCTTTCATTGCCTATAAGGTAAATCAGAGCAAGCGTGCGCTGGAGGAGGAAAAGAAGGCGGAAGAGAAAGCAGGAAAGGAGGCAGATCATGAATAATATCATTATCGACGGTTTATCCTTTGCATTGCCCCTTTTTATTATGGCAATCGGCGGTATTTACAGTGAGAAGAGCGGTATTACGAACCTGGCGCTGGAAGGTCTGCAGGGCTTTGGCGCCTTCACCGGCGCACTGATCGCAGTGCTGTTGGCGGACAAGTTTGGCGGCAACTCTCAGGTACCGTTTTATCTGGCGATGTTATTTGCAGTGATCGGCGGTGCGGTCTATTCTCTGATCCATGCACTGCTCTGCATCAAGTTCCGGGCAAATCAGGTTATCAGTGGTGTTGTTATCAACATTCTGGCGATGGCACTGACCGCATTCCTGACGAAGCTGGTAAACAGTCAGGTATTCGGAACTCCTTCAGATCGTTTTGTACTGGGCGTATCCGCCCGTTTCACCGTTCCGGGTATTTCCAGGATTCCGGTTCTGGGTGCAATCTTCACGAATATTTATCCCTTTGAGATCGTGATTATCGTTGTTGCTGTGATCGCATGGTATGTGATGTACAAGACCCGTTTTGGTATGCATCTGCGTGCCTGTGGTGACAACCCTCATGCAGTAGATGCAGCAGGTATTGAGGTAGCAAAGATTCGTTACGTTGCAGTTATGGTATCCGGCGCTCTGTCCGGACTGGCAGGTATCTGCTTTGCCTATTCTATTTCCGCAAACTTCTCTTCCAGCATTTATATGGGCTATGGCTATCTGTCCATCGCGGCTCTGATCTTCGGTAACTGGACGATCCTGCCGACACTGGGCGCCTGCCTGCTGTTCGGATTTGCAAAGTCCGGTGGTTACGAGCTGGTCAAGATGCTGGAGATGCCCAGCAGCTACTCCGATCTCGTTATGATCCTGCCGTATGTGCTGACACTGCTGCTTCTGGTCTTCTTCTCGAAGCACAACCATGCACCGCGTGCACTGGGTGAGATCTACGACAAGGGCAAGAGATAAGCTGATTTGTTTGACAAAGAAACGCCGATGGGCGCTTCGGAAGAGAGGTCACTATGAAAATTCGTTTTTATAATGCGCGTATCATGACGATGGAACAGGGCTGTGAGATCCAGCAGGGCGAGCTGGCAGTTGTAAATGACCGGATCGCCTATGTAGGCCCGGAACGCACAGCGGAGCAGTTAGCTGGCAGCCGGTGGGATCGTGAAGTGGACGTAAAAGGCGATGTGCTGATGCCTGGCTTTAAGAATGCCCACACCCATTCCGCTATGACATTCCTGCGTTCCTTCGCAGATGACATGCCGCTGCAGGATTGGCTGGAAAAGCAGATATTCCCCCGCGAGGCAAAGCTGACACCGGAGGATATTTACGAGCTGTCCAAGCTGGCAATCCTCGAATATCTCACCAGCGGTATGACGGCAAACTTTGATATGTATCTGACGCCGGAGACGATCTCTCAGGCATCCCGCGATATGGGATTCCGTACAGTGATGGTGGGCGGTGTCAATAACTTCAGCCAGTCTGTGCCGCAGTTAGGCGACTGGTATCAGAAGTATAATCAGAAAGACGATCTGGTATCCTTCCAGTTGGGATTCCATGCGGAGTATACCGCAACCGAGAGTCTGCTGCGGGAGATCGCAGAGCTGGCGCACAGCCTGAAAGCTCCGGTGTACACGCACAATTCCGAGACAGCAGCAGAGGTAGCTGGCTGCAAGGAGCGCTATGGCAAGACACCGACGGCGCTGCTTGAAGATCTTGGCATGTTTGAGTATGGCGGCGGCGGTTATCACTGCGTTTACCTGACAGAAGAAGACATGGATATTTTCCAGCGTCACAACATGTGGGTTGTCACAAACCCCGGTTCTAATACAAAGCTGGCCAGCGGTATCGCACCGATCACCCGGATGATGGAGCGCGGCATGAATCTGGCAATCGGTACAGATGGTCCTGCCAGCAACAACTGCCTCGATATGTTCCGGGAAATGTTCCTTGTGACCGGTCTGGCAAAGCTGCGGGAGAAGGATGCCGCCGTTGTGGATGCCGAAGCAGTGCTGCAGATGGCAGCAAAGGGCGGCGCACTGGCGATGCAGCTGCCGGAATGTGATACACTGGCAGTTGGTAAGAAAGCAGACCTGATCCGTATCGATCTGCATCAGCCGAATATGCAGCCGCTGAACAATATTGCGAAGAACATCGTATACAGTGGCAGCAAGCAGAATGTCAGGATGACGATGGTAAACGGCGAGATCCTGTATGAGAATGGCGAGTTCCGGAAGGGTGTCGATCCCGAAGCTATCTATGCAAAGGCAAACGAGATTATCGCCCGCATCGGAAAATAAGAACAGAAAAAAGGAAAAGATAGGATAGCCCTCGGAAGCAATTCCGGGGGCTTTTTACTTTATAGGAAATTGCGTCGCATTTCCTATAAAGTAAAAAGCGCTCCGCGGGATGCGCACTCGCGCGAAGAAGAAATATGTCGCAAGCGACCTGCAGCAGGTGAGAATAAATTGCATAATCCCTGCACATTTCGGATATCCTAAAGCTGTTTCAAAAAGAAAAACAGAAAGTGAGGTATCACGAAAATGGATGGAACACCGGGGGCTATTTTGCCCATTGGTCTGCTGCAGTACATGGGAGTGCGGGAGGATGCGATGGATCGCTATTTGCAGATGAGTGAGGAGGAGAAAGCGGCGATCGCGGCAAAGAGCCGTCATGTCACAAGCCGGGAAGAGATGGAGCATCTCGTGCAGATGATGGCGGAAGGAAAGTTTGAATGAGCGCACAGGGAAAGGCGAGCATCCGTCTGGAACAGGGGGCTTACATTCGGATGACTGCCTCGATCGTGGGAAAGAAAGAGGGGGAAGGTCCGCTGGGCGCAGGTTTTGACGAGGTGGAGCAGGACGCCTTTTTCGGAAAGGAAAACTGGGAACAGGCGGAGAGTGAATTGCAAAAGCGAGTGGTGGAGCTGGTGTTAAAAAAAGCTGGCATGGATCGCAGGCGGGTGCGGTATCTGTTTGCAGGAGATCTGCTGGGACAGTTGATTGCGACGTCCTTTGGTGTGGGCGGATTCGATATTCCGCTTGTGGGATTGTATGGAGCGTGCTCTACCATGGGAGAATCATTAGCATTAGGTGCGATGGCAGTCAATGCGGGATATGCGGATCAGGTGCTTTGTCTGACCTCCAGCCACTATGCCAGTGCAGAAAAAGAATTTCGTTTTCCACTGGACTACGGCAATCAGCGCCCGGAATCGACGACATGGACCGTGACGGGAGCCGGAGCTGCGCTTGTGGGCAATACCCCAACGAATGTGAGGATCGCCGGCGTCACTATTGGAAAAATCGTGGATTACGGTGTAAAAGATGTCATGAATATGGGAGCGGCAATGGCACCGGCGGCAGCGGCGACGATCAGCCGCAATTTGCTGGATTTTGGCGTGGATGCAGATTATTACGACCGGATTATTACGGGTGATCTGGGTAAAGTCGGACGAGAAGCTCTGATTGAATTGCTGCGGCAAAAGCAGATCGACATTTCGGAGCGGCATCTGGACTGTGGCATCGAAATCTTTGCGGCAGACGAACAGGATACACATGCGGGCGGCAGCGGATGTGGATGCTCCGCAGCAGTGTTTTGCAGTGAAATTTACAATCGAATCCGCAGCGGCGAGTGGAAACGGGTGCTGTTTGTGCCGACGGGGGCGCTGCTGTCCAAGACCAGCTCGCAGGAAGGTGCCGCCATTCCAGGCATTGCCCACGCGGTTGCATTGGAATATGTGTGAGGTGAGAGTGATGGATTATATGAAAGCATTTCTTGTGGGCGGAGCCATCTGTGCGCTGGTGCAGATTCTGATGACGCGGACAAAAATGATGCCGGGGCGTGTCATGGTGCTGCTGGTAGTGAGCGGCGCGGTCTTAGGCGCAGTGGGCATCTACGGACCATTTGCAGAGTGGGCGGGAGCCGGAGCAACGGTGCCACTGCTGGGGTTTGGCAATACGCTGTGGAAAGGTGTGAAAGCGGCAGTGGAGGAGAAAGGCGCACTGGGATTGTTCACCGGCGGACTGGAGGCATCGGCAGGCGGTATCAGTGCAGCGTTGTTGTTTGGATATCTCGCTTCGCTGTTGTTTGAGCCGAAGATGAAGGAGTAGAAAGTCATTGCCAAAAACGGACAAACACGGTATGATGGAAGCTGTTCCGTGAAAGAAAACGGAGGGGAAGTCATAAAGGAGGATCTATGAGTAAAAACAGAGTAAAACAGGTAATTACTGCATTGCTTCTGGCAATGCTTTTGACGGCATCCGCATGCGGCGGTGCCGGAAAGGATCAGCAGATCACAAAGGCAGAGTCCGCGAGCAGCGAGGCGGAGAGTGAAGGTGCATCGGAATCGGAGGCTGAGGAGAGTGAATCCGAGGTTGAGAGCACGGAAGCAGAGTCCGAATCCGAAACGGAGACGGAGACTGTGGTAGAGACAAAAGCAGAGCTGACATTCACCGATGTGTCCGAGACGGTATGGGCAACATCGAATGTGAACATGCGTACCGCACCCGGCACGAACTCCGATGTTATCACTGTACTGGGTGCCGGCAAGTCTGTCACAAGAACCGGCGTCAGCGAAGAGGGCTGGAGCCGCGCGGATTATGACGGACAGGTCGTTTATATCAGCAGTGAGTATCTGACCACGACAGAGCCGGAGACACAGGCAGCCACAGCAGGAGGCGGTATTGTCAGCGGCGTGACAGGTGGTCATATCATCGCCATCGATCCTGGTCATCAGGCACATGGCGACAGTAATCCGGAGCCGAACGGTCCGAATTCCGGTGTCATGAAGGCCAGGATCACCACCGGTACGCAGGGCGTTGCCACCGGCATCACGGAGGCGAATCTGAACCTGACCGTCTCCCTGCAGCTGCGGGATGCACTGGTTGCAAAGGGCTATCAGGTCGTTATGACGAGAGAATCTCAGGATGTCAGCATCAGTAACATGGAGCGTGCCATCATCGCAAACAACAGCGGTGCAGAGATCCTTGTGCGCGTTCACGCAAACAGTTCCGCAAATTCCGGCGCGACCGGTATTCTGACCATGTGCCCGTCCGCATCAAACCCTTATGTCAGCTACCTGTATGATGCCAGCTACCGTCTGTCCTCTCTGATCGTGAATCAGATGTGTGCAGCTACCGGCGCAAACAATCAGGGCGTTCTGGCAGTGGATGATATGACCGGTATCAACTGGAGTACCATTCCGGTAACAATCGTGGAGATGGGATATATGAGCAATCCCACAGAGGACGTGCTGCTGAACAGCGCAGACTATCAGGCAAAGATGGTATCGGCGATGGTAACCGCCATTGATCAATATTTCGGGAATTAAAGATGAAGACAAGATTAGAACAACAATTAGAATTTATTTTAGAGATCGACAAAGAGAAAAATATTTTTCGCCAAACTCATCTGTCGGGACATGGCAGAAATGAGAATGACGCGGAGCATGCGTGGCATATGGCGATCATGGCATATCTGCTGCAGGAGTATTCCAACGAGCCCGTTGATGCAGCACGGGTCATGCTCATGTGTTTGATCCACGATGTGGTGGAAATCGATGCCGGAGATACATATGCTTATGATGCAGAAGGCTTGAAGACGCAGAAAGCGCGGGAAGAAGCAGCCAAAGAGAGGATCTATTCTCTGCTACCGGAGGATCAGAAAGAGAGCCTGCAGGCGATTTTTGATGAGTTCGAGGCGGACGAGACAGCGGATGCCCACTTTGCTCACGCACTGGACAACTTGCAGCCGCTGCTTCTGAACAACAGCAATGGCGGCAGTGACTGGCGGGAACACGATGTCACAGCAAAGCAGGTGTATGGCAGACAGATTCGCACAAAGAAGGGCTCCGAGGAGCTGTATGAGATCACCGATCGGATCCTGCAGGAGAATATCCGGAAGGGAAGTCTTCGGGAAGAATAAAATGCTTCGGAATGAGGAATAAGATGCAAAAGGAAAACAACCGACCGCAGGATGAAGGTCTGCGGGGCAATGAAAAAATAGAGGATGCCATCGCAGCACTGCAGCAGGAGCCAACGGGAGAATTGCTGGCGCACGCACTGACGATGGTGCGCCGTCGGATGCAGGAGGGCGGACAGGTCATCGTGGCAGTGGAGCCGAAGCTGGGCGAGACCAATCTGAACATTCAGGCAATCCGCACAGATGATGGACGTACCTGGTGGGCAGCATTCACCAGCTTTGAGGAAGAGCTGAAAGGCAGCGATTCCGTAAAGTCTACGTTCTTAGCGGATCTGGACAAGCTGTTTGACACTGCACTGGAGGTGTCGGAAATCGAGGGCGTGATCCTCAATCCGTGGAACCGGACGCTGATGTTGAACAAGCGGCTGATCCGGATTGTGCGGAATTATCCAAAAGCGTAAAGTACATACCACGCTCACCGTGAAAATCCACAACTGCACTTGTGCAAAATACATAAAAATATGGGGAGAGTACCACGAAACCGTGAAAATATGAATAAAAGGAATTGACGCAGTGTCCTGGCTTTGTTATGATGAACGTAACAAGAGACGAGTCAGTCCCTCACAACAGAACAAAACGTATACGACAGCAGATTGATATCGTCAAGGGGCGGTATCGGTTTGCTGTTTTTGTTTTATAGGGGATGCGTTGTATTTCCCGGATGAAAAATATGGCTTGCGTGTGAGACGCAGGAAGGAGTGTCATATGAGAAAATGGAGATGGAATCGTTGGATGGCTGGTATGCTGGCAGTGCCGATGCTTGGCACAGGGGGACTGACGACACTTCCGGTACACGCAGAACCGGCGGAAGCGCAGCAGGAAGAAGCAGCGCCGGAGACAGACTGGAGTGGAAATGCCTCTGTAACGAGAAGAGGACGCAGACTGGAACTTCGCCTGACATCGGAGGAGACTGCAGAACTGGAAGTGAATGTGCAGGTCACCTACAAAGATCATTGTCATGATCATGAAGAAATCACATGGACGATGACTGATTACGGTGAGGAACGGAACAGCGCATATATCCTGTTCAGAAGCGGTACCGGCATAGAACTGACGAACGTGAAAGTGCAGTTCTACCAGAACGGAGAGCTGGTGGAAGAGAAGGATCTGAGTGAGGAAGAGATAAAGGAGCTGTGAGGATGTGAAGAGAAGACGATTGCTGGCATTATTGCTCGGTGTTAGTTGCATGTTGAGTGCCTGCTCTGGAAATGCCGCATTGGATCCGGTGGGACAGGGAACGGAGCAGACGAATCAAGAAAACGGGGCAACGGATCCAGCGGAAACACCAGAGCATCCTTATGACACGAGTCAGTGGGAAAAGGGAATCGCGGATATCTGCCGAAATGAAGATGGTTATTATGCAGCTATTTCCGACTTTATTTATTACATCGATTCCGAGCGGAATGTGCGGGCACTTTGCAACAAAGCGGACTGTAGCCACGATGATGCGGAGTGCAATGCTTATCTGCTGAAAACGCAGCCAGGTAGCATCTGGTACAACGGTAACAAGATCTATGCGGTAGCAACATCGCACAAAGGTGGATATGGACTGTATCAGATCGAGCCGGATGGCAGTGGAATGAAAGAACTGAGTAAGCTGTTTCAAGCTGGGTCTGGAGCATCTGTCTCGACCTATTATGATGACGATGCGATGTACTGCCGGTGTGAGATTTTAAGTGCAGCAGATATGCAAAGGGGAACATTTTCGGACAAACTGTACCGTGTAGAATTAAAAGAAGGCGCGGAGCCGGAACTGCTCTATGAAAATCCGGATGGCAGAACGTGAGCCGTTTCCTGATCCTTGGAGCGGTGTCCAGTGTGACCGTTGCGATCTCGACCGCAGTGAAAAAGACAGAGCTGGCGATGGGGATCGCGGGAGTCGTGCTGCTGCTGCCGTCGCTTCTTGACCGGCTGGGCATCCATCAGTTTGAAAAGCTGGCAGTGGGAAGTCTGTTTACCGTATCTTATCCCGGTGTGTCGATGATCCTGTTGGTGTGCGTGCTGAGTGCAGCGGTGATCGTAGCAGGATGTATGTATACGACATGGAAGTGGGAGAAATAAAAAGTCTTTTTGTAGAATTTGATATACTTTACAAAAGCCCTCTGGAGAATCCAGCTCCAGAAGGCTTTGTTTGTGTATCGGTTTTGGGATTTTATTCGGTCTCCATCCGATCGAGATCCGAACTGAGATCATCTCCAAGTTCATCCAGCAGACCTTCGCTGGATTCTGCAGTTCCCGGCATTTGCGACTCCGTTTCTCTTCGGTTCGTGGAAGACTCCGGTGTCATAGACGATTCCGAAGAACTCATACTGCCATTATTCTTGTCCCTCGTGCAGGCAGCCATCGAAAACGCCAGCAAAAGTACAGCCATCAGCACACAACATACAGATCGTAAAGATTTCATTGCCAACCTCCATAAAAAGACGCATCAAACAAAACGCCCTTGATTTGTTATGCAAGTAATATGTACAGATTTTGAAAAAATATACAAAATAAAATTTTCACACAACCAACACATTCCGACCCCATTTTGAACACATCTCGTCTTTATAATATTTCAATATGGCGTTCGTATGCGCAAATGGTAGAGGAGGAGATTACAGTGATTGAAGTAAAAGATCTGGTAAAGATTTATGGTGATCATGCCGCAGTGAATCATCTGAGCTTTACCGTAGAGTCCGGTCAGATTTACGGATTTCTGGGACCGAACGGTGCTGGTAAGTCCACCACGATGAACATTATGACCGGTTATCTGGCTGCGACCAGCGGCGAGGTCATCATCAATGGACACGACATTCTGGAGGAGCCGGAAGAGGCGAAGAAATGTATTGGCTACCTGCCGGAGATTCCGCCGCTGTATGTAGATATGACCGTGCAGGAATATCTGGATTTTGCTGCCGAGTTAAAAGGCATCAGCAAAAAAGAGCGGATTAAGAACGTAGAAGATGCGATCAGCGCGACCCATCTGGAAGAGATGCGCGGTCGTCTGATCAAGAACCTTTCCAAAGGTTATAAGCAGAGAGTTGGTCTGGCGCAGGCAATTCTGGGTTATCCGGAGGTCATCATTCTCGATGAGCCGACCGTTGGTCTGGATCCGAAGCAGATCATTGAGATCCGTGATCTGATCAAGGAGCTGTCTGAGAACCACACGATCATTCTGAGCTCGCATATTTTGTCCGAGGTCAGCGCAGTGTGCGACCATATTATGATTATTTCTCACGGCAGTCTGGTAGCCAGCGACACCCCGGAGAATCTGCAGAAGATGATGCAGAACACCGCATTTCTGGATGTGGAGGCAAAGGCGAGCGAGGAGCAGCTGGATGCGATTCTGGCACAGTTTCCGCAGATCGAGGAGCGGGAGCTGCATATGGTTTCCGAGGAGATCTGCCATGCACATATCAAGACGGATGCAGAGCAGGGCGATATCCGCGAAGAACTGTTCTACGCACTGGCTGAGGCACATTGCCCTCTGATGCAGCTGCGCACGGAGACAACGAGTCTGGAAGATGTCTTCCTGGAGCTGACCGGAGCAGAGCAGGAAGAAAAAGCTGCACAAGAAGCAGAAGCATTCGAGGATGCAAAGACGGAAGATGTTATTGCCGGTGCAGCAGAATTTGAGGAGACAGCTGAGACAGAGAAGGAGGATGAAGAGGCATGATCGCGATTTATAAGAGAGAATTAAAGTCCTATTTTACCTCCATGATCGGCTGGGTCTTCATGGCAGCAGTTCTGGTATTTTTAGGATTGTACTTCTATGTTTACAATATGTATTATGGATATCCTTACTACGCATATGCAATGAGCGGAACCCAGTTCATCTTTATGCTGGCGATTCCGATTCTGACGATGCGAAGCTTCGCAGAGGAGCGTCACAGCAAGACCGACCAGCTCCTTTTGACCGCACCGGTATCTGTCGCACAGATCGTGTTGGGCAAGTTCCTTGCGATGGTTACGGTTTTCGGACTGGATATGCTGATCGTGTGCCTGTGTCCGCTGATCATTAAGTCCTATGGCAATGCTTATCTGAGCGTAGATTACGCTTCGATTCTTCTGTATTTCCTGATGGGCAGCTGCTACATTGCCATCAGCATGTTCCTGTCTTCCCTGACAGAGAGCCAGATCATCGCAGCCGTTGTTTCTTACGCAGTGCTGATCCTGCTGTATCTGATGAAGTCTGTTGTAGCGATGATCCCGACAAGTGCAACCGCATCTCTTGTTGGTTTTGCAGTTATCGTATTTCTGGTTGCGTTGATCGTATTTATTGTGACAAAGAACTGGTTTACGTCCTTCTGTCTGCTGGCAGTTGGTATGATTGCAGTTGCAGTCGTTTACATGATTAAGCCGACTCTGTATGAAAATGCAATCCCGTCCCTGTTAGGCAACTTTGTTCTGACGACCGGATTTACACAGGCAGTCAACTCCAGCATCCTGTCATTGGGCTGGGTAGTACGTTATGTATCCGTTATTTTCTTCTTCTGCTTCCTGACGGCGCAGACCGTACAGAAGAGAAGATGGTCTTAAGGAGGTGATTCAGATGGAAAAGCAGAAAAAAGAGAAGAAGGGGCTGAAACAGTCATTTCAGAACCGGAATTTCCATTATGGAATCTATAGCCTGGGAATCACTGCCCTGGTACTTGCGATTTTAGTTGTCCTGAATCTGGTTGTGAGCATTTTGCCCACCAGCATCACAAATGTAGATCTGAGCCCGTCTCTGCTGTACAGCATTGGCGACGTTTCCAAAGAAGTTGCCGATAACCTGCAGGAGGATGTGGACATCATCGTAGTAGCCGAGACCGGCTCCGTGGATGAGCGTATCACAAATTTCTTAAATAATTATGCAGATCTGTCGGAGCACCTGCATCTGAGCGAGGTTGACCCGGTGTTGCATCCCGATGTCATGACAAAGTATGACATCACAAGCGATGGCATTGTTGTTCGCTGCGAAGCTACTGACAAGTCTACCAGTATCCTGTTCAGTGATATCATTGTGACAGGTGTGAACAGCTCTTACTATCAGCAGACCGGTCAGTATGTGCAGGAGGAGAAATCCTTCGACGGTGAAGGTCAGCTGACGAGTGCAGTAGATTATGTAACCAGCACGGAGACACATAAGATGTATCGCCTGACACAGCATGGAGAAGCATCCTTAGCAGAAAATTTGACGACCAGTCTGACAAAGTCCAATATTACGGTAGAAGATCTGGATCTCATGAGTGAGAGCAGCATTCCGGAGGATTGTGAAGTGCTTCTGATCAATGGTGCAACCAGTGATATTACCGAAGACGAAGAGAACCTGCTGTTAGATTACATGAAGGCAGGCGGCACACTGATGGTAACATTGGCACCCTCTGGTTCTACCAAGCTGCAGGAATTACCGCGGTTGGAAACAGTACTGAATGAATATGGTATTGAAACCAGTTTGAGCTTTGTTGGAGATGAAAGCAGATACTATCAGAAGAGTCTGTATAGCATCCTTCCGGTTCAGAATGATACGGAGATTCTGAAAAATGTCGCTTCTGACACACCGTTGCTGATGCAGCTGAACCAGGCGTTCACACACAGAGAGGATGCAAGAAGTTCTCTGACCTACACAGATCTGCTTACAACTTCAGAAAGTGGTTTTACTTATAGTGTTGACAGCGAAGAGAAATCAGAAGATGGTACACAGCTGCTTGGCACGATGGTAACAGAGACAACCGGTACAAGCGGAGATGTGAAGTCTACGTTGTTTGTCTTTGGCTCCGCTTCTCTAATCGACAGTTCGATCATTGATCAGTTCTCAAATGTAGGAAATGCGACCGCTTTTGTGGACTGTGTCAGCAGCACGATGGATAACGTCTCTAACATTTCTATCCCGGCAAAGAGTCTGGAAGTTTCTACAAATACAAACACGGCAACAGGTGGTGGTATGGCCTGGGGCGCTCTGTTCATGGTAATTATTCCGGTTGTATTAGTAATTACCGGATTTGTGATCTGGTTCCGCAGAAGGAGGAAATAAGTTTTGGCTAGTTCAAAAAAGAAAAAGAAGCAGAAACGCAATCTGCTCTTACTTGTTTTGGTCCTGGTCCTGCTCGTGGCATGCTACTTCCTTGTGACGTTTGCAAACAAAAAGGCAGAGGAAAAGAAGGAAGAAGAGACTGCATCGGAGCAGCTGGAGCCTTTGGTTGGAATGGAAGAGGAGGATGTCAGGAGTATCACTGTGACATCGGATGAAAACGGCGAGCTGGAGTTTACGAGAGCCGCTGCAGACTCCGACTGGGTTATGACCGGCTATGAGGATATGCCGATACGCAGCACGATGCTGACGAACCTGTTGTCAAACACTGCAACTCTGAATCCCACCAACGAAGTCACACAGGATTTGAATGATCTGGCTTCTTACGGGCTGGAAGTTCCGCAGTTTACGGTAACGGTTTCCACCGATTCCGACAGTGCGACATTCTATGTGGGCAATAAGAACGATTACACCGGCGGTTATTATGTATATCAGGAAGGCAACGACCATGTATACCTTGTTTCCGGTGTCCTGTATTCCGCACTGAATCATACCGCATTTGATTATTGCGATGAGAATGTAACCGCGTTCGATTCCGAAAATGCAGTGGAAGTCAAGGTAACCTCTCCCACTGAGAATTTTGACTTAAGAAAGTACAGCGAGGTACGGCAGGATATTACATGGTGCACGGCACTTGTATGGTATCTGACCGATGAGAATGGTGTGGAGCAGGTTTCCGACAGTGAGCAGTGTGCAAATTATCTGGAGGCTCTGAGTAATCTGAGCGCAGGTGACTGTGTTGGCTACACGGATGCAGATACTGAGCTGGAGAGCTTTGGCCTGAATGATGCACAGGCAACTCGTCTGAATCTGACAGTGACGAATGACGACAAGGAAGAAGTCACAACGACATACTGGATCAGCCCGAAGACGGAAGATGGTACATACTACTTCCGCAGCTCCGATGGCAAGGGTGTCTATAAGATCAATGCAGAAGATACCGATACCGTGTTGGCTTACACGGCTAAGAGCTTCTGGAATACCGGATTCTCTCTGGTGAATATTGATACTGTAAATTCTTTGGATGTTACGATCGATGGCGTGACAACAACCATGTCCATCACCAGAGAAGAAGTGGAAACCGAGGCTGAGACAGAAACAGACACAGATACAGATACCGAGGGTGAATCGGAATCTGAGACGGAGACTGCAGCTGCAGAGCCGCAGACGGAAACGGTATGCACCTACTACATCAACGGTGAGGAAGTGGAAGAGGATACGTTCAAGAATGTATACCGCAATATTGTTGGTACCTACGGCGAGCGGACATTTGCAGACGGCGAGGAGCCGGTGGCAGTGGATCCTCACATGACGATCGTATTCCACACGACATTGGAGAGCTTCCCGGAGGTTACGATTCAGTATACGTACTTCAACAGTGATTACTACGAAGCAACGGTCAACGGTGAGACACGGTTCTTAGTAAATCGAAATGCAATTTCAAATATCGAAGAGGCTCTGAACGCTGCAATGCAGGACTAAGAGTGTAAAAATGGAGCGGAGTGCGATGCGCGGGAAAATATCGCATTCCGCTCCTTTTTTATAGGAAACTGCATCGCATTTCCTATAAAAAAAAGCGCTCCGCGGGATTCTATTTTTACTGAACAGGAAAAATGGGGAGATGCGAAGTGTGAAGTTTCACGAAAATCTGTCTGCCGCATCGGATTGATTTTGATTTCGACCTATATTATAATCGAGATATACGCGCAAAAAACAGGTGTTTTGCGCACTCACAGAAAATCTTGTGCTGGCAGAGAAAGGAAATCACATGGGGAACACATGGAACAGTCCGATTGATTTTAATGAAACAGAGGAAAAGCTGCGGGAAGAATGCGGCGTATTCGGTATGTATGATCTGGACGGAGGCGATGTGGCGTCTTCGATTTATTATGGCTTGTTTGCACTGCAGCATCGTGGACAGGAAAGTGCCGGAATTGCCGTCAGTGACACGAATGGACCGAAGGGACAGATTTGTTCCAGAAGAGATCTGGGTCTGGTAAATGAGGTATTTACACCAGAGATTTTGGAAGGTTTGAAGGGCAATCTTGGTGTTGGACATGTCCGTTATTCAACGGCAGGAGCAAGCTCCAGAGAGAACGCGCAGCCCCTTGTTCTGAACTATATCAAGGGTACGCTGATCCTTGGTCACAATGGCAACCTGATCAATGCGCCGGAGCTGCGCAGAGATCTGTCGAAATACGGTGCTATTTTCCAGACAACCATTGACACCGAGATGATTGCGTATTATATTGCCAGAGAGAGAGTTGAGGCTGACAGTGTCGAGCAGGCGGTTGCGAGAGCGATGCGCAAGATCAAGGGAGCCTATTCACTGGTTGTTGCCAGCCCGCGTAAGCTTGTGGGAGCGAGAGACCCCTACGGATTTAAGCCGCTGGTAATTGGTAAGCGTGATAACGCCTACATCCTCACATCCGAGACCTGTGCACTGGAGACGATCGGTGCAGAGTTTATCCGGGATGTGGAGCCGGGCGAGATCGTGACGATCACAAAGAACGGTGAGATCCTGTCCAACAAAGAGATGTGCCTGCCGAAAGAGCAGACTGCAAGATGTATTTTTGAGTATATTTACTTCGCAAGACCGGATACTCATTTTGACGGCATCAGCGTGTCCGATGCGAGAATCATCGCAGGACGTTGTCTGGCAAAGGATCACCCGGTGGACGCAGATCTGGTCATCCCGGTTCCGGAGTCCGGTAATGTGGCAGCGATGGGATATTCGCTGGAGTCCGGCATTCCGTTCGGACTGGCATTTGTGAAAAACAGCTATGTGGGACGTACCTTTATTAAGCCGAAGCAGAGCAGCCGTGAGTCCAGTGTTCGTGTCAAGCTCAACGTTATCCGGGAGATGGTAGAGGGCAAGCGGGTCGTGATGATTGACGACTCCATTGTACGCGGTACGACAAGCGCCCAGATCGTAAACATGCTGCGCAAGGCCGGTGCAAAAGAAGTCCATATGCGTGTCAGTGCACCGCCGTTTTTACATCCGTGCTATTTTGGCATTGACATTCCGTCCGCGGATCAGCTGATTGCCAACGGGCGCAGCGTTGAGGAAATCCGGCAGATCATCGGCGCAGATTCTCTTGGATATCTGAATCTGGATCGTTTGAGTGAGATGGTACATGGCTTGCCGATCTGCACAGGATGTTTCACAGGAAAGTATCCGTTAGAGCCTCCGAAGGAAGATATCCGAGGCGAATACATAAAATAATATTTTGATAAAGAGAGGGATTTGAGATGGCAACAGACCGTTATCAGACACCGTTGGCAGAGCGTTATGCCAGCAAGGAAATGCAATATATCTTTTCTCCGGACAAGAAGTTCCGCACCTGGAGAAAGCTGTGGATCGCACTGGCAGAGTCCGAGCATGAGCTGGGACTGCCGGTCACGGAGGAACAGATCGAGGAGTTAAAGGCACACGCAGAGGACATCAACTACGATGTGGCAAAAGAGCGTGAAAAGCTCGTTCGCCATGACGTTATGTCCCATGTATATGCATACGGTGTGCAGTGTCCGAAAGCAAAGGGAATCATCCATCTGGGTGCAACCTCCTGCTATGTAGGCGACAACACCGATCTGATCGTCATGACAGAGGCACTGAAGCTCGTTCAGAAGAAGTTAGTTAATGTCATGAACGAGCTGGCAAAGTTCGCAGATACTTATAAAGACCAGCCGACATTGGCATTTACTCATTTCCAGCCCGCACAGCCGACCACCGTTGGTAAGCGTGCAACGCTGTGGCTCATGGAGTTAAAGTTAGATTACGATGATCTGGAGTATATGATCAGCACGATGCGTCTGCTGGGCTCCAAGGGTACGACCGGTACACAGGCAAGCTTTTTAGAGCTGTTTGACGGCAATCACGAGAAGGTACGTCGTCTGGATAACATGATCGCAGAAAAGATGGGATTTCCCGGCGTTTATCCGGTATCTGGTCAGACCTATTCCAGAAAGATCGACAGCCGCATTCTGAATGTTCTGGCGGGCATCGCACAGAGCGCTCACAAGTTCTCCAACGATATCCGTCTGCTGCAGCACCTGAAAGAGATCGAGGAGCCTTTCGAGAAGAATCAGATCGGTTCTTCTGCAATGGCATACAAGAGAAATCCGATGCGGTCTGAGCGTATCGCTTCTCTGGCAAACTTCGTAATGGCAGATGCGATGAATCCGATGATGGTATCTTCCACTCAGTGGTTTGAGCGTACACTGGATGATTCTGCAAATAAGCGTATGAGTATTCCGGAGGCATTCTTAGCCATTGATGGTATTTTAGACCTGTATCTGAACGTTGTAGACGGTCTGGTAGTATATCCGAAGGTCATCGAGAAGCACATGATGGCAGAGCTGCCTTTCATGGCAACCGAGAATATTATGATGGATGCAGTAAAGGCCGGTGGCGACCGTCAAGAGCTGCATGAGCGTATCCGTCAGCTGTCCATGGAAGCCGGACGCAATGTCAAGATGGAAGGCAAGGATAACAATCTGTTAGAGCTGATCGCCGCAGACCCTGCATTCAATCTGACACTGCCGGAGCTGCAGGCACTCATGGAGCCGTCCCGTTATGTCGGACGCGCACCGCAGCAGGTAACCGAGTTCCTGGACGAAGTGATCCGTCCGATCCTGGCGCAGCACGAGACCGAGCTGGGTATGCAGGCAGAGATCAACGTATAATAGTTGCATAGCTTTATGATGAAAAAGGCATCTCGCACGCAAGCTGTGTGAGATGCCTTTTGGGCTAGAAAGCAACCAGCTCCTATAGCCCGATGTTGCGTTTTTGATATTCCCTCGGCGACAGACCCACATGTTTCGAAAAGCAGCGGGAAAAGTTCGAATAGTCCGAAAATCCGGACAGCATGCAGGCATCGGTGACGGTGCGTCCCTCCCGCAGGTACTTCTGCGCCAGAGTGATGCGCTTTGCAATGATGAACTGCTGCAGTGTCGTTCCCATGACTTTGCGGAAGCGTCTGCCAATGTAATCGCTGCTGTGATTTAGATGTTCTGACAGCACCATCATGGAGAGATCATCGGACAGATGTTCGTTGATGTAGTCGATGGTGTCCGAGACGATCTTCGGCAGGATCGTCTCCGGCGCATCGGGAATCGGGAAATCCAGAGCCTTTTGATTGACAAACAGCAGAATCTGGATCATGAGCGAAGCAGTGAGCAGTTCGGCTCCGTAGCCGGGATGCTCCAGTGTCTGTGTCAGACGCTTTGTCAGATGAGAAAAATAATGCACCTCATCTGGCTTCAGATACAGATGATTCAGCCTCGATTCCGAGATTCGTTCAAAACAGGCGTGAAGATCGGTCTGTTCGGTACAAAGCCTTTTCAGATACGATTCCTTAAAATTTAGGATGATCCGGTCAAAGCTGTCCAGGCCCTCGGTGTTGGAGCAGTGGAAGGAATACGCGGGATTGAGAATCAATTCTCCGGCGCCGAGAATCTGTCCCTCTGTTTCGACATAGTAATTTGCTTCTCCGGCAAGAATCAGCAAAAGCTCGTAACCGTCATGGTTGTGCAGTGGACAGGCAGGCCGGTAATGCAGCGAACCACTTCGTCTGACACATGCAATATCAGAACCAATTGGATAAAAAAGTCTTGTGGAGGATGGCTCAAAGGAATCAATTTTTTTTTCGGGCATGAAAAAACCTCCCCTCAAAAATTTTGTGTTAAAAATATCATACCATACAATCCTGAATTGTTGTATGAAAAAATTGTGATAAGTCAAAAAACTGCGGCTTCACGGGGCAATTTGTGAAGCCGCAGTTTTTATCGATAAAGAGAAAAATAGAATGAAAAAAGAATTATGCCTGTTTGGTAGCTTTCAAATAAGTTGCAATCTCGCACTCCAGTGCGATGTCCAGCACACGTTCATCAATCTGGAATTCGGAGCTGTGATGCGGGGAGTGGGTGATGGGACGCTCCGGGTCAGCAGCACCGACCATGATAAATGCACTGGGCTTTTTCAGAGAATAATAGCTAAAGTCCTCAGCGCCAAGCATCGGAGGATGCTGTACCACATGAAATCCCATTTCATTTAATGCGTCTGCCATAATATCCACCTGAGCGTCAGAATTGACATTTGCCGGATATCCGCGGACAATATCGAAGTCACAGGTCAGACCATAAGAATCGCAGATACCTTTGGAAACCTTCTGGATTTCTTCCAGAACCGGCTCTACCAGACTGTTATCAAGAGTACGGAAATTTCCGCCCAGCTTTGCTTCTGCCGGGATGACATTCGGATATTTACCGGATTCAATGTAAGAAACGGTCAAAACCATATTAGCAAGAGGATCAACCTTCTCTGCGCGGATCTGGTTGATCGCAGAGCCGATCATACAGGCAACAGGAACAGGGTTCTTGGCTGCATGAGGAGAACTGCCATGTCCGCCGGCACCATGGATCTGTACTTCATAGGTGCAGACTGCTGCGGAAATCGGTCCGCGGTTCAATTCAATAGTGCCCAGATCCATACCGGAACCGGCGTGAAGTCCGAAAACCATATCAACATCGTCAATGGCACCGTCTGCACACAGCTGCTTTGCACCGCCGGGAAGCTTTTCTTCCGCAGGCTGGAACAGGAACTTGACGGTACCCTTTACCAGTTCCGGGTGAGAACTCAGCACTCTGGCAAGACCGAGTAAAGTTGCGGTGTGGCTGTCATGACCACAGGCGTGCATAACACCCTCCGTCTGACTCCTGTAAGGCAGATCATTGATCTCATGAACGGGCAGTGCATCGATATCGGCACGGAATGCGATGACCGGACCCGGCTCAGAGCCCTTCAGAATGCCGACGGTACCGGTGCCGCTGATGCCTTCCTGCATCGGAATGCCCAGCTCTTTCAGGGTATTTCGGATGTACTCCGCAGTCTGATATTCTTTGAAGCTCAGCTCCGGGTTCTGATGAAAATGTTCAAAATCTCTGCGCAGATTTTCTTTCTGAGCACCTGCCAGCTCTTTTACCAGTTCTTTCATGATAAAAATGAATCCTTTCGTGTGATCACTGATTTAGAAAATCCAGAGCGGTCTGTACATACAGAGCAGAACCGACTTCCAGTGTTTCTTCTTTTGCGTAGAAATAATTGCTGTGGTTGGAATACTCACTTCCGCTTCCAA
The DNA here is from genome assembly GCA_934234215.1 of uncultured Cuneatibacter sp. Lineage (GTDB taxonomy): Bacteria > Bacillota > Clostridia > Lachnospirales > Lachnospiraceae > CAKQHB01. The sequence continues at coordinate 55,248 of CAKQHB010000020.1, forward strand.
GCGCTGCAAAAGCAGCAGGGCAGCGAACGGAATATTCGGCAAAGTCCTCGGAACCGAGCATCGGAGTGGTCTTCTTCATGAGGTCTTCGGAATCGCTGACCTTCTTTCCGGCTTCCCACATGAGATCTGCCATCTTTTCGTTGTTTGTGTTGATGTCACACAGCGGGATGTATTCCACCTCTGCGGTGCAGCGATAAGTCTCAGCCGTCCTCTTAGCAATGCGCTCCAGAATATGAGGCATGTCTTCTTTGATCTTCGGGCTGAAGAAGCGGCAGGTACCTTCCAGCTCTGCTTCGCCGGATACGACATTGAAACGGGTACCACTGTTCAGCTTACCGACTGTAACAATACACGGCTCCATAGGAGGAAGCTCACGGCTGACGATAGACTGCAGATTCAGAACAAGAGCAGCGGCAGCGACCGTTGCATCTGCACCGGCTTCCGGCTGTGAACCGTGGGAGGCTTTTCCGTGAATCTTGATCTTAAATAAAGTAGCACCGGCCTGGATCGGACCCCAGCCAATGCCGATCACGGATGCGGGAGTGCATCCGGAAGTGTGCATACCAAAAATAGCATCCACACCATCCAGACCGCCCTGTGCAATAACAGCCTTTGCACCCTGAGCAACCTCCTCACCGGGCTGGAAGATCAGGCGAACCGTACCATGGATCTGATCCTTCATACCAGCTAACAGCTTTGCAGCGCCCAGCAGCATAGATACATGAGTATCATGACCGCAGGCGTGCATCATGCCGGGAACTTCAGAAGCGTAGGGAAGACCGGTTTTTTCTTCAACAGTCAGTGCATCCATATCGGCACGCAGTGCAACCGTCTTGCCGGGATGATCCCCTTTGATGTCAGCGATGATACCGGTAGGCTCAATCCTTCTATAGGGGATGCCGTCCTTTTCCATCTCGCCTGCAACAAAATCGGTGGTCCAGAACTCCTGCATACTTAATTCCGGATGACGGTGGATCGCCTCTCGCATTTCAATAATGTAAGGTGCGATTTCATGTGCTTTTTGTCTGATTTCAGATGCCATAATACAAATACCTCATTTCTTAAAAATTGATTTATAACAGTTTGGAGCCATCCGTAAAACGAATGACTCCGAACAGATAAGCTTTATAATACGGAATAATTAAACTAACTTTGCAAAGATACCGGCAACGAATACGGATACGATGGTAACACATACAAATCCGGCAACTAACTGCTTCGGCATGAGCTCATTGTTTAATGCAGCACGCTCCTCCGGATCTTCAATTCTTTCCATGGCCTCATTGACAAGCATAACATTCAGTGGGAAACCGAGGTAAGCATTCAGCACGATGGAGAAGCAGCCCCAGAAACTTTCGTTGAATTTTTTGAAGATCTTGCTTGCCAGGAAGGAAACAAGTACCAGACCTACGGTAGAGATTGCAGCCAGACCCAGTGCGATCAACAGCACCGGACGAAGCAGATCCCATGTTGCAAAGGAGAAAGAACAGAACAAAAAGCCTAACAGCAGAGTCATCAGGAAGCCGTCCGCCTTTGCTTTGCCAAGAGCGTTTTCTTCTACAAATCCAATTTCACTGGCAACAAAGCCAAGGATCAGACACCATACATAGATGGATACATAACCGCCGGTCAGCTTTTCCAGAAGGGAAGAAAGAATGACGATAATCGCCAGCTTTGTGAGAATGGTGTTCGTTGTCATCAGGAAGGCTTTCCGCTTCTGGGATTTATCTTCATCTACATCCGAGGCAGCGGTCAGTTTACCGGCCTTGTACTCAACACCAAGTCTTGCGCATTCTTTTCGGATTGCCAATGCACACAGAGGCATACCAAACAGTCCCTGAACAGCCATAACAACCATTGCCAGAAGCTGTGCCTGTGTGTTGCCGACAGCACTTGCTGCGTCTGACATGATACTTGCAGCGATCGCGCCTCCGGTCAGAACCGGAGCAGCAACGAGTGCGTTTGTTTTTCCAAAGATCGGACCGCCGATGAAGGCACAGAAGACACAGATGGCAACGATACCCATGAGACTGATGATAACAGTTCTCCACTGAGCGATCATCTGTTTTGTTTTGATCATGGTTCCAAGATGGGTGATCAGAAGAACAACAGATAATTTATAAATGCCTGCGGTAATACCGGCATCTGCGGCCAGTGTTGCAGGGAGAATCGTCCAGAAACCGGCTACGATCAGAATCATGATCGCAAGACCGCTGGGAAACCAGCCCTTACTTACTTTGGATACGACATCACCAAGTGCCATAATCGCCACCAGAATACCAAAGGCGATGTATGGATTTGCAGTGATGAATTCTTGGATTGCTTGCATAATTCATTCCTCTTCTTTCCTTGTCACTTTAACGATTTAAAGTGACGATGTTTTATATTTATCAATCATACTACAATTCGACAAAAAAACAAGGGACAAAATTAAACAGAAATCGCAGTAAATTTAACAAAAAATTTATAAAATTTATTTATTTGTATAGACTACCGGAAGCAAGGTGTAACTATCCGGTATAGTAAAAAGAAAAATTGCTCCAGATACTCCAGATCCTAAAGTGTACCCTTTGTCAAGGACACTATGACTTTTCCTTTTCAGATTTCTATTTTATATTTGTTTGTTGTGTAGAG